>DASYGV010000110.1:0-37663 GCA_035999335.1 Thermoanaerobaculia bacterium | reverse complement strand
TAACCCGCAAGGGAGGCAGCCGCCTAAAGTGTGATCGGTAATTGGGGTGAAGTCGTAACAAGGTAGCTGTAGGAGAACCTGCGGCTGGATCACCTCCTTTCTAAGGAGCTCTCTCGCCTCGGATCAAAACGAGGTCGCGATCGACATCGGTTAGGTGTCGTAGAGTGTCACCTGAGGTCGAAAGGAATCTGCTGAGGCGCAATGCCGAAGCAAACGTTTGTCCTCCTGTCTTTCCTGTTCAGTTTTCAGGGCATCGACGCCCGATGTTTCATTGACAATTGAATATGGGTAAGTAGATAGAGATGCATAACACGCGTTTTTTCTAACGTGGTGGAACTGCAGATCGCATGAGATCAAGGCACTTTATGGTCAAGTTACTAAGGGTTGACGGTGGATGCCTTGGCACAGAGAGGCGATGAAGGACGTGGCAAGCAGCGATATGCCTCGGGGAGCGGCAAGCACGCTTTGATCCGGGGATTTCCGAATGGGGCAACCCCACTGGAGTCATGTCCAGTGACCGCGGGCTGAATACATAGGCTCGTAGGGGCGAACCGAGGGAAGTGAACCATCTCAGTACCTCGAGGAAGAGAAATCAAACGAGATTCCGTCAGTAGCGGCGAGCGAACGCGGAAGAGCCCAAACCGGTTGCCTTCGGGTGGCCGGGGTTGTGGGGCCTGCTCATATGGAGTGATAAACCGAATGTCTAGTCGAAGAGTCCGGAACGGCTCACCAGAGAAGGTGACAGTCCTGTAGGCGAAAGGCAAGCGGCTCCGAGCGGGTACCCGAGTACCACGGGACACGTGGAACCCTGTGGGAATCTGGGGGGACCATCCTCCAAGGCTAAAGACTACTCTGTGACCGATAGCGCACTAGTACCGTGAGGGAAAGGTGAAAAGAACCCCTGTTAGGGGAGTGAAATAGTACCTGAAACCGTCAATCTACAAGCAGTGGAACCACTATGCTGGAGCAATCCAGAATGTGGGACCGCGTGCCTTTTGCATAATGAGCCGGCTAGTTACTCTCAGGGGCAAGGCGAAGCAATTTGCAGAGCCGTAGCGAAAGCGAGTCTGAATAGGGCGAACATAGTCGCTGGGAGTACACGCGAAGCGGGATGATCTAGGCATGGCCAGGATGAAACCTGGGTAACACCAGGTGGAGGTCCGAACCAGTGTTGGTTGAAAACAGCTTGGATGAGCTGTGCCTAGGGGTGAAAGGCCAATCAAATTCCGTTATAGCTCGTTCTCTCCGAAATATCTTTAGGGATAGCGTCGCAGTGACCATAGTGGTGGTAGAGCGCTGGATGGACTAGGGGCCTTACCGGGTTACTGAATCCAACCAAACTTCGAATGCCACTAATGCAATATGCGGCAGTCAGACGGCGGGGGATAAGCTTCGTCGTCGAGAGGGGAACAACCCAGACCGCCAGCTAAGGTCCCCAAATTCACGCTAAGTGGAAAAGGATGTGGAGACGCACAGACAGCCAGGAGGTTGGCTTAGAAGCAGCCACCCTTTAAAGAAAGCGTAATAGCTCACTGGTCAAGTGGCTCCGTGCCGACAATGTAACGGGGCTCAAGCGTGATACCGAAGCTGCGGATCAACGGGATCTTCGGATCCAGTTGGTGGTAGGAGAGCATTCTGAACCGGAGTGAAGTCAGACCGACGAGGACTGGTGGACCGTTCAGAAGAGACTCTGCCGGCACAAGTAGCGATAAAGTGTGTGAGAATCACACTCGCCGTAAGTCTAAGGTTTCCTGAGGAAGGTTCGTCCGCTCAGGGTCAGTCGGTCCCTAAGGCGAGGCCGAAAGGCGTAGTCGATGGGAAACAGGTCAACATTCCTGTACCGGACCGTGCTGCGATGGGGTGACGCAGGAGGATAGGTGAGCCCGCGAACGGAAGTGCGGGTTGAAGCTGGTAGGGTGACTGGATAGGCAAATCCGTCTGGTTAAACCCGAGAAGCGAGTACGAGCCCTCTTTTGGGCGAAGTCACTGATTCCAGGCTGCCAAGAAAACCCTCTAAGCTTCAGGCACGGGACGACCGTACCGTAAACCGACACAGGTAGACGGGAAGAGAATTCCAAGGCGCGTGAGTGATCCCTCGTGAAGGAACTCGGCAAATTAGCACCGTAACTTCGGAAGAAGGTGTGCTTGCTGTCGTTAGGTTCCTCGCGAACCGAAGCGACTGGTAAGTCGCAGTGAAATGCCCCAAGCGACTGTTTATCAAAAACACAGGGCTCTGCTAAGTCGAAAACGACGTATAGGGTCTGACTCCTGCCCGGTGCCGGAAGGTTAAGGGGAGCGGTTAGTCTGCCGAAAGGTGGGCGAAGCTGCGAACCGAAGCCCCGGTAAACGGCGGCCGTAACTATAACGGTCCTAAGGTAGCGAAATTCCTTGTCGGGTAAGTTCCGACCTGCACGAATGGAGTAACGATTTGGGGACTGTCTCCACGAGGGGCTCAGCGAATCTGTAGCGCTGGTGAAGATGCCAGCTACCCGCAACTAGACGGAAAGACCCTGTGCACCTTTACTGCACCCTGGCAGTGAACTTTGGTGCTGTATGTGTAGGATAGGTGGGACTCTTTGAAGCCGGGCCGCTAGGTTCGGTGGAGAGGCCGGTGAAATACCACCCTTACAGTACCGAAGTTCTAACCGAGGCCCGTGATCCGGGTCCGGGACATTGCCAGGCGGGCAGTTTGACTGGGGCGGTCGCCTCCCAAAGTGTAACGGAGGCTCGCGAAGGTTCCCTCAGGCTGTTTGGAAATCAGCCGTCGAGTGCAAAGGCAGAAGGGAGCTTAACTGCAAGACCTACAAGTCGAGCAGATGCGAAAGCAGGCCTTAGTGATCCGGTGGTTCTGTATGGAAGGGCCATCGCTCAAAGGATAAAAGGTACGCCGGGGATAACAGGCTGATCCTGACCAAGAGTTCACATCGACGTCAGGGTTTGGCACCTCGATGTCGGCTCATCGCATCCTGGGGCTGGAGCAGGTCCCAAGGGTCCGGCTGTTCGCCGGTTAAAGCGGTACGTGAGCTGGGTTCAGAACGTCGCGAGACAGTTCGGTCCCTATCTGTTGTGGGCGGAGGAGAATTGCGAGGAGGTTTCCTTAGTACGAGAGGACCGGGAAGCACTGACCTCTAGTGTACGAGTTGTCGCGCCAGCGGCATCGCTCGGTAGCTAAGTCGGGAAAGGATAATCGCTGAAAGCATATAAGCGAGAAGCCAACCTCAAGATGAGTTCTCCCTGAAGACCCGTGGTAGATGACCACGTTGATAGGCTGGATGTGTACGAGCAGCGATGCTCTCAGCTGACCAGTACTAATCGGTCGTTTGACTTGACCATAATTGCCTTGATTTCATGTTGTCTGCATGTTCCTGTGGCACTCGCTACGTCCCATATTCAATGAAAAGCTATTAGCTGTTAGCTCTTAGCTCTTAGGAGAAACACCCAGCCGTACTCCTAAGAGCTAATAGCTAACAGCTAAGAGCTGCAACAAACAGCTAACAGCTGTACCAACCAGAACTCGAGTTTCCGGTGGTCATAGAGCAGAGGTCACACCCGTTCCCATTCCGAACACGGCAGTTAAGCTCTGCATCGCCGATGATACTGCGTGGGCAACTGCGTGGGAAAGTAGGACGCCGCCGGGATATATTTTCTGAAAGGGCCTTCGAGTATTCGAAGGCCCTTTCGCTTTGTGGCGGCTGTTTCATACACTGCGGCCCATGAATGGCAACACGCCACCACGCTCGCGCCCGATCTGGCCATGGCTTCTCGGCGGCTGTCTGTTCGTGATCGCCATCCTCGCGGCTGGGGCGGTTCTTCTCTGGCGCTACGGCACGCGGAAGCTCACCTCGGCGATCGAGGAGCGCGCGACCAATCCGCGGCTGCGCGCGGAGACCGCCCGGAAGATGCTCGGCGCCAAGGCGCTTCCGCGAGGCTACTATCCTGTCTCCGCGACGTTCGAGATCCCGCTGCTGACCCATGTCTGCCTCTCCGACCGCGCACCGGACGAGCGGGGCGGCGTCTTCGGGTACGACAAGCGCGGCTTCGTCTTCACCGAGTCGCTCCACGCCGCATCATCGCTCCCGATCGAAAAGTTCTTCCGCGGTGATGCCGACGCACCCGCGGACGCGGAGATCATCGACGTCCACCTGCGCGCCGGAGAAGAGGTTCGTCGCGGCGTGATCGAGACGACTGGCCAGAAGATCCACTACCGCGTCGTCCGCGGCCGCGTCGAGGAAGACGATGTGGCCGTCAACGGTCTGCTGGCGCTGATGCTGATCGATTGCCCCGGCCGGAAAAAGGAGCGCACCGCGGTCTGGTTCGGGCCCGAGGGATCCGAAGTCGCTGACGAGAATGCGATACGCGCCTTCATGTCGCACTTCGAGCTTTGCCGCGCGCGCTGATCGTCCCTCAAAATGAAAAACCCGCTTCCCTGGCCGGGGGAAGCGGGGCATCGCGCACGAGCGCGGCGGCTGGGTCGCTGACGATTTCTCCGGTGCGTAGCAGCGACGAAGTCAATGTAGGTCCGGACCTGCGCCGCGTCAGCACCTATTTGGAAAGCTCTGCTATTTTACTTTCGTTCCCGCCGGCACTCCCGCGTCCACGCTGAGGAGGGTCGGCTCTCCGTCCATCGAAGCGGCCAGCACCATTCCGTTCGATTCCACCCCCATCAGCTTCGCCGGCTGGAGGTTCGCGACGATGACGATCTTCCGCCCGACGAGCTCTTCCGGCTCGTACTTCGTCCCGATGCCGGCCACGATCGTTCGCTCGTCCTCGCCGGTGAACACCGTCATCTTGATGAGTTTCTTCGACTTCGGGACGCGCTCCGCCGCTCTCACGTCGGCGACACGCAAGTCAACCGCCATGAACTGATCGATCGAGATCTTCGGGTTGTCCGGCGGCGTGGCCTGCGTCGTCTCGATCGGGGGCGCGGCGGGCGCCTCGGCTGGCTTCTGTTCTTCCACTTTCACTCCTCCGGTGTACTGGGCGACGTCGACGCGCGGGAAGATCGGATCGGCGACGCGCACGGGCACGTCCGCCGGGAGCCCTCCCCAGCGCAATGCATCGGCCTCGATGCGATCCGGATCGGCGCCGAGACGCGCGAGCGCCTCCCGCATCGTTCCGGGCATGAACGGCGCGGCCATCGTGCAGACGATGCGCAGCGCCTCGAGCGTGTTCCAGATGACGCGCGACAGTCCCGTGTCCGCGCCCTTCTCTTTGAAGTGCTTCCACGGCTCGCGCGCGACGATGTATCCGTCGATCGCCGTCACCAGCTCCCACGCGACCTCGAGCGCGCGGTTGAACGCGAAATCGTCCATGTGCCGCAGGAATTGCGGCACGATCGTCTCGGCCTTCCTCAGCAGGTCGTTGTCGGTACATCGCTCGGGCGGCGTCTTCCCGCCGAAGTAGCTGTCCGACATCTTGATTGCGCGGGAGAGCGCGTTGCCGAGGCCGTTCGCGAGGTCGGCGTTGTAACGGGTGAGGAGCGACTGATCGGAGTAGTCCTGATCGTGGCCGAACACCATCTCGCGCAGCACGTAGTAGCGCAGCGGATCGGGACCGAAGTCTTCAATGATGTTGTAGGGCCGCACGACGTTGCCGAGCGACTTGGAGATCTTCACTTGGTCGCGGAGCCAGAAACCGTGGCCTACGACGCGCTTTGGCAGCTCCACGCCCGCGGCCATCAGAAACGCCGGCCAGTACACGGTGTGGAAGCGAACGATGTCCTTGCCGATGAGGTGAATGTCGGCGGGCCAGTATTTGTCGAACAGCTCACTATGTTCGCTGCCGAAGCCGAGAGCGGACACGTAATTCGTCAGCGCTTCCATCCAGACGTAGATCACGTGATCCGGATTACCGGGGAAGGGGATGCCCCACTTGATGGAGCTGCGCGAGATCGACAGGTCTCTGAGTCCCTGCTCGACGAAAGTGCGCACCTCGCGCATGCGCGTCTCCGGCCACAGGAAGCCGGGATGGTCGCGGTAGTGCTGCAGCAAAGGCTGTGTGTAGCGCGAGAGTTTGAAGAAGTAGTTCTTCTCCGTCGTCCACTCAACCTTGTGGCCGTCCTGGTCGACACTGTCTTTGACCTGATTCTCGGGGATGAACGTCTCCTCGCTCTGGCAGTACCAGCCGGAGTGCTCGCCGAGGTAGATGTCGTCCGGGTTGTGCTCCCGGATGCGGCGGATGATCTCGAGCACGCCGATGCGATGGCGCGACTCCGTCGTGCGGATGAAGTCGTCGTACGAGATGTTCAGCAACTCGTCGACGCGGTGGTGAGTCTTCACGACGCGGTCCGCGAGCTCGATTGGAGGAATGCCTTCCTTCGCAGCGGCGCGCTCGACCTTCTGGCCGTGCTCGTCCGTGCCGGTGAGGAAGCGGACGTCGTCTCCCATGCGCCGGCGATGACGGGCGATCACATCGGCCACGATGTTCTCGTACATGTGGCCGATGTGGGGATCGTCGTTGACGTAATGGATGGCGGTGGTGATGTAGAACTTGGTCATGACGGCGGCGCGTAGACTATAGAAAATCGCGTGCCGCGACCACCGTCGGGATGTACGAGTCTCAGCTCGGCGGCGGGATGTCGACCTCGGGATCGGTAGAGGTGAACCGCTTGCCGTCCGCCGTGACGCTGACTTCATAATCCAGCACCAGGGCTCCGTCGTTCGTGAACGTCACCACGAACGTCTTCGTGCCGTGGCCGCCGGCCATCAGACCGGCCGGCCCGGGTGAGCGGGTCAGCAGGAAGGAGTTGAACTCGGCATCCGGCATGTTGCTCGTCAGTTGGAGGGTCACTGTGTACTGCGTGCCGCGTGACGCGGCCGTCAGCGTCGTGAGCTGAACCGGATCGAATCCGAACTGGTAGGTTCCGTCCGCCATCTTATTGAAGGTCACACTCACCGCCCCTGTCGTTGCCATCTCGTCTCCTCTCAACATTCGCTCGCCGCCGTCATTGGCGGCGAAGCGTCCACTCGTAATCGGGCTGGCGATAGCCGCCTGCATCGAGCTTCGCGATGAGCGGCGCCGCGTCGCTCGCGCGTCCGGTCGCGAAGAGCAGCCGGGCGCGCAGCGCCAGCACCTCGGGATCGGACGACGTCTTCAGGGGCGGGACCGCGAACAACGCTTCGGTCCGCCGGCGCAGCGCGTCGAGCTCCACGGCATCGCCCGCGGTGCTCGCGACCGCGATCCCGGCGAGCAGCACCTCCGCCTGGCGCGCGGGCGTATCACCGGCCGCAAGGTCACCGATGCGGCTCCATGCTTTCTTCGCGCCGCGGACGTCGCCGCGATGCAGGCGGCTCATCGCCTGCCTCGCGCTCGTCATGGCCAGATCATTCTTGAACAAGATGCGATCCGGGTCGCGCCGCACGAGATCTTCGAAAAGCGATTGCGCGCGCGAGAAGCCGGCTTCCGCCTTCGTGGTATCGCCGCGGAGAGCGAGCAACGCGGCGACGCGAGCCGTGGTGACGGCAAAGTTGCGTTTCCAGTTCGCGTTCTCGGGATCATTGGCCGTCAGCGAGCTGTCGATGCGCAGCGCCTCCTGATATTCACGCTCTGCCGCATCGACGTCGCCCATGCTCAGCAGAACGGACGCGACGAACGCGTGCGTGGTCGATGCGCGCTGCTTCCACTGGGCGTTGTCCGGGTCGGTCGCCAGCAGCTGTCGGGCGATTCTCTCCTGCTCCCGGAACTGCTGCAGTGCGCCCCGAAGGTTGCCCGTCTTCTGCAGGTTGATGCCGAGCTTGTTGATCGTGCCGGCCAGGTCCGCGAGCCACTCGACGTTGCCGGGATCGCGCGCGAGCCGCGCGCGCTTGATCTGCAACGCGTCCTGGAGATGCTTACCCGCCTCGTCGAACCTTCCCGCATTCATCAGCAGCGTTCCAACGTTCGCATGCCCGTAGGCGCGTTCCATCCGGTACTCCTCATTCTCCGGATGCGCGGACGAAAGCTGGCGCGCGGTCGCGAGATACAGTTCCCACTCGCGCAACGCATCCGCGGCGTTGCCGCGAAGCGACGCCGCCTGGCCGACCCAGTAATGCCCGGTCATCGCCGCGAGTTGTGCGTTCTGATTCGTCGCGTCCTTTTTCGACGCGGCCGTGGCCATCGACAGAGACCGCGTGAAGATCGACGACGCTTCCGCCAGCCGGCCCTGCGCGATGCGCACCTCGCCGAGCTGGTGGAGCACCTTTGCATTGCGCGCGAGCTCCTCGGCGGTCATGAGCTCGGACGGCAGCGAGGCCGAATAGGCGAGAGCGCGCTCGCCGACGTCGTCGAGCAGGTCGAGGCGTCCCACCGGCTCGAGCTTCTTGCGCAGGTCGCCCACCATGAAGTTGATCAGGTCCTCGGCCTGCGCGCGATGCTCGGCCGCTTTGTGTCGTGCGGCCACGGCTTGTTGCTCGGAGGCAAGGGCCGCCGCGCGCTCGCGACGAAGGTCGATCGTGTATTTGCCGATGCCCAGAAGGACGAGCAGCGCCACCACGCTGGCGGCGGCGCGTCGCGCGATCCGCTTCGGCCGCGCCTCGAGATCGTGCAGAAGCCGCAGCGCCTCGGCCGCCGTCGGACGGTCCGTCGGCGCCATTTGCTTGAGTTGCTCGATCAGTCCCGCCAGCGGCCGGTCCAACCGCGACACGGGGAGGGAGTTGTTGCTGGCCGCGAGCAGCATCACCTCGCGGGCCGAGAGATCCATCGGGTACGGGTCCGCGCCGGTGAATAGGGTCTGCAGCAGCAGACCGAACGAGTGCATGTCGCTTGCGGGTGTGAGCTCTTCGCCGCGGGCCTGCTCGGGACTCATGAACAGCGGCGTCCCCATCGTGGTCCCGACCGCGGTGCGGAGGGCGGCTGTGCGCGACGCATCCGCGATGGAGAGCGTCGGAGCGGAGGCGACGAGATTTGCGGAGGAATGGCGCGCGCGGTCGTCCACCCAGCGCGCGAGGCCGAAGTCGAGCACGCGCACCTCGCCGTTCGCGGTGAGCATCACGTTTTCCGGCTTCAGATCGCGATGGATGATTCCCTTGCGGTGCGCGGCCACGAGCGCTTCCGCGATGGCCATGGCGATGCGGAGCATCTCCGCGCGGGACAAGTTGTCTTCGATCGCCGCGCGCAGCGTCTTCCCTTCGATGTACTCCAGGACCAGGAGATCGACGTCGTCGGCCTCGATGTAGTCGTGGATGCGACAGATGTTGGGATGATCGAGACTCGACAGCGAACGGGCCTCGCGCATCAAGCGTCCGCGTGCCTCGGGATCGAGACGCTGCTCGTCCTGCAGGACCTTGAGCGCTACGCGGCGGTGCAGCGTCTCATCGAAGCCGGCGTAGACGGCGCCCATACCGCCGTCGCCGATCTGCTCGGCAACACGGATGTGCCCATAGCATCTGCCTGACAGCTGCATGCCCGCACTCCCGCCAATCGCTTGTTACTGGAATTGCTGAACGACGGCATTATACAACGATGTCTTTGTGCGTTCCGCCTCAGCGCAGCGTATCCACCGGCGCGTAGTCGTCCGTGAGCAGCGGGATGTCATCGGCTGCGCGGGTGTACGGCTGCATCCCGTCGAGATAGCTTGCGAGACTGGGCAGGCGTCCGGCGGGTGAGCTCCGGGCGCGTTCCAGCGCGGTCTCTTTCGAAGTGATCAGCGCGACGTCGCTCGCCAGGATCTCGCCGCCGGTCACGTAAACCGATCCGAAGACGGTCGCGATCGTTTTCTGCAGTGCGGGCTGGAGTCTCGTGCCGCCGAGCGCGTAGTGAAAGTGGAGGATGCCGCCGTCGCTGAGGTGCCGCGAAGCCTCGCGGAAGAACTCCTGCGTCACGAAGTGAGGCGGGATCGTGTCGCCGTAACGGTTGGTGGTGTAGGTGTCGATGAGGATCAGGTCCCACGTTTCGGACGAGCGCTTGAGGAACAGGCGGCCGTCCACGACGTGAATGCGAAGGCGATCGCTCGGCTGCACACCGAAGTATTTTCGCGCGACGTCGACCACGACCGGGTCGACGTCGACGACGTCAACGGTCGTGTCGGGGTAGTAGTTGACGAACTGCTTCGGCGTCGTTCCGCCGCCCAGGCCGATGATCAGGACGCGGCGCACGCTCGGCCGCATGAGCCGTGAGATGTGCGCGGCATCCGTATACGGCGCGCCCGCGCCGAGCGGATCCTTCAGCAACATCCGCGACTGGATGCCGGCCCCGAACGTCAGGATGCGCATCATGCCGCGGCGCTCCCGTACTGTGACGCGGTGGTAAGGACTGTCGCCGACGAAGAGCACCTTCCAGTCGGCGAGCGGCGTGAGGAGCGAGTGCTCGATCCGCGTCGAACGGATGAATGCAAGCGCGGGAAGTCCGAGGGCCACAGCCACTGCGAGTGCGACGGCGGAACGCCGAAGCGTGGCGCGCATCGCGGGATCGGTGCGCAGGCGTGGGACCATCGCCAGCATGAGGACCACGGCGGTGATGCACGCCGAAAGCGCGACCGTGATGACCGTACGCGCGATGCTTCCGAGCCAGTCGATGAGCAGAAACGCGGTGACCACGCTGCCGGCGATGCTGCCGATCGTCGAGACCGCGGAGATCGATCCCGCGGTCGAGCCGCTGGTGCCGGTGCTGGTCGCGAACAGACGCACGGCAATTGGGGAGACCGAGGCAAAGAGAATCGTCGGAAATGCGAAGAGCAGCGTGGTGGCCATGAACGCGTGCGTGGCCAACTCGAGACGCGAGGCCGCGATCCGCGGCGAGAGCAATGCATCGAGCCATGGAACGGCCAGCAACAGCGCCGCCGCGCCGAGGAGCGCGACGAGGAGCGTCCCCGGCCGCGGCCAGCGATCGCCGGCCCGTCCTCCGGCCCAGTAGCCGATGCTCATCGCCGCGAGAAAGACCGCGATCACGGCGGTCGTCTCGCGCAGCGCGGAGCCGAAGGTCTTGCCGATGATCCGGAACGCGGCCACCTCCAGCGACATCAGGAGAGCGCCGCTGAGGAAGACCACCACGTACACAACCGCCCGTTCGGTCCGAGGCATGGAGGGGGCATGATACGCGTGCGGCCATGGACTGTAGCTCGGCGCGTCCAGGCGTCGTCGGGGACGGGTTCACTCAACGTTGACACGCGACAGAATTTGTCGGCTCGTGGGCGACATTGCTGAACAGATTGACCGCCCAACTCCAATCGTTCTAACGTGATTCGTTCCGGATGAATGTCCAATTTCGTATCCTCGTCACAACGCTGACGCTTCTTGGGGCGGGTCGCATCGCCGCGCTTTCGGCGGACCGCGCGATCACCCAGTACGTTCGCAAGGTGTGGACGGTCGAGCAGGGATTGCCGCACGGCACGGTCCGCGGTCTCGTGCAGACGCCGGACGGATACCTCTGGCTCGCCACGTACGAAGGACTGGTGCGGTTCAACGGCGAGGAGTTTCAGATCCTCGATCGCTCGACGTCGCCGGAGATGCAGAGCATCGCCATCCGCATGCTGTCCCTCGACGGCAAGGACTCGCTCTGGCTGGGGACCAACGCCGGCCTGATGCGCTATCGCGGCGGCCGTTTCGAAACGATCGCGCTCCCCGGCGGTCCGGACATCATCGGCGGCATGGCCGTGGTCTCCGACGGAACGGTCTGGGTCGGGACGGCGCGAGGAAAACTCTTTCGTGTCGTGAACGGACGCACCGAGGAAATGATGCTCGGGTTACCGGTCAGTCCGATAACCGCGCTCGCTGCCTCCGGCGACACGGTCTGGATCGGGACCTCCGCCGGTCTCAGCCGACACCGCCGCGGAACGAAGACCGCGGAGCAGATCGAAGGCCTCTCCAGCGACCGGATCATCACCCTCGTCGCCGACGGTGCGGATTCCCTTCTGGTGGGAACCGAGATCGGTCTCGAGCGCATCGTCGGCGGCCGCATCGAGCACGTCGCCGGACTTCCCCCGGATCAAGTCACCGCCCTGCACCGAGACCGCGACGGCAATGTGTGGATCGGCACGTACAGCCATGGCCTGTTTCGACTGAGCGGCGGCACGCTCGCCTCCTACGGAATCGATGACGGATTGCTCAATCCGACCGTGCGCGCCATCTTCGAAGACGCCGAAGGCAGCATCTGGATCGGATCGAACGGCGGGCTCGAACAGTTCCGCTCCGGTGCGTTCATCAACTGGGATAAACGTCATGGTCTGGAGGACGACTACGTCCGGACCATCTTCGAAGATCGCCGCGGCGTGCGGTGGGTCGGGTCAGCGAACGGTTTGCATCGCTGGAACGGCAGCAGTTGGGTGAAGGAGGGCAACGGCGGTCCCGCCGGAATGCTCTCGATGGAGGAGAGCCGCGACGGAACGCGCTGGCTCGGCACTTCGAATGGTTTGTATCGGGTGTCCGGCGGAACGACGACGCTGCTCACCGTCGCCGACGGGTTGTCGAACAATGGCATCCGCGACGTTCACCAGGACCGCAACGGCGACGTCTGGGTGGCGACGGACTTCAGCGTCAACCGCATTCATCGCGACGGCCGCATCGAGAGCTTCGCCGGCCGCGCGATCGTCGGTGGATATGCACTGGCCATCGCCGAGACGGGCGATGGAAGGCTCTGGTTCGCGACGGGCGTAGGTCTCGCGGAGTTCGACGGCACCTCGTTCAAACTGCACGCGGCGCCGAAAGCACTTCCATCGAATCGCCTGTTCGGAATCGAGGCCGATGCCGATCATGCAGGGACGGTCTGGGTCGTCACCGATGGCGACGGTCTGATTCGATTCCGCGACGGAAAGTCGTCGGTGATCAGGGTGAGTCACGGTCTGATCACGGACAAGATCGTGTCGGTCGTCGACGATCGCAAAGGACGATTGTGGTTCGGCACGGTGCGCGGTGTTTTCTGGGTGTGGAAGCGCGAGTTGAACGCGGTCGCCGACGGCACGAGCTCACGCGTGGTCTCGCAATTCTTCGACGAGAACGACGGCCTCGGCAGCCGGCAATGCAACGGAGCGTCGAATCCGGCCGCGCTGCGCACGCGCGACGGCAGGATCTGGTTTGCCACCGCCAAAGGTGCGTCGATGCTCGCGGGCGGCCGCGCCGCGCCGCTGCCGCTTCCGGCGCCGGTCGTGGAGAGGGTCTCGATCAATGGCAAACCGGCGGCACTCGATGCACTGGGATCGATTCCTGCCGGTGCCGGGCGCATCGAATTCGAGTTCACCGGCGCAACGTTCGTGACGCCGGAGAGGATGCGTTTCCGCTATCGCCTCGAGGGCTACGACGACGCCTGGATCGACGGCGGAACGAAACGCGTGGCGTCGTACACGAATCTGCCTGCAGGGAAGTACCGGTTCCTGCTCGAGTCGTCGCGCGACGGTCTGCGATGGCGCGAAGCCGCATTGCCGTTCGAGCTGCTGCCTCATTTCTACGAGACGCGCTGGTTCCTCGCACTCAGCATTCTCGCGGTAGTCGCGTTGCTGCTTGCGGCGCACAACATGCGGCTGCATTTCAGCCGCGAGCGCGCGCGCCTGCTTCAGACGCTCGTCGAAGATCGCACGCGGCAGATCAGCGAGGAAAAGGAGCGCACGGAGCAGGCGCTTCGCGAGGCGGAGGCGGCGAAGATCGAGGCCGAGGCCGCGCGGCGGGAGGCGGAGCGCCACGAGAAACTGGTCGAAGACGCGCTGCTGAAGGCGGAATCGGCGAATCAGGCGAAGAGTATTTTTCTGGCGAATACGAGCCACGAGCTGCGAACGCCGCTCAACGCCATCATCGGCTTCTCCGAGCTCCTCATCGAGAACACCGGGCACCGGATCGAGCCGCGGCATGTCCGATTCCTGCAGAACATCCTTTCCTCCGGCGAGTACCTCCTCGGCCACATCAACAACATCCTCGATCTCTCGAAGATCGAAGCCGGAAGAAGCGACCTGCAGCCCGAGTTGTTCATCCTGCACCATCTGGTCAGCGAGATTTCGGCGGTGATGAAAGGTGTGGCGACGCTGCGGGAGATCGCCATCGACGTCGACATTCCGGATGACCTGCCGACGATCGAAGCCGATCCGACCCACGTCAAGCAGATCCTCTACAACCTCGTCTCGAACGCCGTGAAGTTCTCGCACGATAAATCAACCGTCACCGTCGCCGCGCGGTATCTGCAGTCGGCCGACGGTTCGCCTGGCTCGATCGAGATTCAGGTGACCGACCAGGGCGTGGGAATCGATCCGAAGGACCATGAGCTGATCTTCCAGGAATTCCGGCAGGCACGCGGCGCCAAAGGCGAGCGTCCGCAGGGGACAGGCCTCGGGCTCGCGCTGGTGAAGCGGTTCGTGGAGATGCACAACGGTACGATTCGGCTCGACAGCGAGCTCGGTCTGGGGAGCACGTTCACCGTGGTCCTCCCGCGTAAGTACCAGAGAAAGAGTGCCACAGATCAAGTACCGCGAGCGAACGCGGTGGGACGGATGTGACGATGCTCGACGACAAACAACAGGGACTCGCGCGGCAGGCGAGGGAGATGCACGACGGATGGCTGCGGACTCTCGGCGCGGGACGGGTGTCCCGGAACATGGCCGAGCAGGTCAAGCAACAGACCGATGCGCGCGCAAGCGAGCTCACCGACGCATTGGCGCGCGGAGCGATCTCGGTCGAGCAGCACAACGACCAGCGCTTCGTCATGGTCATGGCCATGCGCCGGCTGATCGATCAGGGTTGCGAGGAGCAAGCCGCTCGCATGATCTCTCGGCAGATGCATGACATGTACGCCGACAATCCTCCGCTCCCGCATCCCAAGTACCGCTTTTCGTACGACTGGGTCTCGCCGCATACGAAGGAGTGGGAGAAAGATCTCCAGCATCTCAAGGGCAAGCCGAACGTGCACGCGCTGGAGATCGGCTGCTTCGAAGGGCAGTCGGCCTGCTGGTTTCTCGACAACATCCTGACCGACCCCACCAGCCGCCTGATCTGCGTCGATCCGTTCGCCGTGCCGATGGCCACCATCCTGCTGCGCTTTTTCGAGACGCATTTCGATCTGAACATCGCCGCGTCCGGCGCTTCCGATCGCGTGACGAAGCTCATCGGACAATCGCAGGTGGTCGTGCGCACGCTGGCGCCCGCACAGTTCGACTTCATCTACGTCGATGGATCGCACAAAGTCGGCGACGTCCTTCAGGACGCGGTGCTCGCTTGGACCGTTCTGCGCCCCGGCGGCGTGGTGATGTTCGACGACTACGCGCTGGTCGACGACGTTTCGGAAGGACTGATGGCGCGCGCACCGGGCCGTGCGCTGGATGCCTTCATGAGCATTCTTGGTAGTAGTGCGACGCTCATGCGCCGCGATTGGCAATTAGTATTGCGAAAGGTGTAGCCGGTTACATATGATGCGCAGCCGTCCGCTTGGTCAGCGAACCGCCCCCGTTCGTCGCCCCCCAAAACTGAAACTGCGCATGCATAGGATGAAGGCCCTGCCTGTCCGGAGGCTGTCCGGTGTTCTCTCGCTCGTCGCGAACGAGTTGCGAGACAACTTTGGCTTGACGCGGCTTGCGATCGGCGGATCGAGCGCACCGGCGATGCTCGATCACCTGTTCTCCGGGAGCGCACTGAAGATGCGCGATTTCGACCTGATCGTCGTGGCCGAACGGCCGGTGGATCAGGAGTTGGTCCGGAACATCGGCAGCGCACTCGACGGTGAGGACTTTCGCTTTCTCCCGCGCTACCTTTATCCGCGGATGCGTGCACGCGGCGATCACAAGCTGTGGATGGCGGGATGGGGAGTGATCTGGGACGCGCAAGGCATGGAAGTCGATCTCTCGATCTTTCACGACGACGACGCGCTCGCGCTCAATGGGCTGATGAACGTCGATCGCATTCTGATTCCGTTCAGCGCCGATACGTCGCTGAACGAGACCGCCGCGCGCATGCTCACCGTCGGTTCAGCGGAGGCGGCGCTCGAGGCGGGACTCTTCGACGATCCATGGGGCGGCTACGCCTCATGGCTCCATCGCTCACCGGTGATCGTGGCCTGGGATGCAATCCACGCGTCGCCGATCGAATGCGCGATCCGCATCGTTCGCGCCTGCGCGAACAAGTTGCACCTCAATCAACTGCATGCCGAGGTGGCCGATCCGCTTCGCGCCGCGCTCATCGTCGGTCACGAGCGTGGCGATCGCTTCGTGCGCGTCCGCAATCTGGTGAAGCTGTTCCACGACGATCGCGCCGGCGCGGAGCTGGAGATGCTGCACGCCCTTGGCGCGTTCGTCCATTGGCTGCCCGAGGTCGGGCAGGCGATCGAGAAGCTCGGACATGGCGGGTTGATCGCCGCGTTCGCGCAGGCCGATCGCGAAGGGCGGAACGACGTGCAGCATCACGTCGCGTTCGCCGAGGCGGGTGAACAGGGCGGCGATGAGCTCAGCGCACTGCGCATCGAGGCGCTGCTGTTGAACATGCCGATCGCCAAACGCGAGCGCGTGCTCGACGAGATCGCCGTCGCGGAGCCGATGTTCGCGGCGCTGGTCCGCAGTCAACTTCCGCGGATCGCGCGCCGCGCGCCGCGGAACGCGACGCGGAGCGTGCCGCGTCCCGTGCGACAACGCGTCGTTCGCGCATGATCGCCGCGCGTTCGCGGTGGCCGCTGCGCATCCTCTTCCTCACGGTCTTCATCGACCTGATGGGCTTCGGCGTGGTCGTGCCGATCCTGGCCTTCGTCTCGAAGGAGTACGGCGCGAGCGGGATGACCCTCGGCCTGATCCTAGGCAGCTTCTCGCTCATGCAGTTCCTCTTCTCGCCGCTGTGGGGCCGGCTGTCGGACCGCATCGGACGCAGACCGGTGCTGATGATCAGCCTCTTCGGAAACGTGCTCGGATTTTCGTGCTTCGCGCTTGCCTCGAACGTGACCATGCTTTTCGCGACGCGCATCATTTCCGGTATCGCCTCGGCGAGCATTCCCGCGGCTCAGGCGTACATCGCCGACACTGCTGACGAGTCGAGCCGCGCGAAAGAGATGGGCCGCATCAGCATGGCCTTCGGTCTCGGCCTGGTTTTCGGTCCACCCTTCGGAGGTCTGCTTTCGAGTATCGCAACGGACATGGGCCTGCGTCCGAACGTCCTTCCCGGCGTCGCCGCTGCGGCGATGTCGGCGACGGCGCTGTTGATGGCGATCTTCGCGCTTCCGGAGTCGCTCTCGGCGACGTCCGGCCGTCATGCAAAGGGTTGGTCGATTCTCGACAACGAGAGTTGGCGGATTCTCTTTCGCACGCGCGCGTTGCGGCTCTCCGGAACGGCGCTGGCGGTGCTCATGTGCACGCTGGCGTCCCTTGCACCGCTGCTCGTGCTCGTTGGACGCGATCGCTACGCGCTCGCGGCGCGCGAAGTCGGGTACCTCATGGGCCTGATGGGCGTGGTGGTGGTCGCGCTGCAACTCGGTCTCCTTCACCGTCTGACGCGAAGATTCGGTGACATCGCAACGGCACTGATCGGCGCCGCAGCGTTGGTCATCGGGCTCTTGCTCGTTCCATTGAACGTCAGCCGTGCGGCGTTGATCGCGGCCGTCTGCCTGATGGGCCTGGCGCAGGGACTCTGTCACCCGACGTTGAGCGCATTCGTCAGCAAGGTCGCACCGCCGGCGCACCGCGGAGGAATCCTGGGCGTGTCGAGCTCGATGACTGCGCTGGCGCGCGTGATGGGTCCGGCGCTGGCCGGTCTCGCCTATGACGCGTTGCGAACGGCGGGGGCCATCGCTTCGCAGGTACTGGTGGTGATCGGCGGCATCGCGCTGTTGCTTCGGTTACTCCATTCGGCAGACGGCGTTTCAGAATCGCAAGGCCGGTAGGCGCTGACGCACAAGACGCGCTCCACGGCGGTGGTAGCATGAAATCGCCACTCGAGCCGCGAGGATCTCAGCGGTTGCGAGAGGGGTCATGGCTGCCGGCGAAGAAGATGCGCGCTCGACGCGTGCCGCCGAATCGGCGGGCGATGTCGAGACCTATGTCCACGTCCTGCGGCATCTGCTGATCACCTTCATTGCGCTGACCGCCGCGATCGCCCTGATCGCTCTCGCCTATGGTCACTTTCAGCGCGCCCTCCTTTCGACAACGGGCGGAGGGATGTACATCTTGCTGCTGGCCGGCCTCCGCCGATTCGAACCGCGGCGCATCGGGTATCTCACGGTGATCTGGTACCTGACGCTCGCAGCGGGCGCGATGGCGAGCGGGCGGGGCATTTACGACGTCTCGGTCGTCCTGCTGCCGGCCGGGATCGTCATGGGAGCGTTGTTGCTCGAGCCGTCGCACGTGAAGCCGCTGATCGCGGTGTGCGCGGGAATCGTCGCCGCGGTCGGCTCGGCGCATCTGATTTGGCCGGCCACGCGGTCGGACGTCGGTGCGCCGAGCGCGCTCGACGTCCTGATCGTGTCCCTTCTGCTGCTCGTCTCGGGAGCGGTGACCCAGTTGGTCGTCCGGAGCCTGCAGAGAATGCTCGCCCGGCGCCGCGAGGCCGAGGCGGAAGTGCGCCGCGCGAAGCTCGAGATCGAGGCCCGCAACGAATCGCTGCAGCTCGTGAATCAGCTCGCCGATCGGCTTCATCGGACGCTGGACGTCGATGCGATCGCGACGGAGGCCGTGGCGGCCCTCGCGGGTCACGGCGGTGCGGCTCTCGCGGCCCTGTATTTCTTGAACGATCGGGGCTCGGAATTGAGACTGATCGCGGAACGCGGTTTCACCGAGGAGGAGCGGAGGCTCGCTGAGACGCTCCCGGTCGAGGAGAGTCTCACCGGCGCGGCCGTCCGCGAACGGCGGATCCTCGTTGCGGAGGACATGCGCGGCGATTCGGGCGTTCGGCTTGGAATCGCGTCGCTGCTGGTCTCGCGCGGGCTCGTCACCGCCATCGCGGTGCCGCTGCTGTACGGATCGGAGGCACTCGGCTCGATCAATCTGGCGTTCCGCGAGCGCCGCTCCTTTGGTCCTCTCGATCTGGAGACCTTCCAGGCCATCGGCCGCACGGTGTCGCTGGCGATTACGAACGCCCGCCACGTAGCCGGTCTGGAGTACCAGGCGTTCCACGACTCGCTGACCGCGCTGCCGAACCGCTGGAGTCTCCACCGGCGCCTGGCGGCGTTGCTCGGGGCGCAGGAAGGCCGAATCGCTCTGATGCTGATGGACCTCAGACGTTTTCGCGAGATCAACGAGGCGCTCGGCCACAACGTCGGTGACGAGTTGCTGCAGAGCGTCGCGACGCGGCTGGCACTCGGCCGCGAGGGAGAGCGGTCGGAGGTCTTTCGGCTCGGCGGAGACGAGTTCGCCGTGCTGCTCCAGGAGGTCGACGACGAAGGGAATGCGGAAGCTCGCGCGCAACGACTGCACGACGCGATGCGCGAGCCTTGTTCCGTCGGAGGCATTTCCGTCGAGCTTCACACGAGCGTCGGCGTGGCCGTTCAGAGCGACGGCGGCGATGGTCGCGAACTGCTCCGTCGCGCCGACGTGGCCGTTTACCGATCGAAGCAAACGGGGGTGGGCGTGGTTCCCTACAGCTCGGAGCTGGACCGGCATACCCCCGAACGGTTAGCGCTCCTCGCGGATCTTGCCCGAGCGATCCGCGAGGGAGGACTCGAACTTCACTACCAGCCGAAAGTGTCGTTGCGCGACGGCGCGATCGTCGGCTTCGAGGCCCTGGTCCGCTGGCCTCATCCCAAGCTCGGCTTGCTCTTTCCGGCTGACTTTCTTCCCCTTGCGGAATCGACGGAAGTGATCAACCCGCTGACGTACTGGGTCGTGGAGCGCGCGCTCGGGCAGCTTCGCAAGTGGAATGAGGTCTACCCCGAGTTGACGATGGCGATCAATCTCTCGGTTCGCAACCTGCTCGACCGCAATTGTTCGCAGCGGCTCGAGGAGTTGATGCGAAACGCGGGAGTCGATCCCGCGCGCGTCGAGTTCGAGCTGACCGAGACCGCGGTGATGACCGACCCGGAGGCCGCGCTGACCATGCTGCAGCGGATCACCTCCACCGGAGCGCATCTGGCGATCGACGATTTCGGGACGGGGTTCTCGTCGCTCGTCTACTTGAAACGGTTTCCGTTGCACGGGATCAAGATCGATCGCTCGTTCGTCGTCGACATGGCCAAGGGAGAGCAGAGCCTCGCCATCGTCCGTTCGACGGTTCAGTTGGCGCGAAGTCTGGGATTGAGCGTGGTGGCCGAAGGAATCGAGGACTTTCAGACGGCCAGCGAGCTTCGCGAGATTGGCTGCGATCAGGCGCAGGGGTACTTCTTCGCGTCGCCCGCGGCCTCTTCGGAAATCGACAGCCTGCTTTCAACCGACGAACGGTTTCCCCAATACGGGCATCACCGCGGCTCGCCATAGGTGGCCAGGATGATGCGCGTGGGACCCGGCTGTCGCCGGGTGATCACGAAGAGGTTGTCGAACTCGTTCGCTCCCACGGTGACGGTTCCGCCACCGAGCCCGGTGACAATGTCCGGCACCGTGTCACTGTGACCTACCACGACGATGACGCGACGCCTGTTGCCCGCGCCGAGCAGCTCGCTCACCAGCTGGTTGGTGTTCGCCTTGGGGATCTCCACCGGTGTGATTCCGCGAGCCAGCGCAAGCGGCTTGGCGGTCTGTTGCGTGCGGAGTTTCTCGGTGACATAGATCTTCGTCACACCTGACCGATCGAGAACTTGTGCGAGCGTCTCCGCGCGCGTTTCTCCCGCGGTGGTGAGCGGCACCTCGTCGTCAGGCAAGGGTGAGGGGTCCACCTTCTCCGCGTGGCGCAGGACGATCACCGTCGTCGTGCAACAGGGCCAACAGTACCAGTAGACGACCAACCCGACCGCCACGACGACGAGACCTGCCGCAAGAAGAGCTTTCCAGTTTTTCAACATCGGGTTCAGTGTAGATGGAATGAAGGCTGGGCGGAAGAACGCGTCAGTGCGGCGGCACGCTGAAGAACCGCGCGAAGGTCGCGGACATCAAGTCGCGGTAACGACGAGAATTGGTTCGTAGAAAAGCAAAACGCCGCCAAAATGGCGGCGAATCAGTGTCGAAATTTGGAGGGGCTGACGGGCTCGAACCCGCGACCTCCGGAGTGACAGGCCGTAGAGCTAAACGGTAACGCTGTTGGTCGTCATCGATTTGATCTACTGCTTTTTGACGCGCGCTATCGTCGCCTCGGAGGCTTTCTTGACTGCCTCGGATTGACTGGTCGATCGGAGAGCTTCGACACGGCCAGCCAGGTAACTCGATGGAGTTTCTGGAACGGAGCGAAGCGCCATCTTCTGCACACCGGCGTCGGCGTCATCGACCAAAGCCACCAGGACATCATTCGCATGATCCAGCGGGAGCATTCCCGCTGCGGCCGCCGCGGCAACGCGAACTCTCACATCGGCATGCGCGGCGGCCTGCCGTACGACAGGCAATGCTTCTTCCGAGCCGATGACGCCCGCTAGGTACGCTGCCTTTGCCGCGAGGGCAGTGTCTTCGCTGGCGATGATCTGCCGCAGATACGGCAGCGCGTCCGGTCCGAGGTCTGCAGCGATTTGCCTGTAGCGCGGTTCGTCGGCCTGGAGCTCTCTGCGTACGATGTCGAGTGTTAATTCCATTGTGCAAAGCTCCTCACACGCCGACAGTCAGCCCGCTGGCCTTCATGGCGGCGATCTCGGATGCAATCAAATCCGGTGGAGGATTCGTGATCGCCGACGTTTGGTTGAACATCAGGCGGTCGCTGTTCGCTGCTCCTGTCGCGTGTTGTAGTGCCAGAACGTGACCGATCTCGTGCGCGAGCGTCCATTGCGAGGCAATCGATGCAACGATGGCACCCGGCTGGCCGCCGGGGTGCGCAGCGCAGCCGTTCATGATCGGAATCGTGTTTCGAACGAAATAGACCGCGATCTCGTTGGCTCCGACGTTGTTGCGGTTCGCGTACAGCGCCGTCTGTTCATCGGTAGGATTCTGTCCGATCAGGCAATCGCCAACTTCCACATCGAGGAGATCGGGCAAGTTGAGGTTCTCATGCGATACCCATTCGACGTCGATCCTTCCTGCGGCGTAGATCTCGCGGATGTTGTGCATCATGGTCTCGATGGCTGTCCCCGTCGGTGTGGTCAGTACCTTCGTATGAAGTCGCACTGCTGAATCGACGATGACCAGGCTCAGGCTCGGGGTCCCGTCCGGATTGTGGCCGCCGCCGGCCGCACATTGATTGACTGCGCCGCCGGCGAAAAAGAGGCTCTGGCACTTTGCACAACAGCGCCAATTGGCCTCGCCGAAAGGGAATTGAGACGTGAACGCGACGGTGTAGGAGCCGGCAGCCGCCGAATGAGAACCGCCGGCTGCACAGGTTCCTTGAGCGCTGCCGCCGAACCAGAGGCTGAGACACTTGCTGCACCTGCGCCAGCCTGACTGTCCCGGTGCGATGGTGGCGTCTACGACGAGACTGTAGTTGTTGGTGTCTGCCTGAAGGTGTCCGCCGCCGATGGCTGCGGGACACGTGCCCTGTCCCGCAGCCCCTGAAAACCAAAATCCGCCGCATTTTCCGCAGCGTCGCCACGCTCTCTGTGTGCTCCACGCCATGAGCTCCCCCAATCCCTTACTTGATCTTGTAAGTCAAGGCGAAGCCCGCTTTCCATTCGAGGTCTTTGCGAACCGGAATCTCGGTAAGCGATGCCGGGACCTTCGTGCCGACTGTGAGATTGCCCTGGAGCTTTTGCGTCCGGCCGCCATAAAGACCGGCCGTGAAAAAGAGCTTGTTGTCTAGCAAACCGATGCTCGGGCCGACCAGATATTCGATATCGGTTCCGAGGTTATCGTTCTTTGCCGACAAACCCAGGCTCAACTGGATGGTCACCGGCATGAACGCACGGGCGTCGTAGATACGACCGTGCAACATCACGATGGGCGTGATTCGCGACGACGAGTTTTCCTTCTCGCCGACTAGGGTGCTGAGGTCCGTTTCCAACGTGCCATCGCTCTTTTGCGCGAATCCCTGAACGCGGACGAATTGAGCACGATCGATCGCCGATCCCGCGGCGCCACCGGCCAGCGTGAACCAAGCCGGCCCGCCGAAGGAGAGTTTGGGTGTGGCGACGTCCTCGAACTCGGCGCCGGCCGTGATCTTGTCTTTGCGATCGAGGTTCACCGTGACCGTAGTGGCTTCGTCGTATTCGCCAATCGAGATGATCTGCGTGAAGGCGAGCGTCCCCTTGGCCAGAACCGCTTGGATGTCTTTCAAGGCTGTGTCGAGCGTCTGTTTCGATTGCTTCAGTTTGGCGAGCGCCTCGCGCATTTTCGCGGGAACTGCCGTCGAGTACAGCTCGGCGCGTTCCTTCATACGAGCAAACAAGTCCGCCGACAGGCAATCGGGTTTGGCCTTCTTGAAGGCTGTGAGCTCTTCGAGTTGTTTCGTTGCATCCTTTTCGATTTTGTCGACAACCTTCTCGATCGCTGAGAGTTCGACCGCCTTCGAGAATGGCCTCAGCGTCGCCTCGATGTCCGTCGCCGTCGTGAACAGCGTCGTACAGACTTCGTCAGGCGACTCCAACGTCTTCTTGGCAAGGTTGTACTGATCGGTGGCAGTCTTGATCGCCGCTTCGGCCGTCGAGAGATTCGTCATGATCGTCTCCCGGTCTGATCCGAGCTGTTCGTCACGGGCCTTGAGCTCTGTGAGCTTCGAACAGACATCGGCGATGTCGGCACCACTCTGCGGTGTCGCTGCTGGTTTGGGAATCTCCGGCAGTTGGATCGGTGCCACGAATGGAAGAAATGCCGCCAACCCTGGCTCGGCGATCCGTTCCTCCTTCACGTCGACTCGATACACGTAGCGGAACGGGTTTTTGTTGATGATCACGACCTCGGCGTTCTGCGTGCGCTTGAAGTGCTTGGAGCCATCCACCTGACCGGTCCGCGCATCGATCGTGATGCGCGCGATTCCCTTCGCGGCTGCTAGCACTGGGCATGGCGAAGTTTGTGCCGAGGCGGTGGAGGCGATCAGCACAAAGAGGATGAGGCTTGCTCGGACGGTTCGGAACATGGCAATACTCCTTCCTTAAATGGACATCGATCGAATGCGGGTGATGATTTGCGCTCCGGCTTGCGTAAAGCCGAGGGACCAGAAGAAGACCTTGACGTAATCGGCGGCCGTTCCGAATTGCGGGTCCGGCGCGAAGAAGGTTTGATGAGCGGTCAGAGCCACGACGAAGAGGACGATGAAGCCCCGGATCCCGCGGATCTTCCTGATTTGCCGATCCACGTCTTCCTTCGTTTTCGGCTTGGGAACGACCCAAACCTTCTTCGGTTCGTCGGCGGCGCTGATCGCCGCGTGTAGGTCCGTGCGGTAAGTCGGGCTCGAGAGCAGGACTTCATCCGCCGCCTTCGCCGTTTCTGGTGCCGGTGAGATGTTTTCCATCTCGGCGACAAAGGCGCTGGCCGCTCGCGCGACGTTCACGGCGGCGGCGACCTGCTGGCGCAGTTGATCCGACGGAAGTGCGCGGATGTCCTTCAGCGTCTGGTCCAGTTGATCGAGCGCCGCACGAAACGCGAACGTCGTCTTCGGCAGCGTCGCCTTCGCGTCGGCCCAGCGTTTCAGGAGCGCGAGAGCGGCAGCGATTTCCGGTCGCGCGCGGCCGAGTTCGCGCTCGACCTCGAGCTCCTCGAGTCGTCGCTCGCTCCACCAATTCTCGAGACCTTCAGACAGGAAAAATCCGAGGAGCAGGACGACGAAAAAGAGAACGATGGGCACGGCAGTCTTTCCGAATGGTCCGCGTATCGTGAACGTGACGCTGACAGACTGTTTGTCGCTGTTCGGACTGATGACGTCGATGATCCCTGTGTACGTGCCGGCATATTTCGGATAGGGCAGATCCAACTCCGCCGTAGTGCTTTTGCCGGGCATGGCGACACGCGGATTGCGCGGCGCATAGGGAATCGCGATTCCCTTGCTGCTGGAAAACCCCAGCGAGCTGATCTCCACCTGCCCCAACGAGACCGGTGAAGTACTCCTGATTCGAACTGGACGAAGTCCACTGTCGCAAGTCGACAGGTGCGTGGTGATCGTCTTCGGATCGACCTCGAACGAGGTTGCGACCGGCTGGTTAATGGTGAACGGAATGTCCTGGCGCTCATCGGTGAATACGAGGATCTTTCCGTTGTACGGAGTGTTTGCCGCCAGCGGACGCGACGCGGTGACGGTGAACGTGAGCTGAACGATCTCCGGCGTGGGAGATTTCTTGATCCTCAGCTTGTTGCCAAGCTGGATGTCTTTCTGTTCAATCGTGTCGCCCGTCGCCGAGACGGCCGCGGTGTGACCCAACTCGATGTCAACCTCCACCTCTTTGGATACGAGTAGTGAGAATGTGCCTGCACCTTTTCCGTCGACGAGCGAAATGTTCACGGTGGCAGGAGTGACGACGACTACGTCGTTCTTAGATACCGCAAACAGCGGAAGCGTGAGCGCGGCCGACAGTCCCAGAACGGCGTTTCGTAGCTTCACGGACGTTTAGAGGGACAGCCGACGCAGATTCCCACTTCCTGCTGCTCTGTCGATCGCGGGATTGCCGATGCGAAGATCCGCATTTTCGTCGACGGGCGGCTCGGCCACTCGGCGGCACCGCGGCCGATAGCGAGTTCTATCGGCAGGCGCATGCCGGTTGGAACATCCCGAAATCGCGCAGTCATGCCACGGCGGTAATCGTTACTTGGATGCTCGCGCGCTCACGAAAATGCGAACCTTGCGGCTCACATCGCGAATCGCAATTTGCAAATGGAGCGTCTGAAAAGCACGAAAGCCGAAGTGGCAGCTAATCAAGTGCTTTAATTTGGCGGGGCCGACGGGGCTCGAACCCGCGACCTCCGGCGTGACAGGCCGGCGTTCTAACCAACTGAACTACGACCCCGCGTCGTAGGAATTCTTGCTAACCTCCGGGGGGCGAGAGGCATTCCCGAAGAGCGCGCATCGTAAACGGCGCCCTCCGGGGTGTCAAGACTCGAAGACCTCGGCCTCGCGCAGCGGCTGGCCGCCCGCATCTCGGGGCGAGATCTGCGCGTCCGTGACGCCCCAGTCGATGCCGATCTCGGGGTCGTTCCAGAGGATCGCCCGGTCGCTCGCGGCGTCCCAGCGCGTGGTGGTTTTGTAGAGAACTTCCGCTTCCTCGCTGAGCACAGCAAACCCATGCGCGAAGCGCGGAGGGACCCAGAGCATGCGGCGGTTTTCCTCCGAGAGCTCGACTGAGTCCCATTTTCCGAAGTGTGACGACGCGCGGCGGATGTCGACCGCCACGTCGAGGATCTTTCCGCGTGTGCAGCGCACCAGCTTCCCTTGCGGCTCGACGAGTTGGTAGTGCAGCCCGCGCACGACGCCGCGTCGCGAGTACGAGTGGTTATCCTGCACGAACTCGTCGGGCAGTCCGCGCTCGCGGAACGCTGCCGCGTTAAACGACTCCATGAACCAGCCGCGCTCGTCACCGTGGACCCGCGGCTCGAGGATCAGCACTCCCGGAAGGCTCGTCTCCACTATCTTCAAGCGCGGCGGATTCTACAGTCTTCGGCCAGAGAATCGAGGCAATCACCGAGACCACGAGGACGCCGCCGATGACCGCGAGCGAAATTCCGATCGGGATCTTGAACCACTCCGCGATCACCATCTTCACGCCGACGAACAGCAGCACGACCGCCAGCCCGATCTTGAGCAGATGGAACTTGTCGATCACACGCGCGAGGAGGAAGTACATCGCGCGCAGTCCGAGGATGGCGAAGATGTTCGAGGTGTAGACGATGAACGGGTCGTCGCTGATGGCGAAGATCGCGGGGATCGAATCGACGGCGAAGACGACGTCCGTCGCCTCGATGGCCAGCAACACGAGGAACAGCGGCGTCGCGAACCACCGACCATCGAGCTTGATGAAGAATTTCTTGCCGTGATACTCGGGCACCGCGGGGACGAGGCGGCGGCCGAGTTTGTAGATGGGATTTTTCTCCGGATGCGGCTCCGCGCCGCCGGTGAACATCAGCCGGATGCCGGTGATGATCAGGATCGCGCCGAACACGTACATCACCCAGTGGAAGCGCGCCACGAGCGCCGCGCCGAGGCCGATGAAGAGCGCGCGCATGAGGATCGCGCCGATCACGCCCCAGAACAGCACGCGATGCTGATAGATCTTCGGCACCGCAAACGACGCGAACAGGATGACGAAGACGAAGATGTTGTCGACGGAAAGTGCTTTCTCGATGACGTAGCCGGTCAGGAACTCGAGCGCTTTTTCGCTGCCGTACTGGCGGTAGATCCACCAGTTGAACACCATCGACAGCGCGACCCAGACGACGCTCCAGGTCAACGCCTCACGAAAGCGGACCACGTGCGCCTTGCGGTTGAAGACGCCGAGGTCCAGGGCCAGCATGCCGAGGACGAAGACGCTGAAGATCGTCCAGAGCATCGGCGAAGCGATGGAATCCATCAGGCCGCGTACCTCGAGAGCACCATGCCGCGCAGGCGGCGCACGCGCTCCTGCATCGGCGGATGCGTGGAGAAGAGGTTCGAGACGAGGATGTCGCAGTTCTTCACGTGACCGATCTCGTGCGCGAGCACGCCGCGCAGCTCGTGCTCGGTGAGCAGACGCAGGATGCCGTCCGTGACTGCGACGACGCCGTTGGCGGGGTTGCGGCCGGTCGCGAACGCGTTCGGCTGCGGTGACGGAATCAGGAAGACACGCGGCATCGGGATCTCCGCGCGCATCGCGAGCTCACGCACGATCGCGTACAGCCGCGGCGCCTCGTGCTCGGCGATCGGTTGCGCGCGGTGCATCCTCAGCACGATCTTGTCGGAGAAGAAATACGCGCCGAGGTTCAGCGCCATCGCCAGGATCGTGAAGCCGACGACCCACTGGCGGCCGAGCATCGCGCCGAAGCCAATCAGGATGGCGGAGAGAACACCCAGCAGGAGGATGGTCTTGATTTGGTTCTTCATGGCGCCGTCGACAACGGATGCGGGGACGCTGCCATTCATAGGATCAATGGATTGTTTCTGGGAGATGCATTGATTTACCCTATGAGTGCACTCAGCACTGCTAACTCCGATGGAGTGGCTCAACTACCACCACCTCCTTTACTTCTGGGTCGTCGCCCACGAGGGGAGCATCGCCGCGGCCACGCGGAAGCTCCATCTCACACAGCCGACGATCAGTTCGCAGTTGCGCCTGCTCGAGGAGTCGTTGGGCGAGAAGCTGCTCGAGAAATCGGGCCGGTCTCTCGTTCTAACCGAGGCCGGAAGGATCGCGCTTCGCTACGCCGACGAGATCTTCGCGCTCGGGCGCGAGCTCCGCGACACGCTGCGCGACCGGCCGACGGGCCGTCCCGTGCGCGTGCACGTCGGCATCGCCGACGTCGTGCCGAAGCTGGTCGCGTATCGCGTACTGCGCCCCGCGTTCGCCGCCGCGCCCGAGGTGGAGATGGTCTGCCGCGAGGCTTCGTCCGAAACGCTGCTCATGCTCCTCGGCCAGCACGAGGTCGACGTCGTGCTCACCGACGCACCGGCATCCGCGGCGCCGCTGCGCGCCTACAACCATCTCCTCGGCGAAAGCGGCACGACGCTGTTCGCGGCGCCGTCGCTCGCCGCATCATTGAAAAAGAAGCCGTTTCCGAAGTCGCTGAACGGCGCTCCGCTGCTGATGCCGGGAGCAGCGACGCAGATCCGGCGCGCACTGGAGCTGTGGCTCGACTCGACCGGAATTACGCCGAAACGCGTCGGCGAATTCGACGATCTCGCGCTGATGACTGCCTTCGGACGCGGCGGAACCGGTATCTTTCCCGCACCGACGGCGATCGAAAAAGAAATCGAGGCGGAGTACAACGTGCGCGTCGTCGGACGTTTGCCCGAGGTCAAGGAACGCTTTTACGCTGTATCGGCGGAGCGGAAGATCAAGAACCCGATCGTCGGCGCGATCACCAGCGCCGCGCGACGGAAGGTTTTCGAGGGAGGTTGACATGATTGAACAACCGAATGAACCGGTGGAGAGCGGGATCGAACAGAAGCCGCAGTGGCGGCTGGCGGGCGTGATCTTTTTCGGACTGCTCGCGTTGCTGCTGCTCTACGCGGCGTTCCGGATCATCTGGCCGTTCATGACAGCGATCCTCCTTGGCGCGATCCTGGTGACGCTGACCTTCGGGATCTTCAAACGCGTGCGCGCGCGGATGGGCGGAAGCTCGAACAAAGCCGCGATCGTGATGTTGCTCGCGACCACGCTGCTCCTGGTGATTCCGGCGTTGATCCTCTCGATCATGCTCGTGCAGCAGGCGAACGTTGTCGTGGAGAAGCTGCAGTCCGGCGAGGCGCAGGCGCTCGTGAAGCGCATCGACTTCGAGCCGGTGCTGGCGCTGGTCAAGCGCGTCGCTCCGAATTTCGATCCGAAGACGCTCAGTCCCGATCGGTTGCTGTTGCCGGCCATGCAGAAGATTCCGGGATGGGTCGCGCGCCACGGCGGTGCGGTGATCGGCGGACTGGCGGGGATGGTCCTCGGCTTCGCGCTCGTGCTGCTGACGATGTTCTTCTTCTACACGGAAGGGGAGGAGATCCTCTCGCAGCTTTCGGTGCTGTCGCCGTTGCCGAAGAAGTACGACCGCGAGTTCGCGGAGCGTTTCAAGGACGTGATCGATGCGACGTTCCGCGGACAGGTCTTCACCGGCATTGCGCAGGGGACGATGACGGGTATCGGCATGGCCATCGCGGGGGTACCGGGCTCCGGATTCTGGGGCGCGGTCGCCGCGCTGCTGTCGCTGATTCCGATGGTGGGCGCCGCCGCGGTGTGGGTGCCGGCGTCGATCTATCTGGTGATCTCCGCCACGATGGGCACACGGCCATGGTGGCAGGCGATCTTCATGATCCTGTGGGGGCTGATTCCCGTGTCGCTCGTCGACAACATCGTCCGCCCGTGGGCGATGCGCGGAAAAGCGCAGCTCCCGGCGATCCCGCTGCTCCTCGCGGTTCTCGGTGGCTTGCAGGCGTTTGGATTCGTCGGCCTCGTGATCGGCCCGCTCGTGTTCTCGTTTCTGATGGCCATGATCGACATCTACAAGAGGTCGTTCGCGGCGAAGAGCGTGGAGACGGTGGTCACGCCTTCATGATGATCGGGCCTTCTCTCTTGAGGTCGTTCACGAGGCGGTCGAAGGACTTCGTGTAGTCATCGTGGTTTTTCCAGTGACGGAAGTCGCCGATGTGGCGTCTGCAGACGTCGCGCGCCCACGCGGCTTCGCTGGCAAAGACGGAATCGTCGAGGCGGATCGGAAAGAGCAGGTCGCGCTTCTCGCGGTCTTCGCGCTCGAGCGCGGTCTCGACTTCGCGCTGCACCCAGGCGCTGTTGATCGAGCTCTCCGAGAGAATGAGCACGAGCTTGTCGTGCACGCGAATGGATTCGTCGATGCGCGAGCGAAAGCGGTCTCCGATCTTCAGGTCTTCGGGCGCGAACCAGGTGCGGATCTTTTTGCCTTGCAGGCTTTCGTGGAGCCGGTGCGCGAACTCGTCGTCTTTGCTGGAGTAGCTGATGAAGCAGGAGTAGTACTCGATCGGTTTTCCGAGGAGGGAGCCGGCGTAGGTGATGAACTCCTCGGGGACACCGCAGCCGCGGAGGAAGCCTTCAGGGAGTCCACCGGAGCGGAAGAAGGTATCGATTCCGATTGACGAGGGTGCGTCGTGGATCACGGTGTCCAGGTTTAGGGTCTCGGAGAGGTCTACGTCGGCGAACCTTGTACCGTCCAACGTTGTGCCGTGAAAGTTGGCTCCGCGAAGGTCGGCACCCAGAAAGGTCGCGTAGCTCAGATCCGCTTCTGAAAAGTCGGCGTTCGTGAAGACTGCGTGTTCGCAGTTCGTGCTGATCAAGATTGCGTTCGTCAAAACGGCGTCGTGGAGAATCGCCCCTCCGAGGTGACTTTCTGACAGGTTGGCCCTTGTGAAGTCCGTCGCGTGGAGGTGGTACCAGTCAAAGTCCATATCCGCAAGATTGGCCCCAGACAAATCGGGCCGCACGTCCCGATTCACTTTCCGCCAGGCATTCCATGCGCCCGCGCCCTCTTTCAACTTTGCGAGATGTTCATCATTCGCCACGCCGAGAGTCTAACGTCTCCTCAATAACTCCCGAATCGAAAGCTCGTATCAACAGACATGAAACGTCTGTTGGTCGCGGTCGTTCTCCTCGGCGCCGTCGGCGCGGTTGTGATCGCGCGGCGCAATGCTATCGAGCGACGCGAGATCGCGAATGCGCGTGCCCTGCTGAACGATGGAATCCTTCGAGCGGTCGTCCTCGGTGATTCGGTGGCGCGCGGAGCGGGTGATGAGCGCGGCCTGGGAATCGCGGGATCGCTCGACCAGCAATTCCAAACCCTCGGAATTCGCGCGGCCACCGTCGCGAACCTCGGAATCAATGGAGCTCGCACCTTCAATGTCGGGAAGCTCCTCGAGAAGGGAACGACAAAGTCAGCAGTTCGAACCGCAGACGTCATCGTTCTCTCGATCGGTGGCAACGATCTGTATGGCGATTCGGCCGCGCGTCTGCTGTCTGGGATCGCTCCCGCTCTTCAACAACATCGAACGCTCGAGAACGTGCGGCGGATCGTCACAAAAGTGCGTGAGCTCAATCCCGCCGCTCGGATTTACGTTCTCGGGCTGTACAACCCTTATCGACAGTCGTCGCTGCGGAGCTGGCTCGATCGCCAGGTCAATCTCTGGGACGGGCGACTGACGATCCGCTTCGCATCGGCGCGCGATCTGACGGTCGTCCGCATCTGTGATCTTCTGAACCGGGACGATCGGATCAGCGGACTGGACCACTTTCATCCGGGCACGCGTGGTTATCAGAGGATCGCGGAGCGGATTGCCTCATCGATCTGAACTGGCAGTGGAATTGTAGGTGCACTGCAGCGTGGGCACGACGCACGCTCCGCGTGTGCTGATCGCAGACTCGGATTCGCGTCTCCGGCAGCTCCTCTTCAACGCGCTTCTCGCGGTCGACGTTTTCTCCGATTGTGTCGGCACGGTTCCCGACGCGATGGCGAAGTTGTCCGAAGAGACGTACGCGGTCGTGGTGCTCGACATCGTGTTGCCGGGCGGCAATCCCGAGGAGGTCGTGGCGCGGATTGCCGAGCTTCCGCGCGCGGAGCGGCCGGTCGTGCTGGTGATGGCCGTGAACGCGTTGTCGGCACGTTCGCTCGACGTGGAGATCGTGCAGATCGTCCTCCGCAAGCCGATCGCGGTGCGGCAGACAGTCGAGCTGATCCACAGTTGCGTGCAAGGCGCGTCGACGCGGTCGGCGTCAGCCGAGGACAACGGCGATCACGCCACTTCGTAGCCTGCGGCGCGCAACACGTCCAGGGCGCGCGCGAACGACTCCGACTTCAGCAGCAGATAGTCGGTGTCGTACGTGGAGATCAGGAAGATGCTGATGCGCGCATCCGCCAGCGGCGCCAGCAGCGCGGACGCGACGCCGGTCATCTCGAACGGGATCGGTCCCTCGAGTTTCAACGCGCGCCAGCCGCGCTCGGCCTTCACATCCTCGGGCACCGCATCGTCGTCGCAGACGATCGATAGCTCGTCGGCCGTGCGCGTGATGGAGGTGAATGCGCCGCGAATCCAGCTCGGGATCGCCGCATCGGCGCCGAGCCGGCAGACCGCGACGGGAGCGGCCAGGATGGAAAGCCGAAGCGTAGTCATTGCTGCGTCAGCACACGTTTGACGGTGGCGAGCAGTTCCTCCGCCTCGAAGGGTTTGTGCACCACCGCCGCCGCGTCGCCCGCGACGGACCGAAGCAAGGACTCGGGGGAAGCGGTCACGAGGATCACGCGGCGCAGCATCTTCGGATTCGATTTCTTGAGATGCCGCATCACCGTCAGCCCGCCCTCGGTCGGGGTCATGAGGTCGAGGAGGAGAAGGTTGTACTCGTTGCCGTCGATCTGCTCGATCGCCTGCGCTCCCGCGCTGACGACGTCGACGCGATGGCCGGCGCGGCGCAGCACGGTCCGGATGAGGCGTTGCATGGCGGGATCATCATCGAGGACCAGCACTCGTGTCTTGGGTTTTAGGAGTGGCATCAGGGAGATGCTCAGCGAGGGCCGTGCCGACCTGGTGCGGGGTGAGGGGATCGAACCCCCGACCCTCTCCGTGTAAAGGAGACGCTCTACCGCTGAGCTAACCCCGCCGGTCTTCCGGGCGACGCAACAGTAACACGCCACCCGCTGGTACTATTCAGGATGGCAAGCGTTCCGTAAGGAGGAAAGTCTCATGGGCATCTTCGGAAAGTCATTCGAGGAGAAGGTTCAGGCTGCGATCGAGGGCGTACGCGGAAAGTTCCCCGGCTCGCAGATTCATGCTCAGGTGGAGGATGAAGTCGTGACGCTGACCGGCCGCGCGCCGGACCTCGAGACGAAAGCGCGGATCATGGCCGCGTTCAACGACGCCGTCGAGACGAAGAACACGATCAACAAGATCGCGATCGAACAGCCCACGCCACAGGCCGCCGGTGCGGCGCCCGCCGGCGCGAAACCAGCAGCAGCAGCGCCCGCCGCGGCGGAAGCTCGCGTGCATACGGTCGTCTCCGGCGACACGCTGAGCGGGCTGGCGAAGAAGTATTACGGCGACGCGTCCAAGTACAACCGCATCTTCGAGGCGAACCGCGATCAGCTCAACGATCCGGACAAGATCAAGGTCGGGCAGAAGCTGAAGATCCCGACGTAGGCGCCCGCCTTACGTGCCGGCGAGGCGCTCCAGCGCCTCGCCGGTCACGCGATAGGTCGTCCACTGGTCCTGCGGGAGCGCGCCGAGCGAGCGATAGAAGTGGATCGCGGATTCGTTCCAATTCAAGACCGCCCACTCGAGGCGTCCGCACTTTCTTTCGATCGCGAGTGAAGCCAGACGGGCGAGCAGCGCCTTCCCGATGCCATGGCCGCGCAGCTCGGGACGCACGTACAGATCCTCGAGATAGATCCCCGGCCGCGCGAGGAACGTCGAGTAGTTGTGGAAGAACAGCGCGAAGCCCGCGGGCTCGCCGGCATGTTCCGCGATGACGACCTCCGCGTAAGGCCGCGCGCCGAACAGCGTCTCGCGCACCGACTCTTCGGTCGCGAAACACGCATGCGCGAGCCGCTCGTACTCCGCGAGATCGCGGATGAATTGAAGGACCAGCGGGACGTCCTCTTCGGTCGCGTTGCGCAGCGTCAACTCGTCGGCCATGTTTTGAAGTTTATCCCGCGTCTACGCGCGGGATAAACTGACCTAAGGCACGATCATGACCGGAACGGTCGCGTGCCTCACGATATCGAGCTTTCCTTCGTTCGGCTGGCGGAGCGCGTTGAGGAAGATCGCGTCGGCGTCGGTGCGGGTGGCGTAGCGGATGATCTCCTTGTCCACGTCGCTTCCCTGCACGACGGCCGTCTGCGCGTTGCGCAGCGGGGCCGCCATCTCGCGCAGCAGCGCCTCGGCGCGCGCGGTGTCGTCCTCGTCGCACACGATCAGGAGGTGGACCTCCTTCGCCACGCGCGTCGCGAGCTCGAGTCCCGTGTGCGAGGTCTGCTCGAGATGCACCGGCACGACCGCGCGGTTCAGCGCCTGCCGCTTACGGATGCCGTAGCGGATCGCGAGGACGGGACACGGCGGATCGTCGAGCACGGACAGCGTGGTCGAGCCGACGAAGAGGTGCGCGACGTGATGCCGCGCGTGCGTGGCGATGACGATCAGGTCCGCCGCTTCCTTCTTCGCGACGTCGCAGATCTCCTCGCCGGGATCGGGCGCCTGCCGAACGATGAGGCGCGTCGAGAGCGACGCGTTCGCGCGGCGGACGCGGTCGCGCAATCGATCGAGCTCCTGCTGTTCCGCGTATTCGTACAGCGACGCGTCGGCGGGGAAGCGCAACTCGCCGGGATGCGATGTGCGAGTCATTCGCACGTGGACGATGACCAACTCCGCGCCGCTGACGCCCGCGATGCGGACGGCGTCGTCGAACACCCACTCGGAAGCGGTGGAGAAGTCGGTCGGAATCAGAATGCGGCGGAACATGCAAGTCTTCGAGGCTACGAGTCTTCAAGTCGTCAAGCTTGTCGGCTCGAAGACTCGTCGACTCGAAGACTCTATCGTGCCATAGCCTGAACAGGCGAGCCCTGGGAGGCAACCGCGATCGGGGCCGGCCCCATCATTGGCCGATTGGTCACGATGTACCGGATCAACGTCTTCGGCTCCGCTTCCGTCTCCGAGATCTGCAGCGTCACCTGCTTGCCGTTCGGGTCGAGGGCTTTGCCGGGAATGAAGGGGTCCTGCATGGCCTGGTTGAGCTGCACTTCGAGCGTGCGCCAGTCCTTCCGCTCCGGTGGAATCGTCTCCTGCGCCGGGAAGGCGCGGAACTGCGCGAGGTAGGTCGTGTAGTAGTGATAGACCTGCGGGTACGAGTCGTCGGTCGCGAGGGTGTAGACCTCCGCGCCGTAGCCGTATTGATTGCGGATCATCACTTCGTCGCGGCGGCTGAGGTCTTCGCGAAACTGCGCGCCGGTGTAGAGCGGAATCGCGGGATTGATCGAAGCGATCTCTTTCGTGGCGTCGACCGGCTGTCCTTCTGCGGACGCGCTCGCTGCCTCGGGTTTGTCCGAGGCTTTCGACTCGCTTCCTCCTGTACATGCGCTCGCCAGGGCGAGCGTGAGCAGGGAAGTCGCGAGGAGTACACCGGCCGCGTTACGTCTGATCATGAACTGCTTGAAGAGCAATGGGTGTGCCGTCAGTTATTCTGGGCGTGCACCAGAGCCGAACGGTGCCGTTTGGCCGTGCTCCGCAGACGCTCGAGGGCGGTCTCGCCGCCGTATCTCGCGACCAGGCGCTCGTCATAGAGGTCGGAAATGCTGGCCACACTGTCCAGCGACGCGATGAGCTGCTCGGGACGCAGCCGGCGTCCCAGGAACGAATGAGAGAAGAAGATATCCTGCCCGCACATGCTGAACGCGCCCAGCGGAACGTCCGCGTTGAGCTGCAGCAGCTCGGCCATCAGTTCGAAGGTCTGCTCCACGCCCTGCACGCAGAAGGCGAGGATTTCGATCACCGCATCGTCTTCCTCGTACGGGTCGATCGAGATCTCCAGCACGGTCGAGCCGTACTTGAGATAGAAGTCGCAGTGATCGGCGTCGTCGAAGTGTTCCTCCACGAGCTCGTCGAGGTAAGTCTTGACCTGACGGTAGACCTCCTCCTGACACTGCGTGTGGAATTGCTTCGTGCGCGGCGCGGACATCGGAGGGGATTATAGCGATGAACAGGACTCTCACGCTCAAACGTGGCAAAGAACGTGTGGTGGCGAACAAACATCCGTGGATCTTTGCCGGCGCAATTCACACCGAGCGCGGTCCCGAAGACGCGCCCGTTGGCGATCTCATCGACACCGACGGCAAGCGCATCGCGTCGGGTTTCTATTCGCGCTCGTCGCAGATTCGATTGCGCGCGCTCGCCTTCGGAGACGAAGAAGTCACTCCGGAACTGATCGCGTCGCGCATCGCGCGCGCGATCGCGCGGCGTCGGGCCATCTTCGATGACACGACCAACGCCGCGCGGCTCGTGCACGCGGAAGGCGATGAGCTGAGCAGCATCGTCGTCGATCGCTACGACGACGTGCTGGTGGTGGAGATCGCGAATCGCGGCGCGGAGCATTTCAAACCGCTGATCGTCGAGACGCTGCAGCGCGAGCTCGCGCCGCGTGTGATCTTTTTCAAGAACGACATTCCGGCGCGGAAGCTGGAGGGGCTGTCTACGAGCGATCAAGTCGTCGAGTCTTCGAGTCGTCAAGGCGATGAAGACGATTCCTCGACGACTCGACGACTTGAAGACTCGTCGACTCGAATCCTCGAATCCGGTTTGAAGTTTCGCGTCGATCCCGCCGAGGGGCAGAAGACCGGGTTCTTCCTCGACCAGCGCGAGAACCGGCGGCTTGCGCGCTCGCTCGCGGGCGGGAAGCGCGTCCTCAACCTCTTCTCCTACAGCGGCGCGTTCGGCGTGTACGCCGCGGCGGGCGGTGCGACCTCGTTCACGAATGTCGACGTCTCCTCGCGCGCGATCGAGGTCGCACGCGAGAACAGCGCGCTGAACGGATTCGAAGGCGAGCATCTCGTTGGCGACGCGTTCCAGTACGTGCGCACGCGCCACGATCCCTTCGACCTGATCGTCTGCGACCCGCCGGCCTTCGCGAAGTCGCGCAACGAAGTCGAGCGCGCCGCGCGCGGCTACAAGGACGTCAACCTGTTCGCGATGCGCCTCGTCACGCCCGGCGGCCTGATGATGACCTTCTCCTGCTCCGGACACATGTCGCTCGATCTCTTCCAGAAAGTCATCTTCGCCGCGGCGCTGGATGCGGGACGACGGGTGTCCATCGTGCGGCGCCTCACCGCCGGTCCGGATCATCCGGTGTCGCTGTATTGTCCCGAGGGGGAGTACCTCAAGGGGTTCCTCCTCGAGGTGTTCTAGACAGAATGGAGTGACCCGCTCCCTCGCGTACATTTCGTGGGTTACACCACGTGACGTGAGTGCAGAGCCACATACAGGAGGAGCGGGTCATGAAGAATGTTACCAACTGGATTGGGGTTGACGATCATGCGGACAAGTGGACCATCGCTCATTACGTTGGGGCGAGCCAGGAGCCATCTCGCGAGTGGGAGCTAGTGCCGTCGGAGAGCGGCTACCGAAAACTGATCGGTTGGCTCAAGGAAATGCCCGGCAAAGTGCGGGTGGTGTACGAGGCCGGGCCGTGTGGATACGAGATGTAC
>DASYGV010000091.1:0-28657 GCA_035999335.1 Thermoanaerobaculia bacterium | reverse complement strand
GCGCCTGAGTCGGCAGCCCACACCTCGCTCGCGGCCAGCGCGTCGGCATAACGGTCGCCGGTGATGACGAGCTCCGCGCCATAGCCGCGGATGCGCGCGATCTTCGCCGGCGACGCGATCGTCGGGACGAAGATCTTCGCGCGGACGCCGAGGCGCATGGCCGCGTAGGCGACGGCCACGCCGTGATTGCCGCCCGATGCAGCGACGACGCCGGCGTCGGGAACCTCGCGCAGGAGCAGGTTCGCGAATGCACCGCGCGCCTTGAAGGAGCCGGAATGCTGAAGGTACTCGAGCTTGAAGAGGAGCGTGCAGCCGTCGAGTCCGAGATCGGAGCCGGGAATCTCAATGACCGGAGTGCGGCGGACATGCGGCGCGACCACGGCCCGCGCGCTCTCCATCTCCGTCCTTGACATGGAATTAGCCATTTGGCAAAGTAGCTTATATGCTATCCGTCGATGTGGTCAAGGCGCTGGCCAGTGACAAGCGGTTACAGATCCTCTTCTGGCTGAAGCAACCGCGGGAGCACTTCCCGCCGCAAGTCGACGGAGACCTCGTCCGCGACGGCGTATGCGGCGTGTTCATCGCCCAGAAGCTCGGCGTCAGCCAGCCCACGGCCAGCGAGCATCTGCGCGTGCTCGGCTACGCCGGCCTCGTCACGTCGAAACGGATCAAGCAGTGGACGTTCTACAAACGCAACGAAAAGCGGATCGCGGAAGTGAAACGCGAGTTCCGCTCGGCATGGTGAGGGCTATGAACGCGATTCAGGTCCGCAATCCCGGTGGTCCAGAAGTTCTCGAATACGTCGAGGTGCCCAAGCCCGAGCCGCGCGAAGGCGAGCTGCTCGTGCGAGTCGAAGCGGCGGGCGTGAACTACATCGACGTTTACCACCGCAGCGGTTTGTACAAACTGCCGTTGCCTTTCGTGCCCGGTTCCGAGGGAGCGGGGATCGTCGAGGCGACTGGAGAACGAGTCGCGTGGGCGATGGTGCCGGGTTCGTACGCGGAGTACTCGGCGGTGCCGGCGGAAAAGCTCGTGCCGTTGCCGGCGTCGATCGACGCGCACACGGCCGCGGCGGCGATGCTGCAGGGGATGACCGCGCACTATCTCGTGACGTCGACGTTCACATTGCGCGAAGGGCACTCGGTGCTCGTGCACGCGGCGGCCGGCGGCGTGGGCGGACTGCTCGTGCAGATCGCCAAGCAGCGCGGCGCGCGCGTGATCGCAACCGCCACCCCCGCGAAGCACGAGGAAGTCCGCGCCCTCGGCGCAGACGAAGTGCTCGACTACGCAGATCCATGGCCGGAGGGGATGAACGTCGTCTACGACTCCGTCGGCAAGACGACCTTCGACCGCAGCCTCGAGTCTCTCGCAGTGAGAGGCATGCTCGTGCTTTTCGGGCAGTCGAGCGGACCGGTGCCGCCGGTGGATCCGGCGCGGCTCGCGAAGAAGGGCGCGTATCTCACGCGGCCGAGCCTCGCGCACTACACGGCGACGCGCGAGGAGTTGCGCTGGCGCGCACGCGAGCTCTTCGGATGGCTCGAGTCCGGCGAGGTGAAACTGCGTATCGATCGCGAGCTGCCGCTCAGCGAAGCGGCGGAAGCGCATCGGCTGCTGGAATCGCGAGGGACGAGGGGAAAGTTGCTGCTGGTCCCGTAATGTAAATAACCGCGAAAAGTGACGCAAATCGTCACTCACGGGCACGGTTCGTGCTCCACCATGAGACCGCCTCGAAAGAGCAAACAAAGGAGACAACTCATGGCAACAAGTAAGCGCGGTTTTGCGTCGATGGATCCGTCGAAACAGCGTGAGATTGCGAGCAAGGGTGGTCGCGCCGCACATGCGAAAGGTACCGCCCACGAGTTCACATCCGATGAAGCACGCGTCGCCGGCCGCAAGGGTGGCGAGGCCGTCAGCCGCGATCGCGAGCACATGGCAGCGATCGGCCGCGAAGGCGGTCACAGCCGCGGAGCGCGTGCCCGCGCGGCAGCGACAGGAACCGGCATCAGCAATGGCGGCGATATCTCGCAGGGCAGCGGCGCGCAGCCGTTCGTCCGCCAGGCGAACGAGGAGCGCAGCGGATTCGAGTCGCCGTCCAATCGCAACTTCGGCTCCTCGCAGGAGCGCCGTCCGAACAGCGATCGCCAGAGCGATACCTCGGATGACAGCGGCTCGTTCTCGAGTCGCGATCGCGAGCGGCTATAAGCAATAGGCACCGTGGGGCGGGCTGAAGCCCGCCCCTACGTTTCTTCCATCCGATCCGCGAGCTCTCCGCCGAGCCAGCCGGTGACGATCGTCAAGAGCACTCCCGCGGCCGAGAGCAGAATCGCAATGGCATCCGGATGCGCAGGCGCGTCGCGCCGCAGCAGCCAGCTCGCCGCGTAGAGCAACGCGACGATCCCCATCCCACCGCCGTGCAGCGCGCCCACGCGCCGCGCACGGGTCTCGCGTGGAATCGCCAGCCAGTCGATCGTGCCGAAGATCGACGCGATCACACCGCCGACGACTCCCGAAAAAATCAACCACCACGCGACGATCGCGAGCTGTTCGTTCCGCCACACGAGCCAGCCGAGGTCGAAGAAAAACGACGTCGCCAGGAGACCGAGCGGGAAGACGATGAGGATCTGGTGGATGGGGTGGCCGAGGATTCGCGCTTTCGCCTGCATCAGGTTTCGAGCGCCATCTTAACCACCTCCGCGAAGTGCAGCGTCTTTCTTCCCGTCCCTTGCTCGATCTGCTCGCGGCAGGAGAAGCCGTTCGCGATGATGAGCGTCTCCGCGTCGGACTCGCGCACCATCGGCAGGATCACGCGCTCGCCGACCTTCATCGACAGGTCGTAGTGCTTCGCCTCGAAGCCGAACGCGCCGGCCATGCCGCAGCAGCCGGAATCGGGATGCGTGAGATCGAGACCCATTGCGCGCAGCAGCGCTTCTTCGGCGTCGAAGCGCATCACGGCCTTGTGATGACAGTGCGCCTGCACGATCGCCTTCTTCTCCAGCCGCGGCAACGCGACGTTTTCGCTCGCGAGGAACTCGCTCAGCGTGACCGCGTTGCGCGCGAGCTTCTGCGCGCGCGGATCGTCGGGCAAGAGATTCGGCAGCTCGTCGCGAAACACCGACACGCAGCTCGGCTCGAGTCCGATCACCGGCAGGTCTTCTTCGACTGCGTCGAGTGTCGCGCGAAGCACTTTCTTCGCGAGGCCGAGGAATCCCCAGTCGTACAGTGGACGTCCGCAGCAGAGACGCTTCTTCGGGATCTCGACGCAATAGCCGGCGCGCTCGAGCACATCGACGGCGGCGAGCGCGGTCTCGGGATTGAAGTGATTGTTGAACGTGTCCGCCCAGAGAATCACGCGCTTCCCGTTCGTCGCGGGCGGTGCGAATTGCTCGCGGAACGTCTTCGGTGCGAAGCGCGGCATGCGCCGTTCCTTCGCGACGCCTGAGAAAGGCTTCATCAGCGCCATCATCCCGTTCGCGACCGACGGCATGAACTGCGCGAGACCCGCCCACCAGTAGATGAGGCCCGCGGTGTACGCGGTCATCGGACGCAGACGGCCCTCGTAGTAATGCGACATGAACTCGGCCTTGTACGTCGCCATGTCGACCTGCGTGGGGCAGTCGCCCTTGCAGCCTTTGCAAGCCAGGCAGAGGTCGAGCGACTCCTTCACCGCCTCGTTGCGCCACGATTGCGGCACGACCTTGCCTTCGAACATTTCGAACAGCAGGCGTGCGCGGCCGCGCGTCGAATGCTCTTCCTCGCGCGTGACCTGATAGCTCGGGCACATCGTGCCGCCGTCGAGACGCCGGCACTTCCCCACACCCACGCAACGCAGCACGGCATGGCTCATCCGCCCGTGATCCTCGGCGTAGCCGAAGTGCGTCTCCGGATTCCACGGCTCGTACTTTGCGCCGAGGCGGAGGTTCTCGTCCGGCTCGTAGGGCGTGATGAGCTTCCCGGGGTTCATCTTCCATTCGGGATCCCACAGCGACTTGAACTCGCGGAAGGCCTGGATCAGCTCGGGACCGAACATCTTTTCGAGGAGCGCGCCGCGCGCCTGCCCGTCGCCGTGCTCGCCGGAGAACGAACCGCCGTACGACGCGACGAGGTCCGCGGCGTCATCGATGAACGCGCGAAACTTCGCGATGCCCGGCTCCGAGGTCAGATCGAAGTTCGTGCGCGTGTGCACGCATCCGTCGCCGAAGTGTCCGTAGAGATCGCCGCCATATTCGTAGCGCTCGAGGAGCTTGCGGAGATCGCGCAGGTAGCGGCCGAGCTTTTCCGGCGCGACCGCGGCGTCTTCCCATCCTTCCCACATCGGCGGCCTGCCGGGAACATGGGCCGTTGCTCCGAGTCCCGACTCGCGCACGGCCCAGATGAAACGCGCTTCCTTCGTCGAATTGTCGAAGAGTCGCGAATGGTCCACCGTGGCCGCGACGCGTTGCGCCTTCTCCATCGCCTCGTCGATCGTCTCGCCCCCGAACTCCACGAGCAGCCAGCCGCCGCCGGGCGGGAGCAGCGCGATGCCGTGCGGGTTCATCCGCTTGTGCTGCTGATCGCGCACGAGCAGATCGTCGAAGCCTTCCAGGCCGATGGGACCAAACGAAAGGATGCGCGGGACGTCGTCCGCCGCGTCGTAGACGCTCGCGTAGCCGATGACGAGCAGCGCTCGCGCGGGCGGGCTGTGGACCAGCTTCGTCTTCGCTTCGAGGACGAGCACGCACGTCGACTCGCTGCCGACCAATGCTCGCGCGACGTGGAAGCCGTTTTCGGGGAGCAACTCGTCGAGGTTGTACCCGGACACGCGGCGCGGGATCTTCGGAAACTTTGCGCGGACGAGGTCTGCGTAGCGATCGCGAATCGCTTTCAGTCCCGCGTAGATCTCGCCGGGACGTCCGCCGTTGCGGATGATCGCTTCGAGCTCATCGTCGCTGGTCGCGCCGACGCGCATGCGCACGCCGTCGTACGTCAACACCTCCAACTCCTCGATGTTGTCGACGGTCTTGCCGGACATGATCGAGTGCACGCCGCAGGAGTTGTTGCCGATCATGCCGCCGAGCGTGCATTGCGCATGCGTCGCGGGATCGGGGCCGAAGGTGAGCGTGTGCCTCTCCGCTTCGCGGCGGAGGTCGTCGAGGACGATCCCGGGCTCCACGCGCGCGAATTTCTGCGCGGGATTCATCTCCGCGATGCGGTTCATGTACTTCGACATGTCCAGGACCACGGCGACGTTGCAACACTGTCCGGCGAGACTGGTGCCCGCGCCGCGTCCCAGGATCGGCGCTCCGTGTTTGCGAGCGAGCGCGACGGTCGCGATCACGTCGTTCGCATCGCGCGGGAGGACGACGCCGATCGGCACCTGCCGGTAGTTCGAGGCGTCGGTCGCGTAGAGCGCGCGAGAGCCGTCATCGAACCGCACCTCGCCGCGCACGGCACGCTTCAGCTCGTCCGCGAGAAGCGACGCGTCGATGCTGAACGATTGCAGGCGGTCGCGGTGCTCGATGCGCATTGCCGGCGCGCGATCCTCGTGCGGAAAAGGGACAGGATCCCAGCGTTCGATCTCACGGCTCACGCGCGCAGTGTAAAGGGGGTGCGGGCTTTCAGCCCGCGCAGACAGTGCGGGCTGGAAGCCCGCACCCCCTCAAAAGCAATCACCCGAACGAAACCTAACGTTCGGTGATCCGTAACCGTAAGAAGAACCATGCGAGTGCTCGTCATGGCTTTTGCGATGGCCATCCTCGCGGCATTGCCGTATGCGACCGCATCCGGTGCCGCGCCGTCCCGCCAGATCATCGGCTCGGAACAGGACCACTCTCTCGCTGCAGAGACCAGCGACTGCGACCACTTCTACAAGACCACCTTCACCAGCTTTCACGCGCAGAGCCGCGGTCAGGAGCAGCGCGAGTTTCCTCTCACCGGCGACTTGCTGAAGGTCACGGCCAGCGACGAGGGCGGCGTCTCCATCCGCGGCTGGAACCGCCCGTTCGCGCGACTCATCGTCTGCAGCTACGCGGTCGCGCACACGAAAGCGCAGGCCAATCGTCTCCTCGGCAACATCACCGTCTCTTCCGCGAACGGCGAGATCTCCGCGTCCGGACCGCGGATCGACACGAACCAGGCGTGGTGGGTGAACATGATCCTCTACGTGCCGCGCCGCGCGACCGTCGACATCCGCGCGGCGAGCGGCGGCGTGGCCATCCGCAACATGAGCGGCAGCGTCACCGCTCACGCGACCAGCGGCGGGATCTCCCTCGCACAGTCCTCAGGCCGCTACAAGATCTCGACGAAAAACGGCGGCATCACCCTCGACCGCGTCACCGGAAACGTCGAAGCGACCTCCCTCGACGGCGCAATCGCGCTGAAGCTGCCATCCTCGGATGCTCAGACCGTCGACGCGAAGATCGCCGAGGGCGGCGAGATCCTCTGCACGCTGCGGGGCTGCGAGGGCGGACAGTGGGGCGCCGACCGCAGGCAACTCCGCATCGGCTTGGGCAATCCCGACATCCGCCTCTCGACCGTCGCCGCGCCGATCATCATCGGCCCCGTAACTTTCTGATCTCGCTTCATTTAACCGCGGCATAGAAAGTGCAGTTTTTACGCGGCACCATGGCCGCGAACCCACAAGCCATTCTCAGCGAGCAGAGCCTCCGGTTCTACCGGCACGCGCTCTCGATCCTCACGGAAGCCGGTGTTCCGCACCTCGTCGGAGGCGCGTACGCATTCGCCCGCTACACCGGCATCGAGCGCCACACGAAAGACTTCGACGTTTTCATCCGCCGCGAGGACTTCGGCCGCGCGGCGTGGGCCTTTCAGAAAGCCGGCTACCAGGCCGAGCTCAGCTTTTCGCACTGGCTCGGCAAAGCGCACAAAGGCGACGACTTCGTCGACCTGATCTTCAGCGCCGGCAACGGCGTCGCAGTTGTCGACGATCTCTGGTTCGAGCACGCCGTACGCGAAAAGGTCTTCGGCGTCGACGTCGAGCTCATTCCGGCCGAGGAGATGATCTGGTCGAAGGGACTGATCATGGAGCGCGAGCGCTTCGACGGTGCGGACGTTGCTCACATCATCCGCGCGGTCGGGGACCGCCTCGACTGGCGTCGCCTGCTCGACCGCTACGGCAAGTACTGGCGCGCTCTCTACGCGCACATCGTGCTGTTCACCTTCGTCTATCCGAGCGACCGCGAGCAGGTGCCGGGCTGGCTGATCGATGAGCTGACGGACCGGATGCGCAGCGAGCAACGCAACACCGACGAGAAAGTCTGCTACGGAACGATCATCTCCCGGCAGCAGTACCTGAAAGACGTGAGCGACTGGGGTTACGAAGACGCACGGCTGGCCGACGGCAGGATGTCCGAGGAGGAGATCGCCACGTGGACGGCGGGCATCGAGGTGGATGGAGCGAAATGAATGTTTGAACGGGAAACGCTTCGCATCGCGGCAACGGCCGACATCCATGTGAAGAAGACCGGGCAGGGATCGCTGCAACCGCTGTTCGCTGAAGCGAGTGACGAGGCGGACGTCCTTCTGCTGTGCGGCGACCTCACCGACTACGGCACGATCGAGGAGACGAAGATCCTGGTGAAGGAGATCACGACCTCGCTGCGCATTCCCGCAATCGGCGTCCTCGGCAATCACGACTTCGAATCGGGACACGAGAAAGAGATCGTGTCGATGCTCACCGACGCGGGCGTGACCATCCTCGACGGCGACTCGACCGAGATCCACGGCGTCGGCTTCGCGGGCGTGAAGGGTTTCGCCGGCGGCTTCGGACGCCGCGCCCTCGGCGCGTGGGGCGAGAAGATCATCAAGGACTTCGTCCACGAAGCGATAAACGAATCGCTGAAGCTCGAGGCCGCGCTGGCGCGTCTGCGCACGCCTCAGAAGATCGCGGTGCTGCATTACTCTCCGATCCAGGCCACGGTCATGGGCGAACCGCCGGAGATCATCGCGTTCCTCGGATCGAGCCGGCTGGAAGAACCGCTCGATCGCTATCGCGTGAACGCGGTCTTTCACGGGCACGCGCACCGCGGCTCCGCGGAGGGACGGACGAAGAACGGCGCCCGGGTCTACAACGTTGCCATGCCCGTGCTGGCGGCGGCTTTTCCGGAACGGCCGTTGTTCCGTGTGGTAGAAGTTCCGCTCACAGCGGAAGCAGTCGCGTGAACGAGCACACGTATCTTCTTCGAGAGGGCCGCTGGGAGATCAGCGGATCCACGATCGACGTGGCCGGAAACCCGAACGTGATGATCGGCTACGTCATCGTCACGCACGGCGAGCAATGGCTCGTCGAGGAAGAGCTCAACGAGAACACGAGCCGTTACGCGGTGTCCCCCCTCGGCGAAGACGTCGCCGCGACGTCGTTCACGGGGATGGACGGCATCACCGGCGAAGTGAACGGCACGTTCGCCTTCTTCGAAGATCTCATCCTCTCGACCTACCGCTCCGACGACGGCCAGTACAACGCCTGCGAGGTGTTTTTGCGGAGGAACGACGACTGCTACGAAGTGCGCGGCGCGCTGTTCCTGCACGGCGGGCACGTTTCGTCGTGGTCGGTGACGTTGAACCGCGCGTAGCCGCGTTTCGGAATTGCGCTTAGCGAATGAAGTGCGTGCCGGTATGGAAGCGGCAGCTCCGTAAAAGCGCAAACCTAACGTGGAGTTGGAGCACGTGCTGCGGAGACCTTTGGGGAGTGAGGGAACACGACGACGACCTGTGAAGGGAGCAGAGAGCCGGCGGTGAAGGTCGCGATATTGCTCTCCAGCTGAACGACATTCTCCTGGCCGGCAAGCCACGAGTTGATTTCGCCGAGGTTCTGCGGAGTGTCGCCCGAAGACTCGAGGTCAGGCAGCCGGTAGTGCATGGGGATGAGGATCCGCGGGCGCAGCGCCTTGCGGATCGCCTGAATCTCTGCTTCTTTGAGGATGTGGTGCCTGGCGTCGATGGGCATCATCAGGATATCGACGCGTCCCAATTCCTGGAGATTTGCCTCGGACAAAGGACCGTTGTCCCCCACGTGCACGATTCTCAGACTGTCCAGTTCGAGCAACCAGATGGTGTTGGTCTGACCGAACTCTTTCCCCCACGGGTCCGCGTGTTTTCCGCGAATCCCGGTGATCGTTGCGCCGGAGACCTTGTAGGCTCCTGGATCGCGCAACACGCGTACGTCCGGTGTCCAGGGGAGAGGCTGGTGGCCGATCAAAACATCGGCGTCATGATCGTAATGCGGGTGGGTGATGAGGACCGTGTCGGCGGCGAGCATCCGCGGAAAGTCGTAGCCGAGCCAGACGCGGCTGGCGAACGGGTCGATGAGGAGGCGCGCGCCTTTTTCGGTGTGAATGCGAAAACAGGAATGGGCGATGTACTCGATTGCGACCTGTCCCGGCTGTAATCGGAGGCGAGGGTCGGAAGGATCGTCCACGGTGATCGGGATGGGCTCGACAACGGCCGGGCTGCCCGTGAGCGCGTAGCCGCCCGCGGACAGCGCTTTCCCGGCGAGCAGAGCCCTCACATCCGCGACCACCTGCTCGTACGCCGGCTCCCCGCGTCCATAGACGCGCACGATCGGGTCGTTGGCTTCGGGCGGCGGTGTCAAGACCAGCGAGAACTGGCGTGCGCCGGCAGCGGCTTCCCGAGGATGCCTTTGCCGGAATGCAGCCTGGTCGTCTTCCCGGGAAACCAGCTCGAGCTGCTGTGCGGCCTTCTGTTGCGCGTCGAACACCTGGAACAGATAGCGGCTGCGCAACGCGGTCAAATACGGATACTCGCTCACCACCACAGTGCTTTGGCCGGCGGTGAACTGCTCCCGCACGAACCGCAGAGTCAGGGGAACGGTACCGGCTTTCATCAAGACGCGCAGATGCTCGATCTCGGCATCACGGTGCGCCATATCGCCGGACCGCGCGTAGGCCTCGATGAGCCCCAGCACGCCCTGCGACGTTTCGGGCCGGAGCTCCAGCATGCGGCGGAACTCGCCAATTGCGGCGGCGTAGTCCTTCTGGCGCATCAGGCAGTGCGCCGACAGGACGTGCGCGAGGTAGTTTTGTGGATCGGCGGCGATGATCTCGCGGAGCGTGGTTTGCGCGCGCGCGCAATCACCGGCACCAAACGCTTGCTGCGCATCGCGCATTTTCTGACCGAGATCCGGTGATTGCGCCAGCGCGCTGCCGGCAAGGAGAAGCAGAAGCAGTCGGCGCATGGAGGAAATTCTACGCTCTCTCGAGGCCTGCATTCGTGGGATACCAGAACGGTGGCTCCCGACCAACCGCCCGCCGCGCCACCGCACTCCTAGAAAGTAGAATCGCGCGGTGCGCCATTTCGCATTCGCTGGGGAAGTGACCCGGGACGACCTCCTGGGGTGGTATCGCGCCAATCGCGCGCGCACGCGCGAGCTGTTCGAGCTGGTCGTCCCCGACGCGTATTACGACCGGCCGATCGCGCTGCGCAATCCGATCGTTTTCTACGAAGGGCACCTGCCAGCGTTTTCGGTCAACACGCTGGTCAAGCTCACGCTCGGGCGCAAAGGAATCGACGAACGGCTGGAGACGCTGTTCGCACGCGGCATCGACCCTGAGGACGAGTCTACGGTGCGGAGTCCGACGGATGTGTGGCCGTCGCGGGAGGAAGTGCAGGCCTACGGCCGCGCCGCGGATGCACTCATCGAAGAGACGCTGACGGAGCCGAACGAGGCCGCGTTCACGATCCTCGAGCACGAGGCGATGCATCAGGAGACGTTGCTCTACATGCTGCACGAGATGGCGCATGACAAAAAGCGACCGAGTCGACAGGTCGTCGAGTCGACAAGCTCGACCACTCGACCACTCGACGACTCGATTGCGATTCCGGCAGGAAAGACGATCGTCGGCGCGCCACAAGGCACCTTCGGCTGGGACAACGAGTTCCCCTCCCACACCGTCGACGTCGCCGCGTTCTCGATCGACACCCATGCCGTCACGAACGGCGAGTACCTCGAGTACGTGAACGCGACCGGCGCGAAGGCGCCGCACTTCTGGGCGCGCGGCGAGCGCGAGTGGTCCTGGCGAGGGATGTTCGAGATGCAACCGTTGCCGCTCGACGCCCCGGTGTACGTCACGCACGACGAAGCCTCCGCGTACGCGCGCTGGAAAGGTGCGCGGCTTCCGACGGAAGCGGAGTGGCATCGTGCACACGACTGCGGCGTCCCCGACCTTACCGGACACGGCTGGGAGTGGACGTCCACACTCTTCGCGCCGTTCCCTGGCTTCGCGCCGATGCCGTCGTATCCCGAGTATTCCGCCGACTTCTTCGACGAAGCGCACTACGTGATGAAAGGCGCCTCGCCAGCGACTCCACGCGAGCTGATCCGTCCGAGCTTCCGCAACTGGTTCCGCCCTGCCTATCCATATGTCTACGCGACGTTCCGCTGCGCGCGCTGATCTTGCATTGTCTCGATGTCATGGACACGAAGATCTACAAGCCCAAATCCTTCAATCTCTCCGGACTCAACGGCATCTCCGACAAGACCCTGGAGATGCACTTCAAGCTCTACGAGGGCTACGTCACGAACACGAACACGCTGACGGAACGCATCGCCGCGATCCTCTCCGACGGCAAAGTCGACCAGGAGGAGATGCCCGCGTACTCCGAGCTCACCCGCCGCCTCGGCTTCGAGTACAACGGCATGGTCCTGCACGAGTACTACTTCGAGAACATGAAGCGGCAGGGCGGCGGCGACGCCGCGCGTGACTCGAAGTTCCGCGAGGCCGTCGAGCGCAGTTACCCCAGCTACGCCATCTGGAAGACCGATTTCGTCGGCATCGGCAAGATGCGCGGCGTCGGCTGGGCGATCTGCTACCTCGATCCGAACACCGGCCACATCTCCAATCACTGGATCACCCTGCACGAGACGGGCAACGTCTCCGGCTTCGTGCCGCTGGTGGTGATGGACGTGTGGGAGCACGCGTACCTCCTCGACTACAAGCCTGCCGACCGCCCGAAGTACATCGAGGCGTTCCTGAGCAACGTGGACTGGGGTGCGGTGGAGACTCGAATGAACGTGAGCGCGCTGGCGACTGTGGCGCGATAACCAGTTGCGAGTTGCGGGTTCCGAGTTGCGAGGGATGGCCGGGCTGACGGTATGGCCCTCGTAACCCGCAACTCGCAACTCGCAACTCTTCGCAACCTTTCCTCGATTTGCGCCGTATCTTGTCCTCATGACGACGCTGATCGAGGTCTCCGGCCTCCGCAAGCTGTACCGGTCGTCTTTCCGCAAGCCGAAGATCATCGCGCTCGACGGCATCGACTTCCAGGTGAAGGAAGGCGAGCTGTTCGGGCTCCTGGGACCCAATGGCGCGGGCAAGACCACGACCGTCAAGATCCTCCTCGGGCTGACCCACGCGACGGCAGGCAGCGCCTCCGTCTGCGGGCTGCCGGTGCGCAATCCGGAGTCGCGCCGCCGCGTCGGCTATCTCCCCGAGGGGCACAAGATCCCGAACTACCTCACGGCGCGGCAGGCGCTGTCGATCTTCGGACGCATGTCGGGGATGAGCTCCGCCGACATCGCGAAGCGCATCCCGCACCTGCTCGACCAAGTTCGCATGACCCAGTGGGCCGACGTCCGGATCAAGAAGTTCTCGAAAGGCATGACCCAGCGCCTCGGGCTCGCATGCGCGATGGTCCACTCGCCGCAGGTACTGCTCCTCGACGAGCCGACCGACGGTGTCGACCCAGTGGGACGCCGCGAAATCCGCGACATCCTGCGCGCCGAAGCCGACCGCGGCGTGGCCGTGCTCCTCAACTCGCACCTGCTGTCCGAGATCGAGCGCACCTGCGACCGCGTGGCCGTGTTGCGCGACGGAAAAGTCGCAGCCTTCGGTACCGTCAAGGACTTGACACAAAAAAGTGCAACGTACAAGATGGTCGCGTCGCCGATCGACGACTCGCTGGTAGCTTCGTTCCGGGAGACCGGCGCCGGCGTCGAGCGCGTGAACGGACACATGGTCCTCTCCGTCACCGATGTGCCGCATCTCAACGCGCTTGTCGATCAGCTCCGCGCGCGCGGAGGCATGCTCAACGAGCTCACGCCCGTGCGCGAGACGCTCGAAGACGTGTTCGTCGATCTCGTCCGCGCGGAAGAAGGCGTCTCGGTGGGAGCTCACTCATGAAAGTCCTCGCAGCCAACATCGAAGACGTGATGCGCGAGGCCGCGGCGCGGTGGACGCTCCTCGCCTACTTCTTCCTCTCCTCGCTGTTCATCATCATCTTTGCCTCGGCGATCAACCTCGACATCGTCGACGGCGCGCTCGCCGGCGCGAAGCTGTTCGGTCAGGAAGTCGACACCGGCAACAGCGAGATCAGCATCGAGAAACTGGTGCTCGGTTTCGAGACCGGCTTCAGCGTCTTCCTCTACTTCATCTGCACGTTCCTGGCGATCTTCGCGACGGCGCACCTCGTGCCGCGCATGCAGGAGAAGGGGACGATCGACCTCTACCTCTCGCGTCCGGTGTCGCGCGTCAAGCTGCTGTTCTCGCGTTACATCGCGGGCCTCATTCTCGCGTTCAGCAACGTCGTCTATCTCGTCGGCACGATCTGGCTGATCGTCTGGTGGAAGACCGGCGTCGCGAACCCGCGTTTCCTCCTCGGCGGGACGATCATCTTCCTGGTCATCGCCGTGCTGCTCGCGTTTGCGTTCCTGATCGGCGTCATCACGTCGTCGACCGCGGTCTCGATCATGACCACCTACGGTCTCTTCTTCTTCGGATTGATGCTCGCGGCGCACGACAAGATTGCCGCGGCAGTGTCGAAGGAGTGGCAGGCGTGGACGATCGAGACGCTGTACTGGGTGTTCCCGAAGACCGCGGAGCTCGGCCAGGCCGTGGTCGCATTCGTTGGCGGCAGCGAGCTCCCGGAGCGCGTGCTGCGCGTCCTCACTCCCGCTCCGTTTCTGACGACGGCCGCATTCGGCGCCGTCTGTCTCGTTCTCGCCTCGTGGCTGTTCACTCGAAAGGAGTTCTGATCATGACCCGTTCCCTTCGTACTCTCGCAGTTCTCGCGGCCGTCGCCGCGCTGGCGCTTCCGGCGCTGGCCGCGGACGACGCGCTCAACCTCGTACCGGCAAACGCCGTGACGGTGGGCATGGTCAAGCTCGCCGACATGCGCACCAGCCCTCTTTCGTCGATGCTGTTCGAGCACACGGACAAAATGAGCAGCGACGGCGAGGCCGAGAAGTTCCTCCTCGATGCCGGTCTCTCGCCGACGAAGGACGTCGACGTTCTCGTCGTCGCGACTTCGCCTCGCACCGCGCTCGGCTCGGAAGCCGACGTGCTCGTGATCGCGGAAGGACGCTTCCAGCCGGCGCGCCTCACGAACGCGATCGTCTCGCGCGGCGCGATCAAGAAAGGCGCTTACCTTCTCCTCCCCGAGGAAAAAGGCGACCAGGGCGCGGTTGCGTTCGTGTCGCCGTCGCTGGCCATCGCGGGCAATGAGCGCGCGGTGATCGCGGCGCTCGAAGCGCGCGCGAACGGCGGCACCGGCTTCCGCAGCCGCGGAAACCTCGGACTCGACCTTGCGCGCATCGACAACAAGGCCACCGCATGGGCGCTGGTCGACGTCACCCGCGCCGCGCGCCTCGCGAAGGGCGGCACGATCCACACCGGCAAGGGTCAGTCGGGAGATGCGTTGCAAGTCGCGATCAAGTCGCTGTCGACGGTCGCTGTGTGGGCCACCGACACGGGCGACACGCTCGAGCTCGGAGCGATCGGCCTCTCCAGCGACACCGAGACGCTCGAGCTCCTCGAAGACACCGTCCGCGGCGCGCTCTCCGCGCTCCGCCTCGCGGTAAAGGACAAGGCGCCGGAGATGGTCTCGACGCTGCGCCGCTTCGACGTCTCTCGCAAGAGCGACTCGATCCTGGTCGAAGGCTCGATCCCGGCGGCCACGCTGCGCGAGCTGATGGCGAAGAAGACCGCCGCGGCCGGATCGAAGTAAATCACCCTCGCGCGGGCGGCGGAAACGCCGCCCGCTTCGTTTCTACTCGTCCTGCTCGTCGGACTCTTCGTCGATTCCCATTCGGTTGATGAGACCGCGCCGGACTTTCATCCAGATGTCGGCCATCACGACTCCAGGGATGTTCCGGCTGTCGCGCCGAGTCTTGTGCATCAAAGGGCGCTCCCCCGTGCCGAGCAGCGCTTGCCTTGCGGCTTCATGCTGATTGAATTTCGCCCAGCAAGCGAACGACATCAGCCGCCAATGATCCGCCGTTCCAACACGAATGGTCCGGCCCCGGTAGTCGACGGTTGCGCTCTCCGGCGCGTCGAATCCTGCCTGGCGAGCCGCCTCGCCATGGAGCGGCGCGATTTCGCGACGTCGCGCCTCTTCCGGAAACTTCAGCCCTTGCCAGAAAGCCTCGACGCTGCCGTAGTGCTGGCCGTCGAGCTCAAACGGCGCGTGTGCAAAGTTGGAGATCAGTTGGGTGGCCGGGTCCGTCGAACGTGAGGTGACGTTGATCGGCTCGCGGCAGGCTTCGGCGCGGGGTCCGAGCGCGGTCAGACGGAAGGTCTGCGCATCCTGCAGCTTCAGCGCAAACACGTGCCCGTCCACTTCCCGTCCCCATCCGACGACGGTCTCGCGTTCCTCGTCCGATTCAGCGGTAACGACAATGAGGTTGAGTTTCAAACGCACTTTCATGATGACCCTGCTTGCCAACCTGTAAGACGTGGCGCAGCCGAGGAGGGTTCCTTCTGGTGTTTTTTCCAGATCAGCGAATCACGGTCGAGTGCTTCGTCTGCGTCCGGGCGACGCGTCTTCGATCGTGAATGCAGACGGATGCCTCCACGTCATGCGCGTGCCGTTCACATCTTCGACCTCGATCACGAGCTCGATGGCACCGCGGAGGTCTGAGAGCGGCCGAAGGTCCACACGGAACAGATGTCCGGCAGGTTTGTGTCCCAGTTCCTCGACCGTTCCGTATTCCTGGCCCACGATGACGAAAGGCAGCTCTCGCAGCGAATTGGATCCGTTGAGGCCCGCGCGGATCTTCGTGGCTTCGGTGCGCAGATCCACCTGCTTCCACTGCGACCAGTTGATCGCAGAGAACTCGATCCACGCGGAGCGTCCCGCCTCGATCGTCTTCGTAAGGCTTCCTAGGGCGTCGACGACACGGAGCGACGTGAGTTGCGGCTGCTGTGGTCTGAGCGACCCGTTCCCGAATCGCACTTCGATCGTTCCCGGGAGCGACTTGTGTTGCGCGACGTAGCGGTATCCGAGGTGACCCATTCCGTCTTCCCAGTGCTCGTGTTTGCCTGTGAAGCCGGAGTAGACCACTCGTTCGCCGTCCAACAGCTTCCACTGAACGCCATTCGAATCATTGAGGCGCTCGCCGAGTGGACCGAAGTAACCGGCGTCGTTCTTCACCCAATCGACAAAGTTTCCAGGCACCACACCGGGACGCCATGGACCATCAGGAACCCTGAGTCGTCCGCCGCTCGCAAAGCGGTAAGCGGTGCGTGACGGCTTCGCATCGCTGCCCCCGAACACGAAATCGCGACCGACTGCGCGGAGAAGAGGGGCTTTCGTCCCGATCGTCCGAAGTACGACGCCCTGCATCACGAAATCGGTGTCCGGCGATGCGAAGTACTCGACTTCACCACTCATCGTTTCCGGCGGGCATACCCAATCCGTGGGCATCGGTCCAAACGTATACGCGCCGCTCGCGCACAGGCGGCTGGACGGCTGCACCTCGAGCATGGTCCGCCGGTAGTGCGAAACATCGCGCGACAACATCTCGGACTTGGCGATACCGCGCAGAGGTTCGTGCAACACGCTGAAGACGCGTTTCGCCGTAGCGTCGTTGTAGAACTCCGAAGCAATGAACGTGAACCGCTCCGAAGGGGACAGCAACACTTCGTCAACGTCCATCGACACCGCAGTCGCAGCTTTGCCGCGGTCATGTCCGATGAACAGATTCGACTGGTACTTCCGCGAACCACCGTCGTCGCGCGGCAGGTCGCGCAACAGCAGGCCGCGATCATCCGTCGCGCGCAAGTCGATGCGCAGTGTTGCGGAAGAAGCGCGCAGCGTGACGATATCGACGTCATCGATCGTTTGATCTTCGGCGGTGACGATCCACTTCGTCTTTCCTTTCTGTTCGACGAACAGAAAGTCGTAAATCCCTGGAGGAACCCACCGCTCCGCACGTCCCGATGACCACGGTGTAATCTCGTAGGACTTCCCATCCGTGAATGCAGACACGACGTGATTGGGGGACAAGTCGAGATCGTCGGACTGCACGGTAATCCTGGCCCCGCGCATTGCGGCCCACGGCACGCGATATGTCTCGATCCCGCTGACGACGATTTCGCCACCGATCGCCAGGCTGTCCGGGAAAGGAAGCTCCTCGCAATCAACCGTAAGCTCGAGCTTCACCTCCGCCCTTCCCGATGCGGGAACCACGACCTCCGACGGCGTGATCTTCATCGAGATCGGTCCGGCGGCTGCCGACGCGAGCGTGAAGCGAGCAGGCGTGATCGTTCGATTGTTGAGCGTCAACACGCGCGAAGCCACCGAGGTCCCAGTCGCCGCGGCATGCACGCCGAACATCAAAGCAGCGTCGTCGAAGAACAGAGTCGTCTTCGTCGCGCTCGCCACGTTCACTTCACCTCCGCCTTTGGCGAGCGGATCTTCACCGGCGACAGGCGTTGCCGTCGTGACGAGCGCGCTCTTGATCTGCGCAGGCGTCCAGTTCGGATGTTTCTCGTGCAGCAGCGCGACCAGTCCCGAGACGACCGCCGTCGAAACGTCGTCTCCGGTCGGAGAGAAGCGGATGTCGAACGACGCGGCCGTGCTCGGCGCGAGCACGTCTGGTTTGAAGGTCATCGCGGCTCGAGCCGGACCAATGGCACTGCTGCCCAACTGCGGACCCTGTGCGCTCGCGACGGATTCGCCGACTGCGATCGCACCCCGCGCGGCCGCGGGTGAGTCGACGCCGCCGATGCCGTTGCTTCGATTTCCCGCGGCAGCGCAGACAACGACCCCGGCGGCCACCGCCTCGTCCACGGCCTGCGCCATCAAGTCGTCCGGCGATCCACGAAGACCAAAGCTGATGTTGATCACGTCCGCGCCGTCCTGCACGGCACGGCGAATCGCGGCTGCGACACGATCGGGCGTCGTTCGGCCTTCGTCGTCGAACACTCGGTACGCCAGCAACGTTGCATCCGGCGCAACTCCCATGACGTTCGGACCGGCGCCCGCGATCACGCCGGCGATGAAGGTGCCACGGTCATTGCTGTTGTACGGTCTCTCCGTATCGGAGATGAAATCCCAACCGCCAACGACCTTCCTTCCCGGACCGAACTGGTATCCGAGGTCAGGGAGCTGGTAGTTGATGCCGCTGTCGATGATCGCGATGACGACTCCCTGTCCACGACCCAGCGTCGCATCCGATGCGACCTCAGCTTCGACGATGACTGGGAGAACGAGCAGGAACAGGGAAAGAAGATGTCGATGGATACGCACGGGCCCTCTCCGCCAACGTCTCTAGCACAAATCCACGCGAAGGAATAGCCGTCACGGCCGGCTCAAACCGAATCGAACGCGGAATCGAATGCGACGAGTCCCCGCACTTCGTCCAACGCTCCGTCGCGCAGCTCGAGCACGAAGAAGTGCGGATCGAATTCTTCGCTCTTGTAGTGCAGTCCCTTCGGGCCGGCGGGGACGAAGCCGAAGCGCGGGTAGTAGTCGGCGTGTCCGAGGACGAAGATCGCGGCGTCGCCGCGGGCGCGGCATGCGTCAATGCCCGCACGAACGAGCGCGGAGCCGATGCCGGAGCGTTGATGCTCGGGCGCGACCGACATCGGCGCGAGCGCAACGAACGAATGCGCACCGACGTTCACGAGCGAGAACAGAATGTGCCCGACCACCACACCGTCGAGCTCCGCGACCAGCGACACCGTGACCGCGTTCTGATCGCGTAGCGCGTCGACGAGCCGCGCTTCCGCGTCGGGCTCGAAGGCGCGCGCGTTCACGGAGAAGATCGCGTCGCGATCGGAGGGACGCTCCGCGCGGATCACACGAATCGCCGCAGGTGCTCACGCCACCAGGGCCAGTCGTGGCCGAACTGTCCGGGCCAGATCTCGAGGTGGTTCGGGATCCCTTTCGACCAGAGCATCCCCGAGAACTCGCGGTTCTTCTGCACGAGCGAGTCGTGCTCGCCGGTCGCAATGATCCAGTTCACGCGCGAGAGCTTGCCCGCCCATTCCCCGTTCATGTTCGGGATGTTCGCCACCGGGCAGTTGAAGTAGCAGTTTTCGTCCCAGTAGCCGCCCGTGAACGAATGGATGTCGTACACGCCCGAGAAACAGATCGCGCGGCTGACGAGGTCGGGATAGCGCGACGCGAAGTTCGAGGAGTGATACGCGCCGAAGCTCGCGCCGTAGACGGTGAGGTCCCCGCGCTGCGCGCGGTTGTGAATGTACGGCACCAGCTCGTGCCGCAGATACGAGTCGTACTGCGTGTGCCGCGCCGCGCGCACGGCCGGATGGACGCCCTCGTTGTACCAGCTCTCGCTGTTGACCGTATCCGGCAAGATCACCTGAATCTCGCCGGCGTCCACCTTGTCCGACACCGAGTCGACGAGATGAAAGTCCTCGTTCTCGAAGTACCGGCCGGCCGACGTTGGGAAGAGGATCGCCGGCCGGCCGAACTTGCCGAACCAGAGAAACTCCATGTCCCGGTGGAGAGAGGGAGACCACCATCTTACGTATTCTCGATACATGATCGCTCTCTGATATTAGGAATTGAAAATTGAAAATTGAAAATTGAAAAGAACGATGCACGATTAATTTTCAATTTTCAATTCTCAATTTTCAATTTGCCCCTCGGGCCGCGGATTCTATACGATCGCCCGCTTGCGGGAGGGCCCATGGCCAAGAAGAAGATCGGACTGCTGTTCGGGATGGAAGACACGTTTCCCTGGGCGCTCATCAACGCCGTCAACGAGCGCGGCGGAGAGGACGTCGAGGCCGGGATCTGCGAGATCTCGTATCTGAAGGACGACGGCGTTTTCCCGTACGACCTGATCCTGGACCGCATCAGCCACGAGGTCCCGTTCTACCGCACCTATCTCAAGTGCGCGGCCGCCTCCGGCGTGCGCATCATCAACAACCCGATCTGGTGGTCGGCCGACGACAAGTTCTTCGACAACCTCGTCGCGAAAGCCGCGAACGTCGCCGTGCCGCGCACGGTCCTGCTCCCGCACAAACAGCATCCGCCGAATACGCAGGACAAGTCCTTCCGCAACATGCAGTGGGTGAACTGGGACGAGGTCTTCGGCTACCTCGGCTGGCCAATCTTCATGAAGCCCGCCTACGGCGGCGGCTGGAAGGACGTCTACAAGTGCGACGACCCGCAGGAGTTCTTCGCCGCGTATGACCAGACCCGCGACCTGACGATGATGGCCCAGGAAGCGATCGAGTTCGAGCTCTACTACCGCTGCTACGTCCTCGGCCGGAAGCGCGTGCGCATCATGGCCTACGACCCGAAGGCCCCTTTCCACGAGCGCTACGTCAAGAACCCGCCGCCGATGGCTCCGGAATTCGAAGCGCGCATCATCCGTGATGCCCTCGCCCTCTGCGACGGCCTCGGCTACGACATGAACACCGTCGAGTTCGCGGTCCGCGGCGGCATTCCATACGCGATCGACTTCATGAACTGTGCGCCCGACGCGGACGTGAATTCGGTCGGCCAGGAGAACTTCGACTGGATGGTCGAGAACATGGCCGAGGTGCTGATCGAGATGGTGCGGGGCGAAAAGCAGTTCGAACTGACCGGCAACTGGCCAAACGTCATGGATGTGACCAAAGACGTCGCCTCGCCGGTCGCGTGAGGAGTCATCCGAACGATGAACGATGAGCGATGAACGATGAACGCCCGCTCGTCGGGTGCCTGTTCATCGTTCATCGTTCATCGTTCATCGTTTATCCTGCCTGTCATGCCTGCTCAACCGTCCTTCACTCTCGGCATCGAGGAGGAGTTCCAGGTCGTCGACCCCGAGTCGCGCCTGCTGAAGTCCCACATCCACGAGCTCTTCGCCGAAGGGGAGAAGCGGCTCAAGGACGAGATCAAGCGCGAGATGCACGACGCGGTGATCGAGGTCGGCACGCCGATCTGTCGGAACATCGCCGAAGCGCGCCGCGAGATCACGAGGCTGCGCCGGGAGATCATCACCCTCACGCGCGAGAACGGTCTCTGCATCGCCGCAGCCGGCACGCATCCCATCTCCCACTGGAAAGACGTGCCGATCACGCCGCACGCGCGCTACGACCAGATCGTGTACGAGCTGCAGATGCTCGCTCGCGCGAACCTGATCTTCGGCCTGCACGTGCACGTCGCCGTCGAAGATCTCGAGACGCGCATCCAGATCATGAACGCCGTGAGGTACTTCCTGCCGCACATCTTCGCGCTGTCGGTGAACTCGCCGTTCTGGTGCGGAGAGAACACGGGATGGAAGAGCTATCGCGCGAAAGTGTTCGAGCGCTTCCCGCGCACCGGATTGCCCGACCACTTCGACCGCCTGAGCGACTACGACCAGTACGTGCAGACGCTCATCCGGACGAACTGCATCGACAACCCGAAGAAGATCTGGTGGGACGTCCGCCCGCATCCGTTCTTCCCCACGCTCGAGTACCGCATCTGCGACGTGCCGATGCGCATCGACGAGACGATCTGCCTCGCGGCGCTCTTCCAGGCGCTCACGGTCAAGCTCTATCGCATCTATTCGAAGAACATGGGCTGGCGCCACTACCGGCGCGTGCTGCTGAACGAGAACAAGTCCCGCGCCGCGCGCTTCGGCACGGGAGGGAAGCTCATCGACTTCGGCAAGCAGGAAGAAGTTCCGTACACCGCGCTGCTCGAGGAGCTCCTCGCGTTCATCGACGACGTGGTCGACGAGCTCGGCTCGCGGCAGGACGTCTACTACGCGCTCGAGATCCTCAAGCGCGGTACGGGCGCCGACCGCCAGATCGCTGCGTTCAACGAGCGCGGCGAGCTGAAGGACGTCGTGGATTACATCGTGAAAGAGACCGAGCACGGAGTCATCTGAGACCTTGAACCGCTACGACATCCACGACCCTCACGATTTCTTCGAGTACGTCCGTCTCGAAGACTCGGCACCTGAAGCGCGGCGCGATCGCATCGACGTCGCGCTGCTGGACATGAACCACTGGTGGCCGAACGTCGGGCACAACGCGCTCGTGCACGTCATTCTCGAAGCCGCGGAGCCGCTGCGCGAGGAGCTTCTGCGACGCGGGCTCAAAGTGCGCGTGCTGTCGTTCGACGTGCGGCGCCGCAATCATCTACCCGCTTCGCCGAACGGCCGCTTTCAGATCTACGTCGGCACCGGCGGCCCCGGACATCTCGACCCGCGCCACAACAACGGCGTCCACGAGTGGAGCCAGGGCGTCGAGGAGACCGCGGAGTGGGAGGCGCCGCTGTTCCGCCTCTTCGACGACATCCTCGCAAACGACACCGCCGCGATGATCGCCGTCTGTCACTCGTTCGGACTGGTCTGCCGCTGGTCCGGCATCGCCAGAACGGTGCTGCGCCCGGAGAAGAGCACCGGGATGCCGCTGAACCGTCTCTCCCACGAAGCGATGCGTCACCCGTGGTTCGAGCAGTTCGCGCGCTCGCTGCCGGACCATAAGCATTTCCGCGTCGTCGACAATCGCCTGTTCGACCTCATTCTCGAGGACGCGGGCAAGTCCCTGCCGATCGCGTTCGAGGCCGAGGGAAGCACCGCGCTGACGATGGTGGAAGTCGCGCGCGATCCGAACGGCACGATGCCGCGCTTCCTCGGGGTCAACCACCATCCCGAGATCGTCGACCGCGACCACATCATGCAGGTGCTGGACGAGAAGCGCGCGCACGGCGAGGTGAGCGATCAGTGGTACGACGAGCGGGCGACGACGATGCGCGACCTGTTCCGCGGCGAGAGCGAACGCCAGAGCCGCCTGACGTCGCAGTACACGTTGATCGAGCCGCTGCGGTTCCACTTGGAGCGCGTCGTGCGGGACCGCACCTCAATGACATAATCCCGCGCGGCAATGCCCTCCCCCGGACTGAACATCGTCGCCATCGGTGGCGGCACAGGACTCTCGACGCTCCTGCGCGGACTGAAGATCTATGTCGATGCCGATGGCGCGTGGGTGATCGGCGCCCTGGGCGCGATCGTCACCGTGACCGATGAAGGCGGCAGCTCGGGCGTGCTGCGCAAGGAGTTCGGGATGCTGCCGCCGGGCGACATCCGCAACTGCATCGTCGCGCTCGCAGAGGAAGAGCAACTCCTTTCGCGCATCTTCAACTACCGCTTCGACACCGACTCCGCGCTCAAAGGCCACTCCCTCGGCAACCTCCTCCTGAAAGCGATGACCGACATCACCGGCAGCTTCGACAACGCCGTCCTCGCGGCGTCGGAAGTCCTCGCGATCCGCGGCGAGATCTATCCGTCGACCCTCGCGGACGTGAGGCTGCGCGCGACGCTCGAGGACGGAACGGAGCTCGTCGGCGAGGTCGCGATCAGCGGCTCGGTCATCGGCGAAGAGCCGCACACGACCGCGCGCCATGCTCGCATCACGCGCATCGCCATCGATCCCGCGGACGCGCAGCCGACCGACGGCGCGCTGGCCGCGCTCGCGGCGGCGGACCTCATCATCATCGGCCCGGGATCGCTCTACACGTCGGTGCTGCCGAATCTCGTCATCGAGCCGATCGCCGGGTCGCTGCGGCGGGCGCGCGCGTTGCGCGTGTACATCTGCAACGTGATGACGCAGCCGAACGAGACCGACTTCTACAGTGCACAGGACCACCTGCGCGCGATCATCGAGCACGCTGGCCTCGTCGTCGACGTGATGGTCATGAACGGCCGCCGCCCGTCGGAAGCGATCCTCGCCATGTACGAGGCGATGAATCAGTTCCCGGTGCAGTTCGATCTCGACGAGATCCGCGACCTCGGCGTGACGGCGTTCTTCGGCGACATCATTGCCGAGGAGAAGCTCGTGCGGCACGATCCGACCGCGCTCGCGCAGACGATCTTCCAGCTCTACGACCGCTACGGGCGGACGCTGCAACGAATGAGACGCGACTCATGAACGACAACCTCGAAGTCATCATCCTCGCCGCCGGCCTCGGCACGCGCATGAAGTCGGGCACGATCAAGATCCTTCACCGCGCGGCCGGGCGCCCGATCATCGACTACGTCCTCGATCTCGCCGCCGATCTCTCGCCCAATCCGCCGGTGATGATCGTCGGCTACCAACGCGAGGCCGTGCAGAAGAGCGTCGGCGACCGCGCGCGCTTCGCCGTCCAGGAAGAGCAGAAGGGCACCGGCCACGCGGTGCTGCAGGCAGCGCCGCACGTCGATCCGCGTCGACGCGTGTTGATCCTCTCCGGCGACGTGCCGCTCACGAGCATCGACACGCTGCGCCGTCTGCTCGACGAGCACGCGAGCTCCGGCAACGCGCTCACGCTTCTGACGATGAAGCCTGCCGACGCGGGTCTGTACGGCCGCATCGTGCGCGACGCGAACGGCGCGGTGACGCGCATCGTCGAGGCCAAAGACGCGAGCGACGAAGAGAAGCGCATCGACGAGGTCAACGCCGGCATCTACGTCTTCGACGGCGAACACCTCTTCGACAACCTGCGCAACCTGACGCCCGAAAATGCGCAGAAGGAGTACTACCTCACCGATCTGCTGAAGGTGGTTCGCGACGCGGGTCATCGCGTCGGCGCGGTCGTCGTCGACGATCCGATCGAAGCCCTCGGCGTGAACTCGCGCGCCGAGCTGGCGCAGGTCGAGAACGAGATCCAGCGCCGCGTCGTCGAGCGGCTGATGAGCGAAGGCGTGACGTTCCGCAATCCGTCCACGGTCGTCATCGATTCGACGGTGACGATCGGTCCCGACACGGTCGTCTATCCCTTCGTCACGCTCGAAGGGACGACGCGCATCGGCGAGGGATGCGTGATCGATCCGGGCGTGCATCTCAACAACGTCACCGTCGGCGACGACGTGCATCTGAAGACCGGCACGGTCGCCGAGGACGCGATCATCGAAGACGAGGCGAGCGTCGGGCCGTACGCGCACCTGCGTCCGGGCACACGCCTCGGCCGCCGCGTGAAGGTCGGCAACTTCGTCGAGACGAAGAAGGCCACGTTCGGCGAAGGCGCGAAGGCGTCGCACCTCTCGTACATCGGCGACGCGGAAGTCGGCGCGGACGCGAACATCGGCGCCGGCACGATCACGTGTAATTACGACGGCGTGCGCAAGCACCAGACGATCATCGAGGACGGCGCGTTCATCGGCTCCGACTCGCAGCTCGTCGCACCCGTGCGCATCGGCCGCGGCGCGTACGTCGGCGCGGGATCGACGATCACCAAGGACGTGCCGCCGGACGCGCTGGCGCTGAGCAGGACGCCGCAGCGGGTGATCGAAGGTTGGGCGGGGCGGAAGAAGAAATAGCTGTCATCCTGAAGCCGCGTAGACGGCGAAGGACCTCCCGCGTCTCGCGCTGCGCCTGAATCAGGGGATCCTTCGCCGTCTGCGCGGCTTCAGGATGACAGGGTTCAGCGCCGCTTCAGGTCCACGCGCATCCGGCCGAAGTCGATGACCACGTTGAAGTTCTTCAAGAAGTTCTGCCCGATGATGCCCACCGCCTGATCCTTCTCCTCCGACGCATACATCGGCAGCGTTCGGAACTTGCCGCCCCATTTGTCGAGGCCGATCTCGACGTCCTCCAGCTTCCCCCCGCGTTTCATCGAGCCGCCGAGGCCCTGCAGCATCGCTGTGTGCGAGCCGGCGCCGAAAAACGCCACTGGGAGATTGGTCAGACGCGACTCGTTGAGGAACGTGATCTCGGAACCGGTGTCGAGGATGAACATGAACCACCCGCGCCGGTTCACGGCGCCGCGCACGTGCGGACGGAAGCCTTCGAAGAAGAGGTTCTGGTCGAGTGCAGGCTGGCGGTCGCGGTCGGAGAGCCGGGTGAAGATCGCCCGCCCGCGGTCGAAGTCGAGCTCGAGGCGGAACTCCTTCAGCAGGTTCGATCCGAGGAGGAAGTCCATGTGGAACTGCGTCTTATCGCGCTTGCTGAGGAGGAACTTCATCTTCGCGTCGGGCATGATCGCCACCGGCACGTTCTCGAGGACGATCCCGCCGAGCTCCAACGTTTCGAGCAAGCCGAACGTGACCGCGATCGGCTCGCCGAGAAGGCCGTAGAACGTCCCCTCGGACTTGCCGAGCCGCTTCACCGGCAGCGAGCTTGCGAGACGCTGCGAGATGATCGACAGCACGGCCCCGGAGTCGATGATTCCTTCGACCTCGCGCTTGCGATTGACACGCAAGGTGATTCGAGGCACATCGGGGCGGCCGAACTTGAAGGGGAGTGCATCGCTCGTGTCGCCTGAGAAGCGGTACACCGGCACGTTCACGAGCGACTGCAGATACTCGAGGTGCCACTGGCGGATGCTGAGGCCTCGGTCGCGTGCAATATTCGCCCACTCGAGACTCGACTCGAAGTTGTTGGACATGTATTCGACTTGCGAGAGATTCCAAGCAATCTCGGCGTAGGTCGTGCGGAACGGATCGAGGTCGAGCGCGGCGCGGAGGCGGTAGCGCGCGTCGTCGTAGCGGCCGGCCGCGAGATACGCACTGCCAAGCGCGCCGAGGTCCGCGGCGTTCTGGCGCGGGCGCTCGTCGATCGCGGCGCTCATCTCCATCGCCCGAAGGTAATCGGCCTTGCGCACCATCGACGGGAGATCGACGCCGCGCTCGATGTTCGCGGGCAGCAGAACGAGCGGCGTGACGTCGACCTCGCTGTAGAGCGTGCATCCGCCGAGGAAGATCAGTAAGAGGGCCGGAGCGGCCTTTCGAAACATTCGTTTTTTCACGTGAACGGGGCGATTCTACGAGTGTTCGCGCCTCGTGGCGGTCTGGAAGCGGTTTCGCCACAGCGGCTTTGAAGATCCGTCACAGGCGCGCCGGCCGCCCAGCGGGCGGCGCGCCATTGCCTACAATACGCCGCATGCTTCGCATCGCACTCGCACTTGCCCTCGCCTTCTCCGCGATCGCCGCCGAGCGTCCGACCTTCTCGATCGACAAGAGCCAGCCGTACGACGCTTCGAAAGTGCGCGCGTACGCCGGACGCCACGAGCGCGTGTACGCGTACATCGATCAGCACTACGACGAGCACGTCGCGCATTTGCAGCGCTGGATTCGCCAGCGCTCGATCAGCGCCCAGAACGACGGCATCCGCGAGATGGCGGCGATGCTGCGCGACGATCTGAAGCGCCTCGGCTTTCAGGAAGCGGAGATCGCGGAGACGTCCGGGCATCCCGGTGTCTTCGGCTTCTTCGACGCGGGAGCGGACAAGACGCTGCTCGTCTACATGATGTACGACGTGCAGCCCGTCGAGTCGGAGGCATGGCTGGTGCCGCCCTTCGCCGGCGCGATCGTCGACCACGACCTCGGCAAGGTGCTGATGGGCCGCGGCGCGGTGAATCAGAAAGGTCCGCAGCGCGCGTTCCTCAACGCTGTCGAGTCGATCCTCGGCGCGGAGCGCAAACTGCCGGTAAACCTGATGATCCTCGCGGAAGGCGAGGAGGAGCTCGGATCGCCGCACATGCCCGAGCTCGTGGCAAGGTACGAGCAGCGCCTTCGCGTCGCGAGCGGCGTGCTCTTTCCTTTCCCATCGCAAGACCGCAGCGGCGCGGTGACGCTCAACCTCGGCGTGAAGGGCATCGTCTACTTCGAGCTCGAGGCGAAAGGCGGTGACGTCGGCGGTCCCGTGGGCGCGGAGATCCACGGCTCGAGCAAGGCGCTCGTCGATTCGCCCACGCTGCGCCTGGTGCAGGCCATCGCGTCGATGACTTCGCGCGACGGAAACACGATCCTCGTCCCCGGCTACTACGACGCAATCCGCCCGCCGAACGCGGAAGAGCATCAGTTGTACGCCGCGATGTTGCCGGCGTGGACCGAGCGCGAGCCGATCATGCAGAAGTCGCTCGACGTCCGCCGCTGGATCGACGGCTGGAAGGGCGAGTCGTCGCTGCTGCAGTTCCTCCACGACACCACGCTCAACGTCGACGGCATCTGGAGCGGCTACACCGGACCAGGCACGAAGACGATCCTTCCGCACAAGGCGACCGCGAAAATCGACTCGCGGCTCGTGCCGAATCAGACCCCCGAGGAGGCGCTGCGTTTGATTCGCGCGCACCTCGATGCGAACGGATTCGCCGACCTCGAGATCCGCAAGCTCGGCGGCTATCCGCCCGCGCAGTCATCCGTCAGCTCGCCGATGATCCGCACCGCGATCGGCCTGTACAACAGATATGGGATGACGCCCGCGGTCTCGCCGCGCCTCGCCGGCAGCGCGCCGTATTACCTCTTCACGGGCCGCCTCGGATTGCCGATGCTCGCCGGGGGTGTGGGCGTCGGCGCGGGCGCGCACGCTCCGAACGAGTACCTGGTGCTCGAGGCCAAGCCCGGCTCGAAGATCGCGGGATTGAAGGAGCAGGAGAAGTTCTTCGTCGATCTCCTGTACGCGCTTGCATTCTAGGAGTGCGGTGGCGAGGGTGGTGGCCGGGCGGGAGCCACCGCTCTGGTAGTTCGGCCGCGATACCAGAGCGGTGGCTGGGGGGGGGGGCG
>DASYGV010000066.1:0-27592 GCA_035999335.1 Thermoanaerobaculia bacterium | reverse complement strand
CGACACGCTCGACGACTCGTCGACTCGAAGACTCGAAGACTCGGCGAGGGACGAGCCGCATGAACCGTCTCGAACGACTGATGCACGTCGCGACGAAATACTCGCGGCGCATCATCGGCATCATGTCCGGCACCTCGCTCGACGCCATCGACGTCGCGATGGTGCGCATTCAGAAACACGGCATCAACGCCAAGGTGCGGCTCGAGCACTTCCGCGAGTATCCCTATCCGCCGAAGATCCGCGCCGTCGTGCGCGAGCTGTTCGACCCGAAGAGCTCCCGCGTCGACGACATCTGCCGCTACGACTTCATCCTCGGAGAGGTCTTCGCCGCCGCGGTCCTGCGCATGCTGAAGGATACGAAGATCAAGGCGGACAGCGTCGACCTCGTCGCCACCGCGGGGCAGACCATCTGGCACGACCCGGAGCTGATCCTCGTCGAGCCCGACGTCGACTGGATCGATCATCCCATCGAGACCCGCTCGACGTTCGCGATCGGACAATCGGCCGTGATCGCCGAGCGCACCGGCATCATGACCGTCGGCGATCTGCGCGTGCGCGACGTCGCCGCCGGCGGCCAGGGCGCGCCGCTCGTGCCGTACTTCGACTGGGTCCTGCTTCGACACAAGACCCGCGGCCGCGCGATCCAGAACATCGGCGGCATCGGCAACGTCACGTACATCCCGCCGAAGGCGAGCTGGGAAGACGTCATCGCGTTCGACACCGGGCCGGGGAACATGCTCATCGACGAGCTCACGTGGGTCGCGACGAACGGCCGGCAGACGTACGACGTCGACGGCGCTCTCGCCGCATCGGGCAAGGTGAACGAAGAGCTGCTCGAGTACTGGATGGCTGATCCGTATTTCACGAGGGCGCCGCCGAAGACGACCGGCCGCGAGCTCTTCGGGGCGCAGTTCGGCGCTCGCATCCTCGCCGAGGCGACGGATGTGGACATTCACGACCTCATTGCGACTGCGACGGCGTTGACGGCGGAGAGCATCGCCCGCGCGTACCGCGACTTCGTCCTTCCGCGCGGGCCGATTCACGAAGTCCTGCTCGCCGGCGGCGGCGCGAAGAATCCGACCCTCGTGCGGATGCTCCGCGAGCGCATGCCGAAGCACAGGATGCTGATCTACAAAGCGAGCGAGGCGAAGGAAGCGATGGCCATGGCCATGATCGCAAACGACTCCGTCGTCGGGCTGGTCACGAACGTCGCGGGCGCGACGGGCGGAAAGCCGACGGTGCTGGGGAAGATTTGCTTATGAAGTTGCACGGCCGCGCCTTCGTCGACGGCACACTTCGCGACGACATCCTCATCACCTGCGACGAGCAGGTGATCGTCGACGTCGCGCACAGCGCTCATGTCCCCGCGAGCGCGGAGCGCGTGGGCGGCATCATTGTCCCTGGCTTCATCGACGTGCACGTGCACGGCGGCGACGGCGCGGATTTCATGGACGCGCACGAGGACGCCGCGGCGCGCATCCTCCGCTTCCACGGATTGCACGGGACGACCGCGCTCGCGGCGACGACGCTCTCCGCATCGCGCAGTGACCTGCACGCGGCAGTCGAGACGATCGCCGCCGTTTCCGCGGACCGGCCCGCCGGCGCGGAGATCGTCGGCGTTCATCTCGAAGGGCCGTTCATCAACGTCAAACAGGCCGGCGCGCAGGACCAGGCGTCGATCCGTCCCGCGGACATCCACGAAGTGGCCGCGCTCATCGCGCAGGCGCCGCGGCTGCGGTGGATCATCACCGTCGCGCCCGAGCTCGAGGGCGCGCAAGGACTCATCGAGCACTTCCGCGACCGCGTGCTGTTCGCCATCGGCCACACTGCCGCCGATCACGCGACGGCCGCGGCGGCCTTGGAATGGGGCGCGCTGCACTTCACGCATCTCTATAACGCGATGAGCGGCTTGCATCACCGCGAGCCCGGCGTCGTCGGCGCGGCGTTGACCTCGGTGAGCTCGACGGCGGAGCTGATCGCGGACGGCATCCACGTGCATCCGGTCGCGCTGCGCGTAGCGGTCACGGCGATGCCACACCGCATCGCGCTGGTCACCGACGCTATGCGCGCCTGCGGACTCGCGGACGGCACGTACAAGCTCTACGACTACGAGGTCACGGTCGCGGACGGCGCCGCCCGCCTCCCCGACGGCACGCTGGCCGGAAGCGTGCTGACGATGGACGCGGCGGTGAAGAACATGATCGAGCTGGCCGGCATCCCGGTCGAGACGGTGATCCCGCTTGCGACCGAGGCGCCGGCGCGGATCGCGAACGTCGCTGATCGCAAGGGACGCATCGAGCGCCGCTATGATGCCGACCTGGTGGTGTTGAACGACCGCTTCGAAGTGGAGAGAGTGTGGGCACGTGGTTCGGAGGTGGGAACGAGATGAGAGTCTCAAAGTCTCAAAGTCTCAAAGTCTCAAAGAGTGGCCTTGCCTCATTCTTTGCGACTTTGCGACTTTGCGACTTTGCGACTCTCCTCCGAGTGCGATGAAGTGGGAAACCTTCACCTCGGCCGAGGCGCTCTCCGCGCGCGCCGCGGAGCTGATGTTCGGCGCGATTCACGCGAATCCGAAGATCGTCCTCGGCTTGCCCACCGGCCGCACGCCGATCGGCATGTACGACCGGGTCGTGCAGGAGTGCGCGCGCGAGTACCGCTGCTTCCGCGAGGTGGTGACGTTCAATCTCGACGAATACTGCGGCGTCCCGCGGGATCACCCTGGCAGCTACTTCACGTACATGAAACGGCACCTGTTCGATCACGTCGACCTCGACCCGCGCAACACGCACATCCCGAACGGCATGGCACCCGATCCCCCCGCGTACGAAGCCGAGATCCGCCGCGCAGGCGGAATCGCGCTCACGTTCCTCGGCCTCGGCCGCAACGGTCATATCGGCTTCAACGAGCCGGGAACACCGTTCGACTCGCGCACGCGCGTGGTCGAGCTCACGCAGTCTACGCGGCATGCAAACGCGGATCTGTTTCCCGACGGCCACGTGCCGACGCACGCGATCACGATGGGGATCGGCACGATCCTCGAGTCGCGCGAGATCGTGTTGCTGGCGGCGGGGGAAGGGAAAGAAGAGGCGATCGCGCGCTTGCGCTCGCAGGCGGTTAGCGAAGAGTTCCCGGCCTCGGCGCTGCACACGCATGGGCATGTGATCGTTTTAGGAGTGCGGCAGCGCTAGTTAACCTAGTTGAAGAATGGAATTCCGATCTGCGAGTGAAGCTGGAACTTGCTGACGGCTGCATTGTTCGGATCGCGCTCGCGCCGGTAATCCTCGATGTCGATTCCGCGAAGCCGCGGTTTCGCATAGACGTAATAGACCTTGAAACTGTTCACCCGGCTGTGGTGTTGCGTTGCCGTTCCCGCACAACTCAGCCAAGGTCTTCCTTTTTCGTATTCGGCAGGATCGGGGTACAGATATGGGAAATGCTGATGTCCGCACAGGACGAGATGCGGACGCAACTGATTCTCGAAGAGACCCTGCACGTCGGCACCGTCCGTCAGGCGTAGCAGCCGCTGTTCGAGATCCACCGGATGTTCGGTGGGAATCGCCGCATGGTGATGCATCAGCACGATTCGAATGGCCGTGGCCGGGTTGAAGTGTTGCGGAGGTTTCTCGGAGGGCTCGTTGATCTCGCCGAGGATCTTACCGATCTGACTTTTCCCGACGCGACCGTGACCTAAGGCATTTTCGAGATTGAACGAGTTGCGAACGGTCGACAGCATCTCGTTCGAATCGAGCAGGTAGAACATGAAACTGATCCCATTTACCAACAACGGAACGACACGTGGCGTCAGCCCGAAGTACTCGCTGAAGAGCTTTCGCCGGTCGGTGTAGTTCTTCCACCGCGTGAGATGGCGCAACACGCCGGAAAGCCGCAGCCACGCGTCGTGATTGCCTGGAACGACAAGAACACGCTCGCGGAGGCCAAAGTCGCCTTCCAGACCGAGACCAACTCTTTTTTTGTCCGACACCCAGACCTTCCCGAGCAGGTACGTCGTCAGAATCTCGTAGGCGGGCGGCTCGGCGGCAGTCGTTAGATCGCCGGTGATCCCGACGACGACGCGATCGCGGTACTTGTTGAGAATCGGCCGGACAACACCCTCCATTTCCTGTAGAACGAGGAAGTCGTGGGTTTTCGCGACCTGACTCCACTCGCCGATGTTGTCGACATTCTGCAGGAATCCGGAAAAGTGAAGATCCGAGAGGTGGAGGATTACGGCATCCGGCTCCATCGGACGTTTAGAAGCGAGGTTTCACGTATTCGAACGCGATCGGCTCGTACGTGATGCTTTCACCTTGGTGGGGCGTAATCGTACCGAAGCCTTCTAATCTGATCGGCTCGGACAGATGGTAGATCTTCGGACGCAGATGCCCGTCGAGGTGGTCGAGGTAGGTACGGACCGAGTCTCTTGTCATGCCGGTGCTCGCGTAAATCGAATCAACGAGCGTTGGCTCCGGAATCACTCCGAGCGTGAAAAATGTCTCGTTCTTAGGAAATTTAACCCTAATCGAGGAGGGATCGATCGCGCGATTGCTTAGCTCGTGATCGATGCTGCCGGAGACCGCTTCAAGAAAGCGCACTGCCTGCTTGGGCTGAAGTCCCGAGGCGGTCAGTGGACTGATGAGGTCTCCCAGCTTGATGTCCATGGCTTCTTGTCTAACCGAGCCAGCGCGCGCTGAATTGCCTGACAAGTCTAGCATGCAGAGGAAGCGATTGCACGGCTACTCAAGAAAGATCGGAGGAGTTTCCGGCTTCGGCATTTGGAAGCACCAGGACGTGACCGTCCTGGCGCCATAGGTCCTGTCAGGCACAGCAAGTGCTTTCATGCGGCGCATTTGGAAGATCGCCCTCATCCTCGGCGCGATTGTCACAATCGCCGTCGCCTACCGCGTTCTCGGCGTCTACGAGTTCCGCGCCGGCGAATGCACCGCCCTCCAACCCCGCAAATTCGCGAGCACCTATCCGAAGCGGATCGTCGTCATGACCTTCAACATCGAAGGCCATGCGGCTCTGCTCCGCGGCGACCACATCGAAGAAGTCGCAAAGACGATCCGCAAGTACAACCCCGACATCGTCGCCATCAACGAGGCTCATCGCAACACGTGGCAGTCGCGCTTCAGCGATCACGTCGAACAGCTCCGGCGCCTCACCGGAATGAACGGCGTCTTCGGCCGCAGCTACACCTTCCTCGGCGGCGAGTTCGGCAATGCCGTGCTCACGCGTGGCGACGTCCTCAAAGCCGACGTCCACAAGCTGCCCGGCACCGGCGAGCCGCGCTCGCTCCTCGAGGCCGTCGTGCGCGTGAATGGCGGCGTGGTCGAAATGTACGTCACGCACACCACCGCGTGGGCCTCGATCAACAAAGCCACGCGCGACACGCAGCTCCAGTGCGTCAACGCGCACCTGCAGGCTAGCGGCCATCCGTTCATCGTCGCGGGCGACCTCAACGCGCCGCCGGAGAGCGAGGAGATCGCGCTCTTCCTCAATCGCAACGTGCTGAAGATCGCCGGCGATCCGAAGACGCCCACGCACCGGGTGATGGAGCAGCGCCTCGACTACATCCTCGCCGACCCCGGCTGGACCGTCCGCAGCGCGCGCGTCCTCGACGACGGCCCCTCGGATCACCGCCCCGTGATCGCGGAGCTCGGCCATCCATGAAGAAGAGAAAAGACGCAACGTACGTCCGCGTGCCGCTCGCCGCGCTCATCGGCGGGATCCTGACGATCGTTCTGCTGGCGATCCTGCTGTGGTCCGTGACCCGCGATCCCAACATCATCCTGAGCGTGAAGAACCCGGGCGAGCTCCGCGTGCTGCTGCCGGCGATCGCCGGCCTCACGCACGCGGCAATCGAACCGGGCAACTCGATCGAGGTGCTGCAGAACGGAGACATGTACTTCCCCGCGGTCCTCCGCGACATCGCCGCCGCGCGCGAGAGCGTGCACGTCGAAAGCTTCATCTGGTACGACGGCAAGATCGCGCGCCAGCTCGCCAAAGTGCTCACGGAGAAAGCGCGGCAGGGCATCGAAGTGCGCGTGCTCGTCGATGCCTCCGGCGGACGCCAGCTCAAAGGTGAAGTGCTGGAAATGCTCGAAAGCGCCGGCGCGCAGGTCGCGCATTTCCACCCACTCCGCCTCAGCAACCTCGGACGCCTCAACAATCGCGACCACCGCAAGCTGATGATCATCGACGGCCGCATCGGCTACATCGGCGGCTACTGCATCGCCGACGAGTGGACTGGCAACGCGCGGCACAAGAAGGAGTTTCGCGACACAGGCCTGCGCATCACCGGTCCGATCGTCAATCGACTGCAGGGCGCGTTCGCGGAGAACTGGATCGAAGAGACGGGCGAGATCCCCGCGGGCGAGAAGTACTTTCCGAAGATCGCGCCGACCGGCCCGAGCTCGGCGCATCTCGCCTACACTTCACCCGACGGCAACGTCTCCGCGGTGCAGGTCCTCTACTACCTCGCCATCAAGGCGGCGCGGCGCGAGATCCTGATCCAGAACCCGTATCTTCTGCCCGACACCGAAGGGATCGAAGCGCTCGAAGACGCGGTGCGGCGCGGCGTCGACGTGCGGATCATGGTGCCGTCCGAGGACGCGACCGACAGCGCGCTCGTGCAGCATGCCAGCCACCATCACTTCGGCACGCTCCTCCAACGCGGCGTGAAGATCTACGAATACGAAAAAACGCTGCTCCATCAGAAAACGATCGTCGTCGACGGCATCTGGTCCTGCGTCGGCTCGACGAACTTCGACGAGCGCTCGTTCGAGATCAACGACGAAGTGAGCATCGGCGTCCTCGATCCGGCCGTCGCGGCTCAGCTCCGCGCCGCATTCGCGAACGACCTGAAGCACGCGAAGGAGCGGAAGCTCGACGAGTGGAAAGCCCGCGGCGCGTGGCACAAGTTGATCGACGGAGTAGCATATCTGGGCAAATCGCAGCTCTAGTTGCCAACCGATATGGCCACTCTTCCCGCGGAAGGCCGCTGGTCTCTTCGTCTCCTCGCGGAGGACGATTTCAAGGACGCGCTCGAATTCCTGCAGCGCGATCCGCTGATCAACGTCTATCTGATCTCGCGGCTGCTCGAGGAGCGGACGCTCGCGGCGACGCAGATCGCCGTCGTCCGCTACAACGGCGCGATCGTCGTCGTCGCGTCGCTGGCGACGAACATCGTCCTCGCCGGCGATGCGGCCGTGCCGAAAGACATCACCGACACCGCCATCTCGTTCCTCGCCGAGCGCATTCTCGCGCGCATGCTCCCGGTGCGCGCGATCATCTCGCCCGCGCATCTCGTGGAAACGCTCTGGGGTGATCTCCGCACGCGGCTCGATCCGCCGACGGTCGTGCGCCTCAACCAGCCGGTCTACGCGCTCCGCAGGCGACTCGACTATCCCGATCTCCTGCTATCGCGCTACTCAGTCCTGCGCGACCTCGACCAGCTCGTTCCCGCCTGCGCGGCCATGCACAAGGAGGAGGTGGGGATCGATCCGCTGGAGCGCGACGCCGCCGGCTATCGCGAGCGAATCCGCGAGCTGATCGAGAAGAAGCGCTCGATCCTCCGCATCGTCGACGGCCGCATCGTCGCGAAGACCGAATACTCCGCGGTCACGTCCGATGCGGTGCAGCTCATGGGTGTGTGGACGCATCCGAAGTACCGGCGCCACGGACTCTCGCGCGAGCTCCTCCGCGAAGTCTGCGGTCACCTCGGCCGAAAAGGGAAAACAGTCACGCTCTTCGTCAACGACTTCAACCGTCCCGCCATCGGGCTCTACGAATCGCTCGGATTTCAGCGCATCGGCCTGAATCGCGCGCTGATCTGGTGATATCCGGCCCGAGCATTGCAAAATTCGTCTGGCAGCCCGATAAGTAAAGGACGGGCCGCAATGACGCGCATGGCGCGCCGGGCCGAGCATCACGGCGGCGTCGGAGGTAAACAATGCCTGAGATTGGCGTAGTGAAGTGGTTCAACAATGACAAAGGCTACGGGTTCATCAAACGCAACACTGGTGAAGACGTGTTCGTCCATCATTCCGCAATTCAAGCGAGCGGATACCGCACCCTGAACGAGGGAGAGCGGGTCGAGTTCGACGTCAAGCAGGGACCGAAGGGACTGCAGGCCGAAAACGTCCGCCGCGCGGACGGCGGCCAGCACGAGGAAGCCGCCGTCTGACGTAGGGTGGGCTTCAGCCCGCCCTCATTCCTGGTTGGTCTGCTGAACGCGCGTCGCGAAAAACGCGCCGAGCGCGCCGCCGATGGCGACGGCCGGCAGAGCCTCTCCATATCCCTTGAGCGCGAGCAGGAGGGCCGACAGGCCACCGGCAACGAGGATGAGCGAGCGAAGGGCGAGATCGCGGAAATCGTGTTTCATGATGGACACCCCGCGGCTTGGACGGTCCGCGCGGCGGTTGATTGTAACCTGATTTCCGTCGCGCCTCGTTCCCTCGCGCGCCAGCCTCTATTTCTTCTGATCGACGATGTCGTTCTTCAGCCCCGAGATCGCGGCGAGCACTTCCGCCTTCTCCTTCTCCGGCACCTTGAACTTGTCGAGCGTGGCGACGAGATGTCCCGCGGCAGTGTTCCACTCCGCCTCGGAAATCCCCATCCCCTGGTGCGACGACTTCATGTCGCGCCCGATGTAAATGCACGGTCCGCCAGTGGCGGCGCAGAGCTGATCGACGACCAGTTGGCGAATGCGACCGAGCGACTCCTTGCTGTGCCCGGCGAAGTACTTCGACAGATTCTTGTCGGTGGCCATCCGGCCGATGAAGTCGTCGGTGACCGCCGCGAGGGCGTCGTATCCGCCGAGACGTTTGTAGAGCGACGGCGAGTCCGCCGCGAAGAGCGAAGTGCACACCAGGAGCGTAAGCGCGAGTGCCAGAGTCCGAGCCATGACCATCCTCCTTTTGCGTACTCTACGCGCTTCAGCCGCGATCGGATGGATCTACAATTCGCACCTCACGACAAGGAGACTCCCATGCGCAGGTGGCTCGCGGCGCTTTTCGTTCTCGCTCCTCTCTCTGTCCTCGCGGACGATCCACACTCCCAGCATCAACATCACCACGACGCGCCGGACCTCGGCAACATCGGCAAAGCGCGCCTGCAGACCTCGTGCAGTGCGAAGGCGCAGACGGAGATCGACCGCGGCGTCGCGCTCATTCACTCCTTCTGGTACGCCGAGGCCGAAAAGGCGTTCCGGCTCGCGACCGAGGCGGATGCCGAATGCGGGATGGCCTGGTGGGGCGTGGCCATGGCGAACCTCCACCCGATCTGGGCGCCACCCACCGGCGATGAATTGAAGACGGGGCGCGAAGCGGCGGAGAAAGCGAAGGCCGCCGGTGCGAAGAGCGATCGCGAGCGTGCGTACATCGCCGCGATCGCGACGTTCTACGCCGACTCCGACAAGCTCGATCACATGACGCGCATGGCCGCGTACGAAAGAGCGATGGCCGCGCTCGAGCGCGATCATCCGAAGGACCGCGAGGCGTCGATCTTCCACGCACTCTCGCTCCTCGGCGTCGCCTCACCGAACGACAAGACCTACTCGAAACAGAAAGAGGCTGCGGCGATTCTCAATCGCGTGCTGCCCGAGGAGCCGGAGCATCCGGGCGTCGCGCACTACCTCATCCACAGCTTCGACTATCCCGAGCTCGCCGAGCTGGCGCTTCCGGCCGCGCGCGTTTACGCGAAGCTCGCCCCCGGCTCGCCGCACGCGCTGCACATGCCCTCCCACATCTTCACCCGCCTCGGACTGTGGGACGAGTCGATCACCTCGAACCTCGCGTCGGCGGAGAAAGCGCGGAACTACGTCGCCACAACGATGCCCGGCGCGACCGCGTTCGACGAACTCCACGCGGTCGACTACCTCGTCTACGCGTATCTGCAACAGGGACGCATCGACGACGCGCGCGCGCTCGTCGAGAAGACCAGGAAAGTGACGAAGCTCAACGTCCCGAACCAATTCGCCGCGGCGTACGCGATCGGCGCCGTGCCCGCGCGATTCGCGCTCGAGCGCCGGCAGTGGAAAGAGGCGGCCGCGCTCACCGTGCCGACAGTCGTCGATTGGACGAAGGTGCCGTACGCGGAAGCGAACATCCACTTCGCGCGCGGCATCGGCGGCGTGCGCTCGGGGAACCTCGACGTCGCGCGCGCCGCTGCGACGCGACTCGCGGCCATCCGCCAGATGCTCCTCGATCAGAAAAACGCCTACTGGGCCGACCAGGTCGAGATCCAGCGCCTCGCGGTCTCCGCCTGGATGGCGCGCGCGGAGAAGAAAGACGACGAAGCCTTGAAGCTGATGCGCGCCGCGACCGATCTCGAGGCGTCGACGGAGAAGCACCCCGTCACCCCCGGCGCGGTCATCCCCGCGCGGGAGCTGCTCGGCGAGCTGCTGCTCGACCTCGGCAAACGCGACGACGCGTTAGCGGAGGCGCAGCGCGTGCTGCGCGACGCGCCGAAGCGGCGCAATGCGGTGGAGCTGATGGGGAGGGCGAAGACGGAGTAGGTCAGGGAACGACTGTCGTCACCTGCTGGGTCTGATTGTGGGAGATGGATACGAAGGCCCAGACCGGGCGTGTCGCGGCATCGCTCTCCGACACGGAGATCGCCAGCCTCACCTTCTGCCCCGCATTTCGTACGCTGTCGGAGAGCGGGTCGAGCTGCGCGTACGTCGGCCTGGGGACTTCTTCCAGACCTACGCGCTCATGGACATGGAGCACGACGTCACGTTGTTCGATCGGGCTCCGCCCGTCCGGCGTGTAGATCTCGAGTCGTACGACCTGCGGCTCCGGTCCGATTCCATAGATGCGCAACATCGTGCGATAGGCCGGGTCGGTCGGAACGTCGATGAGGTGCACCGTGGGTTTGAAGCCGGCGGGGCGGATGATGGGAATGCTGGTTCCGTAGCTCTGGCTGTTGACGGACGTATCCCGAACGCGAAGAGACATCGGCAATGTTTCGACGTCGGCCGTCGGCACGTACACGAACGCGCCGTCAAACCCGGGAGCGGCCTCGTTGAGGATCAGACGTTTCGTCGCTCCGAGGTCGACGGTGTTGTCTTGAACTGGAGGCGAAAGGTAGAGATAAGGAAACGGGCCGATGACGTAGAGGTTCTCACCGCTGCCGTTGTACATCGCCCATTCCGTCGTCCAGACCGATCCGTACGCACCCGTCACTGCAATTGCCGTGACCGGGATGAGCAGTCGTGTGTAGTCTTCGGGAAATTCGATGGCTTGGCCGTTGTGTGCCACGGCCAGATGACAGGCCAGGAACAACGTGATGGTGGTCGCTCGCATGCGGCGAAAGTAGCCCGCGAGCTGGGCGATTGCAAGTTATTCTTAGTAATTCCGAACAATCGTTCCTCGCGTTCGGAGAGACGCTCATGCCGATCCTTCAGGAACTCGGCATCGACGCCGGAGATCCGGAAGTGTCAGCGCTGCACAACGTCGTCGTTGGCGGTTGAAGACGAAGGAACGGCTGCTGTTACGAGGACTGATTGACCTGACAGCCGCCTTCGCAGGCGCCCGCCAGGCAACCGAGCGTGTCAGCGTCGAAGATGACCTGCACCGCGTTCAGCACCTGGTAGCTCAGGCTCTCTTCCTGATCGCTGACTGTCACGGTCAACCATTGATCGCAGGGAAACGTCGCCGGCACTACCCACGAATCACCGCCGGCAACGTCCTGGGTGAATACATCCCCACCGAACGAGACTTGAAACTGGTATGAGGTCGTCGTCGCGTTTTGAACCGTCAAGGGATTGTTCTCGGCCATACGTTCCTCCCTCTATCTTTTCGGACCATACCAAGGAGTGACGCGAGGGGAGCAAATCCCTACCTCGACGTAACCAGCGACCGGGTCACTGCGATACGGTGATGGACTCGAAGGACAGCTCCATCGCTTCGATGGCTCTTTCGTTCTCCGTGCCGTCAGTGACGACGAGCTTGGTCGGCCAGGCGTTCCTGAGAGTCCATACAGTCGTGATCGCACCTGACTCGTTCAAGAGCTGAACGGTGAGGGTGCTGCGCTCGACAGGAACCGTTCGGGCCTGTTCGCACCACTTCAACAGTTTCGAATCGCTGCCGACGATGCCGCGATGAAGGGTCACATTGCCGAAGCGAGGCAGATTCGGAACCTTGGGCGGTCGATCGCCATGATGGCTACGGTACTCGGTTGGGCCCGCGGCTTCCCCGTCGAGACCGCTGAACTCGCGAAAGTAAGCCGGTCTGTCGTCATGAAATCGAACCGCAAATCGAAATGCCGGCGGTGGGTACTCAGACCCGGGCGTCGTGCTCGTCATATTGGTCCTGCGGTCGATCGTGGTTGGATGGAGCACATATTATGACGAAGGAACGAGCCGTACCGTTGAGCGCGTTGCGCTGGCAGTTAGTTAGTTAGTTAGTTAGCCGGCGGGCTCAGATTTATTCGACGCCAGCCTCTCACGTTCGTACTGCTCCCACAACTCGCTCAACTTGACCGGCGTTGTGACGTTGATATCAACGATTTCAGCCCATTTGATGTATATCTCGCCCTCTAGGCGGGATATAGGATTAACTCCGCGTGCAAGGACCTCGTTCACCTTCAGGCGAGTATATCGAGAGACGTGACTTAGCGTTATCGCTTCGATCTCACCATTTCGGCTACGGTCGTACCGCAGGAACCTCCCATGAAGGAGTTGTCCCTCCTTGGCCTTGACGAAGACCCAGGGGGAAAGGATAGCCCAACGATGTAGTGCCACGTGGTATTCGGCATAGATCAAGTGCCAGATGTACGTCGACACAAAGAGGATTCTGGCTCGGGTGCGGTTGACATCTTGAACATGCTGCAATGCCTCCGGGTGAAGCCGCGCGTCCGCGGAGTCCAGAACCTTGATGTACCGCGAGCGCCCGTATGCCGCACCATTGGCCGCTGCCACCACGAGAAGGACGATGACATATGCCGCTGTCCAGTAGATCTGTGGCACAGCGAATAGCGTCGTGAGCTTTTGGCTGTCGCCAGAAGCTGCCGTGGCAATCAATGACGAATCGACAGGTGGAAGGTTTAGCGAAGTGACGGCGCCGAATAAGCGAAAGGCTGCAAGCGTCAGCAGGTGCAACAGACTCGACGGCAAGACAGCTGCAACGATCTCTTCGACTTGCGACGCATTCTGCTTTCGCCCAAGATCAACGAAGAGTTCAGCAGCCGTTTTGAAGACGATATGAGGAAGGAATAGGTAAACGACGAATGCGAGAAGAACAACGCCGGTCACTTCTCGGTATCAGACGGTGTGGTGGGTGCTTCAGGCGGGGCGTCGACCTTGGCGTCGGAGACTGCTGCCGCGGCGAGAGGATGCTCATCGGACGCGGGTGGGCCAGCCAACGCAGTACGTATCTGCGGATTCGGTAACTGGAAGAGCCGGTCGAGGACGTCGAACGCTGACATGGTCTATTTATACTCGGGAAACACGTCGAAGTCACGCCTGATTTCCGTCCCGCTAACGGATCTCACGCTAAGCTGCGCGCCTGGATCGCACTCCGAACGCGGTCGAGAAGTTTCGGCGGCTCGCTCATGCAACCGAGGCTCCCTCGGATGCGGTTGAATGGCAAGGACTCCATCCCTTGTAGAGGCCGACGTAGAGACCGCGTTGCATAGAGCTTAATTCTGCGAGATGAGCTGATTGGTGTTCGCATAGAGATTTATGCGTCAGGCATCGGCCCGACTGTGCGGATTTCAGTCCGCAGGCGCGGCGGCGAGTGCTCTCACGGAGATCGTCAGTTTGAGGTTGCGGATCGCTCCGAAGCGGCGGCGAGGACGCCGCCGGGCCAGCCGCCGTGACGGCGGCGTTCCTACATCCTCTCCGGCACCGGGATCCCCAGCAACTCCATCGCTCCCACCATCGTCCGGCGGAACACTTCCGCGCACACCGCGCGGCGCTGGCGTTCGGCGTCGTCCTTTTCCGGGAGGATCGGGTACTTGTGGTAGAAGCTGTTGAACTTCTGGGCCAGGTCGAGCAGGTACTGCGTCACGATCGAGAGCTCGAGGGAGTCGACGGCGCGGCGGATTGCGGCCGGTAATTCCGCCGATAGGCGGACCAGCTCCCACATGTCGTCGGTGAGTCCCTGCGTCAGGGTGAGGTCGTCGACGACGCGCTCTTCGAGGCGGGGGTCGACGCCGCGCTCGGCCATCTTGCGGAAAATGTTCTGTACGCGGACCGTGGAGTACTGCAGGTACGGGCCGGAGTCTCCTTCGAAGCGCAGGGCCTCGTCGAAGTCGAAGGCGATGACTTTGTTGCGGCCGAAACGGATCATGAAATAGCGCAGCGCGGCGATGGCGATCTGGCGTCCGAGGGCGTCGGCATCGGCGACTTCGGCGGCGTTTGCACGCACGGCGTCGGCGGCTTTCTGCTCGAGCGCGGCCATCAGATCGTCGGCCTTCACGCCGAAGCCCTTGCGCCCCGACATCTCGACGCACGGTCGCGCCGCATCCTCGTCCGAGAGCTGCCAACCGAAGGCTTTTGCGGTCGCAGGAGTGAGCGCGACCATCTCATAGGAATAGTGAATCGACGCGTGCGCGGCCTTCTCGCCGGCGACCAGGCGCACGCCTTCCTTCACAACCTTCTGCAGATAGGCCTGGCGCGAGTCGATCACGTTCACGACGCGCGACGCGCCGCCGAACTTCGGCGCGGACGGATCGCCGTCGCCCTCGTGCGTGGTCTCCCACAGCGGGTACTCGAACGGGAACTTGCGGTATTCGAACGTGCGGTCGAGCAGCCCGAGCTTCCAGAGCTGATAGGCGATGTCTTTGCCGGTGTAGGTGACCGTGCCGTTGGAGCGCACCAGGATCTTGTCGGGCTCGTTCATGCCGGCGAACTGTTCAGAATCGTCGAGCTTCATCACCCAGCAACCTTTGTGCTTTCCTTCCTCCTCCAGCACGACCGCGCCTTTTTCCTTCAGCAACTCGAAGGCGCGATCCCAGAAGTGCAGATGGATGATGTCGCTCTCCTTCGGCAGGAGGTCGTACCGGATGCCGAGGCGCTGCATGGTCTCGAGATGGCGCCGCACGACCGCGCGCGCGATGAGCTTCGCGAGCTGCGCCGTGTCGCCTTCCTGATTTTCGATGCGATGCAGCGTCTCCTTCCGCCACTCCAGCGCCTCGGGATGCTCGGCGTAGTACTGGGCCATCTTCGAGTAGACGTCCCAGCAGACGTAGTCGAAGCGCTGGTTGGTCTCGATCATCTCCGCGACGTCGGCGAGGCTCTTCTTCTCCAGGCGCTCGAACGCGACCACGACGTCCGCGACCTGCACGCCGGTGTCGTCGATGTAGTTCTGCGTCTCCACGCGATCGCCGAGCCACTTCGAGCAGCGGACGTAGGTGTCGCCGAGGACGGAGTTGCGGAGGTGGCCGATGTGCGCGGCCTTGTTGGGATTGATGTTGGTGTGCTCGACGATCACGCGCTCGCCCGACGGCGGAGGCGGCGCCATCACCGCGCGATAGTGCGCGGCCGTGAACCCGCCGCGGTCGAGACGGAAGTTGAGATAGCCCGCGCCTTCGACGGACACCGACTCCACGAGCGCCGGCAAGGTCATCCCGTTCGCGAGCTGCTCCGCGAGCTCGCGCGGCTTGCGTTTGAGCGCCTTCGCCAGCTCGAGCGCGAGCGGCGTCGCGAGATCGCCCATGTTCAGCTTCGGCGGCGCCTGCAGGACGACGCGGTCGACGGCGTGGCCGAACAGCGCGAGCGTTCTGGTCTTGAGGGTCTCTGTCAGTTGTTCGTGGATCGATTCGAGGATCATGTATGGCTCCGACAAACGATGAACGATGAACGATGAACGATGAACGGGGCGCCGACCGGCCTTTGTTCATCGTTCATCGCTCATCACTCATCGTTGCGTCATGTGTAGTTCCAGACCTTCAAAAACCACTGGTCGCCGCGGGAGACGAAGACGTTCATCGCGGCGTTGTCCTGCGCGAAGCGCAGCGCGGACATGAGCGGGAGATTCAACAGCGCCATCGCGCCGATGCGAATGGCTGTGCCGTGCGCAACCAGCACGGGGCGTTCGGAATTCACGGTTTCGAATACCCGCAACATGCGCGTTCGCACGTCCGCGTGGGACTCGCCGTCCGGGCACGGACAGTCTTCATCCGCGATCCATCGGTGATAGATCTCCTCATCCTCGGTGCGGATGTCGAGGAACGCGCGCCCTTCCCATCGGCCGTAGTTCATCTCGCGAAGATCGTCGAGCGGCACGATCTCGAGACCGGTCGCGTCGGCGATCGCGCGCGCCGTGGACATCGCGCGGCCGAGGGGCGAGGAGTAGAGCGCGGTCGGCTGCATCTGTTTGACGCGCTCGGCGAGCTGGAGGACTTGCTCGCGTCCGCGGTCGGAGAGGTCGCTGTCGCTCCAGCCTTGCGTGATGCGATTGACGTTGTGCAGCGTCTCGCCGTGGCGGACGAGGATGAGCTCGCGGATCATGATGTGGTGTCATCCTGAGCCGCCAACGGACGGCGAAGGACCTCCTCCGGTTGCACGCGGGACGCTCGAATCAGGGGGTCCTTCGCCGCGCTACGCCGGCTCAGGATGACAGTGATCGTCATCACGACAGCAACGACTCCGCGGTCATTTCATCCGGTTTTTCGATGCCGAGGATGGTGAGGATGGTCGGGGCGACATTCGACAGCACGCCGCCGCTGCGCAGTGCGCCGTAACGCTTCTTCGCGTCGAAGAGGATCAGCGGCACGGGGTTGGTCGTGTGCGCGGTGTGCGGCTGCCCGGTTTTTTCATCGAACATCAGCTCCGCGTTGCCGTGATCGGCGGTGATGAGCGCAACGCCGTCGACTTTCTCCACCGCGTCGAGGATGCGTCCGACCGCGACGTCGGTGTCGTGCACCGCCTCCACCGTCGCGTCCATGAAGCCGGTGTGGCCGACCATGTCCGGGTTGGCAATGTTCATGATGATCGCGTCGTACTTCTTCGACGCGATCGCCTCGACGACTTTGTCCGCCACTTCGAACACCGACATCTCCGGTTTCTTGTCGTACGTCGCGACCTTCGGCGACGGCACGAGCAGACGGTCTTCGCCAGTAAATTGCGTATCCGATCCGCCGTTGAAGAAGAACGTCACGTGCGCGTACTTCTCCGTCTCTGCGATGCGGAGCTGCGTGAGGCCCGCATTCGAGAGCACCTCGCCGAGGTTGTTGCGGATCGCCACCGGCGGATAGAGCACCGGCAGGTCGTACTTCTCGTGATACCGGTTCATCGTCACGAGCTTCGCTTTCGGGTGAACCGCGCGCTCGAAGGGCGTGAAGTGCTCGTCCTTGAACGCAATGACGATCTGGCGCATGCGGTCCGCGCGGAAGTTGAAGAAGATCAGCGCGTCGCCGTCTTCGACGCGGCCGAGGTGCGCGCCTTCCGCGGTCACGACGGAGATCGGCTCCATGAACTCGTCGGTGACGCCCTGCTCGTAGAAACGGCGCATCGTCTCGAGCGGATCTTTGGTCTCCGTGCCGACGCCGAGGGTCATCAGGTCGTAGCCGCGCTGCACGCGCTCCCAGCGGTGGTCGCGATCCATCGTGTAGTAGCGGCCGATGACCGTCGCGACGTGCGCGCGCGTCTTCAGGAGATCGCCGAGATATTTCTCCGCGGACTTCGGCGGCGTGTCGCGGCCGTCGAGGATCGCGTGGACGAACACGTTCTCCGCGCCGAGAGCATAGGCCGCGTCGATCATTCCGTGCAGGTGTTCCTGCAGCGAGTGCACACCGCCGTCCGAGAGCAGTCCCGCGAAGTGCACGTTGCGCGCGTTCTTCACCGCGTCGACGAAAACAGGATTCTGCTCGAGCTCGTGATGCTGGATCGATTTGGAGATGCGGACGATGTCCTGATCGACGACCCGTCCGGCCCCGATGTTGAGATGCCCAACCTCGGAGTTCCCCATCTGCCCCTCGGGCAATCCGACCGCGAGACCGGACGCTTCCAGCGTCGTCCACGCGTGATTGCGATACAGCGCGTCGAACCGCGGCGTGTCCGCGCTGGCGATGGCGTTGTATTGGGATTCCGCGCGGCAGCCGAAGCCGTCGATCACGATGAGGATGAGGAAGGGGCGCTCCGCCATGGGGCGCCGACGATATCAGGTCTCCAGTTTATCCCGCGCGTAGACGCGGGATCTCTGGTGATACCGGAAGGCCGTTGCTTCGAGGCGCGGACCACGCGGCCGCACCGGAGATCCCGCGTCTGCGCGCGGGATAAACTGATAGACGCTACGCGCTCTGCGGCTGCTTCTCCCGCTTGAAGACCATGCCGATGTGGTCGGTCGCGCCGGTCTTGAAATTGATGGAGGTGATGCTCACCAGCTCCCATCCTTCGTCGCCGAGGCGGTTGAGCTCTTCCGCGCGGCGCGGATCCATCGAGTAATTCTCCGACCGGACGTTGATGATCTTGTATTCCCAGGTCTTCATGTCCGTGGCTCCCCCATCCCTGTGCTGGCTACAGTGCGCGGAAGTGTAGCAAATTCAACCGTCTCTCCACGCGACGGCTTCCGCCGGGAGATCGGTGATGATCCCGTCGCATCCCACATCGCGCAGCCGGTCCCACTCGCGGCGGCGGTTCGTCGACCACGGCACGACCTTGATCCCGCGCGCGTGCAGCGACGCCACCATCTCCGCGTCGACATAGTGATAGTTCGGAAAGGCCCACGCCGCGCCGACCTTCTGCGCATACTCCGCGACATCGACGATGAATCCGTACGTGATCATCCCGAGAGGCATCGTCGCGCCGAGCTTGCGCATCGTCATGAGGACCGAGTGATCGAACGATGCGATCACAGTGTCGGGCCACGCGGAGACGTGCTCGAGGAGCGTCTCTTCCCAACCCGCGCGCTTCACCTCGAGGATCATCTTCGTGCGGCCCGCGTAGCGGGCAAGATCACTGACGCGCGTGAGCGCCAATCCGCGCTCCACGCATTGCGCAAGGGTCAGCGACTCGATCTCTTCCTCCACCAAGTCATCGTCATGGAAGAGGACGGCGGTACCGTCGGCGAGGCGGCGCAAGTCGGTTTCGAAGCCGTCGGCACCCGCGCGAATGGCCTCGTCGAACGACGCGATCGTGTTCTCCGGAATGCGTTTCGGACTGCCGCGATGACCCACGATCAGGAAGGGCTCAGCCATGCGTAAGCTCTTGTCGCGTCTCGGTGTACGTGGTAGCTTGCTGAGCGACCCCAGCGGAGCAAAACGATGCCGAAAAAAATCCTTCTAGCGGATGACAGTATCACCATTCAGAAGGTCGTCGAGCTGACGTTCAGCGACGGCGACTACGAGGTCACCGCGGTCAATAACGGCGCCAAAGCCATTGTGAAACTCGGCGAGATGCGGCCCGACATCATCCTGTCGGACATCATCATGCCGGAGAAGAATGGCTACGAAGTCTGCGAATACGTGAAGTCGCATCCGGAGTACCGGAACATCCCGGTCGTGCTGCTGACCGGCACGTTCGAGCCGTTCGATCCGGATCGCGCCGAGAAGGCGGGATGCGACGCGGTGGTCACGAAGCCGTTCGAATCGCAGAGCCTCATTCACAAAGTGGAAGAGCTCATCGCGCAGGCAGCGTCCGCGCCCGCACCGGTTGCGGCGGCTCCCGCGCCGGAACCTGTTGCGCCTCCACCACCGCCACCGCCGCCACCCGCTCCGGCCGCATCACCGTGGATGGATGAGGCGCCGGTCGAGCCGGAATTGAATCCGTCGCCGTTCACGACGTCCGGCGGCTCGTTCCCTTCTCCACCAGAAGCGTTCACGCACAACAACGACATCTTCGCCGCGACGCCCGCGCCGCAGGCCACGACGGAGATGCCGTTCGACACGCCGGCCGAATCGCAGTTCTCGGGCGAGACCCGCGCCTTCGAGAAGATGAGCTTCGACGATTTCCAGCAGACGTCACCACCACCACCTCCTCCTCCTCCCCCGGCCGAACCGTCGCCGTGGGACGAACAGGACCTCGGCGGCGAGACCCGCGCGTTCGGCAAGATGTCGTTCGAGGACTTGCAGTCTATGCAGCAGCCGCTCGAGCCCGAGCCGACGTACGCCGATCCGTTCGGCGCGCCGCCGCCGGTCGAGGAGTTCAGCGGCGAGACCCGCGCGTTTCCGCGCATGAGCTTCGACGACGCCGCGACGACCGAGGCAGTCATCCCGACGATGGATTCGGCGCCGGCACCAGCTCCCGAACCGGAACCGGAACCGGAGCCCGCGGCAGCCGCACCGGAAGCGTCGCCGTGGGACGAGCAGCCCGAGGAAGCGCCGCTGTTCGGCAGCGGTGGCGGCGGCGAAACGCGAGCGTTCCCGCAGGTTTCGTTCGCCGATTTCCAGCAGCCCACGCCGGAGCAGGAGCCCGAGCCACAGGCCGAGACGTCGCCGTGGGATGAGCAGCCCGCGATGGGCGGCGAGACCCGCGCATTCGAGAAGATGAGCTTCGAAGACCTGCAGGCGATGGCACCAGCGCCCGAGCCGGAACCAGAACCCGTACCTGAGACCTGGGAAACGCCCGCCGAGCCCGAATGGACGCTGCCGGATCCCGTGGAGTCGTTGCCCCAAAGCTTCTCGACCGCAGCCGTGCCTTCGTTCGTTCCGCCGGAACCGGAAGATATGCCGTTCGGCGACACCGTCAGCGAGCCTGAGCCCGAGGTCGAAGCGCCGCCCCTGGCCGCCGACGCACCAGCGGCCGCCGAGGCGATCGCCGAGCCGGAAGAACCGGCCGTACCGCCACCCGCACTCGTCCCCGAAGCGCCGGCCATCCCGATCCGCACGTCCGATCTCACCGACGATCAGGTCGACCGCATCGCGCGCCGCGTGGTCGAGCTGATGTCCGACCAGGTCGTCCGCAACATCGCCTGGGAAGTGATCCCGGACCTCGCGGAGATGGTCGTTAAGGAACGGATCCGGCAACTAGAAAGCGAAGCGTGAGGTGCTGGGTGCTGAGTGCTGGGTGCTGAGTCACCCGGTTTCGATCTCAGCACTCAGCACTCAGCACTCAGCACTCCGTTGAAGATCTACACGAAGACCGGAGACCTCGGCCAAACCTCTCTGTTCGGCGGAACGCGCGTTTCAAAAGACGACGCGCGCATCGAAGCCTACGGCACCGTCGACGAGCTCTCGTCCTTCCTCGGCGTCGCGCGAGCGAGCCAGATCCCGGCTGAAGTCGACGCCGTGCTCGAACAGGTCCAGCGCGATCTCTTCGACGTCGGCGCGCACCTCGCGTCGCCCGGCACGAGCCGCTTCGCGGGCGTCGACGCGCAACGCATCGCGGAGCTCGAACAGAGCATCGATGCGATGGAGCGCGAGCTCGCGCCGCTCACGAACTTCATCCTCCCCGGAGGCTCACTCGCCGCGGCGCATCTCCACGTCGCGCGCACAGTCTGCCGCCGCGCGGAACGGCGCGTCGTTGCGCTGAGCGATGAGTCGCCCGCCACGCTGTCGACGATCGCGTACCTGAACCGATTGTCGGATTACCTGTTCGTCGCCGCACGGTTCGCCAACTCGCGCGCAGGCCGCGCAGACGTCGAGTGGCATCGTTAGTTAGTAGGGTTCCAAGAAGGCTGGGCCAACCAGCGCAGTCGGCCGTGCCGACTGGTCGGGGCAAGAGGACTTGAACCTCCGACCTCACGGTCCCGAACCGTGCGCTCTACCAGGCTGAGCTATGCCCCGATGATGTCCAGCGAAGCCGCGAGGGATCGCGGCGCGAGGCGCGGATTCTAGGCGAATCCCGTCAAGCGGTCAAACTAACGGCACACCCAACAGTTTCATTCCGGTGACGCACGGAATCGCGTCTTCCGAACTCCCGTTGCGGATCAATAAGGAGGCAGTCCAATGAGACGTTTCGCCATCGTTGTAGCCCTGCTGGCGCTGGCACTGCCGGGGTTTGCACAACAGTTCGAGGAGAAGATCGACGTCAACGCGGTCCTTCTCGACGTCATCGTCACCGACTCGAGAGGCAACCAGATCCTCGGCCTGAGCAAAGACGACTTCGTGATCAAAGAGAACGGCGTCGCTCAGGAAGTCGACTCCGTCGACTACTTCACCAACCGCCGCCTGCTCGACACCCGCGAGGAAAGCGCTCCGTTCAAAGTCGAGCAGGTGCGCGAAGACCGCTACTTCATCTTCTTCTTCGACAAGCCCGAGGATCCGGGCATCCTTTTCGATCAGCTCACGCAGGCTCGCTATGCCGTGCGCGACTTCATTCGCCAGGACATGAAGGAGAACGACCTCGTCGCCATCGTCGGACACGACGTGCGGCTCAAGGTCTGGAGCGACTTCACCAGCGACAAGGCGCAGCTAGAGAGCGCTCTCAATGACTCCGCGCGTTTCGGCAAAGGTGTCGTCGAGGCGGCGGCGGGTGACGGTCCTTCGATCATGCGCAGCATCGACAAGCCGTCGATGAACAAGCGCACCGGATCCGTTTTTCAGGCGCTGGACATTCTGGCGGAGGCCATGCGGCCGATCCGCGCGCGGAAGAACCTCGTGCTCTTCTCGCCCGGCATCGTCGACATCGGCGAGACCGTGCGCAGCGGAATGATCATGAACCGCAGCAGCCATCTCGATCCCGCGCTGCAGTCTCTGAACGCCGCAAACGTGTCGGTGTACAGCGTGCAACTCCAGCGGCAGCTCGATCCCGAGGTCAACACGACGCCGCTGTACCATCAGCGTTTGAGCGAGCTCGCGAACGAGACCGGCGGCGAGTATTACCAGTTCTCGACGAGCTTCAAGCCGGTCGTGAAGAAGGTCGAGCAAGCCAACGCCGGCTACTACCTGGTGACCTATCGCTCGCGCAAACCGCGCGGCGAAAAGGGATTCCAGAGGGTCAACGTGTCGCTGAAGAACCCCGAGTTCAAAGTCGTCGCGCGCTCGGGTTACGAGTTCGGCACTTAGCCGGCACGGCCGGCTGCGCTGGTTGGCCTAGCCTTGGGCACGTACGGCTGCTGCGAGGCTAACTTTCGGGCGGGGCAGACAGAACGAAGGTGATGCGCTCGCCCGGCGCGAGCTGGGCGAGCTTCCACCGCTCCGTCGAGAGCACGGTCATCGGCTGGAGATATCCGCCGGTGACTGGGTGATCCGGCCCCATCGCCACCAGACTTCCGTCGGGGTGGAGCTGCACCGTTCCGCACTGCATGCCGATGCTTTTGAGGTCCGCGGGGATGCGGACGTCGAGCGCGCGCAAGGGACGCAGACGGATGCCGACGCGATCGAGTTGCGGGGTGACTTCGCATTCGACGGTTGTGAGTCCGAGGTCGTGCGGGCCGTTCATTGCGCGGATGACGTGGAAAGGGGGCCGGGCTTCCAGCCCGGCTGGTGCGGGCTGGAAGCCCGCACCCCCAATCGCGAGATAGGCGCGCAGGCCGTTCGTGATTCTGCCGAATGCGCGTTCGTCGCCTGACTTCACGTGTTCGGTGGTGATGTTCAGGTCGGGCGTGCACCACGCGATCACCGCGTCGTGCGTGAACCGGATGCGCGGACCCACCATCGGGCATTCGAGGATTGCCGCGCGCGGGTCGTTGCCGACGGCGCGATTCGCCAGCGCGGCGGCGATGTCGTCGAAGGGAGTGTCGGTCCATTTCGCGAGAGGCGCGGTGATTTCGAAAGGCAGTCGACCAGTCTTCGAGTCGTCGAGTCGCCGAGAAACTCGCCCTTGAAGACTTGAAGACTCGACGACTCGAAGACTCACCTCGTCTCCCGCCGCGATCGCGTTCTCGAGATCCACGTCCGTCCTTCCGAGCACGTTCCATCCACCCGGCGTGTCGATCGGATAGAACCCAGCCACGTTTCCCGCGATCGCAAACGAGCCGCGCGCGACGGGACGCGAAGTCGCGCGCCGCGGCATCGCCCATTCCGCGGGCCAACCGTCGAGGTACGCGAAGCCGCCGCGGAATCCGAGGTAGCGCGCGATGAGACGCACGTTCACGACGCGGGACAGAAACTCCTCGCGCGTGACGCGTGCATGTACGAGGAACTCGGCGAAGTCGGCGCCGTCGAAGGCGACTGGGATTTCGTGAACGGCGTTGCCCGTGACCCGTTGCCCGTTGCCCGTACTGTTGAGTGCGGCCTCGATTGCTCGAAGATCGGGTGCGCCCTCGAAAATTACGTAGAGCGATGAGTGTCCCGGCGTTGAGCGAACGACACCCGGAACTTCGCGCACGCGCGCGTTCACCGCGTGCAGTTCGTCCGCGGTCACATCGCCGAGCTCGACGAGCACGGCCCGGTCGCCGGCGGGAGCGAGTTGCATCGCTTGGTGATAGCCTCCCCGCGCATGAATCGCAAGCACGAACAGCTCCTCGTGGAGATCGCGCACGACGCCATGGTCGACAAAGGACTGAAGCCGGACTTCGACCGCGCGGTCCTGAATCAGGTCGACGAGATCCACGCGCCGGCGCGCGACGAGGACGCCCGCGACTTGCGCGATCTTCCCTGGTGCTCGATCGACAACGACGACTCGCGCGACCTCGACCAGCTCACCTGGGCCGAGGATCGGGGCGATGGCGACACTCGGATTCTCATCGCCGTCGCTGACGTCGACGCGCTCGTGCGCAAAGACACGCCCGTCGACCGTCACGCGCGCCACAACACCACCTCCGTCTACACCGCGGCAAAAGTCTTCTCCATGCTTCCGGAGAAACTCTCCACCGACCTCACCTCGCTGAATGAAGGAGAGGACCGGGTCGCGGTCGTGATCGAGATGCTGGTTCGCGAGGACGGAACCAGCACGGACGGCGACGTCTATCGGGCACGCGTGCACAACCACGCGAAGCTCGCCTACGACCGCGTGGCCGCGTGGCTCGACGGTGAAGACGACGAGCCGGAGAACATGCGCGGCGTCAAAGGTCTCGCCGATACGCTCCGATTGCAGGATCGCATCGCGGACAAGATGCGCGATCTCCGACACCAGAACGGAGCGCTCGATCTCGAGACCATCGAGGCGCGGCCGGTCATCCGCGACGGGAAGGTCGTCGACCTCCGCCAGGCGAAGCGCAACAACGCGCGTCTTCTCATCGAGGACTTCATGATCGCCGCGAACGGCACGACCGCGCGCTTCCTCGCAGGCCACAAGCTCCCCAGTATCCGACGCGTCGTCCGCTCGCCGGAGCGCTGGGACCGCATCGAGCGCATCGCCGAAGACCTCGGCGAACGCCTGCCGCCCGAGCCCGACCCCATCGCGCTCGAGCAGTTCCTCAAGCGCCGCAGGAAGGCCGACCCGATGCGCTTCCCCGATCTCTCGCTGTCGATCGTGAAGGCGATGGGCGCGGGCGAATACGTCGTCGAGGAGCCGGGCGACAAATCGACCGGACACTTCGGCCTCGCGGTGAAAGACTACACGCACTCGACCGCGCCGAACCGCCGCTATCCCGACCTCATCACGCATCGCCTCGTGAAGTGCGCGCTCGACGGGCGCAAGCCTCCGTACAGCGTCGACGAGCTGGCCGAGCTCGCGGAGCACTGCACGGCGCAGGAAGACGCGGCGAACAAAGTCGAGCGCACCGTGCGCAAAGCCGCTGCGGCGTGCATGCTCTCCGGCCGGGAGGGCGAGCACTTCGACGGCGTCGTCACCGGCGCTTCGCAGAAAGGCACGTGGGTGCGCATCTTCCGCCCGCCGATCGAAGGGAAGCTCGTGCGCGGTTGGGACGGACTGGACATCGGCGACCGCGTGCGCGTGAAGCTGCTCGAGGTGGACATCGAGCGCGGCTTCATCGACTTCGGAAGGGCGGGTTAATAGGACGAATAGGACTCATACGACCTATAGGTCCTCTACGTCCTATTTGTCCTATTAACCCGCACGTTGTCGATCAAACGCGTGCGGCCGACGCGCACTGCGCCGGCGACGAGCACGTCGCGATTGAAATTCACCGGCGCCTCGAACGTGAGCGGATCGACGACCACGAGATAGTCGACGTCGACGCCTCCCTCTTCCGCAACGACCCGATGCATCAGCCTCTCGATCTCCGAGACCTCGTGGATGCCGTGCGTGATCGCCTCTTCGCCCGCGCGCAACGCGCGATGCAGTACCGGCGCCTTCGCCCGCTCCTCGGCCGACAAGTAGCTGTTGCGCGACGACATCGCCACCGAGTCGTGCTCGCGCAGGGTCTCGCCGAACACGAGCTGCAGCGGGATGTCGAGGTCGTGCACCATCCGCTCGATCACCGCGCACTGCTGCGCGTCCTTGCGTCCGAACGCGGCGAGATCGGGCTGCACAATGTTGAACAACTTCGCCACGACCGTGGCCACGCCTTCGAAGTGTCCGGGGCGGCGCTCGCCCTCCAGCGGTCTCGCCACACCGCTCACAACGACCGATGTCGAAGCGCCCGCCGGCGGATACATCACCTCGACCGGCGGAAGGAACAGCAGATTGACGCCGGCGCTCTCGAGCATCTCGCGATCGCGCTCTTCATTGCGCGGGTAGCGCGCGAAGTCTTCGTTCGGACCGAACTGCTTCGGATTCACGAAGATCGAGACGACGACGAACGCCGCTCCCGCCGCGCGCGCGGTCTCGATCAGCGAGAGATGACCCTCGTGGAGGAAGCCCATCGTCGGCACGAAGCCGATCGTCGCGCCGTGCATGCGCGCGGCGCGGACGGATTCGCGAACTTCGTGGATGGTGCTCGCGACCTTCATCGCGGGATTTTTACCACCACCCCGCCGTCGTCCATGGACGCGTACAGCCGCTTCAGCTCCTCGTCCGAGGCCATGTGGAAGGACTCCTTCTCCTCGTCAGGGAACGCGCCGCTGCGCACGTCCGCGAGGTACGCCTCCAACGCGGCCTGCATGTCCTGCGCGATGTGCGCGTACTGGCGGACGAACTTCGGCGTGTGGCCGTCGTAGATGCCGAGGACGTCGTGGAAGACGAGCACCTGCCCGTCGCACGAAGGGCCGGCGCCGATGCCGATCGTCGGGATCGCGACGTGTTCCGTGATCATCGCCGCGAGCTCGGAGGGAACGCATTCGAGCACGATCGAGAAACAGCCCGCGCGTTCGAGCGCGACCGCCTCGTCGAGGAGGTGGCGCGCGGCGTCCGCGTTTTTCCCCTGCAGCTTGAAGCCGCCGAGGGCGTTGACGGATTGCGGTGTGAGGCCGATGTGGCCCATCACCGGAATCTCCGCGTCGAGAATCGACTCGATCACTTTGATGCGCGACGGCTTCGCTCCCTCGATCTTCACCGCGTGCGCGCCCGCCTGAATGAAGCGGCCAGCGTTGCGGACCGACTCCTCGACCGACACGTGATACGAGAGGTACGGCATGTCGCCGACGATGAGCGACGACTTCGAGCCGCGTACGACGGCGCGCGTGTGGTGGAGCATGTCGTCGACGGTCACGCTGAGCGTGTCGGGATACCCGAGGACGACCATGCCGAGGGAATCGCCGACGAGAATGATGTCCGCGCCCGCGGCATCCGCGATCCTGCCGCTGGGATAGTCGTAGGCGGTGAGCATGCCCACGCGCGACTTGCCTTTCATCGCGCGCACAGCAGGGACCGTGACTCTCTTGCGTTGCTCGTTCATCTTCTCCTCCGTGGGGACCGGAGGAGCGGTACGAGCGATGACCGATGAGCGATGAACGATGAACACTTGGTTCATCGCTCATCGTT
>DASYGV010000037.1:0-15948 GCA_035999335.1 Thermoanaerobaculia bacterium | reverse complement strand
GCCGCCGCAAAAGCGGCGGCGCCTCGAGTCTCATCATCTACGGCGTGGGACAGACTGTCGAGTCATGACGCACCGCGGAGTCGACACACGAGTTGCCGTTTCCGCCGCCCATGTCGTGCGGCACACAGACGCGAACCGTTCCGCTGGCCGTTCCGCCGCGGCCGTCGTTGGCGGTAAAGGCGATCTCGTAAACGCGTCCGTCGCCCCCACCCGAGCGCTCGGCGCGCAACATCGCCGTCGGCGTACCGACACCACCGCCATCGGGGCAGGTGCTGCCGTCTCCAATGAGATCGACGGGCTCGTCCTGGAGGATCGTGTCGATCGTGATCGTCACATCGTCTCCGTCGGGATCGACCACGTTCTCGATGTCGATCTCCTCGAACTTGCCGTTTGGCGGGAACAGACGGTCCTTCGACGGAGTGGCGCCGGAGACATCCGGCGGAAGATTGCTCGACGTGACGAGGGTCGAGACGACGGCGTTGTTCGTCACGCCGGGGTCTGAAGTGCTGGTAACGACGAGCGAGAGCGGATCTTCGCTGCCCGGCAGCGCAAACGCGGACACGGTCACGGTCAAAGAGACGGTCTTCGTCTCGCCCGCGGCGAGGCTCAGCGAAGTGGGACCGCTGACGGGATATCCGCTCGCGGAGTTGCGATAGAGGACGTACGTCATCGCCGTTGGCGAGAGATTCGTGACATCGAACTCGAACGTCGCCGACGCGCCCGGAGCCACGCTCTGGAAGAGCTGCTTCGGCGTAACGCGAACCGTCTGCGCCTTGAAGAACTGACGGAACACACGCTGGAACGACTGTCCGTTGATGTCGATGCCGTTGGCGTAAACGAGGAAATCGGTCGGCGGTGCGACGACGTCGCCCTGATAGACGTTCTCGCGAGCTTCGTCGAGCGCGAGCGGCTCGATCACCGTTGCATCGGGATTGCGCAGGCCGAACGAAACGCTGGAGCGTTCTCCGCTCACGCGCGCTTCACCCGTCGTCGTCTCTCCCGCAATCGGGAGGCCCGGCAGCGGCGTGAAATCGACCTCTGGGCGCTGCAGTACCGGCGCTTGCAGGAAGCTGAAGCGAGTGAGATTCAACTCGCTCTTGCCGAACACGCTGGCCACGAACTTGCCCGTGCCCGCGACGTCCAGCGTCCAGTTGCCGTCCACCGGATCGATGACCTTCACTGCGCGCACGCCGGAGATCGTGGTGAACGACACACCCGGATCGCCTGCCGCGACAACGCTGCCGTCGGGCCGTTTCAACGTCAGCGCGAACGTTCCCGTAGCCTGCAACCGGCTCACGACGAACGTCACGTCTTCGAGCGCCGAGTCGACCGGCACGCTGTACGACTTGCCGCCCGCACCGGAGATGTCGATGGCATAGAGCACGTCGGCGTTCTCGGGACGAGTGCGGTTCAGGATGACGTCCGCCGCAAGCGGGAACTCGGCGCGGGTGACGCGGAAGAGCATGCCGCCCGAAAGCGCCGCCAGCGCGCCGAAGCTTCGCTGCGACGACGACGACGTCAGATCGCCGGGAGGGATGACCGGGGTGGCCGTGGCGGCCACATCGAAGTCTTCATGACCCTCCGTGGCCGGCGCGAACGCCGAGTCGGAGGTGCAATTCCCTGTCAGGATCACGCTGATGTTGATGTTCTTCGCCTGAACGACGGACAGGAGCGTCGGCGCGACCTGGGGGTCGCGGGCGGAGGCGTCCGTGGCCACAAAAATCTGACCGCCCTTCTGAATCGTCTGTGCCGCCTGCAGCTGCGCGGAGTTGGCCATCTCCGGGCAGTCGCCGCCGCCCGACGCGAACAACGGCGCGACCTTCGCCTTCATCTCCACGGGATCGCATGTCGTGCCGCGGAAAGTCGTGCTGTCCTTGAACGTATAGAGCGAGAAGCGCGGTGACTCGTCGCCGGCCGTGATCGAGTCGACGAGCGAATTCACCGTCGCCTTCACGCCAGCCAGATCGGTGGACATACTGCCGGTGTCGTCGATCACGAACGCGATGTCACGCTGATCCTTCTTCAGCAGCTTGATCATCGCCTCGCCCCTCGCGCCGGGATGACGCGAGCGGATCTCCGTCTCCACGCGCTGCGAAAACTCCGTCGTCGCGGCCTCGGCCGACGCGCGCGCGGGGCTGTGGAACGGCCGACCGGCGTCGTCCTTGTTCAGATCCTTGTGGCAGCACTTGTTCGAGGGTGTGCTCGCGCATTGAGTGATGAACGGCGACGGATAGAGATACCCGGGCAGGCTGAAGTAGCCTGTGGTCACACCTGCCGGCGCGAACGTGGGCGGCGAGCAGGAGAGGCTCGACGGCGGGTTGGGCATCGTGTAGATGCCGCTGTTCACGCCACCCCAGTGGTTCACCCAGTTCGAGTGCGCGTAGAAGTCCTGCAGCGTGTGCAGAGCGCGACCCATCTCCTTCAGCGCCTCGTCCTTCTGACAGTTGGCGAGGTTCTGGATGATGCTGTCGATCTTGCCGCGCAAGCGCGCCCCACCCGCGGCCAGCGACTCGTCGTCGAAGTGCGCGGCGGTGTTGGTCTGCTCGTAGATGTCGGTGTACCAGTTGGCGTCGCCGACCACATTGGCCGACTTCTGGCTGAAGCCCGAGCTCTGCAGCTTCGTTTCGGTGATGTTCTCGTGGATGCCCTGCTTGAAAGCGAATGCGCTGGGGCTGAATGCGACGAGATAGATGAGAACCATGGCGACGAGCCGGTGGGCCGTCGAGTTCGAGAGAAAGACACGCATCGAGATGCTCCTTTTGTGATTGGATCTTCGGCGTCAGAGAGATGCGCCGGTCGAGGTGGACGATTGCTGGCAGTATAGACGGATAGGCGGCTTTCGGTTGTTCCTGATTTACCATCATTTTCAGGACGGCCGTCCGGTATGAAGAGGGCGCCCGACCCCTAACCTTCTCCGCAACTTTTCGTACTTCGTCACGTAACAGGCTTTGTCAGGAGAGCTACGTCATGTCCAGACTGGGAAAAATCCTCGTCCTGTTGATCGTCCTTGCGCTCGGCACGGTCGGGGTCTACGCCTTCGTTCGCAACGGGCAGAAGAAAGACGGCGGGTTGAAGGAAGTCGAGGTCACGCAGGGGACGATCGTCGAGAAGGCGGTCGCCGTCGGCCAGATCCAGCCCCGCCAGAAGTTCCAGGTGAAGTCGAAGATCTCGGGGATCGTCCGCAGGGCGATGGTCGAGGTCGGCGATACGGTGAAGGCCGGCGATCCGCTGTTCGAGATCGCGCCGACGCCGACTCCTCTCGAAGTCACCGAGGTCGATCGCCGCGTCGAGTCCGCGGAGGCGTCGTTCCGGCGCGCGGAGGGTGATTACAACCGCGCCCTCGAGCTCTCCCGCGGCGGCGTGTTGCCGAAGTCGGACGTCGAGGCGAAGAAAGAAGGCTACGAGCTCGCGAAGGTCGCGCTGAACAAAGCGCAGCAGGATCGCCAGCTCACGCGCCGCGGCAATCTCTCCACCAGCAGCGCACAGGAATCGATCATCCGCGCGCCGGCCGCCGGCACGGTGCTCACGCGCCTCGTGAACGAGGGCGACCCGATCGTTCCGCTCACGTCCTACCAGCCCGGCACCGAGATGGCGACCATCGCCGACATGTCCGACCTGATCTTCAAAGGCACCGTCGACGAGATCGACGTCGGCAAGCTCTCCATGGGCATGACCGCGCGCATCAAGGTCGGCGCTCTCCCGACTGACGTCGTCACCGGCAAGGTCCAGCGCATCGCCCCGCAGGCGCAGCAGAAGGAAGGCGCCACGCTGTTCGACGTCGAGATCGAGCTCGATCCCGGCCAGAAGATCACCCTCCGCGCCGGCTACTCCGCGAACGCCGACGTGATCATCCGCGAGAAGAAAGACGTCCTCGTCCTCCCCGAGCGCCTCGTGCTCTTCGAAGACGGCGGCAAGAAGACCTTCGTCGAGCTCCCCTCCGCCGATCCGAAGAAGGAACCGACGAAGAAGGAGATCAAGACCGGCATCTCCGACGGCCTCAACGTCGAAGTCGTGAGCGGCCTGGAGAAGGGCGCGAAGGTCGTGGAGCGGCCGCCGAAAGAAATTTCCTAGCCGACAAGTCGTCGAGTCGATCATGGTTACCTTCAAAGACGTCTTCCGCCAGCTCTTCCGCGACGTGCGCAACGAAAAACTGCGTACGTTCCTCACGATCTTCGGGATCGTGTGGGGGACGGTTGCGATCAGTCTGATGCTCGCGTTCGGCACGGGACTGCACAAGCAGCTCATCAAGAACACCGCGGGCCTCGGCGACCGGATCGTCATCATCTGGCCGGGGCTCACCTCCATTCCCTACGAGGGACTGGGCAAGGGACGGCGGCTGCGCGTCGCGGAAGAAGACCTCGCCGCGATCCGCACCGAGATCACGGGACTCAAGCGCGTGTCCGGCGAGTACATGACCTCCATGCGCCTCGACTACGGCACGAAGACGATCTCCGTCGACATCTCCGGCATCACCACCGAGTTCGGCGAGATGCGCAACCTCATTCCGGAGATGGGCGGGCGCTTCATCAATCCGATCGACGACGGCACGCAGCGGCGGGTCGTCTTCATCGGCGATGAACTGAAGACGAACATCTTCGGCGACTCCGACGCCATCGGGAAGACGGTGCTTCTGAATCAGTCTCCGTTCACCATCGTCGGCGTGCTGAAAGCGAAGCCGCAGGACTCGAGTTACAGCGGCCGCGACAAGGAGAAGGGGTTCATCCCCTCCTCCACCTTCCGCGCGCTCACGGGCGACAAGTACGTCGACAACATCGTCATGCAGGGCGTGGATGCGAGCGAGAGCAAGGCCTTTCTCGAGCGCGTGCGCACGGCGTTCGGCAACCGCCTGCGCTTCGACAAGAACGACAAGGAAGCGCTGTCGATCTGGGACACGACCGAGCAGTTCCAGTTCTTCGACATCTTCATGCTCTCGTTCAACGCCTTCCTCGGCATCATCGGCGTGCTGACCCTGATCGTCGGCGGCATCGGCGTTTCGAACATCATGAACGTGATCGTCGAGGAGCGCACCCGCGAGATCGGCATCAAGATGGCCCTCGGCGCGAAGCAGCGATGGATCCTCTCGCAGTTCCTCCTCGAGACCCTCCTCGTGACCGCCCTCGGCGGCGCGATCGGCTTCGCCATCACCTGGGGACTCTGCTGGATCTTCCCGCGCAATCCCCTGACCGCCGGCGCGATCGAGTACATCGGCGCGCCGGAGCTCTCCCCCGTCGTCGCGATCCTGACGTCGCTCGCGCTTGGACTTGTGGGATTGATCGCGGGGTATTTCCCCGCTCGAGAAGCATCGAGGTTGGATCCGGTGGTGGCAATGAAGTTATGAACCGGTGCTGAGTGCTGGGTGCTGCGTGCTGAGTCACGCCCGCCCTTCAGCACTCAGCACTCAGCACCCCGCACTCAGCACCATGAAAAGAGACCTGCACGTCATCCTCTCCCTCTTCGCGAGCGCCAGCCAGCTCCAGAAGAAGCGCGCGTTCCTCACCATCGCGGCGATCGCGTGGGGAACGGTGGCGATCCTTCTGCTGCTCGCGTTCGGTGAAGGCCTCAAGCGCCAGCTCGACAAAAACCGTCGCGCGATGGGCGAGAACATCTCCGTGCTCTGGCCGGGCGAGACGACCAAGGCATACAAGGGCCTCCCGCCGGGACGGCCGGTGCGTCCGCGCCTGGACGACCTCGAGTTCATGCGCAGCCGCCTGCCCGAGCTCAAGTCCGTCATCGGCGAGATCGTTTCCTGGCGCACGCCGGTGGCATACGGCGGGAAGACCGTCAACAACCGCGTGATCGGCGTGAGTTGGCAATACGGCGAAGCGCGCAAGCACTACACGGTGGCCGGCGGACGCTGGCTCTCGCCGGAAGACGAGCAGCAGCGCCGCCGGGTCATCTTCCTCGGCGACGAGATGGCCACGGACCTCTTCGACAAAGAGGACCCCGTCGGCAAGACGATCCTGGTCAACAACGCGCCTTATCTCGTCATCGGCGTGATGCAGCACAAGACGCAGATGGGAACGTACGGCGGTCCCGACGCTTCGCACGGGACGATTCCCATCACGACCTTCCGCGCGCAGTTTGGACGAGAGCGTCTGAACAATGTCCTCCTCGAGACGCACAAGCCGGAGGACATGACCGGCGCGCTGAAGAAATTCAACGAGGTCATGGGGCCGAAGCTCGGCTACGACCCGACCGACGACCGCGCGTTTGGCACCTGGGACACGGTCAAGAGCGCGAAGATCAACCGCATGATCACCACCGGCATCCAGATGTTCCTCGGCATCGTCGGCGCGCTCACGCTGCTCATCGGCGGCGTCGGCGTGGCCAACATCATGTTCGCGGTCATCAAAGAGCGCACCCGCGAGATCGGCGTGAAGATGGCCCTCGGCGCAAAGGCGTCCTGGATCATCTGGCCGTTCGTGCTGGAGGCGCTGGTGTACACATTCATCGGCGGCGCGCTGGGCATCATCATCGCGACGATGTTCGTCGCCGCGGCTACATACCTCCCGATCGAGGGCAACCAGGTGATGTCGTTCCTCGGACGCCCGACCCTGTCGCCGGCGATCGGCATCGCCACGTCGGCGATCCTCGGCCTGATCGGCCTCCTGGCCGGATACTTCCCCGCGCGCCGCGCCGCGCGCATCGATCCCGCTTCCACGCTGCGCTATGAATGAGGAGAGCATGAGCAAGAACGAGCCGATCATCGCGATGGCGAACATCCGCAAGGTCTACGACACCGGCAAGGTGAAGGTGGAAGCGCTCTCGGGCGTCGACCTCGACATCTTCCCCGGCGAGTTCGTCGCCATCGTCGGCCCGTCCGGCTCCGGCAAGTCGACGCTCATGAATCTCATCGGCTGCCTCGACACGCCGACCGAAGGCACGTATTCGATCGGTGGAGACAACGTCGCCGGCGTGACCCGCGACACGCTCGCCGAGATCCGCAACCGCCGCGTCGGATTCGTCTTCCAGAACTTCAATCTGCTGCCACACATCAGCGCGCAGGAGAACGTCGAGCTGCCGATGCTCTTCGGCGGCGTGAGCCCGAAGGAGCGCCGCACGCGCGCGATCGAGCTCCTCGGCAAAGTCGGTCTCGGCGACCGCGTCGATCACAAGCCGACCGAGCTCTCCGGCGGCCAGATGCAGCGCGTCGCCATCGCCCGCGCGCTGGCCATGAACCCCGACATCATCCTCGCCGACGAGCCCACCGGAAACCTCGACACCAGCTCCGGCACGGACGTCATGGGCCTCTTCCAGGAGCTCTGGAAGACGGGCCGCACCCTCGTGATCATCACCCACGACCCGGCGCTCGCGAAACGCGCCAGCCGAAGAGTCGAGATCCGCGACGGAAAGATCACCAGCGACACGCGCAACGAAGAGGCAGCGTAGACCGGTCAACCCCTGTGGCTTGTCATCGCCTTAGTCAACCCTTTTTGCTTGACAACGCGCCAGTCAAGCTTAAGATGTTGACATGGCCGCGCGTGCCAAAGCGTCTACATGGACCGCCGTCATCGGCGACATGGTTCACTCGCGTGCTCTCGCGGCAGCGAAGCGCGCAAAGGCGCAGCGCGACTTCGCAAGCCTCATCACCGTTCTCAACCGGCGTTTCCGCCGTGACATCGCCTCGCGCTTCGTCATCACTCTCGGCGACGAGTTTCAGGGGCTACTGTCGAACGCCGAGGCAATCCCGGAGATCGTCTGGACGATCGAGACCGAATATCGCCAGCGCGATGTGAGGCTTGGCTTCGGGTTCGGGAGGCTCCATACACCGCTGCAGCGCGTGGCGCTGAACATCGACGGCCCTGTTCTGCACGCCGCGCGGGCGGCCATCACGATCGCGCGCAGCCGGAAGTTGCTCGGAGGCGTATTCGAAGGATTTGGCACGTACGACACCGTTCTGACCGGCTACGCGCAGGTCCTGAGGTACGTCCGGCAACGCATGACCGAACGTCAACGCGCCGTGGTCGCTCTCCTTCGCTCCGGGCAGACGCAGATGGAGATCGCCGAGAAACTCCGCGTGTCGAAACAAGCCGTGTCGAATCACGCGATCGCGGCCGGCTCGGAGCCGTATCGCGTCGCCGAGCTCGGATGGAAGATCGCGCTCGACCTCGCCACGCAGGGAGCACGACGATGACGGGCCTGCCGTTCCTGATGTGGGCACACGTACTTCTGATCTGGTCGATCGCGGCTTACATCACCCGCGATCCGGTAGACGACGAGAGCTTGCGCTCGGCGCGCCATTGGCGTGTGTGGGTTCTCGTCCGCTCACTCGCCGCCGGAATCGGAGTCGGCCTGCTCTCGGGAGCGATGTGGCTCTCGATCCTGGTATTCGCGTGCAGCCTTCTCCTTCCGTTCGCACGCTCACGGATTCCGGCGCGTCATTGCGCAGAGCTGGAGATCAGCGCCAATGTCGTTCTCGCGGCCGCATCGCTCGTTTTCGTTCAGCGAAATGCGCTGCAGCTCGAAAGAGCGTTGTTCGCGTTACCAGTGACGAACAATCGCATCGCCGCTGCTTGCATCGTCATGTCGCTGTTTCTTTTCACCATCCACGGCGGAACGTACGTCGTTCGCGGAGTTCTCAAGAAGAGCGGTGCGGTTCCGATGATTCCCGCGATCGAAGGAGAGCGGAAAATCGACATGAAAGAGTTCAATCGCGGCCGGTTGATCGGAGCACTCGAGCGTGTCCTGCTCTTCGCGGTTGTGATCGCCGGCAGTTACGAGGCCCTGGGGTTCATCGTTGCGGCAAAAGGTCTCGTCCGTTCCCGAGAGTTCGAGGTCAGCCGCGACATGACCGAGTACTTCCTGATCGGATCCCTCGCCAGTGTTCTCGTAGCGCTCGCAACTGGCACACTCGCGCGATACGTCATCCGCGTCTGCTGGTAATTCCTATCGGAACAAACGCCGCGCCGCCCCTACCCCGCACTTCTGATGCTTGTGATACGCCTGCGCGGCGGCTTCGCGCACGTTCGTGCCGCGCGCGTGTGCGCTGATCGCGGCGGTGAGCGTGTACGCCTCGGGGGCCATGAGTCCCGTCGTCAGCAGCAGCGGCGACGAACCGGCGCGCTTCAGATGCGAGTCGAAGTACTGCAGGCTCGCGCAGGCGAGGACGATCGAGCGCGGCTTCTTCGCCGCGCGATGCACGCGCGGCGCGACGTCGAACTCCATCAACCCATCGTGACCGACGTACGCAACCACATCCGCGCCGTCCATCGAGGTCCGCTCGAGGAACGACGTGATTGCCTCGCGGATGCGGCTCCCTCGCCACGCGTCGGCCGTGAGGACGACGTCGCGATTGCCGATCGTTTTCCGCGCCGTGATCCGCTCAAGCACGTACTCGTGCGGCGACGCGGCCTTCTCCACCTTCCAACCGTCGCGTTTCAGCCACGTCTTCACGCCGTACATCGCGCCCCAGTAGAGGTTGGTGCACGGGTCGTTGCCGTCGCCGATCGCGGCTGGCACCGGCACGATCCCCTGCGTGGCGTTGTCGCACAGCGCGACCGTGACGTGCACCCGCAGCGGCTCGCCGAAAAGCGGCAGGCCGATCAGCAACGCGATGCACGCGGCACGCATGATGCGTAACATCCTGCCATGCGCAACCTTCTCACGTCCGCCCTCATTCTCACCCTCGCCTGCGCGAGCGCGTCAGAGCGTCCGGCCAGCATCGCCGAACCCGACATCGTCGTCCGCCAGGCGGGTCCGACTTTCTTCGGGACAACGGCCGCGACGACGCTCTCCTTCAACGTGCTCGTCACGAACCGCGCGAACGTTCCGCTGCGCCTGCGCGAGATCGAGTTGAGCTCACCCGGCATGACGCACTACGTCATCCAGCGCACGATCAAGAGCCTCGACGAGGTCATTCCACCCGGCGAGACGCGCCAGGTAGGCATGGTCGCGAACGCGTACGCGGAAGCGCCGCGCGCCGAACGTCACGAGCCGCTGAACATCCGCGCAGTCCTTCGCTTCGATGCCGAGGGCAAGAGCTGGCGCGAGGTCGTGCTGGATCAATCCGTGGGGTCGTAGACTCACTGAAGCAGGTGCTTCTGCACCTTCCCTAACGCCGTGCGCGGAATCGTGTCCACGCGCACGAAGCGCCGCGGCACCTTGAATGACGCGAGCTGCTCGCGGCACACGCGCTCCAGCGCCGCCGCGTCGAACGTGCCGACGATGTACGCCACCGGCACCTCGCCGCGCACGTCGTCGCGCACACCGACCACCGCGGCATCCGCGACCCCTTCCTGCTCGAGCAACAGCTCCTCGATCTCGCGTGGATAGATGTTGAAGCCGCCCGAGATGATCAGATCGGACTTGCGTCCGAGGAGCGCGATGTAGCCGTCGTCGGAGATCGTGGCGAGATCACCGGTCCGGAAGAAGCCGTCGCTCGTGAACGCGGCCGCCGTTGCCTCGGGGCGGCGCCAGTATCCGGCGAACACGTTCGGGCCGCGCACGAGCACCTCGCCGTTCTCGATCCGTACCGACACGCCCAGCAGCGGCAGGCCGACCGTCCCCGCGCGCCGCTCGCCGATGTACGGATTGCTGATGTTCATGAAGGTCTCGGTCATGCCGTAGCGCTCCAGGATCGTGTGGCCGAAGAGCGCGCGGAACTGTTCGAGCACCTGCGCAGGCAGCGGCGCGGAGCCGGAAACGAAGAGGCGCATACCTGCACCGATCTCCTTCGCACGCGCGGGATCGGTCTCGAGCAGACGCACGTACATCGTCGGCACGCCGAAGAAGAGCGTCGGCTGAAAATCGAGAAGCTCGTCGACCGAGATGCGGTGATCGAAGCGCTCGAGGAGACGCATCCGGCATCCGCTGACGAGCCACGTGTGCAACCCGTTGCCCAGCGCGTGGATGTGAAACAGCGGCAGCGCGAGCAGAAAACGATCGCGATCCGCAATCTGCCACGCCGTCGTCAGCGTGACCGCGTTCGCCGCGAAGTTGTCGTGCGTGAGCACGGCGCCCTTCGACGCTCCGGTCGTGCCCGAGGTGTACACGATCGCCGCGGGAGTCGCCCCATCGAGGGACGCGCTCGGACGCGACTCCGTATCGTGCGGCTCGATCAGAGAATCGGCGGCGATCACCTCCCGCACCTCCGCATCGGCGACGATGTGCGCGATCTCCCGCTCGCGATAGAGCACGTTGATCGGCACGAAGATCACGCCCGTCTTCACGCACGCGAGATAGAGGTCGATCAACTCGAGGCGATTCGCGAGGTACACGCCGAGGCGATCGCCCTTCGCGTAACCGCGCGCCAGCAGCGCGTGAGCGACGCGGTTGCTGCGCACCTCGAGCTCGCCGAAGGCGTAGGTCGTCCCCTGCCATTCCAGTGCGGGCTCGTTCGCACGGGCGACCAGCGAGAGATCGAACAGATGCAGTAGGTTCACGTGTTACCTGGTCTTCAGTTTATCCCGCGCGAAGACGCGGGATCTCCGGTGATCCCAACGCATCTCGTGCCACAGGCGCCGACGTCCAGAGGGCACCCGAGATCCCGCGTCTGCGCGCGGGATGAACTCAACGCACCATGCGCCGCACGAGCGGTGGCACCACCCAACTATAGATGCAGTACAGCACCCACACGATCGCGACGGTGAGGATTACCGTCGAGTTCTTCGTCGCGCGCCGAGCCCGTTTTGCGTTTGGGTGGCGTGGTACATCATGCCGGTCACGTTCATTCCTGCGCTTTTCGTCGGCGGCGAGGCGTGGAAGCTCTTCTGGTACAGCGTGGCGTACGTGCTGTACACGTACACGGCCCTCCTGGCGATGCTTACCCTGCCATTCGCGAAGGAGAGGTAGCTCCAACGAAGCGGTTTCACCAAGAGCCGGCGTCCCGATGTCCGCTGCGTATACTCGCGCGCATGCGTCCAGGCTGGAACTACTACCTGCGGCTGGCCGCAGCGGCCGTTCTCGTCGCATGCCTGTTCCTGCCGCTGTCGACCTGCACGAATCGCGGCCAGACGACCATCACTGTGCCGATCCATGACATGAAGCCAGTCGTACTTGCACTGCTGGTCTTCTGCGGACCGCTTTTGCTCGTCGTTGCCGAGGCGTTCCGCCCACGAGCCAGCAACAGCGGCCTGGTGCTCGTCGCGGTCCAGATCGGGGCGTGCGTGCTCTCCGCGTATCAGATCTATGGCTATACGTTGTTCTACACCCCGGCCATCGGATGGTATCTGTCGCTCGGGTCACTGCTGACGATCTTCGTCGCAGCGGCGATCGAGATCGTTCTGCGCGTAAGGATGCGTCGGCGTCACGACCGGCGAGACATCGGACTTACACTGTCTTCATGAACGTAGACCGCATCGTGAAGCTCGTCGTCGTCGTCGCGATCGTGTTCGTCGGCTGGAAGTACGTCGTGCCGTGGATCAAAGAGCAGGGCAGCAGCGGCAAGACCACGACCGCCAGCAGTGACAACTCGTGCGTCCGTGGCGCAGAACGCGCCTCCGAAGCGTGGGGAAGCGGACTGAGTCAGTTCGTGAATCCGCCGTACGACCTGAACGCGTGGTCGACCTTCCGCGGCAACGTGGAGTCGCGCATCGGCGCCGCGGAATCCGCCTGCGGCTGCACCGCGGAATCGTGTGCGAAGGCAAAAGAGGCCATGCGCGAACTTCGTTCGCTCGTGGCCGATCTCGACTCCACGATCCGCAACGGCTCGGATCCAAGCGGCTTCGTGGAACGTCAGGGAGCGATCGACGACCGGATCAACGAGGCTGCGGAGCTCGCGGGCGCGGGGAAGTGATCGATCCCATTCCTTGCACGTTCCTGACGAATCGCGGTTTTCTCGCGTGCTAAGGTCGGCGCAAGGGAGGGGCTCGGATCATGTCCTCGCGCATACGCCCGTCGATCCTGTCTTTCGTCGCCGTCGCACTGTTGACGATGACAACCAGTCAGGCGCAGGAATGGACCTGGCCGGACAAGCCCAAAAACCTCCAGGTGCTCCCGAAAGACTTCACCGGCCAGCGGCTTCGCCCCGTGATGACCGGGTTCACTCGAGCGCTCGGCGTTCGCTGCTCGTACTGCCACGTCGGTGAGGAAGGCAAGCCCCTCGGCACATACGACTTTGCGTCGGATCAGAATCCGAACAAGGAGCGAGCGCGCGAGATGTACCGCATGCTCGGCTCGATCAACGATCATCTCGAGAAGATCAAGCCGAGCGGAGAGAAGCGCGTGAATATGTGGTGCCACACGTGCCACGACGGGAGAGCAAGGCCTTTCACGCTCGAAGAGGAATTGGACATCGCTTTCAAACGGGGCGGAGTCACGTCAGCGATCGAACGGTATCGCGACCTCCGGAAACGCTTCTACGGACGCAGCTCTTACGACTTCGGCGAACGATCTCTGAATACATTTGGATACGATCTCCTCGGTCGCGGAGAAAAAGAAGGTGCAGTCGCCGTGTTTCACCTGAACGCGTCGGAGTTCCCGCAGTCCGGGAATGTCTGGGACAGTCTTGCCGAGGCCTATCTGACGTCGGGAAAGACACAGCTCGCCGAGATCTACTATCGCAAATCGCTCGAGGTGGACCCCACGAACGAGAATGCACTCAAGAAACTCGAGGAGCTCGAGGCGAAGTCGGTTCAGTGAGTCGACGCCGCGCCGCTGTTTTGGCTGCTGGCCTGCTCGCTTGCGAATCGGACCCCGCGTCGACATCGACGAGGGCTTGCGCGCGTCTGCAGTTGCTGCTTCGACCGCGATCTCAACCCTAAGTGCGTCAAGGTTCGGGCTTGAACCCGAAGGTTCAACCTGGTGAGGGGTAAGGTTCACCTTCGAAACTGAAGGTTCGACCTTGGAAAAGCAAGGTTCGACCTTCGGGACTGAAGGTTCGACCTTGGAAAAGCAAGGTTCAACCTTCGAAGCCGAAGGTTCAACCTAGAAAAAGCAAGGTTCGCCCTTCGAAGCCGAAGGTTCAACCTTGGAAAAGCAAGGTTCAACCATCGGAACTGAAGGTTCAACCGGTCCGGGACTGGCGAGTCGAGATCATGGCGGGATCACCACACGCGCGGAATGAGACGCTTGGTTCGCGCCATGTACGCTTCGTAGTCCGCGCCGAATTCGTCCGTCATCATTCGTTCCTCGCGACGGACGCGAAAGGCGAAGAGGATCGCGAATGCGACAAGATACGAAGGGCCAGCCACCCAGTTGGGAAGTGCGAGCGCCTGCCCCAACGAATAGACCAGGAGCGCCAGGTACATGGGATGGCGGATGGAGCGGTAAATCCCTTCTGTGATCAGCTGGTGCTTCTCCCGCACTTCCAGCGTGATCGACCAGTTCGTTCCAAGGTCGGCATGCGACCGTTGGAAGAACCAAAGTCCAAGCGCAAGAAACAGCGTGCCGACAATGAACGGAATTGGCCGAAGCGGATAGTCTGCGAACGAAAACACCGGCGTCGCGATCCAGATCAACGGAACGAAAAACCCAAGCCACGCGAGCGTCAAAAGGGCAATCTCCAGCGGTCCTTTCTGGGTCTTGACTACTTTGACGCCGCGGCTGCGTTGGCCATGCGGAGCGCGGATGATGACCATGACGATACTGGCCACAAGGATGACCGCCTTCGCGAGCCACGGGTTCATAGCGCCGGTTTCCACGTCATCAACACAACGGCCGCCAAAGGCGTCAAGGTCGAGAACAACCCCCACAGCTCCCATTGAAGCGATTTCGACCGATACGCCGGCCAATCCATCTCGACGCCGTTGTCGGTCATTCGCAGAAGCTGTTTCTGCAGCGGCGCGACTTTCCAGGCGAATGCGATGCCGGACAACGTGAATGCGACGAGCGACCACAGGATCCAGCCTGTTCGCAAGAGCGGTAACCCCGCTCTCATCGCTGCAAAAACCCCTGACGCGGTGATCACGATGACGCCAGGGATCGTGAACCAGCGGTCGGCCCGGATCAGGCCGCGTAGAGTGTGGGCGATGATCGGCTGGCTCTTCGTGCCATCCGCGTGGAACTTCCAGAAGAGGCCGGTGATGATGTTGCCCATGAAGAGGATCACCGCAAAGACGTGAATGACCTTGAACAATTGGTACATGACGTTCTCCCGACCATGAACGTAACATCGCGCATCGTTCCGGCCCACTGACATTCGTCAGCGAATCGTCGTGACACAATGTGCATCGAAGGGAGTAGCGATGGCATCCGAAGACCGCGAAGACACCACCATCTACAAGGTCATCATCAATCATGAGGAGCAGTACTCCATCTGGCCGGCCGATCGGGAGAATCCCCTCGGCTGGAATGACGTCGGGAAGACCGGGCCGAAGAACGAGGTCCTGGATTACATCAAGGAAGTCTGGACGGACATGCGCCCGCTGAGCCTGCGGAAGAAGATGGAAGAGATGGGGTACAAGTGACGCAGCCCTGAGCGAGCAAAGCGAGTCGAAGGGTCGACGGAGCCCCCTCGATGAAAAACGTTTCACGCGGGGGCTCAGTTGACCCTTCGACTCGCGTTGCTCGCTCAGGGTTCACGGGTGAGCGAGCGACTCGGCCTCCGCCAGTCGGTCGGCGCTCTCGTTGTGTGCGCGTAGGAAGGTCTTCGGATCGCTGAGCACGTTGCCCATGCGCATGCCCTTCCGCATCGCCGAAAACGTCACCTTTCCTGTCGCAAGCGCGGCGAGGATACCGAGGTTCGTTTTCACCTTTCCTTCGATGCGATAGCGGACATCCACCGCGTGCTTCCAGAGCGACGCGTACTCGCGATAGAAATCCGGCAGCGGGAGTTTCGTGGGAAGCACGCTGTGCGCGATGTCGAACAGCTCCCAGTCGGACGTGTTGATCGAGTCCACGGTCTCGTCCCATAGGTCCGTTCCGGGAAGGGGCGTGAGCACGGAGAAGCCGGAGTTGTACGCGCCGGTCTCGTCGATCCAGCGCTTCAGTTTGTCGAAGTCCTCGCGTTCCCAATCCGGATCGACGATGAAGTTGGGCGTGTAGCCGACGCCCAGATCCTGCAGGATCTTA
>DASYGV010000030.1:0-95165 GCA_035999335.1 Thermoanaerobaculia bacterium | reverse complement strand
CGTGCGGGCTGGAAGCCCGCACCCCCATAACCTCCATCCCGAACGCACGCGCGCGCGTCGCGACGGCAGTGCCGATGCGGCCCATGCCGATGATGCCGAGGCGCTTGCCCTGCAGCGATGCGCCGAGGAGCTTGAGCGGTTCCCACTCGCAGCGACCCTGCGTCCGCATCTCGTCATCGCCTTCGACGATGCGCCGCGTGACCGCGAGGATCAACGCCAGCGTGAGGTCCGCCGTCGCCTCGGTGAGCACGCCCGGCGTGTTCGTGACCACGACGCCGAGCTCGCGCGCGGCCTCGACGTCGATGTTGTTGTAGCCGACCGCGAAGTTCGACACACAGCGCAAGTTCGGGTTCGCCTCGAGCACGTTGCGCGTGATCGGATCCTGCAGCAGCGTGATCGCCGCATCGGCCTCGGCCAGGATCGTGATCATGTCCGCTTCGCTGCGCCCATGCTCCGTCGGATGCGCGATCACGTCGACGTGCGGCGCGAGCAACTCCGTCGCGATGGAGGGGAAGTCCGCGGTAAGGACGACGGTGAACTTCACGCCTTCTTCTCGCGCGCGAGGATCCAGCCGAGGACGAACAGGAACCCGCCGAGGCCCAGCAGCTTCACTTCGGTGCGGATGTCGCCGTATCCGAGACCGTAGATCAGGCCGATCGGGAGAATGATCATCCCCGAGAGCTGCAGCAGGCGGCCGATGAGGGGACTCATTTGGCGGCGACCGTCATGCGTAAAGCAGGCGGCCGCGCGGCTCGGGAATCGTTCTTCCGAGTTGCCGCGCCGTTTCAATCCACTCGTCGATGATCACTCGCACATTCGCGAGGGCCGCCTCATAAGTCGGGCCGTCCGCGGCACAGCCGGGCAGTTCCGGGACTTCGGCGATGAAGGAATCGTCTTCCGCACTCCAGTAGATGATGACTTCGTAACGCGGATCAGATTGCATCGTCTTCACCTGCCAAACGGTATCGCGTGATCACCATCCGCACCTGCTTCACCTGGTAGGGCTTCGCAGTGCCATCACGGCGCGGTTGCAGATTCAGGATCTCCACTACACCTTCGCGCGACAGAATGTGGTGACTCCCTGTCGTGCGAAGTTGAAAGCCCAGGTGCCCCAGGAGCGTCACGAGTTCGCTGAACGGGATGTTCTGATCGGTTGTTCCAGCGAGGATCTTGCCGAGCAGCTTCGCTCGCGACGTCACGTCGAGACGATAGCACGACGGGAGAAACGCCCGCGCGTTACCGTTTTTTCGGGAACTGAACGGCCTCTTTTGCCGTAGGGCAGCCGAACGCGCCGGCCTTGAAGATTCTCGTGACGTGATCGGACAGCTTCACTTCGCTCTTGTCGTCTTCGGATCGCGGATGTCCGGCAGCGTTGCAGGTGAACGTGAGATTCACCGGAGTCTCATTCAACTTGCCGAATACGCGGAAGCTGTAGGTCGTCGCAACAGTCGGGAAGACGTGTGCGCGGTATGCGCCCGGATCGCGGAAAGCAGGCTCGAGGTCGAAGACCTGCTTTTGATCTCCCGCTGAGATCTCGACCTCGAGGGACGTTTCCAGCTTCTCGACGGGCTTCAGATTCGGCGAAGAAAAGTTGATCGGGTCCTTCGGATCGGCAAGCCGGATGCGAAGATCGACGCCGCTCTTGTCGTCTACGAAGACAGGCTCGTTCAGGAAGCCGACGACAAACGCATAAGTCTTGTCGCCGATCCGGAACGCCTGGCGCTCATGAGCGGAAGCGATCAGCGGAATGATGGCGAGGACTCCAGCGAAGAGTGCGAATTTAAGAAGTCGTTCCACAGATATATCGTATCACCAGCATCGGTGGAGCGCCGGCGTCCTCACCGGCTGTCGTGGCGGCGTCCCGCGCCGCCACTCGGGTGGGGGGAACTGCTCGCATGCCGGCGGTCCCGGCCGTGGCGCGGTGCTAGCATGACCTCTCCGCAACTCGAGGTGACGAAGATGAAGCGAGCGTGCGTCGCGGCCCTTTTCTGCTGTCTTCTGTCACCGGCCATCATCGCCAAGCGACGCGCCGTCGCGCCGCCGCCGCCGACCGAGGCTCGTGTCGGGCAGCCGATCGCCGGCCTTCCCTCGGAGCTGCTCGTGCGCTTCTTCGCCGGGCGGGAGGAGTTCAACAAGCGCCAGGACCTCGACGACGGTCTGGGACCGGTCATGAACGGGATGGACTGCCTCCAATGCCACTCCGTGCCTGCGCCCGGCGGCGCCGGTGTCAACGGGAGCTCGGTGATTCGCTTCGGCAAGATCACCAACGGCGTCTTCGATCCGCTCGAGCGCCTCGGCGGACCGCTCGTGCAGCATCGCGGCATCCAGGTGAACGACGGAGCCCCGCTCGCCTTCAGAGGGGAGACCGTGCCGCCCGAGGCCACGATCATCGCCATCCGCCGCCCGACCACTGTGCTCGGGCTCTCGCTCGTCGAGGCCACGCCCGACACGACCTTCATCGCGCTCGCCGCGGAGCAGGCCGCGCGCAACGACGGCACGGCCGGCCGCGTGGCGATGGTCGACAATCTCGCCGCCGGCATGAAGACGGTCGGCAAGTTCGGCTGGAAGGCGCAGACCCCGACCCTCCATCAGTTCGCGGGCGAGGCGTACCTCAACGAGATCGGCGTCACCAGCCCGTTCTTCCCGAAAGAGAACTGTCCGCGGGGACGTTGCGAGGACCTGCGGTTCAACCCGCGGCCGGGCCTGAACGACAACGGAGAGGACACACAGAAGCTGACGGACTTCATGGCCATGCTGGCGCCGCCGCCGCGCGGCGCGATCACTCCGGACGTTGTCGCTGGCGAAGCGGTGTTCAACCGCATCGGCTGCAACTCCTGCCACGTCTCGACGCTGCGGACCGGACCAAATCCCCTCGAGGCACTCGACGAGGTGACGTACCACCCCTTCTCCGATTTCCTGCTCCACGACATGGGCCCCCTCAACGACCGCATCGTGCAGGCGGATGCAAGCGGATCCGAGATGCGCACGCCGCCGCTGTGGGGCCTGCGCTTCCTGGACTCCTTCCTCCACGACGGGCGCGCGGGAACGATCGAAGCGGCGATCGTCGCTCATGAGGGCCAGGGGCGCGGGGCGCGCGATCGGTTCCATGAGCTGAACGACGGCGAACGCGCGCAACTGATGGCGTTTCTACGATCGCTTTAGGCGTGCGGTGGCGCTCATCACTTGGCGAGCAACGCGAGCAAACGAGCGACTCTCCTAGGCCCTGCCGGCACTGTCCGCAAAGTGTGGCGCACCTCCGCGCGGGTACTCCAGACGCTTGCATACTCCGGTGTTACGCTTTAACATGGCCACGTTAATTCGCATGGCCATGTTAATTCACATGGCCACGATATGACGCTGCGCTGCGGGGAGAGCTCATGAAGGGACGCGCTATCGGGTCGAGGCAGGTTGCTGATCTGGAGCAACAGGTGCTCGAGTTGTTTCGCGACGCTGGCTGGTCGGTTGAGCCCGACGGCGACGCGGATTTGGTCGTACGGCGGCCGAAATACACGTACGTCATCCAGATCAAGTCCGCTTCCGAAAGCCGGGCGGATCGCCTCGTTCCGCTACTCGCTCAGGCAATTCTCGAAGCCCGCGTTGCGGCTCGCGAGCGTGGCCGCAAAGCCATTCCTCTTGCGATCGTCGTGGCTCGCCGGCTGGCGCCGCGGACACTGGACCAGCTTTCCGAGTTCGCACGCGTCCACGCGCCGGACGTTGCATTTGGAGCTGTCGACTCGCATGGATTGCGTTATTTCTCCGGCGCCGGATTGGAATCCCTCAACGCGCGTCCGGACGCCGTGATCTTTCGCCAATTGAGCGTTGATCCAAAGGTCGATTTGTTCTCCGACTTGAACCAATGGCTGATCAAGGTTCTGCTCGCGCCGTATCTGAATGATCGCAAGCTGCTCAATGCGCCAATAGGCGCCTATCAAAACGCGACGCAGCTGGCGTCAGCCGCGGGAGTCTCGGTGATGACTGCATTCCGCTTCATGCGCGAGCTGACGGCCGAGGGGCTTCTTCATGAAGCCGCCGCGCCGATTCGTTTGGTTCGCGTCGAGGAACTGCTCCGTCGCTGGCAGGCCGCGGCCGTTCGGCCAGTCTCCGAAATCAACGCACGATGGATCCTGCCGGGAGACAAATCGCTCCGGCTGAGGGGCGCCATCAGGGGCCAAGGCAGCCGCGCCTGTCTCGCGTTGTTCGCGGCTGCCGAAGCGCTCGGTCTCGGTTTTGTTCACGGAGCGCTCAGCCACATCTACGTTTCAGACCTCGGCGCCACCGATCTCCGGAAAATGGGCCTCCTCCGGGCGGAACGCGGGCAGCCGTTCGACGTCGTGCTCAGGACGCCCTCGACGCGAGAGACGGTCTTTCGGGGCGCCGTGGAGATCAACGGGCTGTATTCGTGCGATGTTCTGCAGGTGTGGCTCGATGTCGCCAACCACCCTTCACGAGGCGCCGAGCAGGCGCAACTGATCTACAGGCGCGTACTGAAACCGATGATCGAACGGGCCCGCGATGCCGCGCAATGATCTCGAGCACTTCGCGCGGCTGGTGGACGCACTCCGGCCCTTCCTGGACCGGCTCCTGATCATCGGCGGCTGGGCGTGTCGCCTTTACCGATATCGTTCCGAGGCGTCGATTCCAGCCTACCCGCCGCTTTTCACCGAAGATGCGGACGTCGCAATTCCGACGGGCACGACCTGGTCCGAAAGCCTTCGCGATCGCCTTCTCAGGAATGGATTCGCCGAGGAATTCCTGGGCGAAGACCATCCACCCGTAACCCATTACCGCCTCGGCGAAGAAGCCTCCGTCTTTTACGCCGAATTTCTCACACCATTAGTCGGTGGGCGAGGGCAGCCTGGGAGAACGTCGCAAGACACAACGGAAATCGCCGGCGTGGTCGCTCAGAAGCTGCGCTACCTGGACGTTCTCATGATCGAACCGTGGCGGATAACGCTCGACGATCGCGCGTTGAACCATCGAGCGGACATCAGAGTGCCGAACGCGGTCTGCTACATCGCGCAGAAGCTCCTCATCCATAAACAGCGTGCTTCTAAGGATCGCGCCAAGGACGTTCTCTACATTCACGACACGATCGAGCTGTTTGGTGCTTCGCTCGATGGACTACAAGAGCTCTGGTTGAAGACGATTCGACCTCGATTGACGGATCGGATAGTTGCCGACGTGGAACGTGTGGCGAGCGAGCTGTGTCACGAGGTGACGGACGCAATTCGCAGTGCCGCACTGGAGGCCGTCTCAACCGGTCGCGCGCTCAACCCGGAGGCGATCCAGGTGGTGTGTGAAGAGGGGTTGAGACGAATCTTCCGCGACCGTGTCTACTAACGACGCTGATCCTACCGCCCCTCCCGCCCCACCGCCGCCCGCGCCTCCCGCACCAGCGCGCGCGACGCCCGTCCCATCGCCGCCGCCTCCCGTAGCAGCGACAGCGCCGGGATCGCGCGGGGCGCCATCCCCGCCGTCGTCAGTTGCGCGATCACCTCGCGGCAGATCGCCGGCACCGGCTCCGGCTCCTCATTCGCCAGCAGCGCCTCCGCAAGATCCAGCGCCGCGAGCGCCGCGTCCACCATCAGCTTCATCTCCGCGAACTCCTGCCACGCCGTTCTCAGCACCGCGATCGCCTCTGGGATCCGTCCGCTGACCATCAGCGCCGTTCCCAGCTTCCAGCGGCTGCGCGTCCGTTCCGCCAGAAATCCATGGCGCTCGAACTCCGCGGCGCAACGCCGCAACGGATCGATCACCGATGCGACGTCGCGTCCGAGGTCGATCAGGCAGATCGCCACGTTGTGCACCAGCCGCACCGCGCCGACAGCGTCCACGCCCCGATCGCCCTCCAGCGACCTCCAGATCCCCATCGCCCGCTCCACCGCCCCGCCCTCGTACACCGCCGCGGCCTCCGTCATCCGGGCCGCCACGTAGCGCGGCCGGTCGCCGAACTTCAGAAACGTCTCACCCGCCTCGCGCGCGAGCTCCACCGCTTCCTCGGTCCGGTTCACGTTCTGGAGCGCCGAGGCCATCATTTGCGCCAGGCGGGCAAGGTCCCACTCCGCACACGGCAACCACTCGATCAGCCCCTTCGCTTGCTCCGCGACCTCCAGGCACTCGCCGAAGCGGCCCATGAGACGCAGCACCGACGCTTGCTCCCGCAACGCATGCGAATGAAGCCTCTCCACGATCGTGCGCGGGTACTCCTCCGGGTCCAGAGCCACCGCCACCGCCACCGCCATCGAGATCGCCACCAGCGCGTCCGACGGCCTGCTTTCGGACAGCGGCCGCGCCAGCTGCAGAATCGCGCGCACCATGCCCGCGGTCTCCGCGCCGTCCGTCCTGCGCAGACGCTGCGGCCACCACTGCGGCGGACCGACGAAGATCTCCGCGCACAGCACCGCCGCCGTCTCATCCTCGGACTCGAGGCGCTCGTCGAACGCCGCGACCGCGCCCGGGCTCCACGGCTCGAATGCCTCCCACAACAGCGGATCCCTGAGCTGTTCGAGCAGCTCGGCGTCAATCTCTTCCTCGATCATCGCTTCTCCTCCGCCCGTTGGCGCCGCTGCAGCGCCCGGAGCTTCGCCACACCGTGCATGACCAGATGCTCCGCGTAGCGCGCCGCGACCCCCAACTCCTCCGCGATCTCCGCGTACGACATCCTCTCCGAGTACCTCAACCGGATCGCCTCGCGCGCGTTCTCCGGCAGCACCGCCAGCGCCTCCGCCGTGAGCGCGATGTCGCGGATGCGCACGACCTTGGCCGCCACGTCCTCCGTCTTTCGCGGAAGCCGGTGGATCCGCTGATGCGTCTCCGCCAGTTGAACGACCCCGCCGATCACCCACGCGCGTTCGTCCTGCACCAGACCGCGTGCTGTCGTGAAGAACGAAAAGCGCGCTTCACCGAGCAGCGCCGCCGCGTCGCGGTCGGACATCCCGTACGTGCGCGTCACCCAGCCCATGAGGATGCGGCCCAGCGCGTCGTCACCACGCACGAGGGCTCCCGGCTCCGCCGGCTGCTGCAGCCCCTCGGCGTCGTTGCGTGGAATGGTCATGGGCGGAATATTCGCAGGTATGTTAACCTACGTCGCATCCGCAAGTACACCATCTTTGGGGGAGCCGCACGATGTTCGAACCTCTCGGGGAAACCATCCGCCACCGCCGCATCGCGCGCAAGCTGAGTCAGGAAGCCCTGGCCAGGCTGGCGCGCGTCAGCCGCCGTCATCTCGCGCTGCTGGAGAAGGACGAGGCCAACGTCTCCCTGGGCATCCTCATCAGGATCGCCAGGGCGCTCGAGCTCACCGAGCTTGCCGTTGGGGGTCTCTGCCTGCGCGCGGCGCCGCCCGAGCTCACGGCGCAGCTCGAGGTGATGGACGCCGTCGCCGCGGCCCGGCGCGCCGTCGCCGAGACCACCGCCACGCTCGCGGCGATCGACGCGCGCCTCAACGACTCCACCCGTCTCCTCGACGACGTGATCGGCCGCGCCCTCTCCTCCGCCGGCGACGGCCGGGCCATCATCGACGCCGCGCTGCGCCTGGAGAAGGAGGGAGCGGCCTCGGTGGGCGAGACGCTGCGCGACTTGTCCGCGCCCTCGCGGCTTTCCATTCCTCCGATCCGGCGCAAGCCCGCGGCAGCGAAGACCGCCGCGCGGAAGCGTGCACGGTGATCCGATGGAGAACATCGGATTCCCCGCCAGCCTCCGCGCCATCCACGAGTGGCTGACCGCCAGCAGGGCCTCGGCCGAAGAACGCCTGCCGGACCTGCTCGACCTCCCCGCCGACGGCATCGAGCGCGTGCTCGAGATCGATCCCCGGATGTGCACCGCCGGCGTGCTCGAAGCCCTCACCGCCGCGGCGCGCGACGCGCGCACGGAAGGCTATGCGCGGCGGTCGCACGAGCTCACCGACGTCATCGTCACGATGCTCATCCCGCGCGTGAACGTTCCCGGCGGGATGGAGGCGGTCGCCGCGTCGCTCTTCGGTCAGGCCTGGGTCGAGCACGCCAAGACGCTGCGCGCGGTCCGCCGTCACGACGACGCGCGGCGCGCGATCGGCGTCGCCCGCGATCTCCTCCAGCAGGTGCCGGCCAGCGGCTGGTTCCTCGCGGTCGCCGATCTCGCCGAGGCGTCGATGCTCTTCGACGCCGGCGAGCGCGAGGCCGCGCTGCTGATGGTCCGCGCCGCCGCCGGGGTGTTCGACCTCTATGGCGATGCCGAGCGGCTCGTCGAGGCTCGCATGACCGAGGCGCACATGCTCAGCGAGTGCGGCGAGGACGCCGCCGCCACGCGCGTCTGGGAGACGATGGTCAGCACCGCGCAGCAGCGCGGCGACAAGACGTTGATGGCGCGCGCCGGCGCGCGGAGCGGCATCGCCGAGCTGCGGCACGGCCGGCCGGACGAGGCGGTCGCCCTTCTCGCATCCGCCGTCGACGTCTTCGTCGCCGCCGGACTCCCACGCGAGACCCGCGAGACGCGTGCGCATCTCGCCGATGCGCTCGCGCGGTGCGGCCGATTGCACGAGGCCATCTCCGAGTACAACCTCCTCCGCGGCGAGCTCCTCGCGGCCGGCAAGATCCGCGAGGCCGCGCTGGCCGCCGTCGCGACCCTCGGACTCCTCCTCGCCGCCGGCCGCGATGACGAGCTGTCGAGCGTCACGGAGAAACTCGTCGCCACGTTCGAGACCGTCTTCCGCTACAACGCCCTGCTTGCGTTCACCTGGCTCCGCGCGCGCGCCGCGGCCGAGGCGTTGTCGGAGGAAGACCTCGAAGCCGTGCGGCGGTACTTCACCGAGTACGCCCAACAGCCCAACACCGCGTTCGAGCCGCCGGAGTAGGGGAGCGACGGGGATGGCGCCGAGACGCATCGTTGCCGACGCGAAGTTCAAACGGGCCATGGAGCGCCTCGGCTCCCCGAAAGCCGCGGCCCTCGTTCGCCGCGTTGCGCGCCAGCTCGCCAGCAAGCCGCACTGCGCTCCCGCGGTCGACGGCGCCGACGTGCGCGTGCTGCGCATGCGCAGCTACGCGGGGTATCCGGCGTTGCGGTTGTTCTACACATTCGACGCGCACGCGGTGTATTTGTTGGATGTGCAGCGGTACGACGAGCTCACGGCATGGGTTGAAGGGGCGTGATCTCGCCGTACAGGTCGTGCTCCTCGCAGTTGCGCGGATTGCAGGAGGAATAAGCCAGAACGCGCCAATCGGCGTCCGCGCTACACCGCAAAATCACGCCTGGCGGGCGCCGTCGATACACATGTAGGCGGACGGCGCACGAGTCGCGCGTCCCGCACGCTTCTACGAACGCTTCACGCCTCTTTCGACATTCTGTGCCGGCGCCGTTGTCTTAGACGGAATGACGTACGATAGGCGATAATCGGCAGAACAGGAGGAACACTTGTGACATCCCTGCGTGCGCTCCTTACCTTGGCGCCTTACGGTGACACTCTCTCTAATCCCACGGTCAGATTCTGGCTTTTCACGACTCGCGTCATGCTCGCCACGCTGTCTTCCGTCTGCGGATGGGCGTGGGGTGCCTTCGCCGCGAAGCTCGGAGCGCATGTACTGCTAGCTTCAGCTGCAGGAATGGCAGCCTTCGTTGTGGTCTGGACTCTGGGCGCAGACATCATCACCTTCGATCTGTACGACGATCTGACAAGCGATGTGAAGGTTCGACATCCCGGTCGCTATCCCAAGTATCTGAACCTCGCGTTACGAGCAGGGGTATTGATTTGTTTGGCAGCAGCCTCCGCTCCTCTCGTCGTCGCAGCCGGCACGCCCCGTGTCATCGCCATTCCATTCGCACTCGTGGTGCCTTTGCTTGTCATGAAGGTGTTTCAGCCGCAATCCGTGGCTCTGTATTTCAGCGAGCGGCTACAAGACGCCCACGCGCTCTACCGTAGCGGCGTCTTCGCTGAGATGCTGGACCCTATGCACCGTGATATGCCTCCTCATGCCTTCGAACATTGGTATCGAACTTTCTACAGGCCCGAGTTTGCGCTAGATCGACGACAGCGCCACCGTTTGATGCAGATAGAACTGTCGCGTGAGAAGGCTGAGGAAATTCAGAATGTAGTGTTGTTTGCCCTTAACGACAGCACGATAAATCCTGTGCGTGAGGAAAGGCTGTTGCTGAATGCGTAACGCGGACGCGCTTCCAGACGATGTACGCATGAAAGCCGAGGCGGCGCTTGCGACCGTTGATCCCGTACTCTTCTCGGCGGCAGCATTCGAACGCTTCAAGGGAAAGGTAGTGCAATACATCGCCGACCTTTACGAAGAGTCAATCAAAGTATCGAGACGATACGAGGCGGACTCCGTGTCAGCCTCACATGTTGAGAAGGCCAGCGAAGCGCTAGTTGCCGCAAGCACTCCGGTAATCGCTCGGCATGTTGGAACAATCGGCGGCCTTGTCGCGGGGATAGGAGGCTCGCAGCTTGCCTCCATGCTCGCGTCGAACGCATTTCCTGCGGTCGGCGTGCTGATTTCAGCGGTATGCAGCGCAATTGGTTTTGCCGGCATAGCGTGGCATTTCGCAAAGGAGCGTTAAGAGACAGCCGCCTAACCAACTACTAGTTAGTGAGTTAGTTAGGTGAAGGCGCGCGAACTATTTTGGTTGGTTCTTACCGATGGTTCTAAACCACTTGACCATATTGTCATCGGTTTGGCGCTCTCGCTGCGCCGCGTCTATCGCGTCCGCAATTTCGTTGAGCGCTGTTGCGGCGCCTTGATACGACTCCGTCGCTCGGAGAACGTCAAGCGTTGCTCCGCGCTTGGCTACATCACGGAGTCCATCGACGGCGTCGAGCGCACCAGCAGCTGTGCGTAGCGCATTAGCAACGTTCCCAAAGTAGTTCTTGGCGTAGGCGTCAAAGATGGTTCCGGTTCTTGGCCTGCTAGCCTCAAATTGCTCATTCAAGGTGGTTGCGATATTGCGGAGTTCTCGCCCGAAGTCACTAACTCGGTCTCGAAGACGATCGTCCGCATCGACTAGCCGATCAGGATACGGAAAGGCGATGTTGAAGCCCCATCTGCCGAGTTTAGTGAGTTCTTGCACGGTGCGATGGTAGCGCTCAACCTCCTCCAGCGGTTCCGAGAGTCGGCGGCGGAGCGCCCTCAACTGCGGCTGATCAGTAAGAATGGGAGGTCCGCTCACCTCGGGAACAAAAGACGGGGACTGAGGACTGGGCTGTTCTGGTTTCGACCCTGTGCGACGAAGCTTTCGCGTAATCAGGTCTGCCAGATCCTTCGGACTTACGACGCGCAGGTCAACATATCCGGTCGTGGGCAAGAGACCAGGAAGTTCGGTGTCATCGAAGCGGGCGGGAAGAATGTACTCCCGGTTTTCCCCGAATGCTCGCGCTTGCGCGCTTTGCAATTCGTGGCGGGGCCACACTTTCGCAGCGTAATGGTTGGAAATAAATATGACACAGAAGGTGGCATTGCGCCGATACACCTCGGAGAGATGCTGGTACAAGTCTCGGCCCCACAGATCGACGACTTCGTACTCGTCGAAGAATACACGTACGCCCGCGTCGGTCAGTGCCGCCGCAACTTGACGAACGTAGCCGCGATCCTCCCCTGCGAATGAAAAGCAGACGTCGTATAGCTCGTCGGAGTCGCGCACCAACCAATTGTACGACGCGCACGCGCGCCGTGCATTCGAGCGCGTCTTCCGCGAGTACGGTCTTTCGCGAGCCATCCTGTCGGACAGCGGCAGTCCGTTCGATCTCCAGGCTTGCCAAGCTTTCCCGCCTATCGCTGTGGTGGATCAGTCTCGGCATCGCCGTCGAGCGCATCGTGCCCGGCTTGCCGAATAGCACGCTGCACACGAGCGGATGCACCGCACTCTGAAGGCCGAGACCACGCACCAGGAGAAGACGACGGAGCTTCAGCAGAAGCGCTTCGATGAGTTCCGCCACGTGTGCAACCACGAGCGCTCACGAGGGCACTTGGCCAGAAGGCCCGGCGACGATCTACCTCCGTCTCTACTCCCATGCCCGGAATCACTCCCGGCAGTCGAGTACCCCGGGCAATACGCGCGACTCGGCCGTCATGCCGGTAGTGATGCCACGGGCCCACTTCGGGGCCCGAGTCGAATCTCGATCGTCGGATCGCGATGGACATGAGCCAAAAGCATCGGGAGATTGTGCGGGCGCTCGCGGCCAGTTCTCCTCGTTTCGCGTTAAGCCCCATACTTTCGCATGAAGAGGTTCACACCTTCGAGCATAAGTCGCACTCGGGTGGGATCGGCTACTTCTGCCCATTCTCCATGCGCCGCATGGTTTCGAATGCCAGCCCACGACGTGATATCTTTAGCATCTTGCTTTGTAATGAGATCATCATCACGAAGAACATCCGTATATGCTTGGAGTCCGGGTTTGCGATTGCCGAGTGACAGCTCCGCGCTTTCAGCCCATGTGCGCAGGAACTCCTCAAGCGCCGCGCCGATTAGCACTGCAGGAGCAGCCGGATGAACGTTCTTGGTTGCAAGAAGAGTCTCTGCTTGGCCGAGAAAGTCAGACACGACATCCAGTTGGGCGCGACGTTCGGGTGTTATCTCCTCGTGTAGGCCGGCTTCGACAAAGTCCCGAAAGCTTTTGACAATCCACCAAAGGGATTGGAATTGATGACGCGGCCAGCCACTAACCTCATTCACTCTCGCAAGAAAAGCATTCTTAGGGCCAGCGTATCTGCGAAGAAACTCAGCAACTTCGGCTCGCGCGCCAGCTGTCGGAATTTTGGAGTCAAACTCGGTGGTCTGCTCTTCGAAGGCCTTTAGCTTTGCGAGAAAGACGTCGCAGGTGTCGAGAAGCTTCTGTCTGTCCATTGAATAGCCGTGACACTATCATGGAGAGTGGACAGAACAGGTTTCACTCCTCCTCCGGCTGATACGTCGCGTCCATCAACCAGACGAACATCGCCGCCGTGAAGCCGGGGATGCTTTGCTCGAGCTGCGGCGTCCGCTTGAGAGTCACCTCGGTCACCAGCAGCCACTCGACGACGTCGTTGAAGGTGACCTCCTCGGTGTCGTCGCCGCCGGCGTTCGCCTCTTCGACGCGCCATTCGATCGCGCGGACGACGAACTCGGGGAGCTCGACGGTGATCCGGCGCCGGCGATTGAGTGGCTTTCCGAGCTGTTTTCCAAGGACGAGAACCTCTGGCACGGTTGTCTCCGTTCGCGCGTTGCGTTTTCAGAACACCGAACGATCAAACCATGGGGAGGGCGTGTTGTCCCGTAACCATGTTGAAGGATGGAGGAGGTCGTGCGACTTCCTCCGCCCGCCCGGGGGTGGCGGCGCGGGACGCCGCCACGACAGCCGGCGAGGACGCCAGCGCTCCACTGTGAGCTCGAGGATTTTCAGCGAGAATGAGAGATCAGAGTACGCATATGGAGCCGGACATTCTTCGCCGCGGGAAGGAGTTTCATCGCCGGGTCCAGACCGATTGGGCTGGCGAGGTGGAGAAGTCGACGGTCCGCCTCGAAAAGACCATTCTTCTGGCCTTGCTCTCCGACACCGTCAAGCGTGGGCGCCGGGGGCGCATGGACATCTTCATCGACAAAGTCGAGGACTTCGTCACCGTCGTCGAGATCAAGGCCACGGACTGGGACCGCGTGCTGGAGCGCAATCGCCGGAAGCTGCTGGGGGCGCACCGCCGTCAGGTGATGCGCTATGTCGACCAGTATGTCGATCACGACCACGTGAATGTCTGCGCGGGGATCATCTATCCGCAGTCACCGCGGGGCGTCGGATTGAAGGAGATGGTCGAGCAGTATCTGAACGACCATGCCCTGCAGGTGGTGTGGTTTGATGATCCATGAGCGAACCGGGGGAGGGCGCTGAAGCCGCGCCCTACGCTACGGTCTTGCGCCGCACGCGCGACTTTACCTTCGCCCCCGCGCGAGCGAGCTTGCGCGTCAGGTCGCGGCAAACCTCGGTGGCGCCCTCGGGAACTCGGTCGCTCCGGCGGTTGCCGCCAATGACGTGCGCAGCGCCGAGTGGCGATCTGCAACCGCCGTGACGCCGTCACTCTGGCGACACAGCAGCCGGCTCGGCCGGCGGGTCGAAGCCGGGCCGTGTCAGCTTCACACCATTGGTAGCCGCCGCTGCTAATGCCGGCCGAGAGCCTTCTCGACCGCTTTCGGGTTCTCAGCGGCAATTTTTAGAAGCGCCTTCGCTGGACCATGCGGATGACGTCGCCCCTGTTCCCAATTCCGAAGAGTGGCCACACTGACTCCGATCATGAGCGCGAACTCATCTTGGGACTTCTTGAGCTTCTTTCGAATTGCCTGCACGTCTTCCGGTTTGAACGTGAACTCCCGGCTCGGTTTCGCCTCTCCGCGAAGAATGCGGCCACCCTCGCGGACGCTTTCGATCAGCTCATCAAAATCTTTCGGGTTCATTTGAGCTCCTGCTATTCTTCGATCGTGTCACCACCCCTCCAGGAAGTCGATGAGCGCATCGACCGGCACGCGTGTTCCCACGAAGACGGGCGCACCGCCGAGGATGTCCGGGTCGGAATGGACGATCTGCTTCGAATCCATGGCGAGAAGAAGGATACCGTCGCCGGCGGTTCGCCCACCTCAATTGAAGCCCTACGTTTCGCTGTTCATTTTCGGGCATCCGAGGTGGAGTCGTCGGACAACCGATAGTTGGAGCCGACCGCCTTCTGCCGGTCACTTGCCAACGACTTCCAGGCCGTGCTGGCGCATATGCGCGTGATCGCCCGAAAATCCCGACTGTGGTTGCCGGAGAGCGTATCGGCGCGAGATCAGCTTTTCCTACTTTCGGTAGAGTGAAATCCGTGGCGCGCTGTGCGCGGACCATATGAGTACTAATTTTGGCTGTAGGAGCGGACCGCACACGGAAAAGGGAATGCGCGTGCGGTGCACCGCTTACTGCGCGGTCTCTGGTGGCGTGAGCGCAAATCAGCCGCGACGCGAATGTGATGTTTCGCGACGCAATCGATCCGCAGCTCGCGCGTTAAGGTTCTGATTTTTGAGGATGGCGGGTAGGGATTGCCACGTTTCCGTCACTCCTCCTAGGTAACGGGATCCCCCACACAATCCAAGGTCGTCCCCACGGTCCACCGGAATCGTTAAGAGCGACTCGGCCGAAAGCCCGGCCAGAAAGAGGAGAACTGCGCACTATGCGTTACGCCCGAATACTGTCCTTGCTCGCCCTCGTATGGTTCGTCCCCGCCACGCTCGCTGCTGCACCCCGTAATCGCGGTACGGCTCCCTCGCGCTTCGAGCGCGTCATCAAGATCGTGAAGCGCACGATTGCTGCCACCACACGCGTTGGCATCCCGATCGGTGCGCCCGAGCCCGAACCCACGACCGTCGAGCCCCCGAGCGCTCCAGAACCCACTGCAGTGCCATAAGTCCCCGACCACCTGTTGCTCGCCGGCGGCGTTGTCGCGACGCTGCCGGCGCATCATGCTGCTTCCTCAAAGCGCTCGATCTCAGCACGAACTGTTGCCAGCAGCGACGTGTCGATGCTGCGTTCCGCGACCGCGGTGCGCACGCGCGCAAATGCTGCCTGCACGTACGGCGGCATCGCGCTCTGCGCAAACGCATGCTCGATCTCTTCGTACCAGGACGCTGCGAGGTCCGTCCGCTTGGTAATGATGAGGAGTTCCAGCAACTCGAGGCCGACGAATGCCGCAGTCCGATACATGCCGCGCTCGAGAAACTCCGCGCGTACGCCGAGTAGTTGATCGCGTGCCTCGGCAAGATTGCCGCGCTGTTTGGCGATGGCTGCCATGGCCCAGACGACCCGCTGGCTCTCCGCGTCCATGTGGAGCTTGGCGTACCGGGTTTTGGCGCTTGCGAGGTAGGAGAGCGCCTCGTCGGCGTATGTCCGCGCACGCAGAGTGTCGCCGGCGTCATGCGCGATGTTCGCGAGTCGCTCGGCGCATTGGCCAGCGTTCGCGAGGCTGAGCGCTTGCTGCTGCTCATCTTTGAGTGTTTCGCCGATGCGCGCCGCATCCTGGTTCACGCGTAACGCGCGCAGGAAGTCGCCGCGCTCAAAGAGGACGTTCGCCTCCATCATGCGCGCCTGGAGCGCGCCGCGCGCGTCACCATGCGCAGCAAACGCTTTGGCAATGACGCGCATCTCAAGCATCACGTCAGTGTTACCCGACTGACTCTTGAGGTATGCCGCAAAGAGCCGGGCGTGGAGGAGTTCGATCGCGCCGGCAGAGTCGGTGGCGAGCACCTCCTGCGCCAGCGCAATGGCGGTGTGCGCTTGCTTGAGTTTGTCTTGGAAGAGCAGTGCCGTGGCACGCAGGCGCAGCGCCCGACCCCGCAGGACGACGTCGGTGAGCGGCAAGGCTAGCACGGCATTTACGATGCGCAACCCGATGCGGGCATCGCGGTAGAGTTCCGCTCGGGCGCGCTCCAAGACGTAGCGTACGCCGCCTTCCGATTGCAGCGTGGGTTCAGCAGCGATGCGCGTTGGCCACGAGCGCATGGGCGCAGCTGCAAGGAGCGTTTTGGCGCGCTCGCTCTGAGCGTTGCGCTCGCGTAGCGTGGCGAGGTGCGCTTGGACAAGATCCCGTACGGTCACAGCCGCCTCCGCGTTCATCACTGCAGGATGACGATCTCGCGGACGGTTTTGTCGGGTGACTCGAGCAGGATCTTCTGCCCCGCGTTTTTCGCGTCCGTGATGAGCGCGTGCAAGTCGAGTGCGCCGCGCACGACGTCAGAGATCGAAGCATTGCGCTTTGCTGCGGCCGCCCGGGCTGCATCCAGCGTTTCTTTTGGCAGGTTGACCGTCGTCTTCACGACGATCGGCCGCGGTGATTCTTTGGACATTTTTTTTCTCCTTTCTCACGCGTAAGTACAACCCCGCTCCACGCGTAAGTAAGTGGCACCATACCATACCGCCGCCAGCGAAACAACAGCGAAATGCCTCCCATCTGGCTGTCGAATGGGCGGCATTACCGCTGGCCTCGGTGTAATGTTGGGGACGGTTCCCGAGGAGATCTGATCGCGTGGGCGAGGCGCACGGCAGGAGAAACGCCCGGGATCATGTACCGATTCGCTGGCGGATCGCTGGTGTGGTACCATCCGTGGGCTGGTGAGCACGGCTCGCCACACGAAGAGGTAGAGGCGGGGGCACAGCGATCAAGGATTAGAGGCAATGTTCGAACTGGAAGAAGGCCCCGACTTCTGGCAGGCGTTTGAAGCGCTTGACGCGCTGGGCCAACGCGATGCGATTGCCAAAGCCGTCAACGACTTGACGACATGGGTCGTGGAGAACCCCTTGCGCGCCGCTGCTGGCGCTGACGATGTCCGGGTTGTCAAGTTGCCGAGTCCCGCGGGGAGCGGGTTACCATCGTTGCGGCTCGCCTACTACCTCAAACTTGAACCACGGCCCAACGGCGTGGAAGGCGTGGTAGTACTCCTCGATGTCGGACCGTACGACCAAATCGCAGAACTCCTCGACGGCAATGCGGTGCCGTCGCGCTGGCATTAAGCCCGACGTCGCGCACGTTCAGCGACCTCCGCTGCGTAGGCCTCATCCTCGGCTGAGAGCACCGTAATAACCGACACATCGGGCGTGCTGCTGCCGCTAGCGCGATACATCTCATACGCGCGCCGGAGGTCGCTCATGCCGCCTTGGAGGATGCGTAGGGTTGGGCGGCCCGCTGTCGTCTTCCGTCGCTTCGCCATTGTTAGTTCGCTCCCGATCTCAAGCTCTTCAGTACAAGGAGTGTCTGAGAGCGCGAAATCCACACCCGAGTCTCCGAATCTGACCTGTTCCCCATTTGTCTCATGACGCTCATCGGTCGGTTTCGAGTTTCACACTGCAGTGTTCCACGACTGTTCCACGGGCAGGCGTGCGAGGGCAGGCACAGAGGTGCTTCGGATACGCCGACGACTCGTGGGAATGTTGGGAACCGAGCGATCTTAGCACAACGGATAGGGATGTATATCTATTTTTCCTGCCGGCCAGACACCCTTCGTGGTCCCTTCTGCCTATCGGCACGAACACGATCTTGTGACCGTTGCTCGTCGGGCCATTTCCTCGATCACCAGTCATGCGTCCAAGTTCAAGACGGTGGCGGGAAGCGCCGCTCCTGGCAAGCCGTCGCGGATCGCTGTGTTTGGAGTATGCTGCGCGCCCCCCCGGGGCCATGAGCGTATGCTGGAACGGATTAGTCATGAGTACGGAATGCCACGCCGCCTCGAAGATGGGTAGGGAAAGCCGCTGTGCACACACTCCTTCAACGAAGGCGGTCCGTTTCGCGGGCAGGGAGACTCGAGCCGCAGATCGCGGCATTGCTTGTGAAGGAATCGTGGGTGGAATCAAGCGCGGGGTTAGCTATGGCTAAGTCATCGTTTTTCGAGACTTTTGACGCTACGGAACAGGACAACGTCCCCTTCCTCAAGGACGTCGCGCGATTGGCCGACGTCCCGGCCGGTAGCCTGCCGCAGTTGCTGGAACGAGTGCCCGACTACATTCGCGCGGGCACACCCAGTGAGAAGCGGCTCATCATTGATCAAGCAAGCAGAGAGACCGGCATCATTCCGCTGGAGATCGCGTACCACATGCGGTGCTTGGAGACGCTCATCGCGATCTTCAGCGACACGAACGACGCAGTGGATGACGTAGCGGACGACCTAATCGAAATCGGCGGCCTTCCGGCCACGCTTGCGCCTGCGCTGCGCGAGGTACTGCAGAGTGTCAAGGCCACGGCGCTGCGTGAGTACACACTTATCGACGAAGTGACCGCTCGTCGCGGCGTCCTGCCGATCCTCCAACGGGTATTGACCACAACCGAGTTGCGGGGCGTGTTTCACGAAACGTCGGGAACCGAGGTATTCCAAGGGTTTGTTGGGATCATCTCGGTGAATCTCGATTTTGACGTGGGTGCGGACACTTACTTTCAGTGCGATCGGTTCTACGCGGAGATGCTTATCCGGGAGATGCAGAAAGCGCTGCAGCGCTTGGAGAACCTTGAGAGCCTGACGAATGTTAGTAACGGCACGCCGTCTACTGCGGCACCGACTCGAGAGAACGAGGAGCCGCGCACGGCATGAAGACAAGTATCGAGGAAGTCATCGTCGCCGCATACGGGCGGAATCGTGCGCCCATCCCGCCTTATCAGGGCCGCGCCCTGCGCAACCAGCAGCAGCTCTTCCAGAGACGGTTGTACGGCAACAAGATCGCGTGGACAGCCAAACAATCGCCACCGCCTTACGGTGATGTCCGCAAGTATGGCGATCGCACGCCGCTGAAGCTCCCGAAGGTGACACGCCCCAGAGTGATCAGCATGCGGTTCCCTACCCTCGACGAAGTAGCGCGTCACGATGTGCGCGTCCGTTGGGATGTCCCCACGTCCCCGATCATGCCTGATACGGAGGTCTATTGCCGCGAGTACGACAGCAGCAGCGATCCGCGCTCTGCGGTAGGGTCGTACCTCGCGCATGGACTTCCAGCACGACAGATCGTGATTGCTGGCGATCTGCGCAAAATGCCGATGCCGGTGTACGCGGAGCTTGCTCGCGTTGGCGTGTTTCTCAAGCACATCCGGTATGCGTCGCTGCCTGAAGGCGAGCGCCGCGCGCGCATCGAAGGAGAGTTGCGGCTAGTTTATCGCGGCCTCCTAAAGGCGCCAGCGGAGGCGCCGCTTCCTGTCGAGCGACCGCTCGATTACGTTCCGGGTCCTGCCCGCATGACGGAGGACGATTTGGGCACGCTCATCGAGCGCTTGAAGCGCGGTGAGTTCGGCGATCCCTACTAGATCGCAAAGAGCGCGCGCACGAGCGAATCGTGCGCGAGGTGCGCGGGCAGTACCTGCTGCACGATCCGCCCATCCTCACCGAGCAACTCGGGAAATGGCGGGTGCGCGTCGACCCCATGGCGCAGGAGGATGAGCCCACACTCGTCATGCTGGAACACGACGTGGTGTGCATCCTGCGCCAAGCACGTGGCCAGGTAGCACGTGACGCTGTGCGCGTGCGGATAGCACGCATAGCCGTCGCGGCGCGAGGGATCGGGCGGTGGTTCGTGCGGACACGGTACGGGCGTGACGAGCTTCGCGTTCGGCAAGTGCTTGATCGACGCCAAGCTCTGATCCTGCGCCCACAGGAGAACGAGCAACGTCAGGAACCGGTTCACGAGCGATGAGCGGTGGAAGTGATTGCACGGGTGTGCGAGCACAATTTCCGGAAGCTCGGCGCGACGGTACGCATTGAACCGCTGCGTGATGTCCTGGCGTCGGTCGCGCCAGACCCGGTGTACGATCGACTGCACCTCGTGATGCAGGGCGAGCTCGGTGTCGTGCATGTCGCGCGTGCTCCCCCACCAGAGAAATGTCGCTGTCGCGTGCTGGTCAAGGTTGTACAGATCGTACCGCTCCGCGTCGAGATCAAGCTGGAGCATCATGTGCGCCGTGAGCACGTCCGGGCTGAAGACGGCACGCAAGAAATCTTGGAGCGCGCCGTCGCCACCACCGGAGATGAGCACGGTCGCGCTGGCGAGTGACGCGTCCGAGAGCGGGTCGCGTTCCCAGAACGCAAAGGATCGCAGTGCGTCGGGTGTGTCAATATCGCGCTCCACGCCTGGCCCGTGGGCGAACACGATCATGCCGACTGTAACTTCCTCGCGGTGCGTCATGACGCCTGCCGCCGTTCTCGTGATCAACGGCACGCTGTAGCCGAGCTCCAGGGGGGTGGGTGGCGCGTCGATGACCGTGTCAAAGACGAGGCGGAGACGGCCGCGGCTCGCCTCCTCGTGCAGGCGTCGCTCCCAGAGTTCCGCAAGATCTGCAGCGATGAGCTGCGCCATGTGCAGTGCTGCTGGCTCGCCACGCCACGGGTACTGGTGCTGATCCCAATGCGCCGCTGGCCACTCGTAGAGCGTCGGCTCGATGCGTTTCATCGTGCACGCGCGCTGGCGGCCAAAGGGGATGCGGGTATCGTTGATCAGCGTCGTGGGGACGCCGAGTCGCGCGGCCACAGTCGCGCATGCTGCGCCGGCAACACCCGCGCCGACGACAAGGAGACCGTTGCTTCGGTTGATGACGCCGCGCTCAAACGCGCGGGTCGCGAGGAGCGTGCCGCGGATAATCTGGTCTCTGATCGTGCCGGGCCGCAGACCGGTGGAAATGTCAAAGATTCGCGCGCGCCGTTCATGCGCACGGAGAAAGGGGTCTGGCGGCATGTTGTGTGACCGGATGACGGAGCGCCTGCTGAAAACGCTGTAAGAAACGGCGCATTCTAACAGAGCAGGAATGCGCGCAGGACGGAACAATTTCTAGGCGGCAATGGCGATTCGTTGCACTCTTCACCATCCGTCGCGCGCGGGGCGAAAACGACCGTCGTGTCACAAGGATGCGATCACTTGTGACGACGACCGTGACGTTCATCAATATCCAATGCTGCCTTGGTCGCTATGCGGGTCATCCTCGAACAACGGCGAAGCGGAGATCTCGTGACCGCTGCAGCGCCGTGATAGATCACTCATCACTTGGCGACCAACGCGAGCAAATCATCCTCGAACAACGGCGACTGCGTCTTCTCGACGATGCGTCCGAGCTCCTTGTCGCCGCGATAGTAGATGAACGTTGCCACCTTCTCGATGTGTTTGCCGGCGATGAGGTCTGCAGGCTTGGCCTTGTCGCGGTCGAGGGCGACGAAGGTGACGGGCAGTTCGACCCCGAACTGGGCGCGCAGGTCGTCGACGATGCGGAGGAACTTCGGGACCTCGCGCTGCGAGTCGGGGCACCAGGTGCCCATGTAGACCTCTACGCGGTCGTCGGCGCGGATGTAGGACTTCATCATCTCCAGCACGGTGATGTCGGGCGTGTAATCGCTCTTGCGTTGCGCGTAGTCGGGGACGCGCTCGATCAAACGATCCGCATTCATCGGGCCGATCTCCAGGGGCAGGGAGACGTTGGAGGTGCTGATGTCTGCGACCGGGGCGTGCTCGTCGATGGTGATGGTGACGACGCGGTCGCCGCGCTCGGTCTGGTCGACGACGCCGCTCATGCCGTCGTAGACGCGGCCGAAGATCGTGTAGCCGCCGTCGAGGTGGGGCTGCGGAGAATGGGTGACGAAGAACTGCGAGCCGCCGGTGTCGGGGCCGGACAGCGCCATGCCGACGGCGCCGCGCGTGTATTTTTGCAGGTTGATCTCGTCGCGGATCGAGTAGCCGGGGCCGCCGTTCATGTCGTTGCGCGGATCGCCGCCCTGGATGACGAAGTTCGGCACGACGCGCATGAACGAGGAGTTGTCGAAGTACTTCTTCTTTGCGAGCTGCGCGAAGTTCCACGCGGTCATCGGTGCTTCCTGCGACAAGAGCGCGAGCTCGATCTTGCCGCGGGTCATGTGGATCGTCGCCGTGTGCGGTTGCCGCGACCAGCGTGCGATCTCGGCGTACTCCTCCGGTGTCCGCGCCACGGTCAGCGGCGTGTACGTCCCCTGCACCGCCTCGGCCGCGACGCGTCGCACGACGGGATCGGGATCGGAGAGGAGCGGCTGCAGCGACGCCGCGTCGTGCTTGGCGAGGATGGCCATCGCCGCGAGGCGCGCGTCGTTCATCGGTGAGGTGCGCTCGCCCTCGACAACCTCGCGCAGCCAGTCGATGGGCACGTCCTTCGTAAAGCCGAGGCGGTCGTACGCGTTCGCGCGGACGATCACGTCCGCGTCGGTGATGCCGAGGCGGATCAGCTCGATCTCCGCTTCACCGCCCGTCTCCGGAATGTTCGAGAGCGCGTTCGCGCGCACGAGCGGGTCCGCGTGCCTCACGTATTGCTTCCGCAACTCGACGCCGTGCGGCATGGCGGTCGTCGCCTCGAGCACGCGCACGATCTGCCACGGAGTCAGGTCGGTCAGGACCTCCGAGGCCGTCGCCCACGGAAGATGTTTGGCGATCGCGCCCGCGGTCAGCTCGCGCTCCCACATCGTCCCGTTGCGCAGTGTCTGGAAGAGGCGCGCCCGGGCGGTGTCGTTGTTCTCGGCGTAGTAGCCGAGGACGTCGATCATCGACGCGCGCACGCCCGGATCGGGATCCTCGGCGGCCGCGAAAACGCGCGGCAGGTCATTCGCGTGGAGGAGGGCGCGGTTCCGCTCCGCGAGACGACCGATCGCGATCGCCGCGTTCGTGCGCACCCACGGATGCGCGTCGCCGAGGGCGGTGCGGAACGCGTCGAATGCCGAGGGGTCGCCGATGCGGCCGAGCGCCGTCGTTGCGTACGCGCGGGTGAGCGTGTTCGGGTCCGTCATCACCAGGAGCAGTTCCTCGCGCGCGGGGGGATAGGCGCGGCGCGCGAGCGAATACGCGCCTTCCTGCCGCACCGCCGATGACGGCGATTCGAGCGCGCGGCGCGCGGCCTCGCTCGCGGTGTCGTCGTCCCAGCGGAACAGGTAGCGCACGGCGCGTGCGCGCACGCCTTCGGTCGACGCGTTGTCGGCGATCGCAATGTAGCGGGGGACGAGCGTTTTGTCGGTCGCGAGCTTGGAGAGCGCTTCGACGGCTTCCGCGGCGACGGCGGCATCGCTGTCCGCGGCGAGCGTGAAGAGCGTCTCCGCGCCCGAGGCGATTTCGCCGAGGGCGAAGGCGGTCGTCTCGCGGACGCGGCGGTCGTCGTCCTTCGACAACGCGGCCAGTTCGGTCACGCCAGTTTTAGTAATAGCTCCGATGCGGCCGAGGGCGAGGGCGATGCGCAGGCGGTGGAGCGGGTTCGGGTGCGCGATCCAGGCGTTGACCACCTCCGCGTTGTGCTCCCGGCGGTCTTCGAGCGCGAGGATGTTCGCTTCCTCTTCGATCGTCAGGCCGTGCGGCTCCGCGGGTAGTGCGGGTGTCGGTGCGGGGAGCGGTGCGGGGGACGCACAGGCGAATGCGAGCAGGGCGAGTGCGGCGAGCTTGCGCATGGTGGCGAATCATCACACACTCCCGCCGATGCAGGACCTCTCGATCGACGTGGAACAGCTGGCCCGCCGCTACGGACGGCGGTGGGCGCTGGCGGACGTCACGTTCCACGTTCCCGCGGGCGCGGTAATGATGGTCGCGGGCCGCAACGGCGCGGGGAAGTCGACGCTGTTCCGCGTGCTCGCGACGGCCATCCGCCCCGATCGTGGCCGCGCGACCGTGGGCGGATTCGACGTCGTGCGGCACCGCGAGGATGTCCGCAGGTTGACCGCCATCCTGAGTCACGCCAACTATCTGTACGAATCGCTCACCGCGAAGGAGAACCTGTTTGTGGTCGCCGACCACCTCGGCATCCGCCGCGACGGCGTGATGCGGTCTCTCATGCAAGTCGGTCTCGACGCGCGCGCGGACGACGCGGTCGCGACGTTTTCCGCGGGGATGCGCAAGCGGCTGTCGTTCGCGCGCGTCCTATTGCAGGACCCGCGCATCGTGCTCCTCGACGAGCCGTACGGCGCGCTCGATCCGCAGGGATTCGATCTCGTGGACGAGGTGATTGGGGAGTTGAAGCGGCGGGGAGCGACGATTTTGATGGCGACGCATCAGGTCGAGCGGAGCGCCAGGCTCGCGGATATGACGCTGGTGTTGGAGCAGGGGAAGGTTGCTTCACAGTCTATCCCGAGCTCTCTTGAGTTTATCCCGCGCGTAGACGCGGGATCTCCGGTGATCCCGCCATGAATGCTCCCTCTGTGCGCCGCACGTGCAACGACAATCGGTTCACGCTGACGCGGTGCACGGAGAGATCCCGCGTCTCCGCGCGGGATAAACTGAAGCAGCGGGATGAACTGAAGAAAGCCCAAGCAGGAAAACCAAAATGCTAGCTGCCCTGCGCAAGGAGCTTCTTCTCCAGTGGCGCTCGCGCGGCCAGATGATGGCTGTGTTCGTCTTCGGCGCGACGTCGTTGCTCCTCTTCAGCTTCGGCATCGGCCCCGACGCCTCGGCGCTGCGCACGTACTCCGCCGGCTTCCTCTGGCTCGGCCTGCTCCTGTCGAGCACGCTCACGCTCGCCGAGTCCTTTCACGCCGAGATGGAAAACCGCGCTCTCGAGGGCCTGCTGCTCCTGCCGAGCGATGCGCGCGCTCTCTACTACGGCAAAGCCATCGCCAACTGGCTGCAGCTCGCGCTCCTCGGCATCGCGCTCGTGCCCGTCATGGTCATCCTCTACGACGCCGGCACGACCAAAGTGCTGCAGCTGATCGGCATCATCCTCCTCGGCACGGCCGGACTCTCGGCGCCGGGAACTCTGTACGCCGGCATGACCGCGCAGATCAAGGCGAAACAGATGTTGCTCCCGTTGCTGTTGTTCCCGCTGATCGTCCCGGCGCTGCTGGCGTCCGTGAAGGCAACGTCCCTGGTGATTCTCGGAGACCCGATGGGCCAGTCGAAAGCGTGGATCACGCTGCTCGCCGCGTTCGACCTGATTTACTGGTCGCTCTGCGGCCTGCTGTTCGGACGTGTGGTGGAGGAATGATGAAGGCGAAGCTGCCCTGGATTTTTCTCGCGCTCGGCACGCTGCTGCTGGTGGGCGGCTCGTACATGGGCCTCTTCGTCGCACCCGCCGAGCGCTACATGGGCGACGTGCAGCGCATCATGTACGTCCACGTTCCCACCGCGTGGAACTGGATGCTGGCGGTGCTCTTCGCTTTCGGCTGCGCGATCGCGTTTCTGTTCACGAACAATCTGAAGTGGGACTCGCGCATGGAGGCCGGGATCGAAGTCGGCGTGCTGCTGGGCTTTCTCCTCTGCTGCCAGGGCGCGATCTGGGCCAAGCCGACGTGGGGCGTGTGGTGGGACTGGGATCCGCGACTGACTTCCGTGGCCGTGCTGCTCGTGGCGTCGCTGGGCATCCTCGCGCTGCGCGGCTTCGTCGACGAACCGCCGCGCCGCGCGGTGTGGTCCGCGGTCGCGACGATCATCGCCTCGGTCGACCTCCCCATCGTCTACTTCTCCGTCAAATGGTGGAACTCGCTCCACCAGCCGCAATCGACGCCCGAGACGGTCGCGAGCGCGTTCCATGTGCCGCTGCGCGTGAACGCGTTCGGCGTGCTGTTTCTCATGATCGGATTCATCATGTTGCGCACGCGCGTCGCGGCCCTGCGTCTCAAGAGGGAAGTCGACGTACCGCAGATGCACCAGGAAGCAGGAGAGCTCGCATGAGCGGAGTCGTTCAGGGCGGCTGGGAATTCGTCATCGCCGCGTACACGATCACCGCGCTCGGATTTCTAATCTACGGCGCGTCGCTGGTGATGCGCCTGAGGGAGCTGAAGGAAGATGACTGAGAGCGACGTCGCACGGAAGAAGACGCGCCTGTTCATGATCGGCGCGTTCGTCGTGGCCGGGATCGCCTTCGCGGTGATCGCCGCCAGCGGCATCAACGAGAACCTCGTGTACTACTGGACGCCGACGGACCTGCGCGCGAACGGCGACAAGGCTTACGGCGCCTCCATCCGCCTCGGCGGCATGGTCGCCAAAGGCTCGATCGTGAAGCACGGCGGATCGAACGTCGAGTTCGTCGTGCATGACGGCGTGACGCGCGTTCCGGTGAAAACCAGCACCGTCCCGCCGCAGATGTTTCGCGAGAACATCGGCGTCGTGGTCGAAGGGACGATGAACCGCGCCGGCTACTTTGAGAGCAGCCGGCTCATGGTCTCGCACAACAATGAATACAAGCCGCCGGAGAAGGGACATCCGGTCGACCGCAAAGAGCTCGAACGGATGATGAAATCTGTCGAGCAAGGGAACACATGACGGCTCCCCTGGGACGCATTCTGATTCTCGCGTCGCTGTTCGCCGCGGCGGCGGGCGCATTCGTCGGCTTCTACGCGGGACGCACGCGCTCCGCCGTTGCGCTCCGGTTGGCGCGCGGCTTCGCGTACGCATACGCGGCGGCGATCGCCGCGGCGACGCTGGTGATGGTCTACGCGCTGCTGGCCCACGATTTCTCGGTGAGCTACGTCGCGCAAGTCGGCTCCAGGCAGATCCCGACCTGGGTCACGGTCGTCAGTCTCTGGTCGTCGCTCGAAGGCTCGATCCTCTTCTGGGGTCTGGTCCTCGGCGTATACATCGCGATCAGCACGTTCCTCACGCGCCGCCGCTATGAGGAGTACCAGCCCGACGCGATCGGCGTCTGGCTCGCGTGCGCGGCGTTCTTCAGTTTCCTCATCGCCGGCCCGGCGAACCCGTTCCACACCGTTCCGAATCCGCCGCTCGACGGCCCCGGACCGAATGCGCTGCTGCAGAACCACGTGCTGATGGCCATCCATCCGCCGTTCCTCTACCTCGGCTACGTCGGCATGACCATCCCCTTCGGCTTCGCCTGCGCGGCGCTGATCAAGGGACGCCTCGGCCACAACGTGCTCAAGCCGCTCCGCGTGTCGCTGATGCTGCCGTGGATCTTCCAGACGGTCGCGATCATGCTCGGCGGCTGGTGGGCGTACGAGGTCCTCGGCTGGGGTGGGTACTGGGCGTGGGACCCGGTCGAGAACGCGTCGCTGCTGCCATGGCTGACCGCGACGGCCGCGCTGCACTCGATCATGGTCGTCGAGCGCCGGGGCATCCTCAAAGGCTGGACCATCACGCTGATCCAGGCGACGTTTCTCCTCACGATCCTCGGAACGTTCATGACGCGTTCGGGCGTGTTCAACTCCGTGCACTCGTTCACGCAGAGCGCAATCGGTCCGACGATCCTCGTCTTCCTCGCCGCGGCATTGCTGTTCACCGTCGCGCTGCTTGCGTTCCGCATCGACAAGCTCGAAGTGGAAGGGCGCATCGAAGGCGCGGCCAGCCGCGAGGCGCTGTTCCTCGTCAACAACCTGATCTTCGTGCTCCTGACTTTCACGGTGCTGATCGGCACCGTCTTCCCGCTCATCGTCGAAGCGGTCAAGGGCAAGCAGATGTCGGTCGGGCGTCCGTACTTCGACAGCATGAGCGTCCCGCTCGGAGCGCTGCTGCTGTTCGTCCTCGGCGTCGGACCCGCGCTGCCGTGGGGCCGCGCGAACGCGGCCCAAGTCAAAAAGGCGCTGCTGCCGCCGCTCATCGGCGCGCTCGTGTTCGTCGCCGCCGGATTCGCATTCGGTGCGCGCACGCCGTGGACGCTGCTCACACTCGCTTTCGGCGGCTACGCCGCGCAGGTGACCCTGGGACAGATGTTCATGCCGATGCGGCAGCGGATGAAGAGCGGCGACTCGCTCGGCGCCGCGTTCGTCGACGGCCAACTCCGCCGCGGACGTCGCCGCTTCGGCTCGTACATCGTGCATGCGGCGGTGGTCATCGTCGTGATCGCAATCGCAATCAGCAGCTCGATGCGCCAGCAGATCGAGCTGCATTTCACGAAAGGACAAACGCAGAAGGCCGCGGGCTACGACGTGACGTTCGTCGGCGTCGAGGAGCGCACCGAGCCGCATCGCATTTCGACGATCGGCGTCTTCAACGTCGCGAAGAACGGCAAGCAGATCGCGCGGCTCGAGCCGCGCATGAATCACTACCAGTCGATGCGCGAGCCGATCGGCTCGCCGGACGTCCATTCGACGTTGCTGCGTGACGTCTACATCTCGCTGAGCAACGTCGACGCGGCGAATGAGACCGCGAGTATCACGGTGTTCATTGCGCCGTTCATCGTCTGGATCTGGCTCGCCGTGATCGCCATGGCCCTCGGCGCGCTATTCGCGCTGATTCCGCAGCGGCGCGCCGTCATCCTGAGTGAAGCGAAGGACCCCCTTCCGACTCGCGCTGAACCGGAGACCGTATGAACCGCTCCGTCCTCGTCATCGGACTGATCATCGGCGCCGTTCTCGTGACCATTCTCTTTTCGGGATTGGGCAGGGACCCGGCCGCGATCCGCTCGCCGCTCATCGGCAAGCCCGCGCCGGCGTTCGCATTGCGCGAGGTCGGCACGAACCGAACCGTCGACATCGCGCAGTTCAAGGGCAAGCCGGTCGTCCTCAACTTCTGGGCGACGTGGTGCATGCCGTGTTGGGAAGAGCACCCGGTGCTGGTCGCGAACGCGAACATGCTGCAGCCGAACGTGCAGTTCCTCGGCGTCGTCTTCCAGGACAAGGAAGACAAGATCCTCGGATTTCTCAATCAGCGCGGCTCCAGCTATCCGACCGTCGTCGACGACGCCGGCAAGACCGCGATCGCGTACGGAGTGGGCGGCGTGCCGGAGACGTACTTCCTCGACGCGAACGGCGTCATCCGGGCGAAGTACGCCGGCCCGATGTCGCCGGACATCCTCCGGGAAAATCTCCAGAAAGCGATGAGGCAATGACCATCGTCCTGTTGCTGCTGTTACAGCTCAACGTCCCCGACGCGGCGCAGTTCGTCGGCTCGCCGAAAGGCGCGCCGCTCGCGGGCGAGGCGTTGTTCGCACGCACGAACGAGGTCGGACAGCTCCTGCGCTGCCCCGTTTGTCAGGGGATGTCCGTCGCCGACTCGCCGGCCGAGATGGCCGTCAACATGAAGGCGCAAGTGCGCGAGCTTCTCGCGCGCGGGTATACCGAGGAGCAGATCCTCGAGTACTTCGAGAAATCGTACGGAGAGTTCGTGCTGCTCCGTCCGAAGTCGCGAGTGCTGTGGATGCTCCCACTCGCAGCACTCATCCTAGGCGCGGCCGTGGTCTTCATGAAACTCCGCAAACTCGAACAACCCCCGCCAACCGCCAACCGCCAACCGCCAACCGACGATCCCTACCTCACGCGCGTCCGCGATCTCGTCTCCGGAGGAAAACAGTGAACGAACCGACCGACTGGACGAGCGCGATCGCGATTCTCGCCGGAGGCGTGATCCTCGGCATGCTCGTGGTCTACTTCTTCAGCAGGCGCAAGTCGTCGTCTCCGAATGTGCTCCCCGACACCGAGGTCAAAGACCTCGAAGCGAAACGCGACGCGCTCGTCGCGCAGTTGCGTGTGCTCGACGACGAGAACGTCGAAGAGCGCACACGACTCGAAGCGGAAACCGCGGATGTTTTGCGCAAGTTGGACAATCAAGTGTCTATAGCTGCGCCACGTGAAGAAGCCACGCCATCGCTTTCGATGAATTCCACCATCAAAGGCTTCCTCTGGGGCGCAGGCTCCGTCGCCGCGCTCGCGGGTCTCGCGTACTTCGTGATGAACCAGGCCACGCCGCGCGAGGAAGGCGGCACCGTCACCGGCAACACGCCGATGGTGCAGCAACAGCAGCAGGCGACGCCGCAGAAGAACCCGATGGTCGCGCAGCTCGAGGCCGCGGTGAAGAGCGATCCGAACAACCTTCAGCTTCGCAACGATCTCGCGCAGGCGTATCTCGAGACCGACAACCTGATGGCGGTGTTCGAGCAGACGAAGTTCGTCCTCGAGAAATCGCCGAACGACAGCCGCGCCCTCACGTACCACGCGCTCGTGCGCATGGCGATGGGCGAGGCGGAAGAAGCGACGGCGATGCTGCAGGCAGCCACGAAGAGCAACCCGAAGAACCTCGACAGCTGGGTTTCGCTCGCGTGGGTGTACGCGCAGCAGAACAAGATGAAGGAAGCCGAGGCGATGATCGCCGCGGCGGCGCAACATTCGCCGAATGACAAGGCGCGGCTTGACGACGTGTTCCGTCAGATGAAGGCCGCCGCGGTAGGGACATCCGCCGAATCCGCGCAGACCGCGAGCGGCGACCTGCCCGCCGGACATCCGCCCGTGGATGGCGCCAAATCGATTACCGTCACGCTCGATCTCGATCCCGCTGCCGCGCAGAAGACCGGCGTCCTCTTCGTCATCGCCCGGAATCCGATGGGCGGTCCGCCCTACGCGGTGAAGCGCGTGCAGGCCCCGTCGTTCCCGATCACGTTCGACTTCGGCTCCGCCGACTCGATGATGGGCCAGCCGCTGCCCGACAAGTTCCGCCTGGAAGCCCGCCTCGACAGCGACGGCAACGCCGCCACGAAACCACCGACCGACCCGAGCGCGACGCAGGACGACGTGGTGGTAGGGACGTCGGTGCGACTCGCGCTGAAGTGACACCGTTGTCATCCTGAAGCCGCGTAGACGGCGAAGGACCTCCTGCCGACGGAGCGCTTATCGTGCATCGGTAGGAGGTCCTTCGCTGTCTCCGCAGCTCAGGATGACAGCCGCCGCACTCCAAATAGACTAAACTCACATCCAGCCTCGGGGTGGCCCTTACCGGCCTGAGATCAAACCCGCGGAACCTGATCCGGCTCATACCGGCGTAGGGAAGGCAAATGAACACACTACTCGTCGTTGTCCTCGCCGCCACGCTCAGTGGCACCGTCAAAGATCCCACCGGCCATCCCCTTTCCGGCGCGACCGTCTCCGTCGCCAACGTGCGCAGCGTCACCACCGACGCCGCGGGTGTGTTCGCGCTCGAGTTGCCCGAGAGCGAATACGAACTGCGCGTCACACATCCCGGCTTCGAGACCGAGACCCATCGCGTGAACGCCGGACAGACGCTCGACATCACGCTCGATCCCGCATTCGCCGAGACCATGGTCGTCTCCGCGATCCGCGCCGAAGCGGCGACGCCGGTGACGAAGACCGACATCGCGCGCGAAGAGATCGAGCAGCAGTATCACGGACAGGACGTCCCGCTCCTGTTGCGCGACGCGCCGTCCGTGAACGCTTTCTCCGAGTCCGGCGCCGGCGGATCGGGATACTCGTACATCACTCTCCGCGGCGTCAGTCCGACGCGCATCAACTTCACTCTCGACGGCGTTCCGCTTGCGGATTCCGAGGACATGGGGACGTACTTTGCGGACTTCCCCGATCTCGCGAGATCGCTGGAGAGCATCCAGATCCAGCGCGGCGTCGGTACGTCGACGGTCGGCACGCCGTCGTTCGGCGGCTCGGTGAACATGCAGAGCATCGACGTCGCGCAGGAGCAGCGCGTCGACGCGACCCTCGGCGGCGGCTCCTTCGGCGGCCGGCAGGCATCCGTCGGCTATCACTCCGGAGCATTGCCGGGAGGACTTGCGTTCTACACACGGTTGTCGTTCCTCGAGAACGAAGGCTTCCGCGACAACTCCGCCACACGCCAGCGCAACGTCTTCTTCAGCGGCACGAAGACCGTCGGCGACGCGCTCCTCAAGCTCACCGGCTTCTCCGGCAAGGAAGACATGCAGTCGTCGTATTACGCGACGGACGAGGAGACGCTGAAGACCGACCTGACGAACAATCCGCTGCGTCCCGAGGAGCGGGATCGTTTCGGATACGACCTCGCGCAGCTGCAGTACATCCGTCCGCTCGACGCCAGCTCGGACATGACCGCGTCGATTTACTACCAGCGCGGGTATGGATGGTTCCGGCTCTTCTCCTTCGAAAACGCAAACGAGTTGCTCCAATACGGCCTCGACGGCATGCTCGTCGGATCGATCCTCACGTACTCGCGCACGTCCGGTCCGATCACGCTGAACACCGGTGTGCACATGAACCGCTTCAAACGCGATCACACCCGCGACAACCTCGCGCGCGACACGCGCGACTACGAAAACGACGGCGTGAAAGGGGAGGCGAACGCGTTTGCGAAAGTGTCGTACGCGACCGGACGCTGGAACCTCTACGGCGACGCGCAGGTGCGTCACGCGACCTTCGACTATCACGGCGACGTCGACATGAACGCGATCGACTGGACGTTTTTCAATCCGAAGATCGGCGCGCGTTACGAGCTCTCCGCGCGGTCGTCCGTCTACGCAAGCGCGGGCATGACCACGCGCGAGCCGACGCGCAGCGACGTGTTCCGAGGGGAAGACAATCCGTCGGGGGCTTTCGACCTCGGCGCCGTGCGTCCCGAGCGCGTGATCGACGTCGAGGCCGGGTGGAGCTTCCGCGCGGCGAACGTCGATTTCGCGGCGAACGTCTATGCGATGGAGTTTCGCAACGAGATCGCCGCCACCGGCGAGTTGTCGGAGACCTTTTCGGCGTTGCGCCGGAACGTCGATCGCAGCTTCCGCCGCGGCGTCGAGCTCGACGCGGCGTGGCAGGTCGCGCCGGCGGTGCGCCTGAAGACGAGCGCGAACCTCAGCCGCAATCGGATCAAGGAGTGGACGCAGTTCGTCGATGGCCGCGCGCTACACTACCGCGACGTCGCGCCGCTGCTGACGCCTTCGGTGATCGTGAATCAGTCCGTCGACTTCACGCCGAACGCGCGGTTCAGCGTTGGAGCAATCGGTCGGTACGTCGGCCGCTCGTATCTCGACAACACCAACAGCGACTTCACCGACGCTCCGGCGTACTTCGTCCTCGATGCGAATACGTCGTACGCCGTCACGAATCAGGTGCGCGTGTCGCTGCAGGTCAACAATGCGTTGAACAATGACGAGATCCGTCCGAGCGGCTACAGTTACCTCTACTTCACTGGAGAGGAACTGAGCGGCACCGCGTATTACTACCCGCACGCGACGCGGAACGCGGTAGTGCTGGTGGACTTCACGTTTTGAATTGGTTCGAGCTCGTTGCGGCGGTGATCACCTGCGTGAGCATCTGGCTCGCGACGAGAGAGAACATCTGGTACTACCCGACCGGCCTCGTGGCTTTAGCCATGTACACGTGGGTGTACTTCAACGCGAAGCTCTACGCCGAGTCCGTGCTGCAGGTCGTCTGTTTCGGACTGATGGTCTACGGCTGGTACGAGTGGCTGCACGGCGGCGAGCAAAAGACGGAGCTGCCGGTGACGCGGACGCCGCGCTGGGCGTGGCTGTACGGAGTCATCGCGGGAGTCGTCGGCTCCGCGATCGTGATCGTCGTTCAGCTCTGCTTCACCGACAATCCGAATCCGTACGTCGACTCGTCGCTGTTCGTCTGGAGCCTCGTCGCGCAGTGGATGACCGCGCGCAAATGGATCGAGAACTGGATTCTCTGGATCGTGATCAACACGATCTCCGTACCGCTGTACGTGACACGCGAGCTTTGGCCGACCGCCGTGTTGTACGTTGCGCTGTGGCTGCTCGCAATCCTCGGATACCGCCAATGGCGCAAAACGGTAGTTTGATTTCTCAGTTTATCCCGCGCGTAGACGCGGGATCTCCGCGTGCCCTCACGACTCATCGCGATATCACCGGAGATCCCGCGTCTCCGCGCGGGATAAACTAATGCCGATCCGCATCTGCCTGATCGGCCCGGAATGCACGGGCAAGACCCAGCTCGCACAACGCCTCGCGCGCGAGCTCGGCGCGACCTGCATCCCCGAATACGCGCGCGAGTACGTCGAACGCCACGGCAACGTCCTCACGGCAGAAGACGTCGAGCCTATCGCGCGCGGCGAGATCGCGAACCTCGATCGTGCGACCGGCGACGTCATCGTCCTCGACACCGATCTCCTCTCCACCGTCATCTACGCGCGCCACTACTACGGCAGTTGCCCCGCGTGGATCGAAGACGAAGCGCGCGCCCGCCGCGCGGATCTCTACCTCCTCCTCGACACCGACATTCCCTGGCAGCCGGATCCCGCCCGCGACGCCTGCGACGACGACGCGCGCGAAGACCTCTTCGACGCGTTCCGCGCCGCCCTCGACGAATTCGAGACGAAGTGGGAGATCGTGAGCGGGGAAGGGGAGGAGCGGTGGCGGCAGCTGAGATGCGCAGCTGGATCTACATCGCTGGGTTAAAATGCAATGGCGATGAAAGCCCCGCTCGAACAGGTTGAAAACGGAGCGGCGGAGACCGAAACGCTTCGCCCGGTTGGACTTGCCACGGGCGAGTTCGTGGTCCCGGACGACTTCGACGACCCGCTTCCGGATGAGTTGCTCGACGCCTTCGAAGGTCGATGAATGGCATCCCAAGCTCAACGGGATGTCAGTGAGCTTTTGTTGCAAGCGCTGCAGCTCGAGCCGCTTGCGCGTGCCGCCCTGGCGAAGGCTCTGCTCGCGAGCCTCGACGACCTCTCCGACGAAGACTACGAGCAACTGTGGGCCGAAGAGGCAGAGGCTCGATACGCCGACTTTGAAGCGGGTCGAACTACTGCGGTGGATGGGGACGAAGTCTTTGCACGTGCGCGCGCGAGGGCGCGTTGAAGGCGTCCCGGTCGACAACTGGGCTTCAAAATGAACCCTCTCGTTTTCGGCCCCCTCGGCCGGCGCATCGTGAACCTGGCCGTGTCGCCGAATGGCCGGTTCCTCGCGTTCCAGCACATCCCTCAGAACTACTACACGGGGGACTATCACTGGCTCCTCTATCGCGCGGAGGGGGACACGTTCGTCGAAGTGGGCACGCTGCCTGGGTCGTCGGAGTTTGCGCTGCTCGACGATGGGCAATACGTGGCGCTGCAAGGTCGAGAGGGGATGGTGGAATTGGCCCGCTATGCACCGGCCGCGCAGGGGATGACGGAGGTGGCGCGCTGGGACGTGTGGGGCACGATGTCCCTCAATGACGCCACGCTCCGGCTCATGCCCTCGGGGCGCGAAGCGCTGGTGCTCGTGACGGACCAGGACGACAAGCAGGTCGATTGGGGTGGCGGACCTCCGCCGGATTACATCCAGACGTGGTTGCTCGTTGATCTCGCGACCGGCGAAACGCGGGAGAAAACGACGTGGGTCAAGCTCTCCGAGCCGACGCTCTCCCGGCATTCCTACGAGGGCTCGCGCGGCCTGTCCGTGCTCGTGGCCATGGGCGCGCCGCCGTGGGTGGGGACTCGCGCGGCGCGCGAATGCGCCGCGCTCCAGAAGATCATCGAGCCGTTGTCCTGGAAGGCCGTCGAGTCGGCGATCCGAACTGGCCCGACCAGACTGTTGACGAGCCATCGCGTGATCGAGATCGCATCGGGGCAAACGCTGGCGGCCGTCAAAGACGACTCGAAGGGCGTTTGGGGCGAGCCTTCTCCGCGCTTTCACGATCTCTCGCCGGATGAGAACTACGTCCTCAGCACCGTCGAAGGCGGCCACTTCGCGCTGTGGAATGTGCCGTACCAGAGCGCGTGGCAGCCCGAACTGCCCGCCCACGGCGGCGTGCATCGCGCCTTTTTTCTCCCCGGCGGACGCGCGGTGCTCGGCACGAAATTGGGCGGAGCGATCGTCATCGACTGCACGCCGGGCATCACTCCCGCCGACACACCATGGTGAGGTCGCCGCGCTCTACGGTCTGAAACAGACGGCGAAAACGAGATAGCCAACAATGGCCAGCAGCGCGTTGACCATCTTGTAGAGATGGCCGTGGTAGAAGGCCCCGACGACCACGCTGGCCAGGAAGCTCGAGAGAAACCCAACGACGTAGAGCGTGGCGGCGATCCCGAGCGATGCACCCAGTGCGGCCCTGCCCGCCGCCAGCGCAGCGTAGGCAGACCAGCCCACCTGCAATGCGCCGCTGACCGCCAGATTCATGATCACGAACGCTTTGGACGGCGGGTCCTCTTCGATGCGAAACAGAGTCTGAAGCCCCGCGCTCACCCAGACCACGAGACCGATCAGGATCGCAAACAAGCAAAGACCGATGGCGAGCTGTCCGGCCAGGCTGGCCTTGCCCATCGGCCACAGCACCAGCGCGCTGACGACGAAAAGGATGCCGTTGACACCGGCCGCGATCAGAAGATCCAGGCCTAACCGTCGGATGTCTTCAGAGAGCCGGCGCATGGGTTGCGGCCGGCGCGCCTTACGCCGCTGCCACTTCCATCGTGATCATCAGCAGGCATCCTTCCGCAGACGCCACCACGTCCCCGTGATGCGAGCCGGCGTCGCTGTGGTGGAAGTCGCCCTGGTAGAGCCCGAGGCCGCCGATTTGGCAGCTGCCGCGGATCACGTAGGAGTCTTCGCCGCCTTCGTGATCGTGTGCGGACACGATCGCGTTCGGGTCGAGGTCGAGGAGGAACACCACCCGGTGGGCGTCCTTTTTCAGGCGTTTCATCCGTGCGCCGGGCGCGATCGTCTTCCATGTCCCCTCGGCGGCGCGTACGGTGATGCATTCGTCGTCGGACGGGACGCTCGTGTCGAGCTGGGAATCGAGCTGCGGGATCCCGCGGATCGAGTCCATCACGCGGGCGCGGATGGCGGTGGGCGGATCCATCGGCTCGAGGGTCGAGGCGGCGATGCGGTCCAGCAGGGCGAGGTCTTCTTGGGTCAAAGTGTCAGTCATGGTCGAATGCCAGTCTTTACTACGAACGACGCGGCGGATCGGATGTATCAACCCTGAAGGATATCCTGACGGTCATGAACTGGCTTCTGAAGAACTTCCTCCGCGGCCTCGTCATTGTCGTCCCGATCGCCGTCACCGTCTACCTTCTCGTGCAGGCGTTCCTCGCACTCGACCGGCTCCTGCGCCTCCCGACCCCCGGTCTCGGCATCGCCATCCTCCTCGGTGCGACCGTGCTGATCGGCGCCCTGGCCGGGAACTTCGCCGGGAAGAAGGTCTTCGCGCTCACGGAGTTGCTGTTTTCCCGCGCGCCGATCGTGCGCATCGTCTACGCCGCGATCAAGGACCTCCTCGAGGCTTTCGTCGGCAACAAGCGGCGCTTCGATCGACCGGTCGCGGTGCAGGTCAACGACCACGTCCGCACGTTCGGCTTCATCACCCGCGATGACCTCTCGTCCCTCGGCATGGCGGGCGACGTCGCGGTGTACGTCCCGTTCTCCTACACCTGGGACGGTTGTCTGATCGTCGTCGCGCGCGAGCGGGTCACCGCGCTCGAAGCCGACAGCGCGAGCATCATGGCGCTGGTCGTGTCCGGCGGCGTCGCGAGGATGTGAGCGGGGCGGCCTTGCGTCACTGCGTTTTTTGAATATGATGCCGCTCGTCCGCGGCGCCTCCCGCACGCTCACACTGTTTCGAAATCTCGAACCCGGACGGTAGCAGCCAAGAATGGCTCAGATTTTCCACCGCAGCGCCAATACGCTTTCGCGCGTCACCATCTTCGGCGCGATCTTCATTGCCGGCTTTGTTCTCTGGGTGATCGGCGGCATCGTCCGCTCGCCGTATTTCACGAATCAGGGCAACGCCATCGAGCAAGTCGTCCCCTTCAGCCATCAACACCACGTCGGAGGGCTCGGCATCGACTGCCGCTACTGCCATACGTCGGTTGAATCCTCCAGCTTCGCCGGCATCCCGCCGACGTCGACGTGCATGAACTGCCACTCGCAGATCTGGACGAACGCGGCCATGCTCGAGCCCGTGCGCGCGAGCTTCAGCACCGGCAAGCCGCTGGTCTGGAACCGCGTCCATCGCCTCCCCGACTATGTCCATTTCAATCACAGCATCCATGTCGCGAAAGGTGTCGGATGCGCGTCCTGCCACGGACGCATCGACAAGATGAACCTCGTCTATCAGGCCTCGCCACTGACGATGGAGTGGTGCCTCAGCTGTCACCGCGCCCCGGAGAAGTTCGTCCGCCCGCGGGAGGAAGTGTTCAACATGAGCTACGTCGCCAAGAACCAGGAGACCCTCGGACCGGAGCTCGTGAAGCGTTACGGCGTCAAGAGCATGACGCATTGTTCGACCTGCCACTACTAGCCAATGAGCGACAGCAAAACATTGAGTTTCACCGAGTTCCGCGCGCGGGTCGGCGACCTTCGCGGGAAGGAGTACTGGCGCAGTCTCGAGGAGCTGTCGCGGAGCGACGTCTTCGACGAGTTCATGCACCAGGAGTTCCCGCAGCAGGCCGTGGCGCTCGATAAGGGCGTCGACCGCCGCGACTTCATGAAGCTGATGGGCGCCTCGGTGGCGATGGCAGGGCTCGCGGCGTGCGCGCCTCCGGGCGAGACCATCGTTCCCTACGTCAACCAGCCCGAGAGCCTCATCCCCGGCAAGCCGCTCTTCTTCGCCAGCGCGATGCCCCTCGGCGGCGCCGCGACGGGCGTGCTCGTCGAGAGCCACATGAATCGCCCGACGAAGATCGAGGGCAATCCCCAACATCCGTCGAGCCTCGGCGCGAGCGACGCGCTGATGCAGGCCGCGGTTCTCGGACTTTACGATCCCGACCGCTCGCAGGTCGTCCGCCGGTACGGCGACACCGCGACGTGGGGCGATTTCATCGCGGCGCTGCAGCCGGTCGTCAACGCGGCGAAGACCAACGGCGCGGGACTGCGCATCCTCACCCAGACCATCACCTCACCGACCCTCGGCGCTCAGATCCAGGCGCTGCTCGCGCAGTACCCGGGGATGAAGTGGCACCAGTGGGAAGCGGTCAACGCCGACAACGTGCGCGAAGGCGGGCGCATGGCGTTCGGCTCGTACGTCCACACGCACTACGACTTCACGAAGGCGAACGTCGTCGTCTCCCTCGGCTCGGATTTCCTCGGCGAAGGCGCGGGACATCTCCGCTACGCGCGCGACTTCATGTCCCGCCGCAAGATCCGCAACGGCGCGAAGTCGATGAACCGCCTGTACGCGATCGAAGGATCGATGTCGAACACCGGCTCGGTCGCCGATCACCGCGTGGCCGTGAAGCCGTCGCAGATCGAAGATCTCGCGCGGCAGATTCTCGCGGGCCAATCGACGCATCCCGTCGTGCAGACGCTGATCAAAGACCTAGAAGCGAACCGCGGCACGAGCATCGTCATCGCGGGAGACGATCAACCCGCGGTCGTGCACGCGATCGCTCACGCCATCAACGCGCAGCTCGGCAACGTCGGAACGACGGTGCTCGTCACCGATCCGATCGAAGTCGCGCCGGTGAATCAGACCGCGTCCCTGCGCGAGCTCGTGGCGGACATGAACGCCGGCCGCGTGAACGCGTTGCTCATCCTCGGCGGCAATCCCGTCTTCGACGCGCCGGCCGACCTGCAGTTCGCGAAGTCGCTGGAGAAGGTGCCGTTCCGCGCGCATCACTCGCTCTATTACGACGAGACCTCGCTCCTCTCGCACTGGCACGTGCCGGACACGCACTGGCTCGAATCCTGGGGCGACGCGCGCGGCCACGACGGCACGATCTCGATCATCCAGCCGCTCATCGCGCCGCTCTACAACGGCCGCTCGATCCACGAAGTCCTCGGCGCCCTGATCGGCGGTCTCGATCAGACGCCCTACCAGACCGTGCGTAACCACTGGTTCAGCCAAGGCGCGACAGAAGACACCTGGCGCAAGTGGCTGCACGACGGAGTCATGCCGAACACCGCGCTCCCGATCAAAGGCGGTGCCGCGTCCGCGCCTCCCGCAACTCGCAACCCGCAACCCGCAACTGGAATCGAACTGGAGCTCCGCCACGATCCCACCATCTACGACGGCCGCTTCGCCAACAACTCCTGGCTCCAGGAGCTCCCGAAGCCGCAGACGAAGATCACGTGGGACAACGTCCTCCTCGTTGGTCCGAAGACCGCGACCAAACTCGGCTTCGACGCCGAGGATCGGGCCACGCTGGTCAACAACAAGCAGACCCGCTTCGCGGAGCTGAGCTATCGCGGCGTCACGATGCGACTCCCGCTGTGGGTCGTGCCTGGGTACGCCGAAGATGTTGCCACTGTTTACTTCGGGTACGGACGGCGGGCCGGCGGCGCGGTGGCGACGGAGAAGGGCAAAGGCTTCGACACGTATCCGCTGCGCTTCTCGAACGCGTTGCACGGCGGTCCGGGCGCGAAGATCACCATCGATCACGCGGCGAAGCCGTTCCCGGTTGCATGCACGCAGGAGCATCAGTCGATCGATCCGAAGGACGTCGGCGAGCGCGGCATCATCCGCAGCACAACGTTCGAAGGCTACCTGGCGAACCCGAAATACACGGTCGACCCGCATCACGGCAGCGGCCACGACGAGTCGATCACGCCGAACTGGGACTACTCGAAGCAGCACGCCTGGGCGATGGTCATCGACACGTCGGTCTGCACCGGATGCAACGGCTGCGTCGCAGCTTGTCAGGCCGAGAACAACATCGCCACGGTCGGCAAGGAAGAAGTCGTGCGCGAGCGCGAGATGCACTGGCTGCGCATCGACCGCTACTACCGCGGCGACGTCGAGAGCCCCGAGGTGTTCCATCAGCCCGTGCCGTGCATGCAGTGCGAGAACGCGCCCTGCGAGCCGGTCTGTCCCGTCGAGGCCACGTCCCACAGCGACGACGGCCTCAACGACATGACCTACAACCGCTGCGTCGGTACGCGCTACTGCTCCAACAACTGCCCGTACAAGGTCCGCCGCTTCAACTTCTTCCACTACGCCGACTACGACACGCCGGCCCTCAAGCCGATGCGCAATCCGGACGTCACCGTCCGCACCCGCGGCGTCATGGAGAAGTGCACGTACTGCGTGCAGCGCATCAACGCCGCGAAGATCGAGGCCGCGAAATCGGATCGCCGCGTGCGCGACGGCGAAGTGGTCACGGCCTGCCAGCAGGCCTGCCCGACGCAGGCGATCGTCTTCGGCGACATGAACGACCCGAAGAGCGAGGTCGCGCAGCTCAAGGCGCAGCACCATCACTACGCGCTGCTCGAGGAGCTGCAGACGCGCCCGCGCACGACGTACCTCGGCAATGTACGCAATCCGCACCCGGATCTCGCGACGGCGCACAAAGGACACGAATCATGAGATCTGCCGTATGGAGTGCGGCGGCAACGCCGCCGCTTTTGAACGGCATGGCAAGTGCGCTACGGCTGCGATCCTGCCGCGCATTGGAAAGCGGCGGCCTTGCCGCCGCACTCCACACGACGAAGAACTGACCATGGCTACCAAAGACCACCACCCAGTCCATGAACTGCGGCCGGCAACGCAGGAGACGCGGATCCCCGAGCGCTTCATCCCGACTCCGACCATCGAGCCGGGGCATTCGTTCTCGACGATCACCGATCACATTTCCACGATCGTCCTGCGCCGCAAGACCCCGTTCGGCTGGTTCATCGGATTCCTGATCGCCCTCGGCGGCGTCGGCATCCTCACCGTCTCGCTGGGCATGCTCATCGGCAAAGGCGTCGGCATCTGGGGCATCAACCATCCGGTCGGATGGGGCATGGACATCATCAACTTCGTCTGGTGGATCGGCATCGGCCACGCCGGTACGTTGATCTCGGCGATCCTTCTGCTGCTGCGCCAGGAGTGGCGGACGTCCATCAACCGCTTCGCCGAGGCCATGACGCTGTTTGCCGTTGCCTCGGCGGGTCTCTATCCCGCGTTCCACACAGGACGTCCCTGGTTCGACTACTGGCTGTTCCCGTACCCGAACACGATGGGTCTGTGGCCGCAGTTCCGCAGCCCGCTGATGTGGGACGTCTTCGCGGTCTCGACGTACGCCACGGTGTCGGCGCTCTTCTGGTACGTCGGACTGATTCCCGATCTCGCGACCTTGCGCGACCGCGCGACGAATCTCTGGGTCAAGCGCGCCTACGGCGCGTTCGCCCTCGGATGGCGCGGCAGCGCGAAGCACTGGCATCGCTACGAGCACGCGTACCTGCTGCTGGCCGGACTCTCGACGCCGCTTGTCCTCTCCGTGCACACGATCGTCTCGTTCGACTTCGCGGTCGCGCAGTTGCCCGGATGGCACGCGACGTTCTTCCCGCCCTACTTCGTCGCCGGCGCGGTCTTCGCGGGATTTGCGATGGTGCTCACGCTGGCCATCCCCGCGAGAAAGTTCTTCAAGCTCGAAGACTTCATCACCCTGCGCCACCTCGAGAACATGGGCAAGGTGATGCTCGCGACCGGGATGATCGTCGTGTATGCGTACGCGATGGAGTGGTTCTACGGTCTGTACTCGGGCAACGTCTTCGAGACCTACATGCTCCGCAACCGCGCCACCGGTCCGTACGCGGGGATGTACGCCGCGCTGTGGATCTGCAACGGACTGGCGCCGCAGCTGATGTGGTTCAGGCGCTTCCGCACCTCGCCGTTCTGGCTGTTCGTCGTGGCGATGTTCGTCAACGTCGGCATGTGGCTGGAGCGCTTCGTCATCATCCCGGCGTCGCTGCACCGCGACTTCCTCCCGTCGTCGTGGGGTATGTACTCGGGGACGTTCTGGGACTGGAGCTTCTACATCGGGTCCATCGGACTGTTCTTCGCGCTGTTGTTCCTCTTCGTGAGGTTCCTGCCGATGATCTCGATCTTCGAAATGCGTACGCTGCTGCCTGAAGCTCAGGCACACGCGGAGCACGAGGAGGAGCACTGAGCCATGGCCATCGGAAAGATCAGAGAAGGTCTGTACGGGGTCGTGGCCGAGTTCAACGACCCGCAGACGCTGCTCGACGCGGCGCTGGCGGTGCGCGACAAGGGCTACACGGAAACCGATGCGTTCTCGCCGTTCCCGATTCACGGACTGGCGGAAGCGGTCGGGTTTCACAAGTCCCGGCTGTCGCTCATCGTTCTGACGATGGGCATCATCGGCGGCCTGGGCGGCTTCTTCATGTGCTGGTACGCGAACGTGATCGGCTATCCGCTGAACATCGGCGGCAAGCCGCTGAACTCGTGGCCGGCCTGGATCCCGATCACGTTCGAGTGCGCGATTCTGCTCGCCGCGTTCGGCGCGGTGTTCGGCATGCTCGCGCTGAACGGACTGCCGATGCCGTATCACCCGGTGTTCAACGTGCGCCGCTTCGACAGCGCGTCGCGCGACAAGTTCTTCCTCGTCATCCAGGCGCGCGACCCGAAGTTCAAGTTGGAAGAGGCGCGGAGTTTTCTCGCGACCCTTGGTCCCCGTGAGGTCACTGATGTTCCGTGGTAAGTCGACAAGTCTTCAAGTCGTCGAGTCGCCGAGGGGCGGTAGGTCTCGAAGACTCGTCGACTCGAAGACTCGTCGACTCGTCCTCGCACTGCTTGTCGTTCTCGCGCTCGCGTCCTGTCGCCAGAAAATGGCCAACCAGGCGCGTTACGATCCGCTCGAGGCGAGCGATTTCTTCTCCGACGGCATGGCTTCGCGTCCGCGCGTGGCCGGCACCGTCGCGCGCGGCGACCTCTCCGGCGACCTGTTCTTCGATAGCGGAAAGCTCAACGGCCAGGTCGCGGACGGGTTCCCGATGCCGGTGACGATCGAGCTGATCGATCGCGGCCAGGATCGCTTCAACATCTACTGCGCGCAGTGCCACGGCCGCGTCGGCGACGGCAACGGCATGATTCCCTCGCGCGGCTATCGCCGTCCTCCGTCGTTCCACACCGAAAAAGTCCGCACTGCAACCACGGGATACCTCTTCGACGTCATGACCAATGGATTCGGCGCGATGCCGCCGTACGGAAAGATGATTCCGCCGCAGGATCGCTGGGCGATCACCGCCTACATCCGCGCGCTGCAGCTCAGTCAGAGCGCGACCGTCGCGGACGTGCCGCTGACTGATCGCGCCAAGCTCGATGACCCTGGGGCGCGGGCTTCCAGCCCGCAGCACGGAGGTTCCCACTAATGGCCTCCTCCGCTCCCGTCACCGGCGTCGCCCGCGCGCAGACCCCCGCGCTCGTAGTCGGCATCCTCGGCATCGCAGGAGCCATCTTCGCCTACATCACCGACGCGCCGGAGCTCTACCGCGGCTGGCTCGCGCCGTTCGTCTTCTGGTTCCTCATCGCCGCGGGCGCACTTGCGGTGCTCTGCCTTCAGTACGTCACCGGCGGCGAGTGGGGCGTGTTGATCCGCCGTCCGCTCGGCGCGGCCGCGCGCACGCTTCCGATCTTCCTGCTCTTCGGCATCCCGCTGATCATCGGTCTGCCGCACATCTACGAATGGGCGAACGCGGAGAAAGTCGCGCACGATCTGCTGCTGCAGAAGAAGCAACTCTGGCTCAATCCAAGGGACTGGGGCATTCGCGCCCTGGTTTACTTCGCGTTGTGGGCGTTGTGGGGTTGGCGCCTCCGCCAGCTCTCGCTCGAGTTCGCGAAGACGCGCTCGCCGTACGTCGAGCTCTCGCGGCGCAAGTGGGCCGCGTCCGGCCTGCTGGTGATGGTCATGACCCTCACCTTCACGTCGATCGATTGGGTGATGTCCCTCGAGCCGAAGTGGTACTCGTCGATGTTCGGCATCGCCTTCACCGTTGGCGCCGGACTCTCCGCGTTTGCGTTCGTGACGTTTTTCCTCACCACGATCTCGCGCACGCAGGCGATGGTGGACATCCTCAAGCCGAATCACTTCCGCGATCTCGGCAATCTGATGCTCGCCTTCACGATGCTGTGGGCGTACACGGGCTTCTCGCAGTTCCTCCTGATCTGGTACGGCAACATCAAGGAAGAGACGCCCTACTACCTCAAGCGCATGCACGGCGGATGGGGCGTGATGGCCGCGATCCTGATCATCTTCCACTTCTTCCTGCCGTTTTTCATGCTGCTCATGCGCCGCATCAAGGACCGCCCGTCGACGATTGCGATCGTGACGGTCATCCTGCTGGTGATGCGTTTCGTCGACATCTACTGGCTCGTCACGCCCGCGCATCACGGCGAGCATTTCTATTTCTCCTGGACCACCATCCCCGCGTTCTTCGGCATCGGAGGTCTGTGGCTGGCCGCGTTCATCTGGCAGCTCAAGGGGCAGACCATCATTCCGATTCACGAGACGTGGGTGGAAGAGGCCATTCGCGAGGGAGCGCTTACCCGCAATGCCTGAGCACATCCAATACGAGGACGACGACCTCTTCAACCCCGACACTCACCACGAGCATTCGGATGTGCCGGTGCGCCCGCTGTTCTGGTTCATCGTCATCTTCGTAGTCTTCGCCGCGGTCAGCCACGTCGCGCTCCTTCTGCTCTACAAGGCTTTTGTGAAAGGCGAGCGCAGTCGCATGGACGCGCCGCAGACGCAAGTCACGCGCCCCGCAAACGCCGACGTGCCGCAGAACCAGCCGCTGTTGCAGCCGTTCCCCCGCACGGACGCCGTGCCGTATCGCCAGACTCCGGTGACGGACCTCGAAGACATGCGCCGCGCCGAGGATGCACGGCTTGGGAACTACGGTTGGGTGGACAAGCAGCACGGCGCGGTGCACATCCCCATCGAGGAAGCGAAGAAGTTGCTGGCCGCCAAGATGGCGGCTGCGTCGCAGACGACGCCCGGAGCGCCGGCATCCTTGCCGGCCGGTCCGCCGGCATCCCTGCCGGCCGCCTCTGGCGCGGGAGGTACGCAGTGACGGGCCGGCTGGAAGCCGGCGGAGCGGCCGCCTGGAAGGCGGCGCTCCGCACGCTCACGTTCGTGGCGATCCTCGTTCTCGCGTGCGGCGCGTTCGCGCAGCAGCAATCCGAGCCTCCCAACATCACCATCGCCCAGAAGCTCAACACGCGGATCCCGCTCGATCTCCAGTTCCGCGATGAGACCGGCAAGGTCGTCCGCCTGCGCGAGTACTTCAACCACGGGCGGCCGGTCATCCTCAACTTCGTCTACTACCGTTGCCCGATGCTTTGCCCGATGGTCCTCGAGGGGACCACGACCAGCCTCACGCACCTGAAATTCGACATCGGCAAAGAGTTCGACGTCCTCACCGTCAGCATCGATCCGCGCGACAAGCCCTCGACCGCGGCGGAGAAGAAAGAAAAGTACATCCGCCACTACGGCCGTCTCGATGCCGCGAAGGGATGGCATTTCCTCACCGCGCACGAGAGTGCGATCAAGAAGCTCACCGACGCCGTCGGTTTCCAGTACTCGTACGACAGCCGCACCGACCAGTTCGCGCACGGCGCGGCGTTGCTCGTGCTCACGCCGGACGGCCGCACCTCCCGCTACTTCTACGGCTTCGAGTTCAAGCCTCGCGATCTGCGCATGGCCATCGTCGAGGCTTCGGAGGGGAAGATCGGCACTCCGGTCGATCAGTTCCTGCTCCTGTGCTTTCACTACGACCCGGCAACGGGGAAGTACAGCCGCAACGCGATGATGTTCGCCCGCGCCGGAGGGGTCGGCACGATGCTCGCCCTCGGCGGCTTCATCTTCGTGATGATCCGTAAAGAGCGCACAACGAAATGAACGATTTTCCTCTCTTTCCCGAACAGGCTTCGAGCGTCGCGCCGCTCGTGGACGGGCTCTATCTCGGCCTCGTCGTGATCACCGGCGCCGTCTCGCTCCTGATCTGGTTCGTCATCTTTTACTTCGCCGTCAAGTACCGGCGCCGTCCCAACAACGAGCTGGCCCAGGAGCAGGAGCCGCCGGTCGCGCTGGAGATGACCTGGACGATCGTTCCCACGATCATCTTCATGGGCATCTTCATCGCCGGTGCGTGGCTGTTCTTCCGCCTCAACCGCGTCCCCTCGAACGCCCTCGAGGTCTACGCCACCGGACGGCAGTGGATGTGGAAGTTCCAGCACCCGACCGGACAGCGCGAGATCAACACCCTGCACGTTCCCGTCGGACGTCCCGTCAAGATCACACTCGCGTCCGAGGATGTGATTCACAGCCTCTGGTTCCCGAGCTTCCGCGTGAAGATGGACGTCCTGCCGAACCGCTTCCGCGTGATGTGGTTCGAGGCGACGAAGACCGGCAGCTTCCACATCTTCTGCGCCGAGTACTGCGGCACCAAACACTCCGGAATGATCGGCACCGTCGTGGTCATGGAGCCCACCGAGTACCAGCGCTGGCTCGCCGGCGGCAGCGAGGGCTCGCTCGCGTCGCAGGGCGAGAAGTTGTTCGCGAAATACGCTTGCAACACCTGCCACATGGACACCGCCACCGGACGCGGTCCCGTGCTCGCGGGTCTCTATGGCCAGACGCGCCCGCTGGCCGGCGGAGAGAATGTCGTCGTCGACGACAACTACATCCGCGAGTCGATCCTCAACCCGACTGCGAAGATCGCGGCGGGCTTCCAGCCGCTCATGCCGACGTTCCAGGGACAGGTGAGCGAGGACGATCTCATCCGCCTGCTCTCGTACGTCAAATCGATCCCCGCTCCGGGAGCGGCGCAGACGCCGCAAGTCGAGTCGGTGCAGTCTCAATTGCAATCCAGTGGAGCGACGAACACGCAAGGTAACCAGGAATGACATCGACCACCATCGACAACGCTCCCTTCATCGAGCCCTCCGGGACCGCTCGGCGGAACTATCTCAACGACGAGTACGGCGTGCTGTCGTGGCTCCTGACCCGGGACCACAAGCGCATCGCCATCCTCTACGTCTTCTCGGTCACCACCTTCTTCGTCGTCGGCGGCGTGCTCGCGTTCCTCATGCGCCTCGAGCTCCTCACGCCCGAAGGCGACATGTTCACCTCCGATACCTACAACAAGCTTTTCACGCTGCACGGCATCGTGATGATCTTCTTCTTCCTGATTCCCGCGATTCCCGCGGTATTCGGGAACTTCCTCCTGCCGATCATGCTCGGCGCGAAGGACCTCGCCTTTCCGAGGATCAACCTGCTGAGCTGGTACATCTACATCATCGGCGGCACCCTCGGCATCGTCGTGATCATCACCGGCGGCGTCGATACCGGATGGACGTTCTACACGCCCTTCTCGACGCAGTACTCGAACACGAAGGTCTTCCTGACGACGCTGGGGGCGTTCATCACCGGCTTCTCGTCGATCCTGACCGGTCTCAACTTCCTCGTCACCACGCACCGCATGCGCGCTCCCGGCCTGACCTGGTTCCGGCTGCCGCTGTTCGTCTGGTCGATGTACGCGACGAGCATCGTCATCATGCTGGCCACGCCCGTGCTGGCGATCACGCTCGTGCTGCTGATGGTGGAGAGGGTCCTGGGGGTCGGCATCTTCGACCCCAAGTTAGGCGGAGACCCCGTGCTGTACCAGCACATGTTCTGGTTTTACTCGCACCCGGCCGTCTACATCATGATCCTGCCGGGCATGGCCGTGATCTCGGAGTGCGTGGCCGCGTTCACGCGCAAGAAGATCTTCGGCTACAAGTTCGTGGCCTTCTCCTCGCTGGCGATCGCGTTCCTCGGCTTCCTGGTGTGGGCGCACCACATGTTCGTGGCCGGGATCTCGATCTACTCGGCGATGATCTTCTCGTTCCTGTCGATGCTCGTGGCCGTCCCCTCGGCCATCAAAGTCTTCAACTGGACGGCCACGATGTACAAGGCCTCGGTGTCGTGGCAGACGCCGATGCTCTACGTCATGGGCTTCATCGGCCTCTTCACCATCGGCGGCGTCACGGGGCTCTTCCTCGGCGCGCTGGGCATCGACGTGCACGTGCACGATTCCTACTTCGTCGTCGCGCACTTCCACTACATCATGGTCGGCGGAACGATCATGGCCTACATGGCCGGCATTCACTACTGGTGGCCGAAGATGACCGGCCGCATGTATCCGGAGTGGTGGGGCCGCCTGTCCGCGCTGCTGGTGTTCGTCGGCTTCAACCTGACCTTCTTCCCGCAGTTCCTGGTCGGCTACGTCGGCATGCCGCGCCGCTATCACGCGTACGCGCCGGAGTTCCAAGTGCTGAACGTGCTCTCCACGGCCGGAGCGACGGTCCTCGCGGTCGGCTATCTGCTGCCGATGGTCTACCTCTTCTGGTCGCTGAAGTTCGGACGCAAGGCGGGGACGAACCCGTGGGGCGCGGTCGGGCTGGAGTGGGCGACGACGTCGCCTCCGCCGAAGGAGAACTTCCACGAGACGCCGGTCGTGACCTGGGACGCGTACGATTACCCGGCCTTCCTCAAGGCCATGCGGGAGACGCAGCATGTCTGACGCGACTCTCTCGCACAGTGCCGAGGAGGCGGCCCAGCCGCACGGGCACGAGCACCATCATCCGTTCCTCCAGCATCACTTCGAGGACATGGGGCAGCAGCACGAGGCGTCCACGCTGGGGATGTGGTTCTTCGTCGCGCAGGAGATCCTGTTCTTCGGCGGTCTGTTCGCCGCGTACTTCATCTATCGCGAGATGTACCCGCTGGCGTGGAAGGCGGGGTCGCATCATCAGAACTGGCAGATCGGCGCGGCGAACACGATCGTGCTGATCGGCAGCTCGCTGACGATGGCCCTGGCGGTGTGGGGCGCGCAGGGCGCGAAGCGGAAGTTCACGACGCTGATGCTCGTGCTGACGCTGATCCTCGGCTCGATCTTCGTCGGCGTCAAAGGCTACGAGTATTCGGAGCACATCCACGAGGGTCTGTTCCCCGGATCGCACTTCACGTACACGGAAGCGAATCCGGCGCTCACGCGCGGCGTCGAGATGTTCATGACGTTCTACTTCACGATGACCGGCCTGCACGCGCTGCACATGGTCATCGGCGCGGGGCTGCTGCTGTACTTCATCCGCCGCACGTGGCGAGGCGACTTCGGCCCTGAGTATTACAGCCCGATCGAGATCATGGGGCTGTACTGGCACTTCGTCGACATCGTCTGGATTTTCCTCTTCCCGCTCCTGTATCTCGTCTGAGGACTCAATGGCCCAACAGCAAGGACACCAGCCCGATCACGAGACCTACACCGGCCACGCCGCCCCGCCCCATCAGGCGCCGCTGACCGCGTACTTCGTGGTCTTCTTCGCGCTGATGGCGCTGACGGTGCTGACCGTCTGGGTCTCGCGCATCGACCTCGGCGCGATGAACACGGGCGTGGCCCTGGCCATCGCCATCCTGAAGGCGCTGGTGGTGATCCTCTGGTTCATGCACGTCATCCACTCGCCACGCCTGACCTGGATCGTCGTGATCTGTTCGTTCCTCTGGCTGGCGGTGCTGTTCGTGCTGCTTTTCAGCGACTACCTGACGCGGCACTGGAACATTTACTGAGGAGCGGGTAGGGAAATCTCGCGAAGCGTCCCTCCTCATTCGAGAGGAGAGACGCATGGCCCTTCATCGAGTCGTTCTGGCTGCAGGACTGTTCATTTGTGCGCTGGCGGTGCGCGGCTTCGATGGAAAGGAGCACCGGTTCATCGCCAGCACTGGGATGCGCCTCGCCGTCGACTATTGCAAGAGCCACCCTGGTGTTTGCGATCTCGATGCCGAGGAACAGAGGCAGCTCGACCACTTCGCGAATCCCCATTCCTCTCTCGAGTACGGCCTGCTCGTCAGCTCGGTCGACTACCGCCTGAACGCGCTGCAGCTGCTGCAGAAGCAGGGCACCCACTCCGACCTGCCCATGTCGCCGGGCGACCTCGATCCGCATCTCATCAAGTTGTTGACGCGCGGTGGAACGGCGTTCTTCCGTGCCGCCGCGGCGAATGAGACGCACTTCCAGGGAGATCTCGTCGCCGGCATCCGCAACTGGCACGCCTATGCGGTGTCGATCGCAGCGGGAACCCCGTCCCTCGACGTGAAGCCGAATCTCTACGGCGCCCTGCTCGTGAACTCGATCTCCGACCATTTCCTGCACGACTTCTTCGCGCCGGGCCACATCATCACGCCGCGCTTCGGTCTCCACGACGCCGTGGCCTTGTCGATGCACAACCGCTACAACGCTCACGGCGCGAGGTTCAAGCTCTGTCCTCGAGAATACGACCAACTTCTGAAGCCTCTGCTCGATCCCATCAAAGACCCGCGCTCCACCGAGTACGAACGCTTCAAGGATGTGATCCAGGAAGTCGAGGACGGCACGATCGAGCTCTGGGGGGATTCGCAGCTCTCCAATTCGAGGGAGCAGGAGCTCTTCCTCGTTCTGCTCTCGGCGCGGTCGATTCTCGACGTCCTGATGACGACGCACGAGAAACCGGTCAACAGCTTTCTCCAGGTCGTCTGGCACCCGATGACGCGGCAGCGCGACGCACAGGGCAACCGTTTGTACGAATTTGCGAGGGCGGAACTGCCGTTCGGTAAATATGTCCATCGCAACCCGGCCGGTCGGAAACCGAAGACGGGACTGGTCCTCAATCTTTCGGTGGGCGCCGAGATGCTCACCGGCCGGGACACCAGACGAGTGGGAGAGGACAAGGAGACGACCGCGCGTGTCATCTACGCCGTGGATGCGCTCGTAGCGAGTGCGCTGCCGCTGGACGCCGACCAGCATGCCACCGACCTCACACGTGCCGTCCCTGTGCATTACAAAGAGCGGCGTCAACGGGGCCTGACGTTGGGTTATGTCTTTGCGCACAACGCAACGGAGACGGCCCAGGGCGTCAGCGCCCGCGTCATCTGGTCGCTACCGATGTTGCACTCTCAGGTGAGCGCTGACCTCGCGGAGAAGATCTACGACTACAAAGACCAAAGTGCGCGCAGGACTGCATATGGCGCCCGCCTGCAAGCCGGGTTCAGTCTCCTCCTCCTCGACGTCGGCGTGAGTCGCGAGTGGACGTATGGCCGACGTGGTCGCCTGATGCCCGAGACGTCCGTCCGTTTTGGAGGGACGATCGTCACTCCTCTCAGCAGCATTCCGTATATCGGCGCGCTTGAGCGCCGGTTCTACGGCCGCGGGCGTCCGAATCGGCGGCGCTGACACCGACCCTCGGCGCAGAAATTGCTGGGCTCGTCCGTCGAGACTCCACGTCAATGTAAGCTCCCTGGGACCTGCGTCAATAGTTAGGCTCACGCATTACTCGAGGGACTTCAGCAATTCGCACACCTTGTGCGCACAGCCCCATGAAAGCGTAAATCCAGAACCGCCATGTCCGTAGTTGTGAGTTACACGTCGGTTGTCGCTGAGGATCTGAAGTCGCAAGCACACACCTCCTGATCGGTACGGGCGAAGACCTACAGATGCCCGACCAACTTGTTCCGGTGTGACGCTCAATCCCAAGGCGCGCTTGCATCGCTCCACGATCTGGCTTGTTTGCGTGTCGTCAACGACACGACTGTCGCTGTCCTCGTTAGATCCGCCGAGCAGAGTATCGTCTGTTCGCGGGATCGCATAAGTTAGTGTTTCCTCACATACAAATGCGAATGGTATTTTGAGAGCGACGCGCACGACTTGTCGTCCACGGTGCCGTCAGGCACAAGCTCTTTTGCGCCAACGCCGGCGCAGTTCACGATAGCATCGAAACCTGAAGGGACATCTTCGAGCCCGTTGTAGACGCTCAGTGACTTCCAATTTGCCGCCGAGCAATCCCAGGCGGTGTTGCAAATAGGCGAGATATTTTGGATTCTCCATCAACGGAACGGTTATTTCGAAGCCGCTGAGATATCCGTGTATCTGAGTACGGTCCAGAATGCGGACCCCGATACTCGCGGCCCAGCCTGGAACATCGATAGTGTCATAGAGAGAATAACAACGGAATGCGACTAGAGAGACCCCAGTCGAAGGCTGTCTTGAGAGCTCGGGAAGTCGACCGAATGAGAGCAAGGACCACTCTGTGATTTCACGCGCAGCAGATGTTTCGTACGGGAACCATATCGCTCCCGCCACGGCGGATGTTGTTTCAGGAACGTTCTCGGGCGTCAAGACTGTCACTCGGTACCCATTTTCCGAGAGGACTATGGCACTAGTCAGACCCGACACGCCCGCTCCAACGATAGCGACATTGCTGACCATCGACTGTATGATAGCGCAATTGGCGCAGTAGGCTGCGGCTTAGCGAATGCCGTCGGTGAAGCTGCTGCCGCCCGGCTTCGGCCCGCCGGCCACTCCACTCAACGACCGCCGGTCGTCGACGCGCGGGTGACTTCGGCCTGCGAAACCGGGCGGTTAGACTCCATCACGGGGTTCCGGTGTCATACTTGCCGCAGATGACGACCGATGCGAAACCGCCATTCACCGCACACGCCGCCACCATCCGTGTCGGCAGCCTTTCGCTCATCCTTGCCGCGATCGCGTTTTTTGGTGTTTTCCTATCTGGCCGCTCGGTTCAATTACCCGGACGTTTCTGGATGGACGCGCTTCGGCATAGAATCTTCAGCGACGGCATGACATGAGTTAGGATGTATTCATTCAGCATCTGCCCGCTTCAGCACTCTGCGTCGCGGATATACCCGACGACGCCTCGGTGAGCGCAAGGCCGTTTCTCTCGAGGACAGGTGACCTCATGAACATTCGTAACGGTGGCTGGGTTTTGCCGCTCTTGCTTCTCGCCTTCACTTCTCTATCCACGCTTGCTCAGACTCAGGCCGAGATGGATCGAGAAGCGTGCAATGAGTACAAGCACGCCGACGCTGAGCTGAATCGCGTCTATCAGCAGGTAATTCATGAGTACAAAGCGGATGGCCTGTTCATCGAGAAGCTCCGAGGAGCGCAGCGGGCTTGGCTGGCGTACCGCGACGCACAAATAGAGGCGCTCTACCCTGCCCGCGACCCGCTGCATGCCTACGGGAGCGTCCACCGGATGTGTCACTGCCAGGCGATGACGGAGTTGACGCTCGAACGAACCGAGGTGCTGCGGCGGTGGGTCATGGGCGTCGAAGAAGGAGACGTCTGCTCCGGGAGCATCAGGATACGCGGATAGCGTTCTACGCGATTCGTACGCTGGCCATTTGCAACCGGGTTTGAAAGAGACCGAATCGCGTAGTCGACCGTCGTTCCGAAGCGCGGATCGACGAGTTTGACGAAAAATCCGCCGGATTCCTCCCAATGCTTGGCGATCTTCATCCGCGTAGCTGGGGGCACTGGATTGAATGAAAAAGGAGACGCCAAGGGAATTCCGCGCCAGTCGATCATGATGCGTCCGCTCTGCCCGTACGGTTGGGCGGCCTGTACGGGAACCATGACGGCGCTCGAGAACAGGTTGCGCCATTCGGTCGCCGTGATCCCTCCCTCGAGGACTGTTGAAGTCTAGCGCAGGTCGCCACCATGCTCATCTGATAACCTTTCGGCAATGGGTGGACTCGAGTATCGAGTGAACGGATGAGGACGTCATGAGTCGAACGCTGTTTTTCTCGATTTTCCTTCTTCCCGTGCTGGGTGCCCGAGGCGCCGAATCCATTTCTCAGGTCCTGCCCTGCGGGAAAGTAGGCGTCGCGGGTGGTCTTGGCGCGGGCGTCGATCTCAGGAAGTACACGATTGACACCAGCAAGTTCCGGAACGCGGTCTGCAACGACGGAACGCCCGCGGTTTTTCTACTTCGCTGCGTCGACACGGGACGAGGATCAGGGGAAGTGGGTCATCTTTCTACAGGGCGGTGGCGGCTGCAACTCGGGTCAGTCGTGCGCCGAACGATGGTGCAGCATCAACACGAACTTCGGCATGGACAAGATGTCCACGTCGCTTTCGAAGGCCCAGATCCGCGGCAACGGGTTTCTCGCTTCGGATGCGCGCAACCGCTTCGGCACCTGGAACCGCGTGCTCGTCTACTACTGCAGCTCGGAACAGTGGGCCGGGACGAAGGCAGGCACGCTGACCGCGATTGCCGTCGGTCAATCGCGTGAGTACGACATTCAGTTCCGCGGCTCATTCATCGTCGACGCCGTTCTCGACACGTTGCGCAATTCCGGGCCCGGCGGAAGGCGTCGCATCGTCAGGCACGCGGAAGGAGCAACCCCCGATGCCGCTGCGTGGCCCGATCTCGATGAAGCGACCCATGTGCTCTTCGCGGGTTCCTCCGGCGGCGGAAACGGAGTGATCAACAACGCCGACCGGGTCGAGGCCAAGTTGCGCGCGGCGAACCCCGGCCTCACGGACTTCCGGACCGTCATCGACGCAATCTTCACTCCCGACACGTCGATGTTGGACTATACGCAGACGCCACACTGCGCGAAGGACCCGGCGCGCTGCACGTATGAGGGGTTCCAGCGAACTTCCTGGGATCAGTCCAGGTCGAGCTCCTTGCATCGCGCGGCGACGAGTCGTGCAGGCAGTACCACGCCGCGCGGGAGCCAGGATCGGAGTGGTGGTGCGCCGACAACGACCACGTGACCCTGCATCACATTACGTCTCCGTTCTTCATTCGCCAGGACCTTCAGGATTCCCTTGTCGGAGCCAATTTCGTCGAAGCCCACTTTGGCACCGCATCGGACTACGCGACCGGAGTCGAAACCACTCTGCGCAACCTCCCCGTCGCCGAGGAGCCGCGCGGCGGCACGACGGACGCTTTGGACCGCAGTGCGCCGCGCACGAAGGGTTCACGGACAACGGCGCGGTCTTCGAGACGCGCGTGGTCGGCCTGAGCTTCCACGACACGGTGTGGAACTGGTGGAACGGCGCGCAGCCGCAAGTCGTCGTCAAGGCTTACAACGGAGTGCCGGGGCCGGTGCCGGGGTGTCCGTAGTGATGAAGACCTGGCGATCGCCCTCAGGACGAGAAATCGGGCTCAGTTCCCAATGTAGTGCTTCGGCGTAGAATCTTCAGCGACGGCGTGACATGAGTTGGGATGTATTCATTCAGCATCTGCCCGCTTCGGCGCTCTGCGTCGCGGATATACCCGACGACTTTACTCCGTTGCCGCTCGGGAGCCGCGCTGACGTTCTGAACGCGATCCTTTCGGTGTTTCCTGGCACGGACACCAGTGATCCAACGTGGCTCACCTTCGATGGTGCGAGCTATTCGATCGAGTTCGGAGTTGGTTCGGCGGATCTGGTCACATACATCGCGCTTCATGTTCGAGGGGATGAGTCGGCCATTCCCCCGATTGCGCTACTGATCGAGCAACTTCAAGCACGTGGCTTGGATAGCTGGACCGGCGAGTTCTTCGATCCCATCTCCGCGTGCGACTCCATTCGCCGTTGGAGCGAATACGTGGATGGTCTGACGCAATGAACGTGAAAAGACCGGTGAGACGGCGCACCTTGACATGACCGTCTCGACATCTCCCAGCACCGCATCGAGGCCGAGCGGCCACAGGTCCATGCGTGGATGAATCAGTTGCTCGACGAGCAGCTTTTGACGGTCTCTCGCGGCCTCGGCTAGCATGATCGTCCATGAAACGATGTTGGTTCATACTCTTCGTTGTGGGCGCACTTTTAGCTGGTTGTTCTGCCGGTAAGGTGAACAGTTCCGGGCCAGAGACCAAGCCGTACGCCCCAAGCAACAATACTGCCGACGGCGACGTGCGGTACCTAAACGCCGGAGCGAAGTCAGTTCGTGATGCGCGTCGCGATGATGCGTACAAGAAGATGTACGCACACTGTGGCGGACCGTACGAGATCGTCCGGGAGGAGGACGAGGGTTCTCCGCTGATGAGAGGTCCCTTCCGTCGGATTTGGTTCCGTTGCTCCAAAGAGCAGGAATAGCAGTAACAAGGATCGGGTAGTGAAAATGGCACGCGAAGGCGGCGTCTCAGCGTTAGAGACCCCAACGCGCTCAGCCGCTGACTGCCGACGTGATCGAAAATCGAATCGTGGTTGGACGCTCTCCCGCATACTGGGCGCAGAAATTGCTGGGCTCGTCCTTTGAGAACATCTCCCCACAATTGAACGCATGTTCGAATACGCAGCCGGAGGGTGAAAAGTGTCAACACGAGGGAAAGCTCCTAAGCAAATTACCTGGATCATCTGCCTCATTCTCTATCTCTTCGCTGCCCTCAGCCATTTTGGCGTCCTTCATGTCGGTGGCAATCTCGCGGATTGGGCGTGGATCGTCGGGTATGCCCTTCTGCTGATCGCCGTGCAGGTTCGCGGTTTGTAGCGACGCCGATTGCGGCTCGACTGTGATGCGGTGGCTGATCCATCTGTTCGCAGTGATCTACTCTGCGGTTGCGTTGATCTTCGCGACGGCCGCGGTGGTTCTGGTGGGTCTCGCTGTCCGAACGCTTTGGAACGCGTTGCGCGATTCTCAGCACCAGGCCTCGGAGGTGATCGAGAGCATCGGAATCCTCGCCGTCGCCCTGGTCGCGCTCGAGATTGCGCAGACGGTCGTTGAGGAAGAAGTCGTGCGCCGTGCGCAGATCAGTGCGCCGACTCGCGTGCGGCGCTACTTGTCGCGATTCCTCGTCGTCGTCGTGGTGGCCTGTCGATCAAATACCTCGTCGCCGTGGTCAGGTTTCTCGATGAGGATCCCCGCCTGCTGTGGAGCGCTTCCTCCATAGGACTGGCAGCGGCAGCGCTATTGGCCGCGTGGGGCGTCTTTATCCGTCTCAATCGTGCGGCGGAAGTCCTGGAGCCGGAAGCGATGCGGGAAGCCAAGGACGAAGACCGGAAGGTGCAGTAGCAGTGGCCACTATCCTCCCCGCGCACGATAGGCGAGATAGGCGAGGATCACGACGATCAGGAACAGGAAGATCCGGGCAACGCCCATCATGCGGGTGTGAGCGACCGGCCGCGTTCCTTTCGGTTTCACTCCCGTTACCGCAGCGACGGCGGCGATGACAACCGCGAGGCCAAGCCAGACGAGCCAGTTCATGACGGTCGGACTCTACAAGATGCACGCCACGGCGGCCTCTGACGGCCGGTCAGTCCACGATGAACAGCCTGGCACCCAGTTCTGTGGAAGAACGGTGCGGCTCGGCGTTGTCTGCAACCTGATAGCTCATGCCCGGTGTGAGCCGGTACGTCCGGCCGTCCTGCAATTCGGTTCTCAGCTCGCCATCCAGACAGAGCAGAATGTGACCCTTGGTACACCAATGGTCCGCGCGGTAGCCGGGCGAGTACTCCACCAGACGAATGCGGAAAGGGCCGAAGGCCTTGGTGCGCCAGAGAGCGACGCCGGTCTCGCCCGTGTGCTCCGTGGGCGCGACATTCGCCCATTCCGTGGTCTCGAACGGAATACCTTCAAACTTCATCTCGGTCATTCTCGCATCGAACCGCAGGCATCGGGGATCGACCACGAGCCCCGCGCAGAGAGCCAGCCTCGGAGCGACCACGCGTGCCGAAGGCTAGGCCAACCAGCGCCGCCGGCCGTGCCGGCCGTGGCCATCCGCGAAGCGGCGATCTATATTGCCGTCAGGAAAGACGTCTCGATCGGAGGTCGCGATGCGAGTTTACAACCTTGTCGGATACGGCCTGCTGGTTCTCCACGCGGTGGTCTCGGCCGTCTTCGCGCCGCCCGCGATCGGGCCCTGGTGGGGCCTGCTCGTCGGGAGCGGGTACCTGGTCTTCGTCTGGTTTTCCGGCGGCGTCTACCTCTCCGACGTCATCCACATGGGGATCGCTCATCGGGCGCTCAATTACAAACCGTGGTTCATCAAGACCCTGGCGGTTGCGTACAACCTCACGGCGATTTACGTCAATCCTGTGACCTGGGTGAATCGCCACCGGCATCATCATGCTTTCTCCGATCACGACGGCGATCCGAACAAGCTGAGCGACGATGGTTTATGGAAGACGATGGTTCGCTGCATTCTCCCGTACCGCTGCCACTCCGATTTTGCGCGTGACCCTATTCTCGGAACGTGGCCCTTCTGCCTCGTGTCCAACCCGTTCTTTGCGGCGTTCGCGCAACTCAGCAGCTATGCGTTGGTCTGGTGGATCGTCCAGAGCTGGTCTTACGCGCTGATCCTCTGGTGCAGCGTGCGTGTGTTCGCGCTGTGGGTGAACATGATTCAAAACTACTGGACGCACGATCGGCGGTTCGGGGTTCGCCGGTATGACGACGAGAACGACAATGCCATGAACATCGGGGGCTGGCTGCCGGTGACGGCCACGTTCAGTGCCTGCTGGCAGAACAATCACCATCACTCCCCGCATCTCCTGCGATTGAGCCACGATGACTCGGAATACGATTTCGGGTTTCAAACCGTACGGATGATGAAAGCGCTCAAGCTGGTCGAAGCGTCACCCACCGGCGGGCGGATTCCCGCCGACGTCCCGCTGACCGAGCTGGGTTTCTGACGATCACCCTTCGTCCGAAACCGCCGTAATGTTCAGGATCGTGATCTTCTGCCAGACCTTGCGAGACAGGTCCGCGGTCAGACTTTCGACGTCGTTGACGGCCTCGAGGACTACCGCATCCACCAGGTCCTGTGCGTGAAGTGCAGCCAGTTTGCTCACCAGTGCCAGCAATTCCGAGGAGTATTCGAGATACCGGGTGAGCTCCGCGCGGGTCAGGGGTCGTGCGGGAGAGGATGCCGTTCGCGCGACCGAATGAAGGACGTACTCCGGGTCCTTGGTCAGCTGATGCATGTCGACGATGTGAGCCAGGCTTCGGAAACGATGAAGCATGCCCAGCGCCTTCCGGCGTTTGAAGCGGACTTCCAGCGACGCCAGGAAGAAGGCCGCAAGCGAAAGAAAAATCAGCTCGTTGAGCGCGGCTTCGACCGCCTGGAGCAGATCGGCGAGACTGAGGTTGCGGACATCCGCCATTCTCGCGAACCAGACGATGATCCAGACCGAAACGGCCAGCAGGGCGATGAGCGCCGCCGCGGCCGAGGCGCGCAGCCACCAGATCGGCCGCTGAAGCTGCGCCAGCACGTCGTCGTTCTGCTGTGCAATGGACGCCAACTCCGAGGCGACGCGGCTCAACCCCGAGTCCGGAAAGCGCTCTCGAATCCGATCGCGCAACTGTTCGATCGTTGCACGGACAGGCTCCGGCGAAAGCTTGCTGTAACTCGGCTCGGCCATCGTGATTCGGTCCGACTGTACCAGAAGCGCAGGTGTCATACTCTCGCGCAAATGACAACCGATGCGAGGTCACCATCCGACGCACATGCTGCCACCATCCGTGCAGGCGGCATTTCGCTCATCGTCGCCGCGATCGCGTTTCTAGGTGTGTTTTCCTATCTGGCCGCACGGTTCAATTACCCGGATGTTCTGGATGGACGCGCGGCGGACGTCCTGCCGGCCCTGTTGGCGACCGGCGACGCCGGACGTGCGGTCTGGGCGATCTACGCGCTTCTTCCTCTGTTCTGGATCCCTGCGGCGGTCGGGGCATTTCACGCCCTCCGCGCCAGGAGCGAAGGCGCGATGCGATCGGCGATGCTGTTCGCCGTCGTTTCCTCGATCGCAATGATTCTCGGTCTGATGCGATGGCCCAGTTTTCATTGGGAGTTGGCGCGCACGTGGGCGGCCGAGCCCAGCTCTCGTCCGGCACTGGAGGCTGTTTTCAACGCGACGAATTCGTATCTCGGCAACTACATCGGCGAGTTTCTGGGCGAGCTTTGCATCAGCGTGTTCTTTTTGTTGTCGTCTTTGGCGATGCTCGAACGCGATAGTGGCTTTCCGCGGTGGGTTGGATGGCTTGGTGTCGTTACGGGGATCGCGGGTCTCATAGGAATGTTTAGAAACGTGACCGTTGCAGTGGCGGCGATTGCGGAATTGAACAACTATCTTCTGCCGCTCTGGATGATCGTGTTTGGTTTCAGCCTGCTCCGTCGATTGAGGCATGCCGATGTCCAGTGAAGATCAGTACCCGTCGCTCCCGAATGCATGTGTCATCTGCGGCGGGAATGAGAGCCTCGAGGGTCAGGCGATTACGCGCGTATTCACGCCGGGGTGGGTCTGGCTCTTCCTGCCGCTGGGCATTCTGCCGGCGGCGTTGATCGGGCTCGCCGTCCAGACCAAGCACCAGTTCTCCCTGCTGGTCTGCCAGCCGTGCCGCGCCAGACGTTTTTGGGCTTCAGCGGTTCACTGGGTCGCGATGCTCTCCAGTCTCGTCCTGATCTTCGTCGCCATTTCGGTCGGAGTGATGTATCAATCGTGGCTCGCGTTCCTCGGCGTGCTGATCGTCGCGTGTGGCGTCGCGTTCGCCTCAGGGAAGTTCCACGACCGAACGAATCCTCGGTATACGGTTTTCACCCGCGAGAAAGTCGAGTTGGAGATCCCGGGCCGCGGACGGTTCGTCGTCTTCCCGCCCTGGCACCTGCTGAATTCTGCTCGCTAGGCGCGCCGTTCGTAAAAGGGAATACGCCGGTAGTAATGCGTTGCGATCAGTCCTCCGATCTTGCCCACGACGTTGCCGAGCTCCGTCGTCAATAAGAACAGAGGCCAGAGAATGCGTCTGCGGTCGATCCCTCGAGTCACGGAGGCCACGACGTGGAACAGAAAACTCGCGACGTACGTCGCCATCGCGCGCATTTGGCGAATCATCCGTTGACGCTGCTCGCTTGGCGTATTGGTTCCCGCTCCGCCCCTGTAAAGAGTCGTCAGGAGGATCTCGCTCAATCCGTAACGGCGGTATTGAGCAAAGACGCCGCGGAATGTGGAGCGATGGCGGTGCATGATAATGGCCGCCGGCGCGTCGACGATCGTCAATTGCAGCTGTTGTTGCATACGCCAGCCGAGGTCGACGTCTGCACCGGTGGGTAAGCGCTCGTCGAACAGACCGAGTTGGGTCAGCGTCGTACGCCGAATCGCGACATTGGCGGTCAGCAAGTTTTTCAACGCTCGTTGCGTGCGCGCCGCGAATGGTTGGACCCGCGCCGTGAATTCCTCGACCAGGCTCTGAGGCGGAGCATCGTCGATGGCTCCGAGCACGGCACCTATGCTTGGATCGACCAGCGGTGCGACCAGGTGCGTCAGCCAATCCGGCATCGGCAGACAGTCCGAATCCGTCAGCGCGATCACTTCCCCTACGGCCTGAGCGATGCCGCGATTCCTGGCCGCGTACGAGGTCGGAATGGATTCCGTCACCAGCGTCACCGGATGACGTTGAACGATCGCACACGTACCGTCCGTCGAACCGTTGTCCACCACGATGATTTCCGTCAGGTGCCTCGGATACGTCTGCGCCAGCAATGCTTCGATGCAGGCCGCGATGGTTGCCTCGCCGTCGTAAACCGGCACTACCACCGAAACGTGAAGCGAGTTGGCAAGCGTGACTACGCTTGCGCTCGTTTCGCTTCGGACGTGGCGTGCTTTCGATTCAGGCTTTATGTATGGTGGCGTCGCAATAAGGAGGAAATGATGGGACTGTTCGGGAAGCTCATGCAAAAAATCTTTCATGCGGGCGCCTACGCTGAGGCCCCGCCCGATGCCCTGAAACCGGGGCAGAAACTTGAATCGCGAGTTCCGGTGGCTGGCGTGCCGCTCGGTTCCTCCCCGACGCCCGCGGGCCCAGCCGCTCCCGCGCAGGGGCCAGTCGACGTTGCCGCGATCCTCGATCGCATGGCCGCGGACAACTCGCAGAAACTCGACTGGAAGCATTCGATCGTCGACCTGATGAAGCTCGTCGGGATGGACAGCAGCCTCTCCGCGCGAAAGGAGCTCGCCGCCGATCTGCACTACACCGGCGATACGAACGACTCGGCGAAGATGAACATTTGGCTGCACAAACAAGTGATGCTCAAGCTCGCGGAGAACGGCGGCAAGGTCCCTGCCGACCTGCTCGACTGAGGTGATGTGATGACTTCGATTCTCGATGCAGTTCGCCAGCAACTTGGACCCGACACGATTCAACAGCTCAGCAGCACGCTCGGCGCCGATCCCGCGACGACCTCCAACGCCGTATCCCTGGCGCTCCCAACAATCCTCGGTGCTCTGTCGCGTAACGCGTCGCAGCCCGAGGGCGCGGCGGCCCTCGACAACGCGCTGAACGCACACGACGGCAGCATTCTCGACAACCTCGGAGGCCTCCTCGGCAGCGGCGGTGGTGGCGGTGGCGGCATCGGGGGCGCAATCCTCGGCCACGTCTTCGGCGGCCGGCGCGACACGGTCGAGCAGGGCGTGGGCCGCGCATCCGGCCTCGACGGCGCGCAAGTCGCGCAGCTCATGGCCATGCTCGCGCCGATCGTCATGGGCGTGCTCGGACGCATGAAGCAGACGAAGGGACTCGACGCCAACCGTCTGCCCGACGTTCTTCAGCAGAGTCGCGCGCAGGCCGAGGAGGAGACGCCCGGCCTCGGCGGCCTCGGCGGTCTCCTCGATGGGAACAACGACGGCAGCGTCGCGGACGACCTGCTTCGGATGGGCACCTCCGCCCTCGGCGGGATGTTCGGAAACAAGAGGTAGGCTTCGGAACGCCGCCGTCTCGGCGGCTGGCCCGGCGGCGTCCTCGCCGCCGCGCAGGAACGCAGGCGCGGGACGCCTGCGGGCCGGCCGGCGGGGACGCCAGCGTTCCGCTCGCAGACTCACGTCAGTGCGCGATCGGCGCGATCGCACCGCGCGACAACTTCTCGAACCGCACGAACAGCAGCACCGCGACGACGGTCAGTCCCACGCACAGTCCCCACCACAACCCGACGATGCCGAGGCCGCGCGAGAAGCCGAGCCACAGCGCGAGCGGAAATCCGATCAGCCAGTGCCCGACGAGATTCGCGTAGAACGTGTACTTCGTATCGCCCGCTCCGCGCAGCACGCCCGCGCCGACGGCCTGGATGCCGTCCGAGAGCTGGAACACCGCCGCGACCATCATCAGCGGAATCGCCGCGGCGATGACGCTCGGCTGATTCGTGAAGAGGCGCGCCAGTGCGCCGGGGGCGAGAGCGAACACGGTTGCGCTGACACCCATCACGATCAGCCCGCCGATGAACGCGGCATTTCCCGCGACACGCGTGGCCGCGGAATCGCGCGCGCCGATCGCATTCCCCACCCGCACCGATCCCGCTGACGCCACGCCGACCGCCACGGTGAACGTGAACGACGCGATGCCGATGACCAGTTGATGCGCCGCGAGGTGCAGCGTCCCGAGGCGACCTGCCAGAAGCGCGACCAGCGCGAAGATGCCGACCTCCGCACCCATGTGAAGCGCGATCGGAGCGCCGATGCGCGCGGCTTGCAGGATCGCCGCGCGCTCGGGACGGTGGTCTACATTCTTCGCCGCGTCCATTTTTCGTACGGCCGCGGCCACGATCGCGAGCTCCAAGAACGTGCAGATCACGGTCGCCAGCGCCGCGCCAGCCACACCCATCGCCGGGATCCAGTCGCCGACGCCGAAGACGAACACGAGATCGAGCGCGAAGTTGAAGATGTTCGCCACGACCATCGCCACGAGCATCGGCCGCGTCACGTGATGCGCCTGCAGGTAGGCGCGGATCACGAAGAACATGAGGAACGGCAGCAGGCTCGCGGTGCGGACGAGGAGAAACGCGCGTGCGTGCCCCACGATGTCCGGCGACGCGCCGATGAGCGGCACGGCCAACGACGCTGCGAGCAGCACCACCGTCAGCGCGCCGGACACCAGGATCGAGAGCCAGATGCCCTGCCACAACACGTGACGCGCGCGCGCGTGGTCGCCTGCGCCGACTGCCTGGGCGATCAGCGGGTCGACGCCGAGCATCATGCCCATGCCGAAGACGGAGACCGCGAAGAACACGGCGTTCGCCATTCCGGCGCCCGCGAGCTCGCTCGCGCCGAGGCGCCCCAGGACGGCGACGTCGACGAGACCCATGAGCTGCGTCCCCGCCTGAGCCGCCGCGAGGGGAAGGGCCAGCCGGAAGAGCTCGCGGAGCTCGCGTCGAAAAACGGAAGCGGGCATGGAGCGCGGGATTTTAGTAGGATTACGCGCTTTTTACCGGTTAAGGACTCCAACATGCGTTATCTCGTCACCGGCGGCGCCGGATTCATCGGATCAAATTTCATTCGCTTCCTCTTCAACAAATACGGCGACGACGCCCAGGTTGTGAACCTGGACAAGCTCACGTATGCCGGCATCCGCGAGAACCTCGCGGAGTACGAGGGCCGGAAGAACTACCGCTTCGTGCAGGGCGACATCGCCGTGCCCGAGGATGTGGCCGAGGGCTACAAGGGCGTCGACGGCAGCGGCGTCGACGTCGTCGTGAACTTCGCCGCGGAGACGCACGTCGATCGCTCGCTGATGGAAGCGGCGACGTTCATCCAGACCGACGTCCAGGGCGTGCTGGTGCTGCTCGAGGAGGCGAAGAAGCACGCGCCGAATCTGAAGCGCTTCATCCAGATCTCGACCGACGAGGTGTACGGATCGATCGATGACGGCTCGTTCACCGAGACCGATCCGCTGAATCCGCGCAACCCGTACTCCGCGTCGAAAGCGGGCGGCGACCGCATGGCCTACGCGTACGCGCAGACGTTCGGGATGCCGGTGATCGTCACGCGCGCGTCGAACAACTTCGGGCCGTTCCAGTATCCGGAGAAGCTGATCCCGCTGTTCGTCACGAACGCGATGGACGATCTCTCGCTGCCGCTGTACGGCGACGGGAAGAACGTGCGCGACTGGCTCTTCGTCGACGACCACTGCGCCGCGGTCGATTTCCTGATCGAGCATGGCGAGAATTCCGAGGTCTACAACATCGGCGGCGGCAACGAGCGCGAGAACCGCGAGATCACCCACCGCATCCTCGAGCTCACCGGGAAACCGGAGTCGCTGATCAAGCCGGTCGGCGACCGCCAGGGCCACGACCGCCGCTACTCCCTCGACACGAAGAAGCTCGAAGCCCTGGGCTTCAAGGCCAACACCGATTTCGACGAGGCGCTCGAGCGCACGGTGCGTTGGTACAAAGATCACCAGCCGTGGTGGCGCGCGATCAAGGAACGGAGCGCCGAGTACAAGGCGTATTACGAGAAGCAGTACGCCAATCGCTGACGCTTCATCAGTTTATCCCCGCGCGTAGACGCGGGGATCTCCGGTGATCCCGCGCGGAGGCTGCCCACGAAGCCGTGGTCGCGCGGTTTTCGTTCGTGCACGAAGAGATCCCGCGTCTTCGCGCGGGATAAACTGAAGATCAATCGTCCACACACTCATGGATGTCCGCGATCAGCCTGGCCATGTCGAACGGCTTGGCGTGGATGCGGAACACCGGAAGGTTGAAGCGCTTCAGGATCTCGCTCTCGGGGACGGCGGAGGCGATGATCGTGCAGCGGAGCTTGTCGGGGTGGTGGGCCTTGATGTGTTGGAGCACGCCGTAGCCGTCGATGCGGGGCATCATCAGGTCGAGCACGATCAGCGAGTAGCCGTCGCGGTCGATGCGCTCGATGGCCTCGACGCCGTCGCGCGCGGTGTCGACGGAGAGGTCCTGGCGTTCCACGACCTTGGCCAGCATGGTACGAATCGGATCGTCGTCGTCGACGACCAGCGCACGCTTCTTCTCACTCACGGGCGCTAAGGCTACGTGAGCGCTCCGATGAGTGCAATCGGAATGGCGAAGACCACGATCACCACGAGGATCGGCACGATCACCGCGGCAGCGACGGCGACGAAGGCCGCACCTACTGCGATCAGCGCCACCGCCTTCACCACGAAGACGATCGCCACGACGGGGAAGAAGAGGATCTTGAACGGCAGCAGCACGAGCTTGAAGGCGAACTTCGCGACCGATAGCGCGAGGACGACCGCGCCGAAGACGACGACGCCGACAATGATCACGGCGAGCAGCAGTGCGAGCAGCTCGAACATGGAACTTGCCTCCGTTAGCGTGATACGGACGGCTCGGTTTTAGGTTGCGAGAGCCGGCATCGCTCCCACGTACACGCTCTGCGGCCGGATCAGTCTCCCCACCGCGCGTTGCTCGAAGCAATGTGCGATCCAGCCAGCGACGCGGCTGATTGCGAACGTCGGCGTGAAGAGCTCGGAGTCGAGGCCGATGCCGTGCAAGAGCAAGGCGGTGTAGAACTCCACGTTCGTCTGAAGCTTGCGTCCCGGCTTGTACTCCTCGAGCAGACGCAGCGCGGTGCGCTCTACGGCGCGGGCCAGCTCGTAGAGACGCATGTCAATGTCGAGCGCGTCGGCAGAGCCGCCGCTTGTGCGCGTGAACATCCGCTCTGCCGCGACGGCGAGGACGTCCGCACGCGGGTCGCGCACCTTGTACACGCGGTGCCCGAAGCCCATGAGCCGCTCGCCGGATTCGATCTTTCGGCGCAGCACTTCCTCCGCGCGCGAGGCGTCGCCGATCTCGAAGACCATGTCCAGCGCCGGCCCCGGCGCGCCGCCGTGCAGAGGACCTTTCAACGCGCCGATCGCGCCGGTGACCGCGGACACGAAGTCCGATCCGGTGGACGCGATTACGCGCGCCGTGAACGTCGACGCGTTCAGGCCGTGGTCGACGACGGTGTTGAGATACGTTTCCAGTCCGCGCACGAGCTCCGCGTGCGGCTCGGAACCGTTGAGCATGTAGAGGTAGTTCGCCGCGAAGCCGAGATCCTCACGCGGCGCGACCGGCTCGAGCCCGCGCGAACGCCGCCGGTGCGCCGCGACAATCGCGGGGCAGCTCCACAACAACAGCGTGGCCGCTTCGCGGTCATCGTGCGCGCTCAACGCCGCCACCCCCGCGCGCAACGCGTCCATCGAGTGGGGCGCGGGCTTCCAGCCCGCGCTCGCGCGCGCAGGATGCGCGCGCCCCGGCGCGAACCCCCACAACAACTCCACCACATCCTCGAACCGCCACCCGGCCAGCTCCTCCACCCGGAACCCGCCGATCACCAGTTCTCCGCGCTCGCCGTCGACCATGCTCAGCCGCGTCTCCGCGGCCACGACACCTTCGAGTCCATGCTTCACGTTCATGCTCGAAAGCTAATCCCGCTTTACAAACGCGTCAACATTGATTGTAGAATCAACCAATGCCTCGGAAGACCGAATGGCTGGACGCGGCGCAGGCCACGCGCCTCCTCGGCGTCAGCCGCGCCACGCTCTACGCCTACGTCAGCCGCGGCTACGTTCGCTCCGAGCCCGTTCCCGGCACGCCGCGCGAGCGGCGCTACGCGCGCGAGGACGTCGAGCGCCTGCGCGTGCGTGCCGAAGAGCGGCGCAATCCGGAGAAGGCGGCGGAGAACGCGCTGCGGTGGGGCGTGCCGATCCTGGAGTCGGGGATCACGCTCATCGCCGGCGGGAAGCTCTATTACCGCGGGCACGACGCCGCCGAGCTCGCGCGCACGCGGACGCTCGAGGAAGTCGCGTCGCTGATCTGGACCGGCTCGTTCGACGCCGACCTGTTCGACACGCCGCTCCACGTCGTCGGCGGGCAAAGCGCGGAAGACCTTCCGATCCTCGCGCGCGCGCAGTCGGTGCTGCCGCTCGTCGCCGCGCGGGATCCGCTGGCGTTCGATCTTCGCCCGCGCGGTGTGGCGCAGACCGGCTGGCGGATCGTGAACCTCATCACCAGCGTCGCCGCGGAATCGCGCGAGCTGGAGCCGACGGTCGAGGAGACGCTCGCCCGTGCGTGGGCACCCAACGCGAAGAAAGCACCGGAACTGATCCGCGCCGCGTTGATCCTCTGCGCCGATCACGAGCTGAACGTATCCGCATTCACCGCGCGCTGCGTCGCGTCGGCCGGGTCGAATCCGTACGCGGTCGTCGTCGCCGGACTGGCCGCGCTCGAAGGGGCGAAGCACGGCGGCGCGACGGAGCGCGTCGAGGAGCTCTCCGAAGAACTGCGCCGCGCGCGCGATCCGCGCAAGGCGCTCTCCGATCGCCTCCGCCGCGGCGCCGGCATCGACGGCTTCGGCCACAAGCTCTATCCCGACGGCGACCCGCGCGCCGCGCTGCTCCTGTCGATGCTCCCGAAGTCGAAGGAGCTCGCGCTCGCACAGAAGATTGCCGAAGCGGCGGAGAGCGTGATCGGCGAGCAGCCGACCGTCGACTTCGCGCTGGTCGCACTTGCGCGCGTCCTCGCTCTTCCGCGCGGCGCCGCGCTCGCGCTCTTCGCGATCGGCCGCACCATCGGCTGGATCGCACACGCGATCGAGCAGTACGAGCAGGGAACGATGATCCGCCCCCGCGCGAAGTACGTGGGCCAGAAGCCGATCTAGCCCCCGGCTTCAGCCGGGGGTTACGAAAGTTTCGCCACGTTGTCGAAGTACTTCACGAACGCCACGATCCCGCCACTGGCCTGTTGCCAGTCGTAGTTCTCGTTCGGCGCGTGATAGCCGTGCTCGGGCAGCGAGAGGCCGAGGAACATCACCGGCGTTTTCAGGACCCTCTCCATCGAGATCACCGCGCCGATCGAGCCGCCTTCGCGGACGAACACCGGCTCGCGTCCGAACGAGAACTTCATCGCGTCTTTGATCGCGTCCGCGAGAGGTCCGGTGGTCGGCGCCTTGTACGGCCACATCTGGTTCTCGATCTCGATCTTCACGTCCGGGCTGCGCTGCTTGACGAAGTCGCGCACGAGCTTCTGGATCCGCTTCGGGTTCTGGTTCGGCACGAGGCGGCAGGAGATTTTCACCTCGGCGTGCGGAGGGATGATGGTCTTGATGCCGGGACCGGTGTAGCCGCCGACCAGACCGTGCACTTCGAACGTCGGCATGGCCCAGATGCGCTTCATCAACTCGATCGGATCGTCCGTGCGGATCGACTTGAAGAGGTGGTCCTTCTTGAACTGCTTCACCGTCATGCCGGAGTTGCGGAAGTCCTCGAGCTCGCGCTTCGATGGCGGCTCGACGTCGTCGTAAAAGCCCTTGATCTTCACCTTGCCCGTGCGCGCGTTGTACATCTCCGAGACGAGCTGCATCAACTCGCCGATGGGATTGCGCGCCGCCCCGCCGGTGACGCCGGAGTGCTGGTCGGTCTCGCCGGTCTCGAGCGAAAGAGTGAAGCCTTGCAGTCCGCGCAGTCCCGCGGGACACGCGGGCTGCTTGCGCGAGACCCAGATCGTGTCGGAGACGAGCAGGTGGTCGGTCGCGAAGGCCTCCGCGTTGGCCTTGATGCCGGCTTCGAAATTCGGCGAGCCGATCTCCTCCTCCAGCTCCCACAGCACGTTTAGGTTCAGCGGAATGCCGATCTCGCGCGCCGCGCGGATTCCCCATAACGCGCTGAGCGCGGGGCCTTTGTCGTCGGTGCTGCCGCGGCCGAAGTAGCGGTCGCCCTGCTTCGTGAACGTGAACGGCTCGGTCTTCCACGGCTCGGTTTCTTTCGACGCCGGCTGCACGTCCATGTGGTTGTAGACCGTGAGCGTCGGCGCGTTCGCGTTGGCGTCGAAGCGCCCGTGGACGAGCGGATTGCCTTCCGTCTCGTAGATCTTCGCCTCGCCGCCGAAATCGCGGATGAGCTGCGCCGCGGCGTCGGCGCAGCGGCGGATGTCTTTCTTGTGGTCAGGGTCGGCCGAGACCGAGGGGATTTCGACGAACTGCTTCAGCGTGTCTTCGAACCGGTCGCGCTCGCGCGCGGCCCAGGAGGCGAGCTCTTTCTTGTCGACCTTCATAGCGGGACGATATCAGAGCGCAGGGCGCAGAGGGCAGAGCGCAGAAGAGGGCTGGAACGCGTCAATAGGACTTGTCGCGCGGCTGACCATTTGTGATGTGAGTCCAGAGGCGTCGCCAAGCGAGTTTCTCCTGACCAACTTCATCAAGGAGCTGCGTGATACCTGATCGCAGTTGCCGTGAAACGAAGAGAAGCGCTCCTGCAATCAGGTGCACGAGGCCGATCGTTCCTATCGTGTCTCGATGCGCAATACCGTATCACCTTGCGCGCGCGGCGGCGGTTGTGCGGATCGCCGATGAACGGCCGTCACCCGGGAGCGGGATGAGTGATGATCTCGTCGGGGCGGAGATCGAGCTTCTTGTATCCGACGTAGAACTCGCCGCTGGCGACCGTCAACGGGTGTCTCGTGTCGGCGTTAGGGTTCGTGTTCGCGATGATGGAACACGTCCACTTTGCAGGCGTCGGAGGGCCGGGCTTCCAGCCCGCCTCCGCCGGGGCATCTTGCCCGGCGGCATCATGGCAAGTGCGCGGCTTTACCGTCCTCGGCGCGGATTGGCGTCGGGCAGGATGCCCGACGCGGGCGGGCTGGAAGCCCGGCCCTCCTCACCATCCCACCGACACCCCTCCCCGCCGCGGGTCGGAGCCCCCCATGCGCATGCCAGTTCTCGGGTCGATCATCACGCCCTGGGCGTCGCCGATCTCGCCCGGTGTCGTGCGGTCCATGCCTGGGATGTTCCGGAACTTGTGGCCGCGTGCTTCGAGCGCGGTGCGCGTGTCCGCGGCGAAGTCGAACGTCTCCCAAAAGATGTGATCGGGGAGCCACTGGTGGTGAAAACGCGGGGCGCTCACCGCAGCCTGGATATCCATGTCGAAGTCGATGATGTTGACGATCGCCTGCAGCACCGTGTTGATGATCGTCGGACCGCCGGGGCTACCGATGACGAAGTACGGCTTCCCGTCTTTGAGCACGATCGTCGGCGTCATCGACGACAGCGGACGTTTCTTCGGCGCGATCGCGTTGGCCTCGCCCTGGATCAGTCCGTAGTCGTTCGCGACACCCACCTTCGACGTGAAGTCGTCCATCTCGTTGTTGAGCAGGATGCCCGTGCCCTTCGCCGTCACGCCCGAGCCGTACGAGTCATTGAGCGTGTACGTGTTCGACACGACGTTCCCTTCCGGATCGACGATCGAGTAGTGCGTCGTCTCCGGCGACTCGTACGCGGCCGGTCCGCCGCCCCGAAGGTCGAGACTCGGCGTCGCGCGGTCGCCGATGTTCTTCGCGCGGGACTGCGCGTACGCGCGCGACGTCAGTCCGCGCACCGGCACTTTCACGAAATCCGCGTCGCCGAGGTATGCGGCGCGATCCGCGAACGCACGGCGCATCACCTCGACCATCGTGTGCACCGATTGCGACGAATGCCAGCCCATCGCTTTCAGGTCGTACGGCTCGAGCATGTTCAGCATCTCGATGAGGGCGATGCCGCCTGACGACGGCGGCGGCATGGTGAGGATCTCGTAGCCGCGGTACGTCGTCCGCAGCGGCTGGCGAATGGTGGGCTCGTACGTGCGGAGGTCTTCCATCGTGACGATCCCGCCGTTGGCCTTCATGTCCGCGACGATGAGCTTCGCCGTTTCCCCCTCGTAGAAATCGCGCGGATTGGTCTTGATGCGCGCGAGCACGGCCGCGAGCTCCGGCTGCATGAAGGTCTCGCCGAGCTCGTAGTACTTTCCATCGCGCTGGTAGATGCGCCAGCTCTCCGCCCATGGCTTCATCTTCTCGATCGTGCTGTTGTAGGTGAGACTGCGTGCGAGATGAAAGTTGACCTCGAAGCCCTCGGCCGCGAGTTTCCTCGCGGGCTCGACGAGCTCTTCCCACTTCAGCTTTCCGTGACGCTTGTGCGCGAGCACGAGACCGGCGACGGTGCCGGGAACGGCGACGGCGCGGTAGCCGTCGGTGGACATGCCTTTGATGAGGTTGCCCTGCGCGTCGAGATACATGTCGCGATGCGCCGCCAGCGGTCCGCGCTCGCGATAGTCGATGGCCTCGGTCGTCCCATCCGCCTTGCGTACGAGCATGAATCCGCCGCCGCCGAGGTTGCCAGCCGAGGGCCAGGTGACCGCCAGCGCGAGACCGACCGCGACCGCCGCGTCGACCGCATTTCCGCCGCGCTTCATGACGTCCGAACCGACGCGGGACGCGATTTCCGAGGTCGACGCAACCATCGCGCTGCGGGCGCGAACGGGCTGTGACCAGGCGCCGAAGAGGGGGAACGCGACGGCGAGCGACAGCAAGAAACCGAACAGTCGTTTCATGGCCGTGAAGTGTAACGAAACCCCGTTGCATCGAGCGTTCGAAGCGCGTAGATTGTTTCGGGTCCTATGAGTCCAAAACAAGCGATGGATGCCATCAGGCGGAGCAACCGCTTCCGCGTGATCATGAACGTGCCGCTGCGCATCGGCCTCAAGCAGGCCACGCTCGTCGACATCTCGACGACGGGCATCCTGGCCACGCACAGCAGCATGCTCAAGACCGACTCGACGGTCGACATCTCCTTCACGCACGACGACCGGAAGTTCGCCGCGCAGGCGAAGGTCGCCTCGTGCACCGTCGTCGGCCTCGGCGCCGGCGAAGGCGGTGCCACGCTCTACGCCTCGCGCCTCTATTTCCTGAACCTCGGCGACGCCGAACGGAAGCTGCTCGAGGACATGGTCGGCGCGGACGCGGCGACACCGTAGCCCCGAGCGGAGTCGAGGGGTCGAGTTAGCACCTGCGCTGCACAATCCGACATGCGGACGCACGTGCATTCGCGCTTCGTGCACACTCGCCGTAGATGCTAAGTTGGCCCCTCGACTTCGCTCGGGGCTACGGTCACGAACGGTAGTCGGCGTTGATGCTGATGTAGTCGTGTCCGAGGTCGCAGGAGAGGACGACGGCGCGGGCGTGGCCGGAGCCGAGGTCGACGCGGAGCGGGACGCGCTCGCGGGCGAACACCTTCGCGGCGTCTTTTTCGCGATACGAGGCGGGCACGCCGTTGGTGACCAGCGCGATCGGGCCTGCGTGCAGAGAGATTTTTTTCAGCGAGAACCGCGCGCCGCTGCGGCCGACCGCGGCGAGGATGCGTCCCCAGTTCGGATCGCCGCCGTGCAGCGCGGTCTTCACCAGCGGCGACGTCGCGATCGCGTGTGCGGCCAGCTTCGCGTCGCGGTCCGTCTTGCCGCCCGTGACCTCGACTTCCATCACGCGGATTGCGCCTTCGCCGTCGCGGACGATCATCCACGCGAGCTCGCGGCAGAGTTTATCCAGCGCGCGCTGAAAGTCGGTGAGGTCGGCGTTTTTCGCGTTGCCGAGTTTTCCGGACGCCATCACCAGGACCGTGTCGTTCGTCGACGTGTCGCCGTCAACGGAGACGGAGTTGAAGCTCTGATCGACGCTCGCCTTCAGCATCTTCGACAACGCGGCGGGAGCGATGTCCGCGTCGGTCATCACGAACGCGAGCATCGTGGCCATGTTCGGATGGATCATGCCCGCGCCCTTCGCGACGCCGACGAGGCGTCCGCGTTTGCCGTCGAGTGTGAACGTCACCTGCGCGACCTTCGGTCCGACGTCGGTGGTGAGGATCGCATGGGAAAGAGCATCGATGCCGCCGACGGAGAGGCGGTTCACCGCGTCGGGGAGGAAGTCGCGGACTTTCTTGTCCGGCAGCACGACGCCGATGACGCCGGTCGATGCGAGAAAGATCTCGTCGTCCGGGCACTGCAGCAGTTCCGCGGCGCGTGTGCGGACGCGTTTCGCGGCATCGAGACCTTCTTTGCCCGTGATTGCATTCGCGCAGCCGGCGTTGATGACGACGGCCTTCACGCGTCCGCCGCTTTTCTTCAGCGACGCTTTCGAGAGGACGACCGGCGCCGCGAGAAATTTGTTCTGCGTGAACACGGCAGCCGCGTTCGCGCCGTCGGGCGCGACGATGAGGCCGAGGTCCGGCCGTTTCTTGCGAATGCCGGCGCGCACGCCGGAGGCGACGAAGCCTTTCGGGAGTTTCACTTACAGGGTCTCCAACGCGGCCTTCGCGGCCGCTGCGACACGCGCGGGTGCGGTGCCGCCGAGGACGTTCTTCGCGTCGAGGGAGTCGACGAGTCGACCAGTCTTCGAGTCGTCGAGGGACTCACCTTCTTGACGACTCGACGACTCGACGACTCGACGACTCACGATCTCATGCGCCTCCCGGAAAGGGATGCCTGTGGCGGCCAACTTGTCCGCTTCGTGCGTTGCCAGCAGCAGCTCGTTCGACGCGGCAGCGCGCGTGCGGTCCGCGTCGATCTTCAGTCCCGCCACGAGCGCCGTCAGCGCCGGCAGCAGCACCGCGAGCAAAGTTCGCGTGCGGAGCAGCGGCTCTTTGTCGAGCTGCAGGTCTTTGTTGTACGCGAGCGGCAATCCTTTCAGCAGCGCGAGGAATCCGGTCAGCTCGCCGATCGAGCGCGCGGCGTATCCGCGCGTCAGCTCGAGCACGTCGGGATTTTTCTTCTGCGGCATGCGCGACGAGCCGGTCGCGAGCGCGTCCGGCAGTTCGGCATAACCCGCTTCGTCGCTGGTGAAGAAGATCAGGTCTTCCGCGAGACGGGACAGATGCGTGAGCAGCAGCGACGACGCGAAGAGGTACTCCGCGGCGAAGTCGCGATCGGAGACCGCGTCGAGCGAGTTCTTCGTCGCGCGTGCAAAGCCGAGGGACTTCGCGAGACGCTCGCGGTCGATCGGCAGGGGAGTGCCCGCCAGAGCGCCGGATCCGAGCGGACATTCATCGCCGCGATCCTTCGCGTCTTTGATGCGCGCGAGGTCGCGCGTCAGCATCTCGACGTACGCGAGGCACCAGTGTCCGAACGTCACGGGCTCCGCCTGCTTGAGGTGCGTGTAGCCTGGCATCGGCGTCGACGCATGCGCGACCGCCTTTTCGGCGAGTGCACGCGCGAGCGCACGACCGAGCGTATTCGCGTCATTGCAGGCTTTTTTCAGCCAGAGTTTCAGATCGGTCGCGACCTGGTCGTTGCGCGAGCGGCCGGTGTGGAGTTTTCCGGCGAGTGGTCCGAGCGTTTGACGGAGCTTCGACTCGACGTACGAATGCACGTCTTCGGCATCGCTCACCTCGAGCGTGATCGCGATCAATGCTCCGACGATCGAGCTCTCCTCCTCGGAAGAAAGCACGCCCACACGCGCGAGCTCGTGAGCCCACGCGATCGATCCTTCGACGTCTTCCGCGAACAGCTCGCGGTCGAACGCGAAGGAGTCGTTCAATGCGCGCAGAAGCGCCGACGGCCCTTCACTGAAACGGCCTCCCCACATCGTCACTTTTTCGACCATCCTCCATTCACGGTCTGCACCTGCTCCACGTCGATCGGCGCGATGCGCTTGCTGCCCCGCAGCTGGAGGCCGAAGAGCTTGATGAAGCCGGCCGAGTCGGTGACGTCGTAGCCGGTCATGTCGAACGAAGCGAGGTTCTGCTTGTAAAGCGAATTCGGCGACTTGCGGCCGATCACCGTCGTGTTGCCCTTGTAGAGCTTCAGCGTGACCGTGCCGGTCGTGTTCTCGCTGATCACGTTCACGAACGCGTCATACGCCTCGCGCAGAGGCGCGAACCACTGGCCGTTGTACACGAGCTCCGCGTAACGCGTGGCGATGCGCTCCTTCTCGTGCGCGGAGTCGCGGTCGAGCACGATCGACTCGAGCGCTTTCAACGCGGTCACGAGCAGCGTTCCGCCCGGCGTTTCATAAACGCCGCGCGACTTGATGCCGATCAGCCGGTTCTCGACGATGTCCGCGCGGCCGACGCCGTGGCGTCCGCCGATTTCGTTCAGCGTCTGCACGAGCTTGGCGGGCGAGAGCTGCTCGCCGTTGACCGCCACAGGAACACCCGACTCGAATTCGATCGTCACCTTCTCCGGCGTATCCGGCGCATCCATCGGATCGACGGACAGCTTGAACATCGACGGCTCCGGCTCGAACGACGGGTCCTCGAGCGGGCCGCCCTCGTGCGAGAGGTGCCAGAGGTTGCGGTCGCGCGAATACGGGTCCTTCTTCGTCACCGGCACGGGGATGCCGCGCGCGGCGGCGTAGTCGATGGCATCCTCGCGCGAGACGATGTCCCACTCGCGCCACGGCGCAACGATTTTCAGTTCCGGCGCGAGGGCCTGATAGGCGAGCTCGAAGCGCACTTGGTCGTTGCCCTTGCCGGTGCAGCCGTGCGCGAGCGCGTCGCAACCGGTCGCCAGCGCGATCTCGACCTGCTTGCGCGCGATGAGCGGACGCGCCGTCGACGTGCCGAGGAGATAGTCGCGCTCGTAGATCGCGCCCGCCTTCAGCACAGGGAAGAGGTAGTCCGCCGCGAACTCTTCCTTCGCGTCGACCAAGTGAAAGTCGATCGCGCCGGTCGAATACGCCTTCTGCGCAAGTCCGGTCGTCTCCTCCGCCTGGCCGACGTCGACCGCGACCGCGACGACTTCGCAGTCGTAGTTCTCCTTCAGCCAGGAAATGATGATGGAGGTGTCGAGACCTCCCGAATATGCCAGTGCGACTTTCTTCACGCTGCTTTCTCCTTGTGAGGACCTGTCATCCTGAGCCGCGCAGACGGCGAAGGACCTTCCTCGCTCTTGCGGAGGGGGTCCTTCCCGCTCGCTTCGCTCCCGCTCAGGATGACAGTCAATGTTTCGATGAATTCAACGAGTGCTTTTTTGGGAACGATGTAGGGCGGCAGCAGCCGCAGCACCTTCTCGCGCGCGGTGCCGACGACGAAGCCCTGCTCGAGCAGTTCGCGCGCGACCGGTGACGCGGGGCGATCGAGCTCGATGCCCCACATCAGACCCGAGCCGCGGATTTCCACGATGTTCGGCAGCTTCTTCAGCTCTGCGCCGAACCACTCGCCGAGTGCGTTGATCTGCGGGAGGAGCTTCTCCGTTTCTTCGAGCACCACAGCGCCGAGGCGGCAGGCGATCGGATTGCCGCCGAAAGTCGTGCCGTGATGTCCCGGCTTCACGACACCCTCGATCGCCGCGCCCGTGAGCACTGCGCCGAGGGGGAGGCCGCCGCCGAGCGGTTTCGCGAGCGTGACGATGTCCGGCAGGATCCCGCTCTTCTGAAACGCGAACAGATATCCCGTGCGTCCGAGGCCGCACTGAATTTCGTCGAGGACCAGCAGCGCGCCGTGAAGATCGGCGATGCGCCGCGCGGCGATCAGGTACTCGTCGGTGAGCGGGATGACTCCGCCCTCGCCCATGACCGGCTCGAGGAAGATCGCCGCGGTCTCGCCGTCGACGGTCGCTTCGAGCGCCGCGATGTCATTCGGTGCGACGAAGCTCACGCCCGGCACGAGCGGCGCGAACGGCTCGCGATACGCGTCGTGGCCCGTCAGCGACAGCGCGCCGAGAGTGCGTCCGTGAAAGGACTCTTCGAGTGCGACGAGCTTGGTCTTCTTCGTGGCCAGGCGCGCGAACTTCAGCGCCGCTTCGTTCGCCTCCGTCCCGCTGTTGCAGAAGAAAGCGCGATTGAGGCCCGACGCGCGCACGAGCTTCTCGCCGAGGATGCCCTGCGCGGGGTGGTAGTAGAGATTCGAGACGTGCAGCAGCGAGCTGCTCGCGTCCTTCAGCGTCTTCATGAGCTTCGGATGTTTGTGCCCGAGGACGTTCACGGCGATCCCGCCGAGGAGGTCCCAGTACGCGCGGCCTTCCGCGTCGTACAGGCGCGCGCCCTTGCCGTCGCGTGGATGGAACGGCGTCCGTGCGTACGTCTTCACCAGGAACGCGCTCTCGCGCTCTTCGACCGCAAGCGGCGATTCGTCATGCAGCAACAAGGGTGGTTCCTCCTTCCTCTCCGATCGTGATCTCGCGCACACCAGACGTGAGCGCGCTGAGCGCGGCCTGCAGCTTCGGCTTCATGCCGCCGCTGACGTTGTCGATGAAGACCTTCGCATCTGCGGCGTGCAGCCGCGGGACGACGTTGCCGTCCGCATCGAGCAGGCCGGCAACGTCGGTGATGAACAAGAGTTCCTTCGCGCCGGCAGCGACCGCGATCGCAGCGGCCGCCGTGTCGGCGTTGACGTTGAAGAGCGAGCCGTCCTCGCCGATCGCAATCGACGAGATCACCGGCATCGCGCCATGTGTCAGCAGCGACGAGATCAGCGAGCGGTTCGCGTGCTTCACTTTTCCGACATGACCCAGCTCCACGCCGTCGATCGGCGGATGCTGCGCGGCGATGAGCGTCGCGCCGTCGCAACCCGAAAAACCGGCAGCGCGGACGCCGAGCTTCGTCAGCTCGGTGACGAGCATCTTGTTCACCGTGCCGCCGAGGACCGAGACGACGATCTTCAGCGTCGCGTCGTCGGTGATGCGCAGCCCCGCGTGCGTCCGCTTCGGGATGCCTACGAGCGCGAGCGCGGCATCGATGTGTTTGCCGCCGCCGTGCACGAGCACGATGTCCTCGCCTGCGTTCCAACGCGCGGCGATCCTGCGCAGCGCACCGTCGCGACGCGCGGCGTCGTCGAGAAGAGAGCCGCCGAGCTTGATGACCGTTGTCAAAGCAGTCCCTCCGTTTCCCCGTATCCGCACATCCGGTTGAAGTTCTGCACGGCCTGCGAGGCCGCGCCCTTGAGCAGGTTGTCGATCACGCTGACGATCACCGCACGCCGTCCGCCCTGCAGCAGCTGGAAGCCGATCTCCGCGCGCGGCGTGTTCACCACGTCCTTCAGCTCGGGAAGCTTTCCGGCCGGCAGCACGTGCACGAACGGCTGATTTGCGTACGTGTCCGCGTAGAGCTGCGTCAGTTCTTCCGCGGTCACGGGGCTCGTGAATCCAACGTGCATCGTCGAGTAGATGCCCCGCGGCGTCGGCAGCAGGTGCGGCACGAAGACGAGCGTGGTGCGCTCGCCGAGGTGCAGTCCCTGGCGGATCTCCGGCTCGTGCCGGTGATGACCGACGCTGTAGGCCTTGAAGTTGCCCGAAAGCTCGACGAACGAATACGCGACGTCGGCCTTTTTGCCCGCGCCGGAGACGCCGCTTTTCGAGTCGACGATGACCGGCTGTGTGCGATCGATGAGATAGGTGAGCGGCCGCAGCGCGAGGAGCACCGAGGTCGGGTAGCAGCCGGGGTTCGCGACGAGACGGGCTTTCTTCAGCTCGCCGTTGCAGAGCTCCGTCAGTCCGTACACGGCTTCGCCGAGGAGCTCCGGACGCGTGTGGTCGAAGCCATACCACGACGGGTACAGCGTCGGCTCGCCGAGGCGGAACGCGCCGGAGAGGTCGATGACCTTCATCCCCGCATCGAGGATGTGCGGCACGACCTCGGCCGACACTTCGTTCGGCGTCGCGAGGAAGACGATCTCCGGTTTCGCGTCGAACAGCGCCTCGAGCGAGAAGGACTCGCTGGAGAACGAGCCGACGACGTTCGCGTGCGGGTGGCGATTCAGGATCTTGACGAGCTCCTGGCCGGCGTAGCCGGTGGCGCCGGCGATCGCGACGCGGGTAACGGTCGTGACCGACTGGATCGCGTCGATGACACTCGTAGCGTGTTGTGTGTTCTTCATGGTCGTGGCTCCGAATCCGTAGCCGCGCCTATGCGCGTGTACGGCGACGCGGGACTAATCCCGCGATCTCATGGACTCGCCGCGCGAACGCCTCGGCGGCGGCAATGGTGCGAAAGGCGACGAAGATCGTGTCGTCGCCGCCGATGGTTCCGGCGGCGCCGTCGATCTCCGTCGCGTCGATGGCGCTGGCCAGCGGCTGCGCCGCGGCAATGGGTGTTTTGATCACGACGAGGTTCATCGCCGTCTCGGCGGAGAGGACGGTGTCGCGAACGAGCAATTCGAAGCGATGCTCGACCGTCGCCCGCGGCGTGAACGTGGCCACGGGAGCGATGGTCTCCGTGGAGACATAGCCGTTCGGCGTCTTCACCAGCCCGAGCTCGCGCAGGTCGCGCGAGAGCGTCGGCTGAGTCACGGTGAAGCCATGCTTGCGCAGCGCGGCCAGCAGCTCGTCCTGAGAATGGACGGCCGTGCCGCGAACGATCCTGAGGATCTCCTCGCGCCTGCGCATGGCGTCCCCGCCACCTGAATAAAAATTCATCATCACGAATACTTATGCGTAAACTCGCGGCTGTCAACATCTATTTCATAGGACGCACAGGACTCAGAGGACGAATAGGACGGATATTCGTCCTATTCGTCCCATCCGTCCTATCTGTCCTATGAGGGACTTTCCTCGCGCTCTACGCGATCAAGAGCAAGAGGAGGTAGTCCCCCAATGTCCGCCGCCCGTCGTCTGCTTGCAGTCGCTGCTCTTGCTCTGTTCGCGATCCTTCCGGCCGAGGCGCAGAGGCGCCGAGCTGTCCGCTCCAACCCCGGCACGCCCTCGGCCGCGTGTCACACCTTCGGGCTCGTGCAGGCGGGAACGAAGGCGTCGTACCTCACCACTGCACCGGGCGGCAACGTGACCTTCACGATCACTTGGATCTCGGACACGCCCACGCAGACGAAGACGACGCAGAAGGTGCTCTCGCAGGGGACGACCACCGATGTCGAGACCGTCCTCGACGGCGAGATCGTCGGCACGCTGCGCGCGCTCAAGCACTTCAATGTGAAGGGAACGACGACCGTCCCGATCTTCGGCGCGTTGACGACCGAGACCGACATCACTTTCATCCCGTCACTCGTGTCCGGTCCCGCGGCGGGTTGGTGCGTCGGGAACACCTGGAACGTCGCTCCGGTGACGGAGCAGATCCTGGTGAAATCGCCGCAGGGAAATTTTCCGAGCACGGTGACGACGGTCGCGTCCACCGGCGAGGTGCTCGCGGTCGGGGAGTCGCTCACCGTCGACGGCGGCACGTTCAACACCGTGAAGTATCGCGGCGCGATCGTCTCCGGAACGTCCGTGCAGACGGCGATCACGTGGGTGTCGATGCAGCACAACATCGTCGTGCGTCAGGACACCGTCGACGCCGCGGGCACCGTGACCTCGGTGACGAAGCTGACGTCGCTGCAGTGATGTGGAAAGCGGCGGCCTGCCGCCGCACTCCACATCCGACTGAAATCACAGCGACCGGATCACCAGTTGCACGAAGTAGAGCGTTCCGGACGGTGACCAGACCGCGTCCTGTACGTTCTCCTCGCCCCACTCACGCGTTCCTGTCGGCCCGGTGATCCTGATCCCAAAGCGGTGCGCCCCGTGCGTCGCGAACGTTTCGGCGTCGCGTGGATGCGGAGCGAAGAGGCGTCGCCAGTAATACACACTGCTCGAGTTCACGTCGACTAAATCAAGCGTCACGCCGCCGTCCGTCGACTTGTAGAGGCGGCTCGGGATGCCGACTCCGCCGGGCCATGTGTCGACCCACATCACGCGCGGGTCGGCCGGCGAGAAGGTGATGTCATTGATCGTTTGCGCCCGCAGGGGACCGTCGCTCCACGTCCTTCCGCCATCGCGGCTCACGCGGAGACCACCAAACTTCCCGCCTGCCACGATGTGATCGAAGTCGAGTGGGTCGAACGCGGCCGAGACCAATTCGGGAAGGAGCGTGCCGACCTTTGACCATGTCGAGGCGCCGTCGAATGATTCGTACGCGAAGCCAGGCTGCGTAATGGCGCGGATGTGAAGCGCGTCTTTGCGGTCGACTTCGAGGAGCACGAGATCGTCCGGGATGTGGAACGTCTCCACCGTTCCAGCGGTCAACCGGACGATGTCTTTTCCGATGTAGGCGTAGACGCGCTGGGGATGGCGCGCGGCAAGACGCGGCTGCCACTTCTCCGCGAAGATCTCCGGAACGGATGCGCGGACGGTCCAACTGCAACCGGCGTCCATCGACTGGTGGATGTTGCCGTCGCTGGTGATCGCCCACAGCGTGTTCGGTGTCCCGCCGATCGCCAGCGCCACAGTAATCACAACAGGCTGCCGCCAGATCAAAGGAGGATCGACGCTGCTCGCGCGGCGCTCGCCGTTGTCGTCGATGAACCGGAGCCAAGGGAGCCCGACGCTCTCGCACCGCGGCGCGTGCCAGCCGTTCAGCACCGATCGGACGACGCGGCTCTTCGCAAAGGCAAGCGGCGCGACACAGACGAAGAGCAGGACTGCCGCGGTCCGTTTCATTTCAAATGGGCCTGATCATCGCAACTGGACCACCAGTTGCACGAAGTACAGCGTCCCGGAAGGCGACCAGACCGCGTCCTGCACGTTCTCCTCGACCCACTGACGCGTTCCCGCGGGGCCGGTGATCTTGATCCCGGCGCGGTGCGCCGCGTGCGTCGCGAATGTTTCGGCGTCGCGCGGATGTGGAGCGAACAGCTCTTGCCAGTAACGCACACTGCTCGAGTTCGAGTCGACTAACGCGAGCGTCTCTCCGCCGTCCGTCGACTTGTAGAGACGGCTCGGGATGCCGACTCCGCCTGGATGTGTGTCGACCCACATCACCCGCCGGTCTGCGGGCGAAAACGTGATGTCGTTGATCGTCTGCGAGCGCAGGGGACCATTCGTCCACTTCTTTCCGCCGTCGCGGCTCACGCGGAGCCCGCCCCACTTCCCGCCCGCCACGATGTGATCGAAGTCGAGCGGGTCGAACGCCGCCGAGACTAATTCGGGCAGGAGCGTGCCGACCTTCGACCATGTCGCGGCGCCGTCGAACGATTCGTACGCGAAGCCAGGCTGCGTGATGGCGCGGACGTGCAACGCGTCTTTGCGGTCCACCTCGAGAAGTACGAGATCGCCGGCAGCGTCGGGCATGTGGAACGTCTCGACCGTTCCACCGGTCAAGCGCACGATGTCTTTTCCGATGTATGCGAAGACGCGGTCCGGATGGCGCGCGGCAAGACGCGGCTGCCACTTGTTCGCGAAGCTCTCCGGAACGGATGCGCGGACGCTCCAACTGCAGCCGGCATCCATCGACTGGTGGATGTTGCCGTCGTTGGTGATCGCCCACAGCGTGTTCGGTGTCCCGCCGATCGCCAGCGCCGCGGTAATCACCACGGGCTGCCACAAGATCACAGGAGGATCGACGCTGCTCGCGCGGCGTACGCCGTTGTCATCGATGAACCGGAGCCACGGGAGCCCGACGCTCTCGCACTGCGGCGCGTGCCACCCGTTCAGCACCGATCGAACGACTCGGGTCCTCGCGAAGGCGACTGGAGTGAGACAGACGAAGAGCAGGAAAGCCGCGGTCCGTTTCATTCTCATAAAACTAGGCCCTTATCCATAAAACGCAAACTAAGAACTTGAATCCCCGCGCTTCTCACCAACTCGTGGCGTAGTTGTGTACGCCGTAGTACAGCGTTCCCGCCGGCGACCACGCGATCGAGCGGATACGTATTTCGCGCATCGTCGTAATACCGCCGTCCATCGTCACGATGACCGGCCCGAGAAGCGCGCCGGCCGCGAGCACATTCGCCTCGCGCGCATGCGCCGCCAATCTCTGAAAGCGAAGTTCCCCGGTCTCGGGAATCGACAAGGCGAAGCTTCGTCCGCCGTCGATCGATCCATAGAGCCGCACGATCTGTTGCGCCACATCCGCCGCGCGGATCCAGACGACGTTCTCATCGACCGGCGAGCTTTCGATCAACGAGACCAGGTACTCGAGATCGAGCGTCGTCCACGTCCGGCCGCCGTCGTCACTCCTGAAGAGATGCTCATAGTCGGCGCCGTACAGCCGGTCGAGATTTTTCGGCGAGACTTCCATGGCGCGAAACCCACCACGCGCCGACGCCTGTCCGATCATCTGCCACGAGGCGCCGCCGTCGATCGAGTCAAAGACCTTGGCGTTCTCCGAGATGCCGCGGAGGTGCAGCGAGTTTGAAGGATCGACGACCATGTCGAACATGCGCTCGTATGGGCCCAGAAGCGGGAAAATCTCGAGCACATCGCCGGTTAGCCGCAACAGACGCTCGTTCGAATGCACATAGATCCGGTCGTTCGCCGGGAGGATCGCCCACTCGAAGTCATCAAGCGACGCAGGCGGTGTCTGGGCTCGAAGTTTCCACGAGCAACCCGCGTCGCGCGACTCGTAAATGCCGTTCTCGAAATAGGCGTACACGATGTTCGACCCCGGTCCCGCGGCGATGGCGCCGACGCCCTCGGCGGTCGTTTCGTCCGGCGACTTCCGCACCAGACCGGGCTCCGCGACGAAGCGCAGTCCGGGCGGGCCGTCGATCGATGTACACAGCGGCGTCGTCCAGCCGCGATGCGGCAGCGGCCGCATGCGCGCCTCGGCCAATGGCGTCAGCGCGAACAAAATACCTGCGATAAAGAATCGACGCATCGGCATACCGCGAAGATCAAAATAACCGGAACGATCTACAAAGTATGCTGTTATCCCATAGAAAGCAAGCTAAACACTGATCCCCACGCTCCTCATCAGCTCCAGCGCGTTGCTCTTCGTCACCACTCCGGGCCGCATCCGGTAGTCGAACACGACCCGCCCGTCCTCGATGTGATCCTCGAAATGGACGTTCGCCGCGCGCGGTGCGAGCGAATCCGCGATCTGCGCGAGCGCGAGGTCGTGCGTCGACACCAGCCCGATCGCCCCCCGCTCCACGAGCCCCCGCACGATCGCCTCGGCGCCGATGCGCCGGTCGTGCGAGTTCGTTCCCGCCAGCACTTCGTCCAGGAGATAGAGCAGCGGTCCTTGCGTCGACATCTCGAGGACCTGGCGGATGCGGAGGATCTCCGCGTAGAAACGCGACGCGTTCTCCTGCAGCGAGTCCGCGATGCGGATCGACGCGCCGACCTGCGTCGTGGATAAGCGCAACGCTTGCGCGCACACCGGCCCGCCCGCCATCGCCAGCACCGCCGCGATGCCGACGCTGCGCATCATCGTGCTCTTGCCGGACATGTTCGAGCCGCTGACGACGAGCAGCCGCAGCGTCTCGTCGAGCTTCACGCTGTTCGCGACACGACGATCCGCGGGGATGAGCGGATGTCCGAGCTCGCGCGCGTCGAAGTGGGGGCCCGGCGCCACGATCTCCGGCATCGCGTAAGACGGATGCTCGAACGCGAACGACGCGAGCGAGTCGAGCGCCTCGATCTCCGCGACCGACTCGATCCACTCGCCGATGCGCGAACCGGAGCGTGTCCGCCAGCGCTCGATCGACATCGCCACGTGTGCGGTCCACAAGAGCAGCACCGCGAATGGCGCGAAGAACTGGTTGCGCCGCGCATCGAGCAGCGCGACCAACCTGCGCAGCTTCTCGATCTCCCGCGACGCCGGGAAGTCCGATCCCCGCAGTCGCTCGTGCAGCGCGCGCAGGCGTTCCGACTGGAACGATTCTGCTTCGATGCGCGCGAGCACGCCGCCGAGGAGAGCCAGCGCGGGCTCGGCGCGCTCGACGGCCATCACGATCGGTTCCACGCGCGGATACAGGTGCCGCGCGAAGAACGCCGTCACGACGATGAGCACGATCATCGGAGTGGCCGGCACGTTCGCGATCACGCCCAGCGACGCCTCGGGATGCGTCATCCCGATGAGCTTCGCGATAAGCGACGGCAGCGTGATCAGGAACGCCACGATGTTGGCAATCGGCAACGCGTTGCCTGCAATCCGCTCCCACGTCGATAGGCGCACCGCCGGCATCGCCCCCCACGCATCGAGCTTCGCGCTATCCACCTCGCGCGCCACCTCGGCCGCATGGATCGCGACGTCCTCGCGCAGCGTGACGTTTTCGCGCAGCTCAAGCACGGCCGCCTGACGCGCGCGGATCTCGTCGGCATCGCGCGACGCGTCCTTCAGCCATGCCGCGAGCCGCCGCCGTCCCGCGGGCGTGACCGCGACGGAGATCAGCTCGAAGAGCGAGCCGCGCCCGAAGAGGTCGAAGTCGCCGGCGTAGGGATGATGATCGTCGGTGAAGTCGCTGCCCGGGTCGCCGAGGCCGGGCCAGGTGTCGTCGATGCGGGCGAGGCCGCGCTCGTAGAATCGCGCGCCGTTCTCCGCGCGGGTGCGGGCGCGGACCGCGCGCTCGTGCAGCACCACCAGCACGATGAACGCCGCGAGCGTGATCAGCGCCGCGCGCAGGTCCCAGAACGCGACCGCGATGGTCGCGCCGATGGAGATCAGGCGGAACGCTGAATACTTACGCTCCCGATCCCGCAGCGCGGCGATAGACTCTCTGCGCTGCTGCAGTCGTTCGACGTAGAGCTCACGCACGCGCGCATTCTATGTTTGCTCCCGGCCCGAGAACTTGGATCCCCGGCGGACATCTCCGCGCGCTGCAGTACCGTCCGCTGTCGTTCCTGACGAAACTCGCATCCGAGTATGGCGACGTTTCGCAGTTCACCGTCGGCCCGCGGCCGATCTACTTCTTCGCGCATCCCGATCACGTCCGGGAGGTCCTCGTCGCGCGAAACGCCTCGTTCATGAAAGGAATCGCCCTGCAGCGTACGAAAGTCGCCCTCGGCGAGGGACTGCTCACGAGCGAAGGAGAGTTGCACAAGCGCCAGCGCCGCCTTGCCCAGCCGGCGTTCCACCGCGAGCGCATCCAGCGCTACGCCGAGGTGATGATCGAGAAGGGCGCGCGTGTGCGCGAGCGCTGGCGCGACGGCGAGGAGATCGACGTCGGGCACGAGATGATGCGCCTCACGCTCGCGGTGGTCGCGCAGACGCTGTTCGATGCCGACGTCGATGATGAAGCCGCCGAGATCGGCGCGGCGTTGTCCGAGTTGATCCTGATGTTCCCGCTGGTGGTGCATCCGCTGGCGACGTTTTTCCTCCGCTGGCCCTTCCTCCCGCAGGTGCGCCGTTTCCGCCGCGCGCTCGAGCGTCTCGACCGCACGATCTACGCGATCATCGACGAGCGGCGCCGCGCCGGAGTCGATCGCGGCGATCTGCTGTCGATGCTGATCCTCGCGACGGACGTCGAAGGCGACGGCGGCGGCATGTCCGACGCGCATCTCCGCGACGAGACGATGACGCTCTTCCTCGCCGGACACGAGACGACCGCGAACGCGCTTGCGTGGACGCTGTACCAGCTCGCACGCAATCCCGAGGTCGAGCGCGAGTTCCATCACGAGCTCGACGCCGTCCTCGGCGGACGCCTCCCGACTCCGGCAGACTATGCGCGCCTGCCGTACACGGAGATGGTGCTCGCCGAATCGATGCGTCTGTTTCCGCCCGCGTGGGCGGTCGGCCGCATGGCGCTCGAAGACGTGACCATTGGCGAGTGGACCGTCCCGCGCGGTGCGCTCGTCCTCGTTTCGCAGTGGGTGACGCACCGCGACGCGCGCTTCTGGCCCGACCCCGAGCGCTTCGACCCGCTGCGCTTCACGCCGGACGCGAAAGCGGCGCGGCCGAAGATGGCCTACTTCCCCTTCGGCGGCGGTCCGCGCATTTGCATCGGCGAAAGCTTCGCCTGGATGGAAGGCGTGCTGCTACTGGCCACGCTCACACAGAAGTGGCGGTTCGTTCGCGGCGGAGATGTGGAGCCGCAGGCGCTGATTACGTTGAGGCCTAAGACCGCGATGAGAATGACGGTCGTCGCACGATGAAGGACGAATAGGACATATGGGACCTATAGGTCTTATGAGTCCCATTGGTCCTAAAATGCCCAAATGCAAGATATCAACACGCTCTTCGCGGACTACGCGGCCTTCCACCAGACCGCGGGCAACAAGCTGTTCCACCGCCTGGGCATCCCGATGATCATGCTCTCGCTGATCGGCATGCTCACGCAGGTGCCGCTCGTCGACGTGGCGACGATCAAGCTCGATCTCGCGATGATCCTCATCGCCGCCTCGTCCGCGTATTACTTCGTCATCGAGTGGCGTCTGGCCATCGCCATGATCGCGGTCTCCATCGTCTTCTACTTCATCGGCGCAGCCATTCCCTTCTGGATCAACGTCGCCCTCTTCGTCCTCGGCTGGATCTTCCAGTTCATCGGCCACAAGGTGTATGAGCACAAGAACCCGGCCTTCTTCCGCAACTTCGTGCACCTGCTCGTCGGGCCGATGTGGATCCTCAACGACGTCGTGCCGGTCGTGAAGCGCGCGCCCGACCGCACGTAGAACCGACACGTGGCCATCCGCGCTTACGGAACCGATCGCTTCCGGATGTCCGGCGGGAAGTTGATCCTCCACTCCCGCCTCAGCAAGGGATGGACGCCGCGCACGGAAAAGACGCTGACCAGCGCCGAGTTCCCCGGCACCGCGGTTTACTGGGACGAGCAGTACTTCGAAGTCCTCGCCGCCGACCTTCTGCCTGCGGGCGGCATTCGTTACGTGCTCGCCGAGTGGCGCGATGACCACGCCATCCGCGTCTTCGAGGCCTACAACGAAGACTCCGAAGAGCGGCTGGCGGAGGATGATGCGAGGGCTCGTCAACAGCGGAGACACAGCGCCACCGCGCGATTCGCGGCGATGTTCCTCGGGCATCTGCCCGTGCACGTGCAGATGCGTCTCGCGAATGAGCTGGGCCTCTTCCCGCATCGCCTCACGCTCTGGTCGATCGTGCCCGTGCTGGTGTTCGCCGGGATCGGCGTGTACATCGGCGTCGGCAAATACATGAGCAACGAGCCGCTGCCGTTCCCCGACTGGCTGATCATCCTCGCCGCGTTCATGCTCGCCGAGTCGGTGTTCCGCTATTTCGTCGCCATGACGCAAATGCGCGCGATGGGGTCGATGCTCGGCACGCTCGCCTACCTCGTCTTCTGGATGCTGCATCCCAATCGGCAGCGACTCGTATCGCCGTTCGCGTCCGCGAAAGGCGAGGGAGTGATGAAGATCGCGACGATCGCGCCGAGCCCGGAAGTCGAGCAGATGGATTCGCTGGAGATGCGCGCGCCGCTGCTGACTCTTCTGACTCCCGCGGAACAGGCCCTGCTCGCCGAGCGATTCGGATTCGATTACCGCAAGCACGCGTACGGGATCACCTGGGCGCTGCTGGTCTGCGCCGCGCTCGGCGTGGCCTCGATGATCTCGAAAGCGGGTGAGAGCATCAGCGCGCTCGTCTCGCTCGTTTGCGCGAGCCTGGTCGTGCTGGAGCAGACCATGCGCCTGCTCGCGTTCAAGCGCGGTCCCGCGGGTAGCGTCTTCGGCGCGCTGGTGCGCCCGTTCGCACGCGATCTGCTTCGGCGCCGATGACGAGGGGCCTCCGGCGGGCCGGCGCGGCCGGCAGCGCGTGATGGCCGAGCCCGAACGCACGCCTGTCGCACGAAGAGCGCGTTTGCGCGACAACATGGCCTCAACAAGCGCTGCCGGCCGTGCCGGCCCGGTATGACCGGCTTCCCCCGCGCGGCATGCGTTTGGCACCGTTCGCCACAGTGGCAGTACGAGTGGAGCAGGACGGTAGACGGCGCGTCATCATCGAAGCCGCGTCGCCTGAGGTCGACGGCGGCGCATTTCCAGCGAAGCGAGTCCTCGGAGACAGCGTCACCGCCGAGGCCGATATCTTTGCGGACGGACACGACCTGATCTCCGCGGTGCTGCGCCACCGGCACGACAGCGAGCCGGAGTGGCGCGAGGTGCGGATGCGTCCGCTGGCCAACGACCGCTGGACCGCCGAGTTCCCCGTCGAGCAACTCGGATTTCACCGCTTCACCATCGAAGCGTGGATCGATCACTTCCTCACCTGGCATCGCGATCTGAAGAAGCGCGTCGATGGCGATGCTTCCGAGGAGGAGTTGCGCGTGCAGATGTTGATCGGACTCGAGCATCTGCGCGCGGCCGCCGCGAGGGCCGGCGCTCGCGACCGGAGGAAGCTGGCGACGTTCATCGCCACGCTCGAAGGCGACGACCCGCTCGAAGAAAAGATCGAAGACGCCTGGAGCGAAGACCTCCTCGCGCTCATGTGGCGCAACGCCGAGCGGAAGTTCGTCAGCCGCTACTCGAGGGAACTGTTGATCGAAGTCGACCGCCCGCGCGCGGCGTGCAGCGCGTGGTACGAGCTGTTCCCGCGCTCCGCATCGGCGGAGGAGGGGAGGCACGGTACTTTCCGCGACGTCGAGGCGCAATTGCCGCGCGTCGCGCGCATGGGCTTCGACGTGTTGTACGTTCCGCCGATTCATCCCATCGGCGACACGTTCCGCAAAGGAAAAAACAACAAGGTCCGCGCGGAATCGGCGGACGTCGGGAGTCCGTGGGCCATCGGCGGCGTGGAGGGCGGGCACAAGGCAACGCATCCCGAGCTAGGAACCATCGATGATTTCGAGCGGCTGGTGAAGAAGGCTCGAGAGCACGGTCTCGAGATGGCGATGGACATCGCCTTCCAGTCGTCGCCCGATCATCCGTATGTGAAGGAGCACCCGTCGTGGTTTCAGATGCGCCCCGACGGGATGATTCAGTACGCCGAAAACCCGCCGAAGAAATACCAGGACATTTATCCGTTCAACTTCGAAAGCGATCAGTGGCAGGAGTTGTGGGCCGAGTTGCGGGACGTTTTCGCGTTCTGGATCGGCAAGGGCGTGCGCGTGTTCCGCGTCGACAATCCGCATACCAAGCCGCTGCCGTTTTGGGAATGGTGCATCCGCGATCTGAAGCGGGAGTGGCCAGAGCTGATCTTTCTGGCCGAGGCGTTCACAAGGCCGAAGATCATGTACCGGCTGGCGAAAGCCGGGTTCACGCAGTCGTACACATATTTCGCTTGGCGGCATACGAAACAGGAGCTCACCGAGTATTTCGAGGAGATCAGCAAACCGCCGGTGAGCGACTTCTTCCGGCCGAATGCGTGGCCGAATACTCCCGACATTCTCACGGAGTATCTGCAATACGGAGGACGTTCCGCGTTCGTGCAACGGTTCGTCCTCGCCGCGACGCTCTGTTCGAATTACGGTATTTACGGACCGGCGTACGAGCGTTATGTCCACGAGGCGCGCGAGCACGGCAGCGAGGAATACCTCGACTCCGAGAAATATGAAGTGCGTCACTGGCCGGAGACCGACGACGACATGACCGAGCTGATCGCGGCCATCAATCGCATTCGCCGCGAGAACCCGGCGTTACAGCAGAACGCGACGTTGAAGTTCCACGAGACCGACAATGAACAGCTGCTGTGTTACAGCAAGTCGGCGGGCGACAACGTGATCGTCGTGGTCGTCAATCTCGACTCCCGCAACGCGCACACGGGATGGATCGACCTCGACCTCGCGCCTCTGCAACTCGATCCCGAGCGGACCTACCAGGTGCACGACCTGCTCAGCAACGCCCGCCACTCGTGGCACGGCGGAAGGAACTACGTGCAGTTGAACCCGCACGTGATCCCCGCGCACATCTTCAAAATCCGCCGCCGCGTGCGAACGGAAAGAGATTTTGAGTACTTCTTGTGACCACTCATCACTCATCACTCATCACTCATCACTCAGATGACCTCTGGTACAAGGACGGCATCATCTACCAGACCCACGTCCGGGCCTTCTTCGACTCGGACGGCGACGGCATCGGCGATTTTCAGGGCCTGGCGCGCAAGCTCGACTATCTCCAGGACCTCGGCGTCAACATCCTTTGGCTGCTGCCGTTCTATCCCTCGCCACTGAAGGACGACGGCTACGACATCGCGAACTACACTGCCGTCAACCCGAGCTACGGAACGCTGGCGGATTTCAAGGCGCTGCTCAAGGAAGCGCACCGCCGCGGCATCCGCGTCGTCACCGAGCTGGTCATCAATCACACCAGCGACCAGCATCCGTGGTTCCAACGATCGCGCCGTGCGAAGCCGGGCTCCCCGTGGCGCGATTTCTACGTCTGGAGCGATACGCCGGACAAATACCGCGACGCGCGCATCATCTTCAAGGACTTCGAGACCTCGAACTGGGCCTGGGACCCGGAAGCGAAAGCGTATTACTGGCACCGCTTCTTCTCCCATCAGCCGGACCTGAATTTCGAGAATCCCGCTGTGCACGATGCGCTGATCAAAGCGCTCGATTTCTGGATGGAGATGGGCGTCGACGCCTTCCGTCTCGATGCGATCCCGTACCTGTTCGAGCGTGAAGGAACCACCTGCGAGAACCTGCCCGAGACGCATGACTATTTGAAGCGCATCCGGCGGCACATGGACGAGCATTACCCGGGCCGCATGCTCCTGGCCGAGGCGAATCAGTGGCCGGAGGACTCGCTGCCGTATTTCGGGAACGGCGATGAATGCCACATGGCGTTTCACTTTCCGGTCATGCCGCGCATGTACATGTCCCTGGCGATGGAAGATCGTTTTCCGATCGTCGACATCATGAGCCAGACTCCGCCCATTCCCGAGAATTGCCAGTGGGCGATGTTCCTGCGCAATCACGACGAGCTCACGCTGGAGATGGTCACGGACGAGGACCGCGACTACATGTGGCGCACCTATGCCAAGGACGCCAAGGCGCGCATCAACCTCGGCATCCGCCGCCGTCTGGCGCCGCTGATGGAAAACCACCGCGGCCGCATCCACCTGATGAACGGACTGCTGTTTTCGTTTCCCGGCACGCCGATCATCTATTACGGCGACGAGATCGGCATGGGCGACAACATCTACCTCGGCGACCGCAACGGCGTCCGTACGCCGATGCAATGGAGCGCCGACCGCAATGCCGGCTTCTCGCGCGCGAATCCCCAACAGCTCTTTCTGCCGGTCATCATCGATCCGCAGTATCACTACGAACAGGTGAACGTCGAGGCCCAGCAGCAGAACCAGTATTCATTGCTGTGGTGGATGAAACGCCTCATCGCCATGCGCAAACGCTATCGCGCGTTCGGCCGAGGCACGATGGAGTTCCTGCACAGTGAGAACCGCAAGGTGCTCGCGTATGTGCGGCGATACGAGGACGAGATCATCCTCGTCGTGGCAAACCTTTCGCGACTCGTGCAGTGCTTCGAGCTCGATCTGGCGCAATACCGCGGAATGGTGCCGGTCGAGCTCTCCGGCGGGACGAAATTCCCCGTCATCGGTGAACGCCCCTACTTCCTCAATCTTGGGCCGTTCGCGTTCTATTGGTTCGCGCTGAATCGCGAAGTCGCGCCCGAGCTGACCACGCAGGACGCACCGCTGATCGGTGCACGCACGTGGGACGACGTGCTGTCCACGCGGCACCGGGATCAATTCGACCGCGCCATGACCGCATATCTACCGACGCGGCGCTGGTTCGGAGGGAAAGCGCGCACGCTGACGTCGGTCGGCGTGCGCGATGTCGTCGAGTTGCCGCACGATGCGCGTCTGGTGTTGCTCGACGTGGAGTTCGCGGACGGAGAGCCGCAGACGTACCTGCTTCCTCTTGCGATTGCGAACGTGCGCCGCGAACAGGATCAGGGACGCAATCTGCCGGTCGTCGCCCGTTTGCGCGACGGCGCGATCCTTTATGAGCCCGTGCAGGAGGACTCGTTCGCGCAGGCGCTGCTGGACACGATTGCCCGGAAGCGCCAATTGCGCGGGATACGCGGCGTCGTGAACGGCGTGGTGACGAAGGCGTTCAAGGAACTGCGCGGCACGGAGAAGCTCGAGACGCACGTCCTCGGTGTCGAGCATTCGAATACGGCTTTGACCTACGGGCAGAGGCTGTTCCTGAAGTGCTTCCGCCGTCTGGAGAGCGGCATCAATACCGATTTCGAAGTCACGCGGTTTCTCAACGAGGAGACGGAGTTTCGGAACGTCCCGCGCGTGGCCGGCGCGCTCGAGTATCGCAATGACACGACCGGCGCGGTCACGACCGTCGCGATCCTGCAGGGACACGTCCGCAATTCCGGCGACGCGTGGGCCTACACGCTGGACGACATCGGCCGCTATTTCGATCTTCTGCTCAGCGATCCGACGGCGGTCGACCGCGTCCGCAAGGCCACGCCGCACGAGAGCGTGTTCGATCTCGCGCAAAGAAACGTGCCGGACCTGGTCCGCGAGGCGATCGGCGGCTATCTCGCCGATGCCGAGCTGCTCGGGGTCCGCACGGCGCAACTGCACCTCGCGCTGGCCTCGCGCGACGACGACCCGGCTTTCAAGCCCGAGCCGTTCACGCCGCATTATCAGCGTTCGGTCTATCAGCACATGCGCACGCAGATCGTGCAAACCCTGCAGATCGTGCGCAGGCGCGTCAAAGAGCATCCGGAGTACGCGGAGCTCCTCGAGCGGGAGGGCGAACTGCACGAGCGCGTGCGCGGCGTATTGAACGGGAAGGTCGACGGTCTCCGCCAACGCATCCACGGCGACTATCACCTCGGGCAGGTTCTCTACACCGGAAACGATTTCGTCATCATCGACTTCGAAGGCGAGCCTGCCCGCCCGCTCAGCGAGCGCCGCATCAAGCGCAGCGCATTACGCGACGTCGCCGGCATGCTCCGCTCGTTCCATTACGCGCCCTACGCGGTCGTCTTCGGCACCGCCCCCGGCTCGTACGTGCGCACCGAAGACCTCTCCCTCCTCGAGACCGGCGCCCGCTTCTGGCACCGCTGGGTCTCCGCCGCCTTCCTCCGCGCCTACCTCACGGTGAGCAGCACGGGCACCCATCTCCCGAAGGATCCCAATCAGGTGGAAGTCCTCCTGAGCGCCTACGTGATCGAGAAGGCGATGTACGAGATCGTGTACGAGCTCAACAACCGCCCGGACTGGGTTAGGATCCCGTTGCGCGGCGTTTTGGATCTGTTGGACTAGTCGAGGAAGAGAATGATGAGGTCCTTCTTCATCGCAATTGTTCTGGCAGGCATGGTTGCCGCCGGTAGTTCGGCCGAGGATCGGCCATCCCTGGCTCCATCCCTGGCTCCACGAAGCGCTTATGAGCAGGTCGGAGGCAGCGGTCTGTCGCCTCGGGACACGGGATGGTATTTGACCGAGTCAACCGATCTCGTAACAGTCTTCGAGAAGCGAACCGGGAACGCAGCGTTTTCGGCGAGCATGAAAACACGGCCCACAGACCCTCTTGG
>DASYGV010000194.1:0-62874 GCA_035999335.1 Thermoanaerobaculia bacterium | reverse complement strand
GTCGCGACGGACGTACCAGAGCGGTGGCTCCCCACCGCCCACACGCCCGCGCCACCGCACTCCTAGAACACGACTCGCCGTCCCTCGACGCGCCAGGGGCCGCTCAATTTGCTCAACGCCTCCACGTACGCCTCGTGCTCTTGCACGAGGATCCGTGCCGCCAGCGTTTCCGCGGTGTCGCCGTCGCGGACTTCGACCGTGCGCTGCACGAGGATCGGACCGGCGTCGAGGTGTTCGTCGACGAGATGAACGGTGCAGCCGGAGATTTTCACGCCGTACGCGACGGCCTGCGCCTGCGCGTCGACGCCGGGAAACGCGGGCAGCAGCGACGGGTGAATGTTCACGATGCGGTGGCGGTAGCGCTCGATGAACGACGCGCCGAGGAGGCGCATGTAGCCCGCGAGGACGATGAAGTCGGGACACGCTTCGTCGAGGACGCGCAGCACTTCTGCCTCGTGCGCGGCGCGATTCGCGAACGCCTTGTGATCGATCACGTGCGCCGCGTAGCCGAAGGCGCGCGCGCGTTGAATCCCCTGTGCGTCGGGACGGTTCGAGATGACGCAGACGATCTCCGCATCCAGCTCGCCGCGCCGCACGGCTTCGTGAATCGCCTGGAAGTTCGAGCCGCGCCCCGACAAGAGAATCGCCAATCGCATCTCAGCACTCAGGACTCAGCACTCAGCACTTTCTTCATTCGATCCAGGACGCGTATCCGGTCGGCGGCGTGTCGTAGACGACTTTGCCCGAACCCTTCACGACGTTGCCGATGAAGTAGAACGTCTGGCCGATCTGCGTGAAGTGCTTCGACACGCGGTCGACGTCCTCCTTCCCGACCATCATCACCATGCCGATGCCCATGTTGAAGACGCGGAGCATCTCGTCGCGGGCGACCTGACCCTTCTCGTAGAGGAACTTGAAGATCGGAAGGACGGGCCAGGAGCCGAGCTTGATGTGCGCGTCGAGCTTTTCGGGGAGCACGCGCGGGACGTTGTCGGTGAGGCCGCCGCCGGTGATGTGCGCCATCGCGTGAATGGCGCGCTGCTCCACCAGCGGCAGGAGCGGCTTGAGATACGAGATGTGCGGCTGCAGCAGCGCCTCGCCCGCCTTCCCCAGCTCCGGAATGATCGACTGATGGTCGTAGCCGAGCTTGTCGAAGAGGATGCGGCGCGCGAGCGAGTAGCCGTTCGTGTGCAGCCCCACCGAGGGAAGTCCGATCAGCACATCCCCTTCGGTCACGGCCTTGCCGTCGATGAGGTTCTTCGAATCGACCACGCCGAGGATGAAGCCGGCGACGTCGTAGTCGTCGTCGCCGTAGAAGCCCGGCATCTCCGCCGTCTCGCCGCCGATGAGCGCACAGCCGTTTTCCTTGCACGCGCGGGCCATGCCGCGGATGACGTCCGTCATCACCGGCGGACGGAGCTTGCCGGTGGCGTAGTAGTCGAGGAAGAAGAGCGGACGCGCGCCCTGCACGAGGATGTCGTTGACGCAGTGCGAGACGAGGTCGTAGCCGACGGTGTCGTGAATCTTCATCGCCTGCGCCACGCGCAGCTTCGTCCCCACGCCATCGGTGGAGGAGACGAGGATCGGCGACTCGATTCCTTCGAACGTACCGCGGAAGAGGCCCCCGAACGAGCCGATGTCGGAGAGAACGCCGGGGGTATAAGTATCGCGGGCGATGCGCCGGACTTCGCGCAACGCCTCGTCCTGCGCGTCGATGTCGACGCCGGAGTCTTTGTAGGTGGTCACGGCGCGCGAGTCTATCAATACAATGCGCCCGTGGCCCAAGCCCTCCTCATCTCCACCCTTCTCACAATCGCCGGTCTCATCGTCACCATCATCATGGGCTTCTCCGCGACGCCGGTGAAAACGGCGGACCACATCATCGTCGCCATCGTGACGGTCGTGATCGGCCTCTTCTCGCAGTCGATGACGATGTTCTTCTTCATCGGGACGGGGAAGGAGCTGAAGGACGCGTCGGATCAGAACGCGAACGTGGTCGATCGCACGCGCGCGTTCAAGAACAAAGTCTTCCCGGCGGCGATGTGGGCGATGGCGGCGATCATGATCACGTTCATCACCGGCGGCGGTGTCGGTCAGGGGAAGACGCCGGTGTGGCTGCACGACGTGCTGGCCGCGCTGTCGATCGTGATGTTCGCGCGGGCGTATGTCATCGACCTTCGGGCGATGAATGAGAATGCCGATCTGATGTCGCGTTTCCTCAAACCCTGAGCGAGCGCAGCGAGTCGAATGGGTCAATTGAGCCCTCACGATGGATAGGGTTCAGGCATCGTGAGGGCTAACCTGACCCGTTCGACTCGCTTCGCTCGCTCAGGGTTGGGGGGTGCGAGCAATGACCCCGATCGAACCCAACGCGTCTAGGTACGCAGTCACGTCCTCGAGTGCCACCGGCTCGTAGATCGCGGAGAGCATGTCCCGGATCTCCGCATCTTTGCGCTTGCCGTCCCAGAGATTCAGCGCTTCGTACCGAACCTCGGGATTCAGGCGGAGCACGGGACCTTTGTAGCGGTCGTCGAAGTAGTCGTGGCCGAACGCGCTCATCGTTCCTTTGACCTTGCGCGGCGCCGTGAGGTGCACGCCGCGAAGGAAGCGATCGATCGAGGCGCGCATCTCGCGCTCGTACCACTCCGCGAACGGGAGCGTCTTGCGGCGCAGCGCCCGCGCGCGGCGCTCGAGCGCGAACGGCTCCATCATCTCCAGCAGCGCCGGCTTGTCCTCGTCGCCGATCGTCGCCAGCGCATAGCCGCTGGCCGCGGCGATGAACGCCGCCCGGCCGAGCTTCGTGGAGTCGATGTTCGCCGGGACGTCGAGGTTCGTGTGGATGTAGCGGTCCGGCCAGTCGTTGAGATAGATGGCCGGGATCGCGAACGAGCTGTCGCTGTAGACCTGATGATCGCTGCCGAGGGAGAGCGGGGCGAGCTCGGCGCGGAGCGGGTCCTTGCTGCCATCGCTCGCGATGAGAGGAAACTGCGCGCGCCCCGTTTTCGCGAACGCCTCGGACTGCTCGTTGACGAACATCGCAACCGCGTCGGCGACGTCGTACACGAACGAAGGCTGCGAGGCCGGTCCGCGGGTCACATGGAAGATTGCCTTCGTTTCCGGCCCGCCACCGACCATGTCGAGGTGGACGGCCGCACGGATGTTCTTCGCGATCTCCGGACGTCCGTTCAGCAGCGCGAGCGTGCCCTCGATCTCCGGCGGCCAGACGAAGCGGATCGTGCGGCGCGGGGGCGCGAGCCGCTTTTCCGCGATGAGCTTCGAGAGCGTCCGCGCGACTTCGAGGATCGCCGCGCAGCCGCTGGCGTTGTCGTTCGCGCCGGGCCGCGGATGGTCGAGATGACAACTGAACACGATCTCGCCCGGCTCGCTGCCGGGGATGGTTGCGGTGGCAATGGCGTAGTCGCCGTTTTCCTGACCGGCGATCACCTTCGCGTGCAGGCGGATGTTCTGGCCGGATTTGAGGCGCTGCTGTAATGCGCGTGCGGTCTTCAGCGACACCATGAACGCAAACGTCTTCTGGCTCGCGAACGTATCGAGGTGTCCCCAGCGCACGAGGTTGTCGTTCTCGCCGAACCACGCCGTGCGCTGGTTCTGCGCATGGCTCACGATTCCGAGCGCGCCACGCGCCAGCGCACGCTCCGCGACCGGCCCCGGCTGCCCGCCCGCGAGGACGATCTTGCCGCGCACGTCCTTATCCGCGTAGTCCGCTTCGGCAACCCCGCCGCCGACGTCGATCAGCTCCGCGGTGACATCCGCGGACGCGCTGTCCTGCGCCAGTGCGATGGGAGATGCCTCCCAGCTCGCGAGCCGCGTCGCGTGCGCGCCGTCCGCGTCGAGCTCCCACAACTCCGCGAATTCCGCGTTCCACGCGGGACGCGAGCGCTGCGTGCCGTAGAAGATCGTTCCGTCGGTGGGGAAGGACTCGATGTGCGCGTCGGCGTAGCCGTAACGCTTCAACTCCGCGAGCACCTGATCCGCCGCGGCGCGGAACTGCCGCGAGCCGCGCATGCGGTGCTGGCGCGAGAGCCCCTCGAGGTTCCGCTTCGCCGTCTCGCCCGAGATCTCGCTCGCGAGCGCGGCGATTTCTTTGTCGGTGAGGAAGGGGAGGGACTGCGCGGTGGCCTGGACCGCGATGATAAGGATCGCGACGAGCAGGGCCGAACGATGAACGATGAGCGATGAACGATGAACAGGAGCACGCATTTGTTCATCGCTCATCGTTCATCACTCATCGCTCGATTCATGCTCGGTACAGCGCCGCTCCCCAATGCAGTCCCGCGCCGAGGGCTGTGAAGCAGATCAGCATGCCCGGCTGGATCCGGCCCGTCGTGAGGCATTCGTGGAAGAGGATCGGCAGCGTGCCGGCGGTGGTGTTGCCGTAGCGCTCGATGTTGTGCGGCACTTTCTCCGGCGGGAGACCGAGCTGCTTGGTGACCGCTTCGACGATGCGCAGGTTCGCCTGGTGAATCAGCAACAGATCGATCTGCGACACCTCGAAGCCCGACGCCGCGCAGACCGCGCGCACCGACTCCGGCATCTTCGACACCGCCTGCTTGAACACCTCCCGGCCTTCCATCACCGGGATGTACGCGTTCGTGTCGATCTGCTCGTGGTCGATGAACGGACGTTTGCGGAAGCCGAGGCCGGGGACGTAGAGCGCCTCTATGTTCGAGCCGTTGGTGAAAAGCTTCGTCGCGAGTAGGCCTGCGCCGTTGTCCGACCCTTCGACAACCACCGCGCCCGCGCCGTCGCCGAAGAGCACCGTCCGATCGCGGATCGCCGTATTCGCCGCGAACTCCTCGGCCGTCACCTCGCGGTCCTCTTCGCCGATCGTCGTCGCCCAGCCGTTGCCCCAAGGCATGAACGGCGAGTGCACGTCCGAGCCGATGAGCAGAATGCGCCGGTACTTGCCGCTGCGGATCAGAGAATCCGCGAGATCGAGTCCGTACAGGAAACCCGAGCACTGCTGGCGGATGTCGAACGTCGGGATCGACTCCGGGAAGCCCATCTTCGCCTGCAGGACCGGGCCGTTGCCGGGGAAGAAGTAGTCGGGCGTCATCGTCGCGAAGACGATCGCGTCGATGTCTTCCTTCGTTTTTCCCGCGGCGTCGAGCGCCGCCTGCGCGGCCATCATGCCCAGCTCCGCCGAGCCCTGGCCGTTGTCGACGTAGTGCCGCTGCTCCACGCCGCTGCGCTGGCGGATCCACTCGTCGGTGGTGTCCATGATGCGCGTGAGCGCCGCGTTCGGGACGACGTTCTTCGGGATGCCGATGCCGCTACCGGTAATGATGGAATTCATGCTGGCGGAGACGCCATCATGCATCGTGCTTCGCGGTCAGCGCAAGCAGGTCGTGCGCGCCGAACCGATACTTCCGTCCGCAGAACTGGCAGACGACCTCCGTGCCGCCTTCGTGCATCATCTCCTCGAGCTCGTCCTGTCCGAGGAGCGCGAGCGGCGCGAGGGCGCGCTCGCGTGTGCACTGGCACGTGTAGCTCACCGCGACGACGGAACCGTCGTCGATCTGTTTGTAGCCGACACCCTGCAGCACCGTCGCGACCACGTCCTCGATCTCCATCTTCTCGAGCAGCGTCGAGAGAGAAGGCGCCTCCTTGAGTCGGCGCTCGATCGCGGAGATCGCGTCTTCGCTCGCGTGCGGAAAGGCCTGGATGATCATCCCGCCCGCGGACGCGACGCCGTCGCGGCGATTGAAGACGCCGAGGAGCACCGCCGAGGCGATCTGCTCGGAATTCATCAGGTAGCGCGTGAGGTCCGTCGCGATCCCGGTGCCGCCGAGGAGAAGCTGCGACGTGTACGGCTTGCCCGCCGGCGGCGTGCCGCGAATCACCGTGAGGCTTCCATTGCCGATGCCGGTCTCGACGTCGAGCATCGGATCGGGCGGAACGGGATTGGAGACGTAGCCGCGCACGTGGCCCGCGTTCGTGCCGTCGGCGATCACCGTGCCGAGGGGGCCGTTGCCTTCGAAGCGCAGCGTGACGTACTGGTTGCGCACGTCCTTGTCGAGCAGGCGCGCGAGGAGCAGCGCACCGGTCATGGCGCGGCCGAGCGCATCGGCGGCGACGGGGGAAAGGTCGAGGATCTCGCGCGCGGTGTCCACGGCTGTGGTCGTCTGCGCGGCGATGACGCGGAAGTGGCCGTCCGCGGCCATTCCCTGGATGATTCGGTCCTGAGTCTGCTGCATGGAGTGGGTGAAACGCGGGGGCGCAGGAGTTGCTTCCTGAGTCAACTGGAGGAAAGCAATGAAGCAGTTCATATTCGCTCTCGCCCTGATCGTGTTCGCGGCCTGCCAGGTAAACGACAAGACCGGCGAAGTGCAGCCGACCGCGGAGACGCAGACCGCGACGGCCGAGGCCGCGCGCGAGACGCGCGAAGCCGCCGAGGAAGTGAAGAAAGGCGCGCAGGAGCTCGGCCAGGACATCAAGAAAGGCGCGCAGGACCTGAAGGAATCCGAGGCCGCCCAGCGCGTTGCCGCCGGCGCGCGCGAAGCGGGTCAGGGCGTCAAGCAGGGCGTCGGCGAAGCGGCCGAGGCGGCGGGCGAGAAGATCGCGCAGGAAGGCCGCGAGGCCCAGGCGGAAGCAAAGAAGAAGAAAAAACAGTGAAGCGCGACGAAACATAGAATGCGCTTGGCGAGCGTGGACCTCGCACAGAAGGAGGAGCTTCATGGTGAGTTTCGGAAGAACCTCCGTTGCCGAGCAGACCCAGACGCTCGAGGTTGGAGATCCCGCTCCCGACTTCGAGCTTCCTAGTCATCGCAACGAGAAGGTTCGTCTCAGTTCGTTCAAAGGGCAGAAGAACGTCGTCATCGTCTTCTACCCGCTGGACTGGACCCCGGTTTGAACGGTCCAGATGCCGTCGTACGAGGCCGAGTCGGCCGACTTCGAACGGTATGATGCCCAGGTCCTGGGCATTTCGGTGGATTCCGTTCCCTCTCACATCGCATTCGCGAAATCGCTCGGCGGGATCACGACCTATCCGCTCCTCGCCGATTTCCATCCCAAGGGCGAGGTCTCGAAGAAATACGGCGTCTGGAAAGAAGACAAAGGCATCAGCGAGCGCGCCATTGTGATCGTCGACAAGCAAGGCATCATCCGCTACATCGACGTCCACGACATCTCCGAAGCACCCGACAACGAACAGTTGAGGGACGTGCTGAGAGAGCTCGATTAGTTTGCCGTGGGCGGGCCGTCCACGGGCCCGCCAACCGAGGTAACGAATGCTCAACATCGCACGCAAGTGCGTTCCCTTCACTCCTTACGACAAAGACCTTTCCTCCGCGACCGTGACCCTCGTCTCCGCGACGGGTGTGTTTCTCGCGGATCAGGAGCCGTTCCCGTCGGAAGATCCGGGCGACACGTCTTATCGCATCATCCCCGCCGATGCGGATCTCGGCGCGATGCGCATCGTGCATGGCCATTACGATCACGCCGAGGCCGACGCCGATCCGAACATCGTGTTTCCGCTCGAGACGCTGCGCGAGCTGGCGTCCGAAGGCATCATTGGGGCGGTGAACGACAAACACTACAGCTTCGGATTCACGACGCGTCTCAAGGAGCTTTATGAAAAGGCTTATCCCGAGGTGGCGGACAAGATCGAGCGCTCGAAGACCAAGCTCGTCGTTTTGACCGCGGGATGCCCCGAGACCTGCCACCGCGCCCTCGGCAACCTCGCCCGTGAGATCGAGTCCCGCGGAGTCCCGACGATCATCATCAGCGCATCGCCCGCGGCGACCGAGTCCGCCCGCCCGCCGCGTGCGATGACGTGGGAGGGCGCCGCGATCGGGCGCATCATTGGACGCGCGGGCGATCGCGAGCTCCACAAGGCCGTCGTTCGCGCCGCGTTGCAGATGTTTACGCACGACACGCCGCCCGGGAAGGTCGTCACGAAGAACGTACCATCATGAAGATCATTCGATGACGAACCATAGCCGCCGCGATTTCGCGAAGTCCCTCGCCGCGATGCCGCTCGCGGTCTGTCTTCCGTTCGCGAAGCACCTCACCGACGAGGAGCGCGCGGCGATCGAGAAGAGCATCAACGACGCCGCGACCGCGCTCGATCGGCTGCGCGCGTTTCCGCTGACGAACGCAGACGAGCCGGACTTCGTGTGATCGACGCCTACTCCACCATCGCCGATCTCTCGCGCGCGCTTCGCGCGAAGGAAGTGTCGTCGGTCGAGCTGACGAAGTTCTTCCTCGAGCGCCTCGAGAAATTCGGCGCGAAGCTCGGCGCGGTCGTGACGATCACGCGCGAGCGCGCGTTGCGCGAGGCGCAGAACGCCGACGCGGACATCGCCGCGGGCAAGACGCAGAACCGCCCGCTCCTCGGCATCCCGTACGGCGCGAAGGACCTGCTCGCGACGAAGGACGCTCCGACGACTTGGGGCGCGGAACCGTACCGCAATCAGCAGTTCGACTACGACGCGGATGTGATCGAGAAGCTCACCAGCGGCGGCGCCGTACTGGTCGCGAAGCTGGCGATGGTCGAGCTGGCAGGCGGTTTCGGCTACAACAACGCCGACGCGTCGTTCACCGGGCCGGGACGCACGCCGTGGAATCTCGACTTCTGGTCCGGCGGCTCGTCGAGCGGTCCGGGCGCGGCGGTCGCCGCGGGCCTCGTCCCATTCGCGATCGGCAGCGAGACCTCGGGATCGATCCTCACGCCCGCCGCATTCTGCGGCGTGACGGGGTTCCGTCCGACGTACGGCGCAGTGAGCCGCCGCGGCGCGATGGCGCTCTCGTGGACGCTCGACAAGATCGGTCCGATGGCGCGTACGGCGGCGGACTGCAACACGGTCTTCGGCGTGATCGTCGATCAGACCTCGGGCGTGTTCCCGACGGGACGCGCATCGTGGGTGAACAGCGATCTGCTCGCGCGGCCCGCGAACAAACGCATCATGCGCATCGGACTCCCGAAAGGCGCGTGGGAGAACGTGCAGCCCGCGGTCCGCGAAAACTTCCTGAAGAGCGTCGACGTCCTGAAGGCCCTCGGGCACACGGTCACGGAGATCGACTATCCGGACATGCCCTACGGCCCAACGATCAGCGTGATCGTCGACGCGGAGGGAGCGAGCGCGTTCGAGGACATCCTCCGCGACGGCCGCGCGAAGCTGCTGCGCGCGAAGGCCGACCAGATCGGCGGCTACGAGTCCGCGGCGACGCTCGCGATCGATTACCTCCGCGCGCAACGCGTGCGGGCCAAGGTCCGCGAGACGTTGTCGCGACTATTCGAGACTGTCGATCTCGTCGTCTCGCCGACGCGCGCGACGGTGGCATTTCCGATCGGCCCGAATTTCAACGACGCCTATCCCGCAATCCGCGGTGGCCCCGCGATCATCCCGAGCATGAACCTCCTCGGCGCACCGGCGATGGCGATGCCGAACGGCTTCGGCGAGAACGGCCTCCCGACGTCGATCCAGTTCAACGCCGCGCCCGCGAACGAGGTGTTGCTGGTGAACGCGGCGATTCATTTTCAGAACGCGACCGGTTTCTTCAGTTTATCCCGCGCGAAGACGCGGGATCTCTGGTAATCCCGCGCGGATCGCGCCTGAGGCAGCGGCCTGCCGGTGTGACCGGAGATCCCGCGTCTACGCGCGGGATAAACTGGAGACATGTTCCCGACAATGGGCTTCGGCGGAATGCCGCTCTCGATTCAAGGACGTCCCGACGAAGAGCAGGGCCGCCGCGTGCTGCACGCGGCAGTCGACGCGGGGATGACGTTCATCGACACGGCGGACGTCTACTGCCTCGACGACAACGACATCGGTCACAACGAGCGCCTCATCGCCTCCGCTCTCGGCGGGCGCGACGACGTTCGCATCGCGACAAAGGCGGGTCTGCGCCGGCCGCGCGGCGCGTGGACCAGCGACGCGAGTCCTGCGCACATCCGCGAAGCGTGCGAGCGGAGCCTGCGCGCGCTGAACACCGATCGCATCTGGCTCTATCAACTGCACGCGCCCGATCCGAAGGTCGCGTTCGAGAAGAGCGTGGAAGCGTTCGCGGAACTGCAACGCGAAGGGAAGTTCGAGCACTTCGGATTGAGCAACGTCAGCGTCGCGCAGATCGACCAGGCGCGCGCGATCCTCCCGGTCGTCTCCGTGCAGAACCGCATGAATCCGTATTTCCGCGAGAACGTGAAGGTCGCGAAGGCCTGCGCCGAGCGCAAGATCACGTTCCTTGCCTACAGCCCCGTCGGTGGCGGACGCCTGGCGAAGAAGCTTCCGCAGTTCGACGTGCTGATCGAGCTCGCGCAGAAGCACAACCGCAGCGTGCACGCGATCGTGCTGGCCTGGGTGCGCGCGCAAGGCAGCACCGTCGTCCCGATCCCCGCCGCGCGCACCGTCGAGCACGCGATCGACAGCGCCCGCGCCGCGAACCTCACGCTTTCGCGGGAGGAAATTGCAGCAATCGACGAGACGGAATTCGACAGGAGTTGAGTGCTGAGTGCTGGGTGCTGAGTGCTGAGTGGCCACCGGGTGGGCGGTACTCAGCACCCAGCACTCAGCACCCAGCACTTTTGTTCTATTCTTCGCCATCGGAAGGGGGCACACGACAACCATTGACCACGCAAGAGCTCATCGAAGCGGCGCGCCAGGAGAAAGACTGGACCATCGACGACGCCGTCTCGCTGTACATGACCGACCGCTGGGGCGCCGGATACTTCCATGTCGCGGAGAATGGCGACATGACCGTCGCTCCGCTGCAGCAGAAGGGCGCGGCCGTTCCGATCATCGACGTCGTCCGCGAGGCGCAGACCATGAACCTCTCCGCGCCGATCCTGGTCCGTTTCCAGGACCTGCTGCGGCATCGCGTGGAAATGCTCAACCGGGCCTTCAACGACGCAATCCGCGAGCACAACTACCGCAGCTCGTATCGCGGCGTGTTCCCGATCAAGGTCAATCAGCTTCGTGAAGTGGTCGAGGAGATCCTCGACGCCGGACGCCCCTTCCATCACGGCGTCGAAGTGGGCTCGAAGCCGGAGATGTTCGCCGGGCTGGCGGTGCACACCGATCCCGAGTCGATCATCATCTGCAACGGCTACAAGGACCGCACCTACATCCGCATGGCCCTCCTCGGCCGCAAGCTCGGGAAGAAAGTGGTCCTCGTCGCGGAGAAGATCTCCGAGGTTGCGCTGATCACGACGATCGCGGCGGAGATGGGGGTCGAACCGTGGATCGGCCTGCGCGTGCGGCTGCTCGCCAAAGGCTCGGGCAAATGGGCCACGTCCGGCGGCGAGCACGCGAAGTTCGGCCTCTCGACCGCGGAGATCCTCGAGGCGATGGAGATCATGCGCGAGGCCAACATGGAGTCGGCGTTCAAGCTGCTCCACTTCCACATCGGCTCGCAAATCCCGGACATCCTCACCATCAAGCGCGCCGTCCGCGAGGCGGCGATGTATTACGCGAAGCTCTACAAGAGCGGCCACCGGCTCGAATACGTGGACGTTGGCGGCGGCCTGGCCATCGACTACGACGGCTCGCGCTCGACCTTCCACTCGTCGATGAACTACAGCGTCGAGGAGTACGCGAGCGACATCGTCTACAACATCATGGACATCTGCGACGACGAGAAAGTGCCGCACCCGATCATCGTGTCGGAGTCCGGGCGTGCGACGGTGGCCCATCACTCCGTGCTCGTTGTGCAGGCCTTCGGCGCGATCGAGAAGACGCCGCTGGAGTCGCGCGAGATCCAGGCCAAGGACCACAAGCTCGTGCGCGAGCTGATCGACATCGACGGCTCGCTGGGCACGGAGAACGTGCAGTCCGCGTGGCACGACTTGCAGCAGATCAAGGAGCAGGCCCAGACCATGTTCGAGCTCGGGCTGCTCGATCTCGACGTGAAGGCGCGCGTGGAGTCGCTCTTCTGGCAGCTCGCCGAGCGGATCCAGTTTCTGGTCCGCACGATGGATCCCGAGGAAGTGCCGGAGGACGTGCGCAATCTGCAGATCGAGTTGGCCGACCAGCACATCTGCAACTTCTCCGTCTTTCAATCGCTGCTCGATCACTGGGCGCTAGGACAGCTGTTCCCGATCGTGCCGATCCATCGGCTCAACGAGCGGCCGCAACTCGAGTCGACGCTGGTCGACATCACCTGCGACTCGGACGGGAAGGTCTCGAAGTTCATCGATCTCAACGACGTCCGCGAGACGCTGCCGCTCCACGAGATCCGCCCCAACGAGCCCTACTACCTCGGCATTTTCCTCACCGGCGCGTACCAGGACATCATGGGCGACATCCACAATCTCTTCGGCCGCGTGAACGAGGTCCACGTGTTCCTCGACCCGGACGAGGAGTCGGGCTTCTACATCGAGGAAGACATCCCCGGACAGCCGATCGGCGAGGTGCTGGCCATGACTCAGTGGGACTGGCGCGATCTGGAGAAGCGGATGAAGAGCCAGATCGACGTGGCCATCAAGCAGGACCGCGTCAAGCCGAACGAGGGGATGCGCCTGCTGCAGGACTTCGAGCGGGGGCTGAAAGACCAGACGTACTTGACCTTCGATTGAGGAATCGCTTTTCGGGACGAATCGTTTACTTACCGTGCAAACCAACCACAGGAGAAACGATCTCATGCGTAGACATCTCGCGCTCAGCCTGGTCCTGCTGTTCGCTGCCGCCGGAAGTGCCTTTGCGGGCACGGAGGCGCGCCTACAGGGGAAGATCCTCGACGCGGTTTCCAAACAACCCATCAAAGACGCGGTCGTCAATCTCGAGTCGACCGAGAAGATGACGGTCAAGCAGAACTCCAAGGTGAAAGCGGACGGGACGTACGCGCTCTTCGTGCTCGACGGCACGATCCGCTACAAGCTGACGGTCAGCGCCCCGGGCTACGACAATTTCGTGGTCGAGACGGTCAAGCTCTCGATCGGTGTCAGCGAGACCAAGGACATCGTACTGAACAAGGCTGGGACGGCGGCGGGCGCGACGGGCGCGGCTCCCGCGGCGGCGAAGCCGGACCCGACGGTGACGGCGTACAACGATGGCGCCGCGCTCGCGAATGCGGGCGACATCCCCGGCGCGATCGCGAAGTTCGAGGAGGCCGTGGCCGCGAAGCCGGACCTGCTCGCCGGCTGGATGGCGCTCGCAAAGATGCAGCTCCGCCAGAAGAACTACGCCAAGGCGATCGAGGCCGCCGGCAAGGTGCTCGAGATCGACGACAGCGACGCGGACATGCTGACGGTGCAGTACCAAGCCTACACGGCTCAGGGCGACAAGGCCAACGCCGCGAAGATCGAGCCGAAGCTGCCGAAGAACGCGGGCTCGCTGTTCAACGAAGCGGCGAAGCTGATCAACTCCGGCAACGACTCCGGCGCGGAGAAGCTGCTCCAGCAGGCCGTCGCGATCGACGAGAAGTTCGCGCAGGCTCACTACGAGCTCGGCATGATCTACGTCCGCGCTGGCAAGAGCGCGGACGCGAAGGCCGCGCTGACGAAGTACCTCGAGATCGACCCGAACGGCAAAGACGCCGCGACGGCGAAAGAGATGATGAACTATCTGAAGTGACACGACGCGATCGCGTTCTCATGAAACGGCGGCGAAAGCCGCCGTTTGTGTTAGGCGCAGAAACGCCGTGATCGCTCCACCTCGAATTGAAGGGCGTAACATCTGGTGCGTTCTTTCATGATCGAACATTCGGCGAGACAAACCATTTTCTACATCTTCGGTCCACTCGCGCTGGCAGGACTCCTGTTGAGCGTAGCGACGCACGTTGCAGCGCTCACGGGCCGTTCCGGGCCGCTCGGCGACTTCAGCATGGTCCTGCATGTTGGAATCTTTGTCGTGTGGATTCCTGCGGTGTTCCTTGCGAAGGACCTCGCGCGAGGATCGAAGAGCGCAGACCTCTGGAAGCAAACATTGCGCGGTGCGCCAGCCTGGGTTCGCTACGCGAACCAGGCACTTTTCATCTACACCGCCGTCAACTTCTTCATCTTCATCGGCCTTGCCGACAAAAACACACCGGGTGGCGGGATGTCCGCTGCAGATGTTCGAGGTTTCTCGGGTCACTGGATGCTGTTCTACGCCACCGCACTTTCCATCCTGTATTCGGCCTCGAACATCCCCGATCGCGAGCGGACGTGTCCGCACGGACACCCGATCGGTCCGCGCGCTGGCATTTGCCTGACGTGCTTAAGACCCCCGGACGGCGTCTGATACTCTCGATGAGCAGTGCATACAACGGTCACGGCAGTTGTCACGACACACGGACGCCCTCGGCACGTTCGGGAGGCTCTCGCATCTCTTCGAGAGGAGAGTTTCAAGGGCCGCCTCGAGTGCATCGTTGTCGAAGATGGCAAAGCTTCGGACGCAGGCGGTTTTGAGGCGTATCCAGATGTGCCCGGAGCTCGCGTGCTTCGCGGCCTCGAACTCGGAGTCGGTCGCGCGAGAAACATGGCATTGGAAGCAGCCGAAGGGGACTTTGTCATCTTCCTCGACGACGACGATGTTGCCTTGCCAACCCGAATCTCGACGCTCGTGGCAACCGCCCAACAGTTCGAGGCCGACCTCTGTTTCGGCATGACGCGGAGAGTTGCGCCGAACAGCAGCTTGACCCTTCCGGCTGTTCCTACTCATGTCCTTCGTTTCGGGCCGATGGGGTTCTGCGACCTGCTGACGTGTGCCCCCCACATCAACGCTGTGCTGGCGCGGACCGCGGCGTTGCGAAACGTCGGCGGGTTCGATGTGGAAGCGGACCACTTCGACGATTGGTCTGCATGGTTGCGGATCGCGGATCGAGGAATGCGCATCGCGTGCGTCAGCGAGGTGGTCGCTGAATGGCGTATCCATGCCTCAGGCCTCTCCGGCCTGGTGATCAAAGCTGGAGCCATGAAGGCGCGTCTGCTCGCGCTGTTCGACCGCCTGATGTCGGAGCTCTCGGGCGAGAATGCTCGAGCTCTGGCGATCGCGCGGCGAACCGTTTCCACTCGTGACATCGTTACTTACGATGACTACGCACAGGCGATGAACGTCGTTCGAGATCAACTGCACGCCGCTGGCGCATGTCTTGGTCGCCGCCAAGCCTCTCATTGCGAATGACGACCGGACGACATCGAACATGCTGATCAAGATTGGTGAAGTAGAAGCGCTCTTCCGCTACCCGGTGAAGTCCATGAGCGGCGAGCTTCTCGAGGTCGCCGACCTGGGCTGGCACGGTCTGGACGGCGACCGGCGCCTGGCCTTCCGCCGAATGGACGATCGCAGCGGTTTCCCCTGGCTGAGCGCCAGCAAACTTCCGGAGCTGATTCTCTTTGCTCCACAGCGGCGGGAACCCCCTGTCGGCGGAAACCTCCCGACGCACGTTCGAACGCCGGAAGGAGAGGAACTGCCGATGTTCGGCGAGGAATTGGCGACGGAGGTCGGTCGCCGCCATGGTTCCCCGGTCGAGATGATGTATCTCAACCGCGGCATCTTCGACGAGGCGAGCATCTCCGTGATCACCTCGACCACGGTCGGCGAAATCGGGAGGCTCACTGCGCAGCACCCGGACGTAAGGAGATTCCGACCGAACATCCTGATCGCATCCCTGCGAGCCGTTCCCTTCGAGGAGGACGAGTGGGTGGGAGGCGTGCTCACGTTCGGAGAAAACAACGATGCCGCGGCGATAGGCGTCACGAATCGCGACGAGCGCTGCTCGATGGTGAACTTCGACCCAGACTCCGCACGTCCTTCCGCCGAGGTGTTGAAGACGATCGTTCGGGTGAGGGACAACAAGGCTGGGGTTTACGGCACCACCATTCGACGCGGGCGCATCGCGGTCGGGCAGCCGATCTTCTTGTCATCACGCTCGGGATGACAAGAAGCTAAACGCCGAACTGTTGCAGATGATGATCGATGTGTTTGTACATCAGCTGCCCCCACTCTTCACCGGTCATCTTTCCGAAAAACGCGTGAGTCTCTTTTCCGGCGGCGGACGGTCCGCGCTCGACGAAGCGTGCGATGAGGGCCGTGAGACGCTCACGCTCGGCCATGAAGTCCTGTTCATCGGCGACGACCAATGACGGATCGGTGGGAGAGTTCCTGCTGAAGGGCTTTTCACCCAGCATGGACTTCCGGAAGAACGGCATCAGCACCTTTCCGATGAATTTCTGCTTCATCGGCCGGTCGCCGGTTGCGGTCTCCAACGCACGCGCGCAGTGACACAGCATCTGCGCCGCATTCATCTTTCCCCACTGCCGGCCGCTGTCCGGCCGAAGCGTCTCCAGACGTTTCAAGAGCGGTTCGCGGTCTGCGGACTCGAAGAGTGTTTTCATGTTTGCCCTCGGTTGCCACTCGGATACCCACAGCTTGGACATTCCGGCTTGTTGAGTAACCACGCGAGCCACTCATTCGACGCCCGCTTGCTGATTGCCGTCCACACCCAACGCGCTTTGCATTTCGGGCAATAAATGCCCGCGATCCCAAGCAGGGAACTGGCCACGGCCAGAAGAATCCCGCCGACGACCATCAGGAAGGCGGCGCGGCCGGACGCCGCCAGCCGCGAAATTCCGACGAACGTGACAGCACCGCCGGCAATCAACCCGCAAAGGGCGATGAGCGCCTTCGCCCATTGGCCCGTTTGCTTGATGACAGATTGCTCGAACATACGACCTCGACCACGAGCACTTTTCTTGGCTGCAAGACACTTTCCCTCTCGGGAAAGTATAGCCGCCGTCTGACCTGTCATCCTGAGCCGGCGGAGCGCGGCGAAGGACCCCCTCATTCGTTGCGCGGGTTGTCGCCATCCGCAGGGGGTCCTTCGCCGTCTACGCGGCTCAGGATGACAGAGCGCCGCACTTCACATCATGCGACGGAGACCGTCTCCGGCTCGTAGGCGAGATTGGGCGAAAGCCAACGCTCGATCTCTTCGACCGACAGTCCCTTGCGCCGCGCGTAATCTTCCACCTGATCGCGGCCGATCTTTCCGACCGCGAAGTACTTCGCCTGTGGGTGTGCGAAGTACAAACCACTCACGCTTGCCGCGGGCGTCATCGCGAACGACTCCGTGAGGTGCATGCCGAGTTTCTCCGCGTCGAGGAGCGCGAAGAGCGTGCGCTTTTCGGTGTGATCGGGACAGGCGGGATAGCCCGGCGCGGGACGGATGCCGCGGTATTTCTCGGCGAGGAGCTCTTCGCTCGTGAGCGTCTCGTCCTTCGCATACCACTCGCGCCGCAAGTCGCGATGCAGCTTCTCCGCAAGCGCCTCGGCCAGCCGATCTGCAAGCGCTTTGGTCATGATCGAGTTGTAGTCGTCATGGTCCTTCTGAAAGCGCGCGACGAGCTCCTCGACTCCGATGCCCGCGGTCACCGCGAAGCCGCCAACGTAATCACCGGTCGGCGCGACGAAGTCTGCCAGCGCGAGATTCTGTCCCGTGGTCGTCTCCTGCTGCTGCCGAAGAGTGTGGAACGTGGCTCCCGGCACGATCACGTCGTCGCCTTCGCGCTTCGCGGGCCAGATGCCGTACACCGCGCGCGCCTTGAGCAGTCGCTTCTCGATGATCTCGCGCAGGAGCTCGAGCGCGTCGTCGTACAGCTCCTTCGCGCGCGGCTCGTCGAGGATCTGCGGATAGCGTCCGCGCAGCTCCCAGGTCTGGAAGAACGGGTTCCAGTCGATGAGCGGTGCGATCTCCTCGAGCGGAACGTCCTCGAGCACGCGCACGCCCGTGAAGGGTGCGGGCTCAGGCGCGTAGTCGAACTTGGGCGCGCGGCGGCGCGCCTCGGCCAGCGGCAGAATCGTGATTGCGCGCTGCTCGAGCCCGGCGCGCAGCTTCTCGTACTCCGTGCGCACGCCGGCGACGAACGGCTCGCGCTTGTCAGAGAGCAGCGAGCTGACGACGCCCACCGCGCGCGACGCGTCGAGCACGTGTACGGTTGGCTGGTTGTAGCGCGGCGCGATCTTCACGGCCGTGTGCAGTTTCGACGTGGTCGCGCCGCCGATGAGCAGCGGCACGCGGAAGTGGCGGCGCTCCATCTCGCGCGCGACGTGCACCATTTCATCCAACGAAGGCGTGATGAGGCCGGAGAGGCCGACGATGTCGACGTGCTCCTTCTCGGCGATGTCGAGGATCTTGTCCGCAGACACCATCACGCCGAGGTCGAGGACCTCGTAGTTGTTGCAGCCGAGGACCACGCCGACGATGTTCTTGCCGATGTCGTGGACGTCGCCCTTCACAGTTGCCATCAGGATCTTGCCGCGCGCGCGCGTATCGCCGGACTGCAGCTTTTCCGCTTCCATGAACGGAAGCAGATACGCAACTGCCTTCTTCATGACTCGCGCGCTCTTCACGACCTGCGGGAGGAACATCTTTCCGGCGCCGAAGAGATTGCCGACGATGTTCATGCCGGCCATGAGCGGGCCTTCGATGATCGACAGGCCGGTCGGATACTTCTGCCGCGCTTCCTCGACGTCCTCGTCGATGTGATCGACGATGCCTTTCACGAGCGCGTGCGAGAGACGCTCCTCGACCGTGCCGCTGCGCCACTGTTCCTCTTCCTTCGCAACCGCGGTCGACGTTCCTTTCACGGTTTCGGCGAAGGTGACCAGGCGCTCGGTGGCGTCGGGTCGGCGATTGAGCAGCACGTCTTCCACGAGCGCGAGCAGGTCCTTCGGGATCTCCTCGTAGATACCGAGCTGTCCGGCGTTGACGATGCCCATCGTCAGGCCCGCGCGGATCGCGTGATACAGAAACGCGGCGTGCATCGCCTCGCGGACGACGTTGTTGCCGCGGAAGGAGAACGACACGTTCGAGATGCCGCCGCTGGCATTGGCGAGCGGGAACTTCTCGCGCAGCCGCCGCACGGACTCGATGAAGTTGAGGCCGTACGCGTTGTGCTCTTCGATGCCGGTGGCGACGGTGAGGACGTTCGGGTCGAAGATGATATCGGTTGGATCGAAGCCGACTTCGTCGACGAGGATGCGATACGCGCGCGACGAGATCTCGACCTTGCGCTCGATCGTGTCGGCCTGTCCCTGCTCGTCGAAGGCCATCACCACGACCGCCGCGCCGTAGCGCTTCACCAGTCTCGCGTGGTGGCGGAAAACGTCCTCGCCTTCCTTCAGCGAGATCGAGTTGACGACCGACTTTCCTTGCAGGGTTTTCAGCCCCGCCTCGATCACCGACCACTTCGAGCTGTCGACCATGATCGGCACGCGGGAGATGTCGGGCTCGGACGCGACGAGGTTGAGGAAGTCGGACATGAACTTCTCCGAGTCCAGCAGGCCCTCGTCCATGTTCACGTCGAGGATGTTCGCGCCGCCTTCGATCTGCTGCTTCGCGACGCGCAGCGCGCTTTCGAGGTCGCCTTCCTTGATCAGCTTCGCGAACTTCGGCGAGCCGGTGACGTTGGTGCGCTCGCCGACCACGATGAAGTTCGAGTCCGGCGTCACCGTTAGGGGCTCCAGCCCGCTCAATCGCAGATGCGGCTCAATCGGCTGGGGCACGCGAGGCGGCAGCGTCGCGACGGTCTCGGCGATCATGCGGATGTGCTCGTACCCCGTGCCGCAACAGCCGCCGACGATGTTCAGCCAGCCGCTGGCGGCGAAGTCGCGCAGGACGTCGGCCATCATCGTCGGCGTCTCGTCGTAGCCGCCGAGCGCGTTCGGGAGGCCGGCATTGGGATAACAGCTGATGAAGATCGGCGCGAGACCGGACAGCTCCTCGACGTGCGCGCGCATCTCCTCCGCGCCGAGGGCGCAGTTGATGCCGACGGCGAGAAGCGGTGCGTGCGAGATCGAGTTCCAACACGCTTCGACGGTCTGTCCGCTGAGCGTGCGGCCCGAGGCGTCGGTGATCGTGATCGAGGCGATGACCGGCAGAGTGATGCCGGTGTCGTCGAAGTACTTCTCGATCGCGAAGAGCGCGGCCTTGAGATTCAGAGTATCGAAGGTCGTCTCCGGCATCAGGATGTCGACGCCGCCGTCGACGAGCCCGCGCGCCTGTTCGTAGTACGCGTCGACGAGCTCGTCGAACGTCACGCCGCGAAAGCCGGGACTGTTGACGTCCGGCGAGAGCGACGCGGTGCGGTTCGTCGGTCCCATCGAGCCGGCGACGAAGCGCGGCTTCTCCGGCGTCGAAAACGCGTCCGCCGCGCGGCGGCAGATCTCCGCCGCGGCCTTGTTGATCTCGTAGACCCAGGGCTGGAGGTCGTAGTCGGCGAACGAGATCGCCTGTGCGTTGAAGGTGTTGGTCTCGATGATGTCGCTGCCGGCCTCGAGGTACTTGCGGTGAATCTCGTCGAGGATCTCCGGCTTGGTCAGCGCGAGAACGTCGCTCGCGCCTTTCAGGTCGCGGGGATGATTCGCGAACTGCTCGCCGCGGAACGCCGCCTCGTCGAGTCCGTAGGTCTGGACCTGCGTTCCCATCGCACCGTCGAGGACGAGGATGCGTTTTTCGAGAAGGCTGATGAGCTCAGCGCTACGGTTCGGTTGTGCCATCTGAGAGTTTCTCCGGAAAACAAAAAGCCCCGCCTCAAGTGCGGGGCCGCTCGAAGTCGAAACGTGACGAGTGCCGGCGTCTTTAGCTTTTTTTATCCTGGTTGCAAGCGGCCCGCAAATCACTCCAGGTCGGGCGAGGTTACGCCCGCTGGGTTCATGTTGTCAAACGGCGTGATCCGCGGAATCCACCTGCGTACGTTGCGGCAGTACGTCGCGTAGTCCTCCCCGAAGAGCCTGCGTAGCGTCGGCTCTTCGTAGAAGAAGATGAACGCGAAGACGGCCGCCCAGGCGGCGAAAAGGACGAGCAGGATCTCGCGGGTGATCTCCGGCAGGAGCAACGCCTCGCCGACGAGGAAGATCGCCATGCCCAGGTACATCGGGTTGCGGACGTAGCGGTAGAGGCCCGCGACGACGAGGCGTCGCGGAGGATCGAACGGCGCGGGCGTGCCGCGCCCGGTCCGCGCGAAATCCCAGATGCAGCGGAGCATGATCGCGCCACCGATGACCATCAGGACGATCGGCAAGACGGCCCAGCGCGGATGAAGGTCGCCCCCGGCGAGCCAGCGCGGGATGAACCAGATCCACAACGAGACGAAGAGCGCCGACACGACCGCTGCGCGCACGAAGACCATGGGGACAATGTAGTCCCACACGTGCCCTTTTCGCGCCCCATGCGTATTCATTGCATGAAGACCGCGATCGCGCTTTGCCTGCTTTTCGCCTCGACTCCGCTGTTCGCGCAGTACGGCCCACCGGCGAAGGACCTCGACGAAGCCTTCTTCTTCATGCAGGAGATCCGACGTCAGCTCGAGCCGGCGCTCAACGAGGCGCGCGATCAGGCGGAGGTGTTCCATCTGGTGTCGCGCATGCACAACAAATTGATCGGCAAGGAGCCGGCGACCGAGGTCAGCGCGGCCATCGACATGCTGGACGACTATCTCGATCGCCGCGGGCGCGCGAGCAAAACGTTGTCCCGCGAAAATGAGAAGACGATCGCGAGCGTGCGCAAGGAGCTCGAGCTCCAGCAGCCGCCGTACGCGATTCTCGCGCTGCGCGAGCGCCTGCACCACGAGTTCGTGCACAACCTCGAGCGTCAGGCGCTGAAGAATCTGAAGAGCATCGAGCGCCTGGAGGCGGAGTGGGAGATGTTCGTACAGCGGAACATGAGACCGGCTAAGCTGGAGACGATGTCGGGGATCACGGCGACGGCCGCGGAAATGAACTGACGCTATCATCCGCCTTCATGAACGACACGCCCATCGCCCACACCGATCCCGTCAACGCGCAGATCCTCGCCGTCTCCGAGGATCGCGTTCAGGGATTCGCGGAGGATCCGTTCGGCGAGATCGCGCGGCTGTCGGGTCTCGACGTCGAGCTGGTGATGGAGCGCATCCGGGCGATGCTCCGCGGCGGCACGATCCGACGCGTGCGGCAGACGCTCATGGCCACGAACCTCGCGGAAGGCGCGCTCGTCGCGTGGCAGTTTCCGAACGACAAACTCGAAGCTGCGTTCGATTTCATGTTTCAGCAGGACCCGTTTTCGGGACACGTGGTCATCCGCTCGGCCGATCCCGCGACGCCCGGCTCGAGCTATCGCCTCTGGACGACGGTGAAGGTGCCGCAGGGCCATTCGGTCGAGAAGCACTGCGAGCTTCTCGCGCGGCTCACCGGCGCCGAGCATTTCCGAGTCATGCCCGCCCACCGCATCTTCGCCCTCGGCGTAGGCCACGTCCGCCGCAAAGGCATGGAGCCGGGCTCGAAGTCCGACGAGCTCGCAGTGGTGAAAGACACGGCCAAGGTCGTGCTGACCGACCTCGAGTGGCAGGTGCTGACGGCGGTGAAACGCGAGCTCGCACCGGAGGAGATCGTGCGCGATGTCTGGGAGCGCCGCGCGGACGAGGCGGACCTGCTGCCCGATGTGCTCTACGCGGTTGCCGAGAACCTCAACGCGCGCGGCGTGATCGGACGGTTCTCGACCTTCCTCGAGCACGTGAAGCCGCTGCAGAGCGGCGAGCGGGTGACGCGTTTCAACGCGCTCTTTCACTGGGCCGTGCCGCCGGGACGCGAGCTCGAGGCGGGACGCGAGGTCGGCCGCTTCCACATCCTCACGCACTGCTACTGGCGCGAGGGCGGCGAAGAGTTCCGCAACGTGAACATCATGGCCGTCGCGCACGGCACGGAGAAGGAGACCGTCCTCGCGCACAAACGCGCGATCGACGAGCACCTCGAGAGCATCGGCATCCCCGTGACCTACACGAACGTGTTCTGGGGCGGCCGCAGCGAGATCAAGCCGAGCGAGATCTCGCCGTTCGCGTACGCGGAGTGGGTGGCCTCGCTCTCGTTAGCCCCGAGCGAAGTCGAGGGGCCAGCTTAGCAGCAACGCTACGCGATCCCACAGGCGGCCGCACACGCCGCGCGCTTTGTGAACGCGAAGCGTAGATGCTAAGTTGGCCCCTCGACTTCGCTCGGGGCTAAAGCCTAACGAAGCTTCTCCACCACCACGCCTACCGTGATCACGCCGATCGCGACATCGCCGTCCATCACCGGCACTGAGATCTGCGCGATGCGCGCGCCTGCGCTCTCGTCGAGCTTCGGGCGGTCGATGAAGACGTCGCCTTTGCCGCCGTTGTACGCGCGCTCCCACTTCGCCTCGTCGCCCTGCCAGTAGTCGGTCGTCTTCGCGGTGGCGCAAACGATCGCACCCTGGTCGTCCATCGCGAAGGTCTCGCTGTACGCGGGATTCACCACGACGATCGCGCGGAGCCGGTCCGCGCAGGGGCCGGTGATGGTCTTCTTCACGAGCGCGCCCTCTTTGTTGACCCCCCACCGGTTGTCCGCGACCTTGATTTTGGTCAGCGTGATCTTTTTCGCGTTCTGCGCCTTCACCGCCGCGACGACGGTCGCGTCTTTCCCCACCGCGCGCAGCTTCTCCGCCTCGGCGACGAGCATCTTCTGCACATCGCCCGCGGATTGCGCGAATGCGCTCGCGCTCAACACCAGAATCAGGATGAGTTTTCTCATGCATTCGCAGCGTACGCCGGCTTCGTCCGGATGGAAACCGGAGAGGTGTACATTCACTCATCCGCCCATCCATCGAGAAGTAAGCCGGCTACGAAGCGCTCTTGAGCTCCACGTTTGGATTTTCCTTCTGGGCGTAGTCGAGCTCCCAGTCGGAAGTGAAGAGCACGACCGCGTGGCCGTTGCGATCCGTGGCCACGCGCGATTTCGAAGGAAGGGTCATCCGCGCCACGTCGTCGACGTCGCGGTCGATCCAGCGCGCGAGCTTGTAGGGCAGCGTGGTCCTCGTCGTCTCGACGCCATACTCGGTCTCGAGGCGCGACGCGAGCACGTCGAACTGCAGCTCGCCGACGACGGAGAGGATCGGCTCGCTGCGCAGGCCGTCGTGCACCACGAACACCTGCATCGCGCCTTCTTCCTCGAGCTGCTCCAGTCCTTTCTGAAATTGCTTCTGCCGCGTGACCTGCTTCGCGCGCAGTGTCGCGAAGTGCTCGGGCGCGAAGCGCGGGATACGGTCGAACTCGACCGGCGTCCCAGAGGAGACGGCGTCGCCGATCTGGAAGATGCCCGGGTTGACGAAGCCGATCACGTCGCCGGGATAGGCCTTCTCGACGCCCACGCGCTCCTGCGCGAAGAGGCGGTGCGGGCGGGTCATGCGCACCTCGCGGCCGAGGCGCGAGTGGTGGACGAGCATGTCCTTTTCGAAGACGCCCGAGGTGATGCGCATGAAGGCCAGGCGGTCGCGGTGGCGCTTGTCCATGTTCGCCTGGATCTTGAACACGAAGCCGGTGAAGGTCGGATCGACCGGCACGAGCTCGAAGTCTTCGCCCTTCGCTTTTGCATGGCGCGGCGACGGCGGCGGCGCGAGCTCGATCACCGCGCGCAGGAACGGCTCCACGCCGAAATTGTTCACCGCGCTGCCGTAGAACACTGGGATGACGCGGCCGTACTCGAACTGCTTGCGGTCGAACTCCGCGCCCGCGCCTTCCAGGAGCTCCGCGGCGTCGCGCAGATCCTGCCACGCGGTGGGGCCGATCGCGTCGGCGAGGTGCGGGTCGTCGAGGCCGCTGACGTGCACCGGCGCGACCGACGCGCCGTGTTTGGTCCGCTCGAAGCGGAGCACCTGCTGGTTGCGCAAGTCGAAGACTCCCTGGAACGTCGGGCCGTCGCCGATCGGCCAGTTCATCGGCACGGCGTGGACCTTCAGCTCGCGCTCGATCTCGTGGAGCAGCTCGAACGGATCTTTGGCCGGCTGATCGAGCTTGTTGACGAAGCAGAGGATCGGGATGTGCCGCATGCGGCAGACCTCGAACAGCTTGCGCGTCTGCGGCTCGATGCCTTTCGCGCCGTCGAGGACCATGACCGCGCTGTCGGTGGCGGCGAGGGTGCGGTAGGTATCTTCGCTGAAGTCCTGGTGGCCGGGCGTGTCGAGGAGGTTGAGGACCGAGCCCTCGTATTCGAACTGCAGGACGGTCGAGGTGATGGAGATGCCGCGGCTCTGCTCGATGGCCATCCAGTCCGAGGTGGTGTGGCGCTGCTGCTTACGCGCGCGCACGGAGCCGGCCTCCTCGATGGCGCCTCCGTAGAGGAGGAGCTTCTCGGTGAGGGTGGTCTTCCCCGCGTCAGGGTGGGAGATGATGGCAAAGGTCCGCCGCCGCGCGACTTCGCGCGGAAGCTCTTCGGCGATTTCAGGAACGGCAGACATGCGGCGTGGGAGAACACGGGACAGGGGAGCGGGCTTCCAGCCCGCTCATGTGGAGTGCGGCAGCGTAGCTCTCGCGGGGACGTGAGCCTCTCGCGCAGAATCGAGCTGCCGCTTTCCATCGCCGCAGCGTCGAGCTGCGGCCTCGGGACGGTTGCCTCAGCGTCGTCAGGTAGACTTCAGGCTCGTGCCTTCCATTCGAATCGCCGGACCTTATGAAATCTATTTCACGAGCCACGATCGTGGCGAGCCAGCCCACGTCCACGTGGATCGGGAGAATATGGCGGCCAAGTTTTGGCTTTCTCCGATCAGTGTTGCGTACAATTTGGGATACGCACGACACGAGCTACGCAAGATCGAGCGACTGATTCGTGAGAACCGCGAGCTCTGCCTGAGGAAATGGGATGAATACTTCGGAACCCAAAGCGGGTGAACGCATTACGGCGGTTCGCGTTACCGACGATTCATTGACACTCGACCTCCTTGACGGCCGTACAGTCACTGTCCCTCTGGCGTGGTATCCGCGCGTGCTACACGCCTCCGAAGCTGAACGGAACAACTTTCGAATCGTGGGAGCCGGCTACGTGATCCACTGGCCGGACGTCGACGAACACTTGTCGGCTCAGGGCATTCTCGCCGGAGCTCCCGCGCCACGAGCAGCGGTGGTCGTGTAAGCGAGGCGCTCACTCAACGGGATTTCGAAGCCTCGCGAGTACCTGCTCCACGGGTGTGAGCCGCATCGCCAGATGCTACGCGTTCATTTCCGGACGGCCCGTCGCCGACCATTCGGATGGGCGGGGAACAGATACGCCGAGCCTTGATCGAGGTTCGAGGCCTCGTCGTCGCCGCTGGCTCCCGCCACGATCGTGTCGGCGTTGATCCCGACCGAGTAGCCAAGGACGTCGAACGCGCCGTCGCTCGTCGTGAGCTTCGACCGCTTCGTCCACGCGCCCTCCTGCCGCTCGAAGACGTAGACGGAGCCTCGATTGGCATTCGGGCCGATGTCATCTCCGAAACAGCCGACGACGGCCGTGTCGCCCGTGAGCGCCACCGCGAATCCGAAACGGTCGTTGTCCGCGCCGTCGGGCGTTGGTCAGCTTCGCCTGTTGCGTCCAGACGCCGCCTTCGCGCACGAAGACATAGGCGGCGCCTTGATAGGCGTTGGCGTCGATTCCGGCGATGGATCCAGTTGCTGCCCTGGCGGACGAACACATAGACGGCGCCTTGATTGGGGTTCCCGCCCTCCGGTGCGCAACTTCTCCGACATTCATCGGCATCGATGCGATCGTTCTTGTTCGCCAGCGGTCCTTTTCCTCGCATGTTGCACACGACCACGCGTTCGACCCGGTCGATCAGCACGTCATGCAGCCACTGGGCTTGTGTTCCTTTCTCGAAGGCTGCGTGCACACACCGCCTGGAGGTATTCCGTACCAGCGCCACAATCGCCGTCTCTTCCGTCGCACGGTCGCCTTCATGACGACCTTCCCGATTCGTCGCGAACGCTAGCGACGACCGTTGACTGATAGACATCGAGCCCCACAAAATGAATCGCCTGTTGTTTCATGGCAGCCTCCCCTTGCTTTCGTTTGGTCTTTGACGACTCCAGACTTACAGGAAGGGCGCGCTTTCAACATGCGTTAGGCGCCTGCCGCTAAACTGCAATTCTCATAAGTTCTGCTTGGAGTTCCTCAGATGCGCCGTTGGAGGGAATGCGAATTTTCAGGTCGGCAAGCCTCTGCTCCTCCCTGAATTCACGCGCCGCGCCTGCCAACCCGGGAAACAGCGTGGCAGCCGTGACGCCGGTCGCTGCCAACATTGCGCGAATCATAGACGACTCTCGAGCTGGAACGGTAATCTTGTAGAACGTGGCGTGTGCGCTAACCGCAGCGTAGTCTTGCACGAACAATTTGTCGTAGTCGATCACGTCAAACGTTTGCGCTGTTTCATAAAGCGTCTGACGATACAGCATGAACATGCCGCGCTGCGCCATCAAATTTGGGTTGTCGGCTTCGGGTGCCGAAAAGATTACGAGGTTGTGAATTGGATCTGGCTGCCATTCGAATCGACGGATCGCGCGCTCTAGTCTGTCGGCGTAGTGCGTGTAGGCCCAAACTGCGATATTGCACTGACGCGTGGTTGATCCGGCAGAAGCAAAATAGGCCGCTACAAGTGCGCTTCGTGTCCAGTCCAGGGCGCGCGTCGGCACACCGTAATGTTGCGCGATGGCGAGAAGCGACCACAGGTTTGGTGGAGGCCAGACTTCTGGTGAACGAAGAGAAATGAGAGTGTCTTGAGCCAAGATTTCATCCCACCACTGCAAACTCGACCGTAGAGTGGGCGAATCCTCGGCTAATCGAATACCTTCACGAGCCACGATCTCAAAGAAGCTGCGGAGCGTTTGGACTTCAGCGGCACACTGCGTGACGTGGGTAGGCAGAGGTGCAGCAACGGATCGTTGCCGATATAGCAGGCGCGAATGGGGGCGGAACGCCGTTGGTCTGAGAGGATATTTGTCGTGCTTAACACCGCGAAAAATCGCGCCTAGCGTCATGCTGGCAGGACGGAAATAGCCGTGACGTGGATCGAGCAAGTCGAGAAACTCGGTAGCGGTTTCGCACTCGACGGTGATAACGTGTTCGTCGCGGTGTACGCGTCCTCTCATGTGTCTATGGTACCGAAACTACGTGCGTTAAGGCTGCCGGGTTTTCACTCGTGCTCCAGATAAAAGCGTTCGACCAAATCCATGATCAGGTCGGATGGATCCTGCCCGCGCTCTTTGATCGCAAACATTTCATGAAGATGGTCGCAGGTCAAAAATAAGATCACCTTGCGTTCATCGGAGAAGATAGTGTTCCGCTTGATGTGCGCGCTTTCATTAGGTTCCCGATTGCAGCACATGATAGCGAGTCGTCCCATGGCTGGCCGCAGATAATTACGGGTTTGGTTGGTCTCATCTTTGCCGATCTCTTCCGCGTCGTAGTTCTTGAATTCTACGAGTACGAGCCGCGCATCCAACTCGCGGTACAAGAAGCCCCAGTTGGTGGAGGGGTCTACGTTACGATTTGGGAACACGGCGTCTCGCCGGTCAATGCCCGAATACGATCGCGGTTGCACGATGGGTTCCTGTAACGGCGGCACAAATAGCAGGCGAAGAGCGTCTAGGCACACGTCCTCGAACTCACGCCAACCTGTCGCACCGGCCGGACAACCAGCAAGACGACGCCGAATGGTATTCAGATCCGTCACGGTTGCGGAGACTCATCCGTCCGAGATAGTCGCTGAATTAAGTCTGGGAAACGCAGCAACAGACGCAATAATTCAGGTCGTTCTATTACTTTAAGTTCTTGCCTTAATTTCCGAGAGGTGACGCCAACGTAATCTCGGGCCACGGATGTAAGGCGGCTATCTGTGACGAGAAGTGCATTGCAAGGCCGCGGCGCTGCGGCCGCCTGCGCTAAGAGTTTTCCAAGTTCCGCTACGCCGAGACGCTGCTGGCGTAGATGTTTAGTCTCGACACACCAAAATTGTTCCTGCTCTGCTCCGAAAGGATCAGAAGTCGGAAAACGCGCAACGAAATCGCACCAGTCGGCTTCAGGAGCCGAATGCTGAACTGAAAAGCCTAGCCGTACCAACAGTTCGGCTACGGTGGACTCGAAGGTTTGCCAATCGAGTCGGGAGAAGTCGACAGACGCCGCCGCGACTAGGTTACTCGCAAAATTCTCTATGTCGTCGTTGTAGTCACGTCTCAAATCGACGCAGGTACCCCAACCAGAGCGAATGGTTCTCTGGGGGGCTACTAGCGCCGGTACGCACGTGACGCCTCGCTCGTCAAGAGCCGCTGTGAGCGCATTAAGCGTGACGTCGGTGAACCAATCATCAGAAGAAACAGAAAGAAGCAAAACGACAATATCTGCCCTGCTGATGGCTTCGGCGACATATGACCCTACGGTGTCACCCACGGAGACGTCTGAGTCACCGGCCGCGTCGTAGCCGAGCTTGCGCAGCTTATTCATCAAGCGCGCGGCGGTGCTGTCCGCCTCCGCCGAATAACTCACAAAAACTTTCACGCGGAGATTCTCGCACGGATACGGGTTCTGCATCAGCCCACCGTCAGATCGGTTGCGGCATGACGCTGTTTCTGCAGCGTGGGCACTCAGTTCTGGCGAGTGGCCGGTTTATCCAAAATTACGACGCGCCGGGCGTACGTCGGACGTCCTCGACGCAAGACCAATGAGGAGTCGTATAACGCGTTATGCGACGGTGTTCGGTAGGCGGGACTCACTACTCGTCCCACCGCCCGAGCAAGGTGGCGGCGCGGGACGCCGCCACGACAGCCGGCGAGGACGCCGGCGGTCCGGTTCACTGCCGCCGGGTGAACAGGCGCATCTCGCTCGCGTACCGCTCTTCCTTTGGTGCGAGCTGGTGCGCCGCGGCGTAGTGGCCTTCGGCGGCGCGGCGGTCGCCGAGGGCTTCGCAGACGGCGGCGAGGTTGAAGTGGAGGGGGGCGGAGCGGGGTTGTTGGCGGAGGGCGGCTTCCCAGAGGGTGCGGGCCTCGCGCATTCTTCCGCTCTCGATCAGTGACATCCCTTCGTCGAACGCCGGCGAGGTCTCGTCCAGCGGGATGATCTCCTTCACCCGCCTCGGCGTGATCCGTTCCGCCGCGTCGACTGCTGCGTGACGCGCGGCCAGGTGCAGCGCGGCCTCGCGCTCTTCGGCGCTTAGCTGCTCCACTCGCGGGGACGTGCCTTCCCCTTTCCCGTAGAACGTCGACTGGCGTTTCATCTCACGCGACATCACGTCGATACGCGCGGTGCAGATCGCGTCGACCCAGGTCAGCTTGCGCTTCACGCGGTTGCCTTCGTAGTCGCGCACCGAGCCTTCGCCTTCGCGCGTGCTGGTTTCGCAGGTGAAGGTCTTCACGGCGAGGTAGACGTCCGCGGGACCGGTGGTCTGGCGCGCGTCGCGGAGGCGGTGGAAGCCGGCGTGATTGGCCTGTTCGACGAAGAGCTCGATGAACTCGTCGATTTTCGACGAGTCTCCGATCGCGTGCACGATGGCGACATCGCGGTTGCGGCCGATGTCGTGCGGCGCGGGGAGGACGCGCTCGAAGGAGATGCGCGGCGAGGCCGCGAAAAGGAGCGGTGCCACGAGGAGGTACAGCACGGCGACGGTCGTGCGCATGGGACCGGCGCAATTTTACCCTGAGCGAGCGATAGCGAGTCGAAGGGTCAGGTTAGCCCTCACGTTGCACGTCCCTCGTGAGGGCTCAATTGGCCCGTTCGACTCGCTGCGCTCGCTCAGGGCTACGAGGGGAGCTCACTCCGCTCGCAACGCCACGATCGGGTCGATGCGACTCGCGCGCCGCGCCGGAATCGACGTCGCCGCGATCGCCACGACGACCATCGCCACGACCGCGATCACGATCGAGAGCGGGTCGTTCGGCTCGACGCCGAAGACCATGCTCCGCACGTAGCGCGTCAGCGCGAGCGCCGCGGCGACGCCGGCGATGACGCCGACGGTCACGAGCGACAGCGAGCGGCGGAGCACGTCGATGGCGATGTCGCGGCCGCGGGCGCCGAGGGCGATGCGCACGCCGGTCTCGCGGGTGCGCGCGGTTGCGATCGTCGACATCAGACCGTACAGCCCGATGCACGACAGCACGAGCGCCATCAGGCCGAAGAACGTCGAGAGCCGCGCCAGCGCGCGCTCCTGACGCAGCGAATTCGCCATCTGGTCCGTTTGCGTCGCGATACCGAACAGCGGCACGTTCGGATCGACGCGCCGCACCGCCGTGCGCACCGCCTCGATCAGCTCCTCGGGATCGCCCGCCGCGCGCACGACGAAGCCCATCCTCCCGACTTGGTCTTCGTTCTGCGCGTACGGCACGATCACCGTCGGCGGCATCTCGTCCCGCAGCGACGCGTACTTCGCGTCCGCGACGACGCCGACGATCTCCAACTCGCCGGGCCGTTCCTTCGACGCGCTGACGCGGCGGCCGATCGGGTTCTCGTTCGGGAAGTACTGCCGCGCGAGCGCCTGGCTGATCAGCGCGATCTTCGGCGCGCCCTCGACGTCCGCCGCGGCGAGGCCGCGGCCGGCGATCACCGGGATGCGCATCGTCTTCAGAAAATCCGTTCCGACGGTGTGCTTCATCACGAACTCGCGCCGGTCGCTCGGCGCGCGTCCTTCGACGTAGAACGTCATCGTGGACGACATCCCGCTGAGCAGCGTCTGCTGCGTGATCGCAGAGCTCTCGACTCGCGGAAGCGCGCGAATGGACTCGTCGACCGCGCCGTAGAAATTCGCGAGGCGCTCGCCTTCGTAGCCGTTGAGCGTCGGATCGATCATGAAGGTGAGCACGTGCTCCGGATCGAACCCGGGGCGCTGCGCGTTCAGGTTCACGAGCGACCGCAGGAACAGGCCGCAGCCGATCAGCATCACGATCGACAGAGCGATCTGCACGATCGTCAACGCGTTGGCGAGGCGGTTACGGCGCGGCGAGCTGCTGTTGTCGCGCGCGTCGGGCGCGATGTCCACGCGCGTCGCGCGCAACGCGGGGACGAGGCTGAACACGATGCCGGTGAGCACCGCGATGAGCGTCGTGAACGCCAGCACCTGCGCGTCGAGACGGATGTCGACGTCGACCGGCGCGCCGTACGTCGGCAGGATCACCGGCACGAGCGGGCGGATCCAGTACGCGAGCGCAATTCCCGCCGCGCCGCCGATCAGCGAAAGCGCAACGCCCTCGGTCAGAAGCTGGCGGATCAACGTCCCACGCGTGGCGCCGAGGGACATCCGAACCGCGATCTCTCTGCGGCGCGTCATCGCGCGGGCGAGGCTCAGGCCCGCGACGTTTGCGCACGCGAGCAGGAGCACGAGCGCGACCGCGCCGGCGAGAATTACCACGGGCTCGCGCAATTCCGCACGCATGTCGAAGAGACCGCGCGCGCCGGGAAGCGCGTCGACGCGGATCTTCGTCTCGCGCACGTGTTGCTGCACGAGCACCGAGGTCTCCGCGGCGATGGTCGCGTTCGTCGCGCCGGGTGCGCGGCGGCCGATGATGCTGAGCCACCAGTAGTCGCCGTTCGCCATGTCCGCGCCGCTCATCGGCTGAATGACGTGCGGCGCCGCGCCGACGTCGAGCGTGCCGGAGAAGTTGCGCGGCTCGACGCCGACGATCGTCACCGGCTTGCCGTTGACGGAGATCGTACGGCCGACGACGTCGCGCGCGCCGCCGAAGCGCGTGCGCCAATACGCGTGGCTGATCATCGCCACGCCGTCCTTGTCGCTCGCCGTGAGCGTGCGGCCGAGGGCGGCGTTTACGCCGAGGGCGGAGTAGTAGTTGCCGGAGACCATCGCGCCGCGCGCGATTGTCGCGTCGCCCGACAGCGACACGTTGATTCGATCGATGCCCGCGAACGCGACGAGGGAAGCGATTGTCTTGGCGTTGCGCGCGAGATGTTCGTACGTCGGATACGAAAACGACGTGCTCTCGGCCGAGCCGCCTTCGCCGAACGACACGTTGCCGCTCAGCGACTCCGCCGGAAACTCCGCGGCGGTCCATTTCAGCAGCACGAGCGACTCCGGATCGCGAACGGCCAGGCGCTCGAGCAGGATCGTCTTCGCCACCGCGAACATCGCGCTGTTCGCGCCGATGCCGAGGGCGAGCGAAAGGATGACTGTCAGCGCGAATCCGGGCTGCCGGACGAGCGTGCGCGCGAAGTAGCGAAGGTGGAGCATGGAGGCGTTCTGAGCGATTCGTGTGCCGTATGTAAGTTGTTGATTTTAATGATGCTCGAGCGAACGCGATGTGCGGTGGCGGGACGGCGCGTCCCACGGGCGAACACTTCAAGGATAGGACTCATAGGACTCATAGGACCGATAGGACGAATATTCGTCCTATTCGTCCTATCCGTCCTATAGGTCCTATCGGCTGCCATAGAATCCGCCCCGCATGCGATTGAACGTCACCAGTGAGATCGGCCGCCTCGAGAGCGTGCTGGTCCACCTCCCAGGGCGGGAGATCGACCTGATGGTCCCGCAGATGATGGCGCAGCTCCTGTTCGACGACATCCTCTACGGCCAGGTCGCGCGCGAGGAGCATCGCCGTTTTCAGCAACTGATCCGCTTCGTCGCCGACGAGGTCCTCGACCTCCAGGACCTGCTCGAAGAAGTTCTCGAGCGCGACGACGCGAAAGAGAAGATCATCCGCGACTTCGGCAAGCGCAACGGCCTGACGCGGCGACTCCTCGCGCATCTCCGCGAGCTTCCCGCGGGCGCGCTCGCGGAAGTGCTGATCGCGGGCATCGCGCGCGAGACGAAGTCGGGCGGCCTGCCGGATTTCGATCTCTTTCCGATCCCGAACCTCTTCTTCATGCGCGACCCGCAGATCGTCCTCGGCGACCGCGTCGTGGTCTCGTCCATGGCCACGCAGGCGCGGCGCCGCGAGTCGCTGCTGTCGAAGTACGTCTTCGAGAATCACCCGCACTTTCAGGGGCCGTCGAGCTTCTGGGTCGACTTCATGGCCACCGAACCGGAACGGCCGATGCCGCGCAGGACGCCGACGCTCGAAGGTGGCGACGTGCTCGTGCCGCGACGCGACCTTCTGCTGGTCGGGATTACCGAGCGAACCAACCGCGCCGGCGTCGAGTTGCTCATCCGCTCGCTGAAAAACGCGGAAGCGGGAGTCGAGTCGGTGATCATCGTCGACATCCCTCGACAACGATCGTTCATGCACCTCGACACGATCTTCACGTTCATCAATCGCCACGAGTGCCTGATCTATCCGCCGGTGATCCTGCCGAAGGGCGGTCAGGCCGCGAAGGTGACGACGGTGGACCTGACGAAGAAACGCTCGGTCGCGTACACGGAGCAGAAGTCGCTCCTCTCCGCGCTCAAGAAGAAAGGCTTCGATCTCGAGCCGATCTTCTGCGGCGGTCCCGCGGCCGTCGATCAGCAGCGCGAGCAGTGGACCGACGGCGCGAATGCGTTTGCGCTCGCGCCGGGGATCATCCTCCTCTACGAGCGCAACGTGCGCACCGCGGAGGAGCTCGCGCGCCACGGCTATTCCATCGTCTACGAAGACGACCTGCTCCTCGGGCGCACCGAGCTCGAGACGTGGACGGACAAGAAATACGCGTTGCAGATCGCGGGAAACGAGCTGTCGCGCGCGCGCGGCGGGCCGCGGTGCATGACCATGCCGCTCGTGCGCGAGGACCTCTGATGCTCGCGGTCGTTGCATTCGGCGGCAATGCGCTGCTTCGTCCGGAAGACCGCGGGACCCAGGAAGAGCAGATCGCGCGCGCGAAGCAGGCCGCGCGCTGGCTCGCGGAGATCGTGCGTCACGACTACAAGCTGATCGTCGTGCACGGGAACGGGCCGCAGGTCGGCAACATCCTCGTGCAGGCGGAAGAGGCGTCGACGAAGATCCCGCCGCAGTCGCTCGACGTCTGCGTCGCGCAGACGGAAGGCTCGATCGGATTCATGCTGCAGCAGGCGATCCGTAATCGTCTGGAGTCGATCGGAATCGGTGGTGAAGTGGCAACGGTGCTGACGGAAGTCGAAGTCGACGTCGCCGATCCCGCGTTCAAGCGCCCGACGAAGCCGATCGGCCCGTTCTTCACGCGCTACCGCGCCGAATCGCTCGAGCGCGACCTCGGATGGGTCATGCGCGAAGACGCGGGACGCGGCTGGCGCCATGTCGTGCCGTCGCCGAAGCCTTTGCGAATTCTCAACATCAAAACGATCGAGCGGATGCTCGAGTCGGCGTCCTGCGTGATCGCCGCGGGTGGCGGCGGCATCCCGGTGGTGAAGGGCCGCGACGGCCAGTGGCGCGGCATCGAGGCGGTGATCGACAAGGACTACGCGTCGGCGCTGCTCGCCGCGAACCTGAAAGCGGACCTGTTCATCATCCTCACCGGCGTGCCGAAGGTCGCGATCGATTTCAACAAGCCGACGCAGCGCTTCGTGTCTCGCATGACGGTCGCGGAAGCGGAGAAGCACATGGCCGAGGGGCAATTTCCCGCGGGATCGATGGGCCCGAAGATCGACAGCGCGCTGCTGTTCGTACGCGCGACGGGGCGGCAAGTGTTGATCACGGACGTGGAAGTGCTACGCGAGGCGTTGGAGGGTCGAGACGGGACGGTGATCGAGCGATGAACGATGAGCGATGAGCGATGAGCGGGCGGTGTTCATCGCTCATCGTTCATCGTTCATCGTTCGTTTCCGCGTTAAACGCGCGCAACCGTTCGTAAGTCCAGATCCCGTAGGTGTGTCCGTCCGCCCAGTTCGGCTGCAGCGCGTAGTTGCCGACCGGCTCGACCGACTGCAGCACGAACGAGTTGGGACCGTAGCGCTGCGGCGCGCCGCCGTACATGCGTCCGAACAGGTCGGGCTCGCCTGAGCAGGCCGCGCAGGGGCAGGCGCGGCGCAGCGCTTCGAGCGGGTAGTATGATTCGACGCCGTCTTCCCAGACGATGACGAAGAGATCTCCGACTAGCTGATATGACTGTGGGCGCATGCCGACTTACAAACTGACGCTCGAGTACGAAGGCACTCGCTACTCCGGTTGGCAGGCGCAGGGTAACACGCAGAAGACGGTGCAAGGCCATCTGCTCCGCGTCGCGCGAGAGATCCTCGGCGAGGTCGACATCGGCGGGGCGGGACGCACCGACGCGGGCATCCACGCGAGCGGCCAGGTTGCTCATCTCCGCACGCGAAAATCGCTCGAGCCGCTGCAGCTGACGCGCAAGCTGAACGATCTCCTCCCGCACGACATCAACCTCCTCGACGCAGTCCGCGCGCGCGACAACTTCCACGCGCGCCACGACGCGGAGTCGCGCGTCTATCTCTACCAGATCGCCACGCGCCGCACCGCGTTCGCGAAGCCGTTCGTCTGGTGGATCAAGGACCGTCTCGACGTCGACGCGATGCAGAAGTCGGCGAGCGCGGTCGCGGGCCGTCACGACTTCTCGGCGTTCAGCGACAAGCGGCTGAAGGAAGACGAGTCGCGAATCGTCGTCGTCGAGCGGTGCGATCTCGCGCAGGTGGGCGAGCTGATCCTCGTGCGCATCGCCGCGTCGCACTTTCTCTGGAAGATGGTGCGCAAGCTGATCTCGTACTTCGTCGAGGTCGGGCGCGGCAACGTCGCCGCGGACGACATCGCGAAGCGCCTGCACGCGAAGGGTGAGTACTGGGCGCCGACCGCGCCGCCGTCGGGACTCTTTCTCGAGGCGATCATGTACGAACGTGAGCGGTTCGAGCGCCCGCTGATCCCGATCGTGCCGGTGGAGAGCCGGCGATGAACGAAAAGCAGCTCGTCGCCCGCGTGCGCGAGCTTTTCTCGAACCGCATCGGCGACGACGCGGCCGTGATCGACGGTCAAGTCTTCACGACCGATCTTTTGGTGGAGGATGTCGACTTCACCCGCGCGATTGCGCCGCGATTCATCGCGCGCAAGAGCCTCGCGGTGAACCTCTCCGATCTCGCCGCCATGGGCGCTGCGCCGTCGTATGCGCTGCTGGCGCTCGCGCTGCCGCCGTGGGCGCTCGAGCACATCGACGAAATGCTGAACGCTTACGCGGAAGCGGCGCGCGAGTACGGGATCGAGATCATCGGCGGCGATCTCTCGAAAGCGGCGAAGCTGACGATCAGCATCACCGCGATCGGCCGCATCGTCACGCGGCCGCTGTTGCGAAGCGGCGCAAAGGCGGGAGATCGAATCTATCTCTCGCGCCCGATCGGCGGCAGCGGCGCGGGGCTGGCGCTGCTCGGTAAAGATGGCGCGGCCTACGCGCATCGCGAGTTCATCGAGTCCGCGATTCGCCGTCACGTCGATCCCGAGCCGGAGCTCGCGCTCGGCCTCGCTCTCGCGCAGATCGCCGAGGTCACGTCGTGCATCGACGTCTCCGACGGGCTCTCGACCGATCTGCATCACCTCTGCGACGCGTCGGGCTGCGGCGCGGAGATCGAGAAGGAGCGCATTCCCGTGTTCCCCGACCTGCAGACTTACGCGGGGAAGCTCGGCATCGACGTGCGCGACGTCGTCCTGCACGGAGGCGAGGAGTACGCGCTGCTCTTCACGTCGTCGCTGCCCGAGTCGCAGCTCAGTGAGCGCGTGGGGCGTCCGGTGTATGCGATTGGACGCATGACGACAGAGCGTGAGGTGCTTCTGAAAGAGGACAGCGTCGCGCGTCCGCTCGCACCCGGCGGGTGGGATCATTTCGCACGATGAGAGTCCTCTGTGTGGCCGGAGTCTTAGTGGCGATGTTGCTGGCGTCGTCGGCGGCCGGAACGAACATCGTCCTCGTCTCGGTCGACACGCTTCGCGCCGACCGCCTTCCCGCGTATGGCTATCGCGCGATCCGTACTCCGGCCATCGATCGCTTTCGCGCCGATTCCGTCCTCTTCCGCCGCGCGTGGACGCACTGCCCGCTCACCGCGCCGGCGCACGCGTCGATGTTGACCGGACTTCTGCCGCAGCAGCACGGCCTCCGCGACAACAGCGGATACGCGCTCGACCGTCGCGTCGCGACGGTCGCGGAACAGTTGCAGTCGCGCGGGTATCGCACCGGCGCCTTCGTCTCGAGCGTGGTGCTGGGGAAAGAGGACACGAAACTCGATCGCGGATTCGAGCGATGGGACGAGACATTTGCGGAAGGGGAGAAGACGCGCAAAGGCGACGCAACGGTCGCCGCCGCGCTCGCGTGGCTCGACGAGCGGAAGGGGCGGCCGTTCTTTCTCTTTGTCCACACCTATGAACCGCACACGCCCTACGAGAAGCTTCCCGGCGTCGCCGACGCGTACGACGCGGAGGTGGTCCGCTCGGACGGCATCGTCGGCGCGTTGTTCGACGCGCTGCGCTCGCGCAAGCTCTACGACGACGCGCTGATCCTCTTCACCTCCGATCACGGCGAAGGCCTCGGCGAACACGACGAGCCCGAGCACGGTACGCTGCTCTATCGAACGACGCTGCAGATCCCGCTGATCGTGAAGCTGCCCGGCGCGGCGCTGCGCGGAAAGAGCGTTGCCGCCGACGCGCAATTGATCGATCTCGCGCCGTCGATGCTCGAGCATGCCGGGCTCCCTCGCGAGGCCGCGAGACTTTCCGGGATGTCGCTGGCGAAGTTGGCGCGCTCCGGGAGCGCTTCGCGCGCGATTCACGCAGAGACGTTGTATCCGCGAAATCAGCTCGGCTGGCACGAGCTGCGGTCCGTCGTCCGCGGCGATCTGCACCTCATCGCCGGAAGGCGCGTCGCGCTGCACGACCTCCGCACTGATCCGGGAGAACGCGTGAACCTCGCAGACGCGCGCCGCCGCGAAGCGTTTGCGCTGTTGCAGGAAGTCAAGCGCGTCGCCGCCGCCGCGAAGCGGCCGTCCGCCAGCACGAGCGCGAAGACGGCCGAGGCGTTGCAGTCTCTCGGCTATCTCTCCGGCGGGTCGGGAGACGAGACGACGTACCATCCCGATCCTCGCGACCGCATGCCGATCTTCGGGCAGCAGCTCAAACTGATGACGGCCCTGCGCCGCGCTCAGTACGACGAGGCGCTGGCACGCGCTGACGCGATCCTGGCGCGCCATCCGTCGTTCATCGAGGTCTGGGAGCGAAAGGCGATCGCGCTACTCGGTCTCGGGCGCCGCAAGGAAGCCGAGGAGGCCGTCCAGCGCGCGATGAAGCTCATGAGACCGTGACGTCAGCTCTTGCGGCTCATGTTCGACGCCGCGACTGCGCAGACGAACGCGCCGATGCCGAGGGTCGTGCGGACGGCGTGGGCGCGGCTCCAGTTCTTCACCAGCGTCTGCGACTTCTCGCTCGGGTAATCGCTCGCGGGTTGCGCCTCGAGCTCTTTGTTGATCGGCACGGTGACCATGATCGTCGCCGCGAGCACGCCGGCGAGGCCGACCGCGGAGGCGGAGTCGAGAAGGCGTCGCGTGCCGTGGCCGTTGCGCGGGGCCGCGATCGCAAGCGTCACCGCAGTGCCGAGAGCGACCGGGCCGATGGCGTTGAAGTAACTCGCGGTCTTCAGCGGGTCGAGCGTGCGGCCGTCGTGCGACGGGAGCTCCTCTTTCCAGCCCGGCACCAGCGCGGCATTGCCGAAGCCGAGCGATCCGGCCAGCAGACCCGCCGTAGTGAGGTTGATGAAACGAAGCGCCGATTCGATGGTGCGGTTCACGAAGATAAGTATAGGAGATAGGACGAATAGGACCGATAGGACGGATAGGTCCTATAAGTCCCATCCGTCCTATTTGTCCTACTTCTGCAGCTTCTTCTCCAGATCTTTCAATCGGTTTTCCAGTTCCTTGATGCGCGTTTGCAAATCCCCGCAGTCGCCGCCGGCGCGCTCGATGCGCGCGCGCCACTCGGAAGTGTCGAACATTCCCGGCAGCTCGTCGAGCTGGATCAGGCGCGGAACTTCGCGCTCCTTCACCGTCGTCACGAGCGTCTGCCGGCTGCGGCCGCGCAGCACTTCGAGGCGCACGTTGTCCCCGTCTTTCTTGTCGCGCATCGCGTCGCGGAGATCGCCGGACCACTTCACGTCCTTGCCGTCGGCGGACAGGATGATGTCGCCGATCTTCACGCCGGCCTTGTCGGCCGGGCTGTCGGCCTGCACGCTCTCCACCATCACGCCGGAGTCCTTCGGTGCGCCGAAGTGCTCGCGGAGCTCGGGGGACATGTTCACGAGACTCACGCCGATGAAGGCGCGCGGTCCGCCGAGGAGCGCACCCTCCCACGGACCGTGAAGAGTGTCGGTGATGACCTTGCCGTCTTTCACGACCAGAGTGCGCGTCTTGCGCACGGGCGCGTCGTCGGCGAACAGCATCGCGGCGAAGAGAAATGAGATTGCGGTGACGATGACCTTTTTCATATGAGGCTCCTAGTCGTAATTGCGTAGGGATGCGGGTTGGATGGCGGTGTCGAGGTCCATGATCACGCGCGTGCCGCGGTCGTTCTCGAGCACGACCATCGGCTCCGTTTCGCGGGCGATCTTCTTCACGGCCTCCAGCTCCGCTTCGAGCTGCTGTTGTTCGGCGCGCAGCGCGAGCGTGCGCTGCTGCTCGCGATGCTGCAATACCGCTACGTTGACGAGCAGCGCGACGACGGCCGCCATCGCGAACGCCGCGGCCAGGCGCCAGAACATCGGGCGCGGACGGGCCGAAGCCCGTCCCACGTTGCGCATCACCTCACGAGTGAATGCGGGCGACGCGCTCGTGCGCGGCAGGTTGCGCATCAAGTCGCCGAGTGGTGTGTCGTTCATGGGCTTCTCCTCCGGTCCAATAGGGCGCGAGATGTCTCCGAAGGAGCTCTCTCGCGCGGGATATGCGCGACTTCACGGTGCCGACGCGAACGTCGAGCGCTTTGGCGATCTCGTCGTACGACCACTCTTCGACTTCGAACAGGACCAGCGGCGCGCGGTAGTTGATCGGCAGGCGATCGATGGCCGCGGCGACCTGTCTCTGGATCTCGGAGGCGAAGAGGTTCGTGTCGGGAGAGGGCTCTGTCTGGCGCGTGCTGGCGTGAAGCCGCGGGAGCAACAGGCTCCACCTCCGCTCGCGACGGATCTCGGTGACGACCAGATTCGTGGCGATGCGGAAAAGGTAAGGGCCGAGCCGCTCCTGTTGTTTGTACTTGCTCGAGTTGCGATACAGACGGACAAACGCATCCTGCGCAACCTCCTCGGCGCGGTCCCGGGACCGCACGAGGTGGGTGAGGTAGTTGACGAGGGAGTCCTTGTAGCGATCGACGATCTCGCCGAAGGCGTCGTCGTCGCCTTCCCGAACCCTCTGCATCAGCGCGTCATCGGTCATTCCACTTGGATGAACGCGTGAGTGTTGAAAAGGTTCCGGTCCCTCCGTGAACCCTGAGCGAGCGGAGCGAGTCGAACGGGTCAAGTGAGCCCCCACGCTGCGCTTGCCTTCGACGCCGCACGCGCGGACACGTTTCAGCAAGCGCAGCGTGGGGGCTCAGTTGGCCCGTTCGACTCGCGCTGCTCGCTCAGGGCTACGGGGGGAACTAGCGCCGCGAGTCTTCCAAAGCCTTGATCCGCGTCACGATTTCCCGGTAGTTCGAGTTCATCCCGTACACCTCCATGAATGCCTTTTGGGCATTTTCGGTGTCGCCCACTTCCTGATAGGCGGAGCCGAGGTCGTACAGGAGTCCGATGTGCTCTTCCTCGGTGATCTCGGGCATCTCCAGGCCTTTGCGATACCACTTGATCGCGAGCTGGGGCATGCCCTTTTCGAGGAAGCACAGGCCGAGCATCGACGCGCATTCGACGGCGCGCTTGGGATCTTTCGACGCGAGCTGGAACTCGCCGATGGCCTCGTCGATGAGGCCCATTTCCTTGTAGGCGATGCCGAGGTTGTAGTGGGTGTCGTAGTCCTCGGAATCGAGCTGCTGTTCGACGCCCTTCTTGAACTCCTTGAAGATCTCCTCGAGCGACTGCTCCTCTTCCGACAGCGAGATCGGCTCTTCCTCGTCCGCGAGCTCGGACTCGAGCTCCGCGGCGAGGTCGAAGAAGTTGTCCTCGTCGGCGAAGAGGTTTTCCTCCTGCACGAGCGCAGCGCTGACCAGCGGTTCTTCCGCGGGCTGCGTGACCGGCTGCGCGGGCGGAGTCGTGAACGTCAGCTCCTCGTCTTCGTCGGGAATCGCGGAGAGGAGCTCGCTTTCGATTTCGTCGCGGGACAGCGCCGGCGGACGCGGCATCGCCGCAGCTGTTGCCGCGGCCGCGCTTTCGACGCGCTGGCGGCGCGTCGCGACGTCGGCGTTGTCGGGGAATCGAGACTCGAGCGAATCGAGCTTGCGGCGCGCCTCGTCGAACAGCTCCTGCTCGATGTAGAAATCGATCTCGCCGATCTCTTCCAGCGGCACCGTCTCGAGCTCGAGTCGCTCGACGCCCAAAAACGGCTCCGCGACCGCCTCGGATTCGGGCTCGGCCACCTCTTCGATCGAAGGCAGTTCGAGCGGCGTGTCGTCGAAGCTCATGGGCGGCCCGCCCAGCTCCTCGAGAGGCTCCGGCGCGGCTTCGAAGAACGACGGTTCTTCGATCACCGGTTCCGGCGAGAGCGCGACTTCCTCATCGAACGTAAACGCCGCCATCGGCTCCGGTTCGAGGATGAGGTCCGGCTCGGCTTCGGGCTCCAGGATCTCCGGCTGGCCGATCGGCGGTGCAGCGATCTCTTCCTCGACCGTCACCGCCTCGGGCAACGGCTCCGCGAGCTCCTCCGCCACCTCTTCCGGCTCTTCCAGATCGAACTCGATCTCGGGCTCGGACGTGTCCAGGTCGAACGACAGTTCTTCCGACGCTGCGCCGAGATCGAATGCGATCTCCGGCTCCGGTTCCGGCTGTGGTTCCGGCTTCGGTGCGACCACTTGCGTCGGACGCGTCAGCGTCTTCGCCGGTTCCGGCTCGAACGTGTGGCCGCGCGTGAGGAACTCGGTCTTCACCGAGTTGATCGATGCGGACTCGCCCTTCTCGATGAGCAGGTTCGTGTACGTCTGCGCCGCCACGCGCGCGCCGTCGATCTCCCCTTCTTCGAGAAGGATCCGGAACAGCCGGTCGTGCGCGGTCAGGTTCTTTGGAGCACGATCGAGAACGGTGCGGAGATGCTCGGCAGCCTTCTCGGCGAGGCCGTATTTCGCGAACACTTCCGCCTCGGTGAGGTGCTCGGTGATGAAGTCGAGATCGTCGTTCGACTCCGCGATGTCCGCTGCCGCGAGCTCCACGGCTGGTTGTAGATGCTGCTGCGGCGGCGGCGGGGCCGCGGGACGCGGCGCAGGTTGCTGCGGCGGCGCGGGGGCGGGAGTGTCGAGCTCGAAGTCGAGCTCGAGGGGCGGACCGCTGTCGAGACCAATCGAGAGGTCCGGCTCGGATGAGCCGCCGATGTCGAACGACGGCGCGGGCTCCTCGATCTCGAGCGACGGCAATTGAATCGCAGGCATCGGTGGAAGAGTCGGCGCCTTCGGGATCGTGTCGACGCCGCCCATCTGCGTGCGGACGAACTGGAGCTTGTTGCGGTGCTGCGCGTTCTGCGGCTCGCGCAGGATGAGCTTCTCCAGCACCTTCGACGCATTTTCGAACGAGCCCCGCGCGATGTGCGCCTCGGCGAGGCTGTTCATCGACGCGAGGACGTTCGTCTCCTCGTTGAGCCGCGCATAGAGAGCGACGATGTGCTCCAGGGTCGGGGTGTGGCCGGAGTCGATGCGGAGGATGCGGTTCAGCATCTCGATCGCCACGTGGCGCTCGCCGCGACCGAGGGCTCGCTCCGTGAGCGGCGCGATCATCTCGAGCGCGTGGTTCGCGTCGTTCTGCTTGAGATAGAGCTCCGCGAGCGTCTCGCGGACGGAAGGCTCGTTCGGATCGGCGGCGGTGGCGCGCTCCAGCGTGACACGCGCGCCGGCGGCATCGCCGCGGCCGAGTTGGATGCGCCCGAGCATGGCCAGCAGCTTCGGGCTGTCGCGGTTGGCCTCGAGCGCCGCGTCGACGATCTGCCGCGCGTTCTCGAAGTCTTTCGCCTCGAGCAGCGCCGTGACCAGGGACTCGACGAGATCCGTGTTGCGCGGGTCGATCTTCAGCGCTTTGCGGAAGACCTGTACGGCTTCGTCCAGCATCCCGCGCTTGAGCAGCATCCGCCCGACGCGGTCGTACTCCTTCAGCGCCTCGGACGTGTTGTTGACTTGCGAGTGCAGGTCGGCGAGCTTGACGTGGACGTTGATCGAGTTCGGGTCGAGCTCGGAGATCTTCTTGTAGATCGTGAGCGCGTTCCCGGGCTCGCCGTGCTTGAGGTAGTAGTCGGCCAGGACCTGGTACTGGCTCTTCGCCTCCATCGCCAGGCCCTGCTTCGCGTAGAGGTCGGCGAGCTTGGCGTAGATGTCGAGCTTCGAGGGATCGAGCTTGTTGATCTTCTTGTAGATCGCGATGGCTTTGAGGAAGAAGCCATCCTTCGAATAATGGTCCGCGATCTTGCCGAAGACCTTCACCGCCTCGTCGTTGCGGTTGATGCGGACCCAGAGGTCGCCGATGCGGTTGAGCGTGTTGACGTCGTTGGGGTTGTCTTCGAGGAGGCGTTCGTATTCCTTGATCGCGGGCTCGATCTTTCCCTTGGCAACGAGCTTTTCCGCGCTCGCGATGACTTTATCGCGTTGAACCGCCATGTCCCTCGCTATTGCCGAATAGCAACCTCGGCTCCTCCACCCCTTCGAACGATACGCGATGGATCGGACTCGGGCCGTACATCTTCAGTGCAGCCTGATGCCCTTCCGTGGCGTATCCCCGGTTGTGCTTGAAATCGTAAACGGGGTAACGCTCATGATACGACTCCATCAACAAATCGCGATAGACCTTCGCCACGATGGAAGCGGCGGCAATCGAGACACTTCGGCGATCGCCGCCGATCAGCGGAACCTGCGGCATCTCCAGATCTTCGAGCGTCACGGCGTCGAGGAGCAGCACGTCGGGACGATGATGAAGGTCTTCGACCGCGTGCATCATCGCGAGCTTGCTCGCGCGGAGGATGTTGATCCGATCGATGGTCGACGCCTCGACGACGCCGACCGAGGCCGCGCGTGCGCGTGACAGGATCAGACGGCAGATGCCGAGTCGGTCGTCGTGATCGACGAGCTTGGAGTCGTTGACGCCGAAGAGAGTGGGGTCAGAGGGAAGGACGACGCAGGCCGCGACGACGGGACCGGCCAGACAACCTCGGCCGACTTCATCCGTACCGGCAATGCAGCGAAAACCAAAATCGCGGAGCCTGCGCTCCATCGCCGACATTTCAGCGACGCGCGCGAGCTCCGCGAAGAGGGAGTCGTAGAGGCGTTCGTCCGGGGTGCGCTTCGGTTTTCGGGCCCGCGCCTGCAGTGCCATCAGGCGATCCTCATCCAAGGAGCCTTGGGCAACAAGCGCTGGCGGCCGTGCCGCCTACGGCTTCTGGCGGCGCTCTTCGATGCGTGCGGCTTTTCCGCGGAGATCCCGGAGGTAGTAGAGCTTTGCGCGACGGACCCGGCCATGACGTTCCACCTCGATCTTATCGATCGTCGGAGAATAGAGCGGGAACATACGCTCCACACCAATGCCGCCTGAAACCTTGCGAACGGTGAACATCTGGCGCGAACCGCCGCCACGGCGCGAGATCACGACACCCTGGAAAATCTGGATGCGCTCCTTGTCGCCTTCTTTGACTTTGACGTGGACCTTGATCGTGTCGCCGGGACCGAAGGACGGAAGGTCCGTCCGCGTGATCTCCTTCGACTCGACGAGTTTCATGATTTCTGCCATGACTTGTTGTACTCCAGTGTGATTGAAAAGCGCGTCAGTATACGGGCTCGGGCTAGAACTTGCCCAGCCTCCCGAGTATTTCCCGCGCCTCTTCGTCGAGCTCCGCGGTCTCGAGAAGATCGGGACGCTTCTCCAGCGTGGCGCGCAAAGCCTGCTCCTTCCGCCACTTGCGGATGTTCTCGTGATGTCCGGAGAGGAGGATGTCGGGCACGCGCCGCCCCCGCAGCTCCTCGGGGCGGGTGTAGTGCGGATAGTCGAGCAGACCGCGGAAGAACGAGTCTTCCTCGACGGAACCGGTGTTGCCCACGACACCGGGGATGAGCCGCCCGATCGCGTCAGCCATCAGCATCGCCGGGAGCTCGCCGCCGGAGACGACGAAGTCGCCGATGGATATCTCGTCGGGCTGAAGCGTCTCGTGGACTCGGTGATCGAAGCCCTCGTAGCGACCGCAGAGGAAAACGACATGCCCTTTGTCGCCGAGCTCTTGGGCCACGTGCTGGTCGAAGCGGCGGCCCTGGGGGGAGGTCATGACGAGGTGCGGCCCGCTTCCAATCGCCTCCACGCACCGGAACACCGGCTCGCCGAGCATCACCATCCCCGGCCCGCCTCCGTACGCCTCGTCATCGGTGGAGCGATGGCGATCGCTCGCGTATTCGCGCAGGTCCCACACACGGACCTCGAGCAACCCCTGCTTGACCCCGCGCGCGATCACCCCCTCGGCGAGGAAGGGCGCGAACATGTTCGGGAAGATCGTGACAAAGTCGAGTCGCACAGTCTCTGAGACTACTCCTGGATCGCGTCCAGATCTTCCAACCCTTCAGGAATCGAAACGACCATACGCCGAGCGGAAAGGTCGATCTCCGTGCACAGGGCCGCCGCGAACGGCAGCTCGAACTCCTTGCCGTCTGCGCGTCTCACGTTGAGGAGAATCCCGCCGCCGCCTTCGTAGACATCGACCACGACGCCGCGCTCGCGTCCCTCGGCATCGACGAGCGTGAGTCCGGGCAGATCGTGGAGAAAGTACTCGTCCGCCTCGAGCTCGCGTGCGTCTTCTTCAGGAATCTCCAGCGTCCAGTTGTGCAGGAGCTGCACGTCCTCGGGCGTGTCGATGCCGGCGAACTTCATGAGCGCGCGGCCGGCGTGAGCGCGGACGTGCTCGACGCGCACGTCGCGCGTCTCCTTCTCATCCGGCGAGACGAGCGTGACGGACTTCAGCTCGTCGAAGCGATCGAGGGAATCGGTCCACGGCTCGACACTAGCCTCGCCGCGGACTCCGTGCGCTTTGCGGATGACGCCGACGGCGATGCGCCCGGACATCGCTAGTCCAGAATGTCGAGCGAGAAGCGGCGGCGTGTCTTCTGGCCGGCCGCGTTGAGGAGCACGCGGATGGCGCGGGCCGTGCGGCCCTGGCGCCCGATCACTTTGCCGAGGTCCTCCGGCGCGACTTCAAGCTCCAGGATGGTCTGCTGGTCACGCTCGTGACTGCGGACCCTCACCTCGTCGGGATTGTCGACGAGGGACTTGGCCAGGAACTCGATCAACTCGCGCACGGCACCTCAGGCCTTGTACTTCTTGAGCAGCGACTTCACGGTCGGCGAGAGCTGGGCGCCCTTGCTGACCCAGTAGTCGACGCGCGAGCGGTCGATCTTCACGTCAGCCGGGTTCTTCTTCGGATCGTAATGGCCGATCTGCTCGACCGTCGCCGCGGACGGCGTCTTGAGCGAGTCGGAAACCACGATGCGGTAGAAGGGGGCGTGAGTGGCTCCACCGCGGCGCAAACGAATCTTCAGCATGAATTCAGTAACTCCTTGAGATTTAGGGCTGCGGATCGTACCCGAGCGTCCGGCCGAACAGCAACCCCATGGGGCGAATTCCTAATTCGGCCACAGCCAGCCGAACACGCCGCCCATCAGGCATCCATAGATCAATCCGTCGATCGCGTACTTGATCGCCGCGGTCCACGGCTTGCCGTACCAGATCGCGTCGGCGAAGTTCGTCCCGAACGACCAGAAGATCGTCCCCGTCGCGCCCGCGATCTGGAACACGCGCAGATACGGCGTGCCTGCTGCGAGCGTCTGCCCCGCGATGTAAGCCACGAACACGGCGCTCACGAGACAGTAGAGAAACCAGAGCAGAAGCGTTTTCGGGAACGAGAACGTGGCCGGATTGCGGATGTACATGACTCCGCTCGGCCCCTTCTGCATTTCCGCCTTCTCGTCGGCGGTCATCTTGTTCCAGTCCACCTTCGGGAAAAGATACATGCCGGACTTCAGCGGGCGCGCGCCCTCGAGGAACGGCCGGTCATCATCAGGCTTGCCGTAGTCCGCGTTGTGCCAGAACGGCAGGGCCATGTGCATGATGCTGCTGACGACCTGAATGACGATCGCGGAGACGAGGATCGGGAGCCACAAATCGAGGAGAGAGACCATGGGCGACCTCCTCCTGAGAGTTTACTGGAGAAACTCGGGCGGCAGCCCCTTCATCATCTTTCCGAACTTCCGCGCGCCGAATCCCTTCGAGAACGACTTCATCATCTTCTTCATCTGCAGGTACTGCTTCAGAAGACGATTGATCTCCTGCACCGAGGTGCCGGAGCCCTTGGCGATGCGCTTCTTGCGGTGGCCGTTGAGGATCTGCGGGAACTCGCGCTCCTTCTTCGTCATCGAGTCGAGAATGGCCTGCATGCGCACGACCGCTGACTCGTCGACGTCCTCCTCGCTGATCTTTCCGGCGCCGGGCAGCATGCTCACCAGCGACGAGAGCGGTCCCATCTTCTTGACCTGCTGCAACTGCGAGCGAAGGTCTTCGAGCGTGAACTTGTCCTTCGCGACCTTTTCGGCGAGGCGCGCGGCTTCCTTCTGATCGACTTCCGCTTCGACTTTCTCGATGAGCGAGAGCACGTCGCCCATGCCGAGGATGCGCTGGGCCATGCGGTCGGGAAAGAAGACGTCGAGGTCGACGTACTTCTCGCCAACGCCGACGAATTTGATCGGGCGATTGACAACCGACTTGATCGACAGCGCCGCGCCACCGCGCGCGTCGCCGTCGAGTTTCGTGAGGACGATGCCGGTGACGCCGAGGCGCTCGTCGAACTCCTTGGCCGACTTCACCGCGTCCTGGCCGGTCATGGCGTCGGCGACGAAGAGGATCTCCGAGGGACGGACGTCGTCGCGGATCGTGTGGAGCTCCTTCATGAGCTCGTCGTCGATGTGCAGGCGCCCGGCGGTGTCGAGGATGACGGTGTCGTACAGCAGCGTCTTCGCCTCGGACAGCGCCTTGTTGGCGATGTCGATCGGATTGCGGTTGTCGCCGATCTCGTAGAACGGGACCTTCACGTTGTTCGCGACGATGCGGAGCTGGTCGATGGCGGCGGGGCGGTAGACGTCGCACGGCACGAGCAGCGGACGCCGCCCGCGGTTCTTGATGTGCAGCGCGAGCTTGCCGGAGGTTGTCGTCTTGCCGGAGCCCTGCAGGCCGACCATCATCACGACCGCGGGAGAGCCGACGAGCGCGAGGCCGACTTCGTTTCCGCCGAGAAGGGTCTGCAATTCGTCGCGGACGATCTTCGTGACCTGCTGCGCGGGCGAGAACGCCGTGAGGACGTCGCTGCCGTTCGCCTTTTCCTTCACCCGGTTGGTGAAGTCTTTGACGGTCTTGAAGTGCACGTCGGCCTCGAGTAGCGCGACGCGGATCTCTTTCAGGGCGTTGTCGATGTGCCACTCGTTGAGGCTGGCTTCACCGCGCAGGGTCTTGAAGACCCGATCCATCTTTTCCTGCAGGTTGTCGAACATAGTCGGGAACTCTAATGCGGAGTGTTCCTTCTCGATTCCCGCGCCCCGGTGCCTGATGGCGGGGGCTGGGGCTGGGTCTGTCCCGCGAGCGGGTACACCTTGTCGTAGTACGCACTCAGAAACTTGACCCATGAGCTTTTCTTCGCGAAATCGAGATCGCTGTATGTCGGCGATATGTAGTTTCGCTTGGGGAAGCTAATGGATACGCCGTGAGCCCGCGCGACGCTGATGCCGTGCGCGACGTTCTCGAGAACCAACGACTCGACCTGAGTCTCAACTTCCTGCGCCGCCACTACGATCTGCGACGCCGTGACTAGTTTCTGCAGCTGCCGGCAAAAATCGACGAGGTCGATGGTCTCGGATTCCGCGAACGCCTGTGCGCGGTGGTGGGCGAGAGCGATCCGGTCCCGCTGCCGGGGGTCCTCCAGCGCAGTCGTCATGGCATCGGCAAGTTTCGAGATCGCTTTCTCGACGGCCTCGATGGGCTTCCCCATGCGGAGGGCGGACAGAGTCACGTTGCGCTCGTCCGAGGGTTTCATGTAGCGCGCGGCGCGGACGACGCTCGCCGCGACCTCTTCGTCACTCGCCGCCACGTCCTGGAACGAACTAAGAACAGCCTCGTAGATCCAACCCTTTCGAGGAATGCTGGATTGCGAAGCAAGAAAACACGTAACGAGGCCGCGGAACTGATATGCGACTTCGATCGTGTTCATGAGGCAGGCCTCGAGACCGAGGATGTTGACCCGCTGTTGCTTGTCGATCCGGGCGAGGGCATCCTTCAGTTCCAGGTTGCTCAGATAATCGCTGCTCGTCTTGTCGGGGCCGGTGAAGTCGGCGGTGATGGTGTGATCGGGACCGATCTTTCTGGTTACGAGTCGTCGAAGTGTCGTCGTGGGGAAGAGCGTTCCCCGCAGGATCGGTGGGACGATGGCCTGGTTTGCGCGCTTCGCTAATGAACGGAGCGGTGTCCGGAATCGGGAAATCTGAGCGCGCGCGGAAGACTCCACCGGATCGACAGACGTTCCGTGGCTCCAGATGACGAGCGCGCGGCATTGCGACGGCGCCTTGACTCGCGCCCGTTCCGCGAAGGCGATGAGAGTTTCGATGTCTCCACCGTTCAGCTCCCCGAGTCCCACGGGTGCTTCGTTCTCGATTTCGTTCACATGGATCTGGATCGCCTCCCCGTCCCGGCCATCGAATTGCGCCAGCACGCCTGCCGATTTTTTCGAAGTGACACGTTCGAGACCGGACATCTTGCTCGGGATGAGGTCGCTGAGATCATTGTCGCCGGCGAGAAAGAACATGGTCGTCCATTTCTTTGGACCGGCTGAGTCAGTGCCCACGATTTCAGTGGACTTTTTTCTCGCGCTTTTCATTGTCGCCATGGCTGCTCCTTGTCCTCAGTGAGAGCGACGCACAGGAGACTTTTCTCGGTCGTGGAAGCGGGAAATCCTCATGACAGTCTCTCTATGTCACTGCCACAGGAGCGACACGAGAGGAGCCAAGCGATGCCAACCCTGACGATTTTGTTCGAAGGACTCTGTTGTTTCGTAGACCCGGAGGGCCAGCTCGATGGAGTCGTCCGGCGCGCGGTTTTCCAGGACAGGAGCCAGCATCAGGACGATCCCCACTTCACCTATGTCGAATTCTATCGAAGTGATTTCGACGAAAACGCCAACGGCGTGTGGGCGCCCGACCTGTCAGACTACTACGATCGGTTCAACTACACGTATCAACACGTAAAAGCCAAGAACGTGCGAATCGCTCTGGCGAACCGCATTCTGTCCGCGCCGCCATTAACCATCCTGCCGTCGTTTCACGAAATGATCCCCAAGCTCAGCCAGGTGTCTCCGACGTTCCTGGGCATTCAGAGCAGCTACCTGCTGCCGAAGATCGGTTCCGGTCGCGTAGGGGCGTATTTCGATATCACGGCAGGCGTTCTGTCGGCGGGCCCCGCCGAGCAATTTCGCACGAGATTCAGTCCTGAATTCCACTGGCCGGCGCGGCACCTGGGCCAGTGGGCGCAGCTCGAGTTGCAAATCGAGGACGAGTCGCCGCTGCTCCTTGTCTATGACCTCGCCACGGACGCTCCGAGACCCCTGGTCTTCAAGCCAGGCACGAACCTGATCACGATCGGAAATCAAACCGAGATGGACGTCGCTGGCATCCCACCCACCGAAGACACTCCGGGTCATTTCGGGATGTACTACGACCTCGCCGTCAGCGTGGCTTCCAAGCCTCTGCCGGTTTCGGACGAATTGGGTCTCGGCACCGGTTGCATCCCGAGCAGCTGGCGGTGAGTTGACATCGTCAGGGCGCGGTCTACGCTATGGAACATGCGCTCGTGCCGCGCTGCTCGGATGGTGGCCGTCGTCATCGCCGCAATCCTCATTGTGGCGGGGTGGAGGCCGGCTTATCGGACCTATCGCACGGCCGTCATGCGGCGAGCCCTGACGGAGCTGATCGATTCGGATGGCATCGTCACGCGCCATCACGCGCGGCTGTCGTGCCGGACTCGCAGCGAAGTCCTCGCTCGAACCGGGCTGGCATCAGTCCAACTTCGCGCTGCGGCCGCTCGCGTCGTAGAGTGTGCGAACGATCTCGATTCCGTGGAAGCGCGACGCGCTGCCGGCGTTGCGCATTACGCGGCGGCGCGTTTCGAGGCTTCCGCGCGCGAGTTCCAGTCCGCTGCGGCGGCCACTCATAGCGCTTCGGACTGGAGCGATGTCGCCGCGGCGGAGCTGTCAGCCGCGCTCACGGGCGGCGCGCCGCAGAAACTCGTGCCTGCCCTCGTCGCTGCCAACCGCGCGGTAGCGATCGACGCGCACGCGCCATCCGCCTCGTGCAATCGCGCGGCAGTGATCGAGGCGATGGGGTTGCGACGTGTTGCGCACGCCGAATGGCAGCGATGTCTGACGCTGGAACGAGACTCGGTCCTGCGTGTGGGTCTGCGCGAGAGAGTCGACGCAACCAACCATGTCGCGGAAGACGACGCGTGGCCGCCGTCGCTCGCCGCAGTGATGCATGCTTCGCCATCCAGGGTTTCGGTGCTCGCTCGTGACGTCGCCCGCCGTTTCCGTCAGCACGCGCGTATCCATGCCGAGAGCGTACTGCCCGCGGCATGGGCAGAGGCAGTTCTGGCGGGAGATGAGGAACGGGCAACGCAGAATCTCGACGTCGCCCGGGAGCTGGCGTCCGGCGTGCAGGAGCTTTCCGGCGACACCTTCGCGAGCGAATGCATGGCCGTCATCGAGGCCGCGGCTCACGACCCGATGCGGCGCAGCGCACTCGCCAGCGCGTATCTCGACTACCGGGAAGCCCGGGCGCTCCGCGACGCGGGCGACGCCGAAAGTGCCCGCGTGAAGCTTTTACGCTCGGCGCGCGTCTTTGCGGATATGAATAGCCCGATGTCCCGGCTGGCTCGTTCGTATGCGAGCGGCGCACTCGCCGAACAGAGTCGAAATGCCGAGGCGGCGATGGAGGCCGAAACCCTGCTGCGCGAGATGCGCACCGCTCCGGGTGCGCATTACGGGCTCACTGCGTTGGTGTTATGGCAGATCGCCCACAGTCGAGGGGTGATGGGGCATTGGGATGCGGCTCTTGCAGCAGCGACGGAAAGCGCGTCTCTGTACGACAAGCTTCACGAGACCGTGAATGGCGGCGCAATGGAAAACATGCTCGCCGAGATTTTCGACGTGCTCGGCCGGCCGGCGCAGGCGTGGGATCACAGGCGACGCGCGTTCGAGCTGCTCACTCTGGCCGGGAACGCGCACCGCCTGCAAGTTTCCCTGGGCGGCTCATCACGAATTCTGATGCGCGATCGAAACCTCCCCGCTGCTTTGGCGCTTCTGGACCTGGAGATCGGCGCCATTCCGTCGTCCGCGCGTGCGGACCTGGTCGCAGATGCAATGGCACGCCGCGCCAGCGCTCGTGCCGCCAACGGCGACGCACGCGGCGCGCGGCAGGACATCGTTCGTGCGCGAGCCGCATCCGCGCGGATTCCGGACGCGAAGGTTCGCGCCAAGCTCGACGCGGACATCGATGCCGCAGTCGGGCTTGCCGAGCGTCGCGCGAATCCAAAGACGAGCATTGATGCACTCACCCGAGCCATCGCGTACGCGACGGCGAACGAGCGCGCGATCCTGCTGCCCGAGCTTTTCCTGGAACGAGGAAGGGCTCATCTGGCCCTGAGGGCGGAAGAAGTTGCCATTCGGGACTTCGAGTCCGGAATCGAAGGCGTGGCGGCTCAACGCCGGCAGATGACGGATTTCGCGTTGAGCGGCACGGTACCGGACGCCGCGGAGGCATTGTTTGCCGAAGCGATGCGAATCGCAGTGCGCAGAAGAGACGCAACGCGCGCATTCGCCATCGCACAACGTGCGCGCGGACAGGCTCTGTTGGATCGACTGGCGAGAACCGCAGCTGATGTGACGGCCGCCAGGGGCTCGCTGCCTGCGGGAACGGTCGTCGTCCAATACGTGGTGTTGCCGGAGCAGGTGATCGTTCTCACCTGGGGACGCAATCTCCAAATGGACACAATCGCGATCGATTCACAGTTGCTGGAAGCCCGCGTGGTGGACTGGCTCTCCATCATTCGTAATGGTGCGGCCATTCGAGACGTTCAGTCGGCAGGAGCCGATTTGCATCGTCTGCTAATCGGGCCTGTTCGAGGACGCCTCGCGGATGCTTCCACGATCGTCTTCATCCCCTCCAAATTTCTCGAGAGCCTGCCTTGGGGCGCTCTCTACGATGCTGCGAGCGGTCACTACCTCATCGAGGATGTCTTCGTCACGACGGCTCCAAGCGCAGCATTCGCCGTATATCGGACCCCGTCGACCGAGTCGGCGCTTCCGCAGAATGCACTCATCATCGGAAATCCGCATGCATCGTCTTCCTATGCCGACCTGCCACCTCTGCCGGCTGCCGAAGCCGAGTCGCGGACGATTGCGTCTCTTTATCGTTCATCGATCCTTCTCACGGGCGACGCCGCTACCAAGCGCCGCTTCCTCGATGGAAGCCGCGACGCGGCCGTGATTCATTTCACCGGTCACGCCGTTTCGTCCGAAAGAAGCGAACAGCAATCGTTCCTCGTCTTTTCCGCGGATGTGGGCGAGTCGGGCTTGTTGTACTCGCACGACATCGCGCGCATGTCGCTGGAGCGCACTCGCCTCGTCGTTCTCGCCGCATGCGGCACGTTGCGCGGAGCGACCGTTCACCTCGACGGTGCGCCCAGCATCGCTCAATCGTTTCTCGCGGCCGGAGTGCCTCTGGTTGTTGGCACCCTGTGGGATGTCGAGGACCAGTCTGCGGCGACACTCTTCAAGCGAATTCATCGCGCCATCGCGCAGGGCACCCCGGTGTTGGCAGCGGTGCGTGAAGCTCAGCTCGTTGCGATTCGCAGCGATGACCCCGACAGTACGCATCCGAGAACCTGGGCTGGGCTCATGCTTACAGGAAGACTTGAACGGTAAGCAGGTACACCGCCCGGAGGACCGGATGAAGGTTGCCGCGCCGCCTTTCGAGCCGGGACGCCACCCGGGAGAGGCGCGTTGAAGCCGGGGCCGAAGCCGCGCCCTACGTTTCAGTCGATAATCGCGGCCCATGTCTGTGACCGTCGACGCCGGCTCGCGTCCGCGAACCTTCCGCATCGTTGCGTTGCTGGCGCTGACAGCGGCCATCATCGTTGCTCAGGAGGTGTTGCTCACACGCCTTCTGTCGGTGACCACGTGGTACAGCCTCGCGTTCGTCGTTCTGAATCTGGCCATGCTCGGGCTGACGGCGGGATCGCTGCAGGCCGCGCGAGCGGAGCGGGAAGGCCAACCGCTCGGGCCGTGGCTGGCCGGTCGGATGATTGCGCTGAGCGCGGGATTGCTCGCGGCCGACGCAATAACGGTCGTCACGCCGCTTTTTTTTCGCGCCGATCTCACCGCGTTCGCGTCGATGCTGCTCGTCGTCGTGGCGAACACGGTGCCCCTCATCGCCGGCGGGGCAGTCATCGCGCGGCTGATGTCGCGAGGGGAACTGCCGATTTCCACGTTGTACGCGATCGACCTGATCGCCGCCGCGGGCGGAGCGCTCGCTCCGCTCGCGCTTCTCGGTCCGCTCAGCGGCCCGAGCGCAACGGCATTTCTCGCCGCGCTGGCAGCGGCCGGTGCATGGCTCATCGCGCCGAACCGCGCAAGGCTTCGATCGGCAGGACTCATCGCGATCTCGCTGGCGATCATCGTCCTCACGGAGACCACGTCCGCCGGTCTGCTCCTCCATCACGCGAAGGGAAGCAACTTCCGCAAGAACGAACGGCCCGCGCTGGAGCGTTGGAATCCATTGTCGTATGTCTACGCGACCGAGTTCGTCCCCAGGACGGTGCCGGTGCTCTGGGAGCCTTCGCCGATCTTCAAGCCGAGCGGCGTTTATCCGACGAGCATCATCCGCATCGATGGCGACGCCTGGACGCCGGTGCACGCGTACCGCGATCCGGCCGAGCTCACCTTCCTTCGGTACGACGGCGTCACGGCCGCGCACTGGCTTCGTCCGCGCGGGACGGCTTGCGTGATCGGCACCGGAGGAGGTCGCGACGTCCTTGCGGCGCTGCATTACGGACACGAGCGTGTCTTCGGCATCGAGATCAATCCGGCGATGGAAGATCTGCTCGAAAAGGTCGCTCACGTTTCACCGGTCATTCGCGATCCACGCGTCGAGATCGTCACGGGGGATGGGCGAGCCGTACTCGCGCGGACGAACATTCAGTGCAGCGTTCTTCAGGCCTCGCTGATCGACACATGGGCGGCCACTTCGGCAGGCGCATTTGCGCATACCGAGGCGACGCTCTACACGCGCGAGGCCTGGGGATTGTTTCTGAGACGGGTCGAGCCCAACGGCATTCTGACGTTCTCGCGCTGGTACGACGCAAAGCACATCAGTGAGACGGCGAGACTGATCTCTCTCGCCATGGCGGCGCTGCTCGATCGCGGCGTCGAGAGACCGCGCGACCATCTGGCCGTTTTGGCCTCCAGTCGTTGCGCGACGATCCTGGTCAGTCCGCGACCATTCTCGGCTCAGGATCGAGCGGTTCTCGCGCAATTGGAGAGCGTTCTGAAATGGCGGCTTCTCGTCGCTCCCGGGCGTCCTGCACCCGACCCGCTCATCGAGGCGCTGCTCGAGGCGGAGTCGGTCGAGGCGCTGGGCGACGCCGGCGCGCCCCAAGGTCTCGACACATCCGCGCCGACCGACGATCGTCCGTTCTTCTTTCAGCTCGTCGCGCCGCGTGCGTGGCTTCGTCCGTTCACGGTATTGCGCACGATGCGCGAGAGCTACGGAGTCGGCGGTGGTGTGGTTCCGGGCAATATCACGGCCATGACCGGCATGATGCTCATGCTGCTCGCCGTGTTGCTGGTCGGCGCGGTGCTGCTCGGTCCGACCCTTCTCGCATCGTTGCGGTCGAGCACACCCGTGTTGCCGGGTGCTCGCGCCTGGGTTTACTTCGGAGCACTCGGCGCGGGCTTCATGCTCGCTGAGATCGCATTGATGCAGAGGATGCACGTCGTCCTCGGACATCCTACTTATTCGCTGGTGGTCGTGCTGGCGAGTCTTCTCGTGGCGACGGGAATCGGCAGCGCATTGTCGACGCGCATCGTGCGAACGCGCAGCGCGGTGTCCGCCGTCGCGGCAGTGGCCGGACTGTTGTTGGCTTTGCTGCCGATCGTCGTGATCTCTCCACTCGCTCGACTGACGATGGATGCTTCGCTCACCATGCGCGCGCTGTGGACTGGAGGGTGTGCCGCGCTCGTGGGACTTCTGCTCGGCATGCTGTTCCCGTCGGGCTTGCGGTTTACGCATCGCGAGCAGGGCGCGCCGGCCGCGCTCGCGGTGAACGGCGTGACGAGCGTTCTCGGAGGCGGTGCGGCGGTGATGGTGTCCGTGGCGCTGGGGATCCCGGCTAGTTTCGCGCTGGCCGGCGTCTGCTACGTCGTGGCCGCGATTAACGGACCGGCGCGCTGGAAACCCAGCTGAAACGCCTCGGGCGGCCGAAAGGCCGCCCGAGGTTGTACAAAAAACGCGACGTTACTGTTTCGGACCCACGACCGGGCCATCGCCAACGACGAAGTAGCCCGCGGGAATCGTGCCGCACTGCGATACGGCTGCAGCGGCTTGCGCGTTCACGGCGCTCACGTCTGCGGCCGACATGCTCTTCGGCACGACCACGGTCGCGCAGGCATGACTCGTGTTCGACGACGCATCCGTCGCAGTGATGACGATGAGGTAGACGCGGCCATCGCCGGTTCCACTCCGTTCGGCGCGCAGACGCAAGGCGTCCTTCGCGTCGGGTGAGTGATTGCCGGACTCCGGCGCCAGATCGTCTTCATCGCTGTAGACGGCAACGCTCGACGTCACCGTGCCGCCGCCGTTGTCACTGGTCGAATAGGAGAGTCCGACCTGGATCAGGTTGTGATTCGGCGGCCAGAGCGAGTCTTTCGCGAGTGAGATCGTGATCACCGGTGGTTGCGTATCGGCGACGTGGATCGTCACGGTCACCGTGTTCGAGTCGTCTGTGCCGTCGGACGCGTTGTACGTGAACGTGTCGTCGCCGACGAATCCCGGATCGGGCTCGTAGGTGAAGGAACCGTCGGCGTTCAGGACGAGCGTGCCGTTCGAAACGTCGCTGACGAGCGTCGCCGTGAGCGAGTCGCCGTTCGGATCCGAGTCGTTGCCGAGAACGCCCGGTGCGCCGACGTTCAGCGTCGTATCCTGATCCATGTCGTACGAGTCGGCGACGGCCACGGGAGGATCGTTAGGCGCAGCGCACGTGCCGAGGATCTCGAAGGCGCCGACGTCGGCGCCGTCGCCGCCCGTGGCGTTCGCGATCATCGGATCGTCGCAGGGGCGAAGCGATCCGCGTTCATCCGTCGTCAGGCCGTCGCTGTTGCCTTGATCGATGGCCACGCTCCCGGCGTTGGGTGCGTGTGTCGGCACCGGTCCGCCGTTGTTGGCGAGCGGTGCGAGATTCACCTGCGCGGTGGTGATGTCCACCTGATCGCCCGTCGCTGGGACGTGCGGCGGGACGCCGTTCGGACCGATCACGTTGTGGCCGAGCGACGTGAGCGTGCCCTCGTACTCCGGCTCAAAATCCGGAGCCCCGGTGCCGTTCCCGGCGATGATCGTGTTCTGGATCGTCGTCGGACCCGAGGCGCGGACGCCTTGCGCGTGCGGCGGGCCGGCGCCGTACTGCGAGTTGTTCGTGATCGTGCAGCTCTTCAACGTGAGAAACCCGTTGTTGGCGACGCCGCCGCCGAGCCATGGGCACACGTTGCCGGTGACCGTGCAGTTGATCATCGTCAGCGTGCCGTTGTTCATCACGCCGCCGCCGTCGTTGTTCGTCTCGCAGTTCGAGATGGTGATGTTGGTCGCGGTGACGGTGGCATTCGGTTGGACCTGCATTCCGCCGCCATCGCCTCCGAAGACGAAGCCGTTCGTGATGTAGATGTCGTTGAGGGACGCCGTGATCGGGGCGCCGGTGCCGGGAGTCGGGAACGTGGTCGGGTTGAAGTCGAACGCGCGCTCCTTCCCATTGACGTCGATCGTCGTGCCGGCAGCGTTGCCATTGACGGTCACGCTGTCCCACACGTCGAGATCGGCGAGGAGGCCGGCGTCTTCCTGCGTGCCGGCGATCGAGAAGGTGATCGTGCCGGCGGGAAGATTGACGACGTCGTGACCCGATCCGGCCGCGCAATCCGTCCACGCGCCGTTGTTGAAGTTCGCGTTGAGAACCGCTTCACGGATCGTGCAGACGCCGTCGCTGTTGCTGAGCGCGTCGGTGAATCCGTTGACGGTGATCGTGTTCGAGAATGCGGGAAGCGACAGAAGAGACAGGAGAACCAGAAGAGAGAGAGAACGACGCATACGAGAGGGAACCTCCTTACAAGAAAACGAATTGCGCGAACAGTGGGCCTGCGGTGGGAATCGGGTGTGTCGCCAGCAACGTAGTGCTGAAGGCCTGGTCCGGCCGTGAGCAGCGTCACGTAGGGCGGGCTGAAGCCTGAAGCCATGCCCTACGTTCCTTACTCCTCGATTCCCGCTAAGTCCTGCACCCACTGCGGCGTGCGCGGCTCGTTCGCGAAAAACCCCTTCGGTACGCCGCGAGTGAGCGCCCAGCGATCGAGCCATGAGATTCCGCCCGCGCCGCGCCAGCCGTCGCGCGACTGATACGCGGGATCTTCGAGTGCGCGTTCGAGCGTGATGAAGCGATGCCCACGCTTCGCGAGCCGGTCCGCGAGTTTCCCGAACGCCTCGGCATTGAGCGCGTTCGCGTGGACCAGCAGTACCTGACGGATCTCGCGGTCGAACAACTTCTTCGCCTCCGCGTCGTGGTACTCGACCTTCGCCATCATGTAATCGAGATACGCGTTCACGACCTTTGCGCGGACAGAACGATCGGCGCGCTCGTAGGCGCGGGCGAAGATCCATTCCGAGTTGTCGATCGTCACCGGCGCTACCGTGTAGCCTCGCTTCGCAAGAAACGCGTCGATGCGTGCGCGCACGTCATCCGAGCGCCCGGTGTGCAGAAATGGATGCCGGAAATAGCGGAGCGTCCCGCCGCGCCTGCGGATCACGTCGCGCAGCGGCGTCTCGCCCATCACGATGTCGACTTCGAACGCCTCCGCGCTGATGACGTGCAGATCGCGATGCGAGTGCGTGTGGTTCCCGAGCTCGAATCCCGCCTCGAGCCAGCGATCGAGCAGCGCCACGTGGGCGGGTGTGGCCAGCTTGCCCGTGTTCACCAGTCCGACCACCGGGATTTTTCGCGACGTGAGGTGCGCGAGCAGATCGCGCGTGATCCGCTGCTGCCGCGCGATCAGATCCGCTGACGTCACCACCGGCAGATCGTCGAACGTAATCGCGATCTCCGAGGCCGTCGCACTGCATGCGAGAAAAGCGATGAGTGCGAGTCGTCTCATCAGCAGGTTCATGGGATGGAGTGTAGCCGGTGCAAAATGTGGCCCATGAAACGCCTGTTCGTCGCCATCCTGCTTTCGTTTTCGCTCGTGGCGAAAGCCGCCACGCCTACCACTGACGAGATCCAAAAGATCCTCGTCGACCGAATCGATGCACAGCGTCAGAGCGTCGGGATCGTCGTCGGCATCATCGACGCGGACGGCCGCAGGATCGTGTCTCACGGACATCTCGATGCGAAAGGGAAGCGCGCGGTCGACGGCAACACTCTGTTCGAGATCGGCTCGGTGACGAAGGTCTTCACCTCGCTGCTCCTCGCCGATGCTGTCGCGCGCGGCGAGGTGGCGCTCACGGATCCCGTGGCGAAATACCTTCCCGCGACGGTGAAGGTCCCCGAGCGCGGAGGCAAGAAGATCACGCTGCAGGATCTCGCCACGCACACCTCGGCGCTTCCGCGTCTTCCCGCAAATCTCACTCCCGCGAATGCCGAGAATCCGTACGCCGACTACACCGTCGCGCAGATGTACGACTTCCTCTCGAAGTACGAGCTGTCGCGCGACATCGGCGCGCAATACGAATACTCGAACCTCGGCGCCGGCCTCCTCGGGCATGCGCTCGCACGCCGCGCCGGGAAGGACTACGAGACGCTCGTGCGCGAGCGGATCACCGCGCCGCTGGCGATGAAGAGCACGACCGTTGCGATCTCCGAGGCGCTCAAACCGCGGCTCGCGTCCGGACACGACGCGCAACTGCAGCCCGCGGCGAACTGGGATCTCCCGACGCTCGCCGGAGCGGGGGCGCTTCGCTCGTCAGCGAACGACATGCTCACTTTCCTCGCCGCCTTCCTCGGCTACGAGAAGTCGCCCCTCGCTCCGGCGATGGCTTCGATGCTGACGACGCGAAAGCCCACCGGAAACGACGGCCTGAAGATCGCGCTCGGCTGGCATGTCGCGTCGAAAGACGGACGCGAGATCGTGTGGCACAACGGCGGCACCGGCGGCTACCGCTCGTTCATCGGCTTCGACCCGAAGAGCCGCACCGGCGTGGTCGTCCTCTCCAATGCGGCGACCGCCGCCGGACCGGATGACATCGGCCGCCATCTGCTCGATCGTGACTCGCCGCTCGCGGAGTCGCCGAAGCAGGTCGCCGCGGACGCGAAGACGTTCGATCACTTCGTCGGCCGTTACGAGCTCGCGCCGAATTTCGTGATGACCGTGACGCGCGAGGGAGAGCAGCTCTTCGTGCAGCTGACTGGTCAGCCGAAGTTCGAGATCTTCCCGAAAGGCGATCGCGAGTTTTTCCTGAAGGTCGTCGAGGCCCGGATCACGTTCGAGCCGGACGTCGACGGCCGCGCGCCCGCTCTCGTCCTGCATCAGAACGGGAGGGACATGCCGGCGAAACGGATCGAAGGCGAGGCTCCGGCGCCGAAAGAGCGCAAAGAGATCGCCGTCGATCCCGCGGTGCTCGAGCGCTACGTCGGCCGCTATCAGCTGACGCCGGACTTCGTCATCGCCATCACGCGCGAGCAGAACGCGCTGTTCCTCCAGGCGACCGCGCAACCGAAGTTCCCGATCTTCGCCGAGAGCGAGCGCGACTTCTTCCTGAAGGCGCTCGACGCGCAGATCACGTTCGTCGTCGACGCCGAGGGTCGCGCGACGCAGCTCGTGTTGCATCAATTCGGCGTCGATCAGACGGCGAAGCGTGTGGATTGAGCAGACTTGGGGCGCCGGCCCCCCGCGCGGCGGAAGGCATCCGCGTTGTAAATCGTTTCCACCGGCATGGCCGATCCCGCGCTGCGGTTGCCGGAAAACGTCGCCGGCGATTTCTTCGTCGATTCCACCTGCATCGACTGCGACGCGTGCCGGGTCTTCGCGCCGACGGTGTTCAGCGACGAGCGCGATCAGTCGTTCGTCTTCCATCAGCCGGAAACGGATGAGGAACGGCTCGCGGCGCAGAAGGCGCTGATCACCTGCCCGACGTCGTCGATCGGGTCCTCTCATAGTGCGCGCGCTGCGATCGACGCGCTCCCGGAGCACATCGACGACGACGTCTACCGCTGCGGCTACGCGAGCGAGAGCTCGTTCGGCGCGATCAGCTACTTCCTGCGCGACCGCGAGATCCTGATCGACTCGCCGCGGTTCGCGGGGCCGCTGGTCAAGCGGCTGCCGAACGTGCGGCGGATGTTGCTCACCCACCAGGACGACATCGCTGATCACGTGAAGTTCCACGAGCGTTTCGGCTGCGAGCGAGTGCTGCATTTCGACGACGCGCGGGGCCGCACGTTCGAGCTCATGCCGCGCGGTCTCGATCCGGTCGACCTTGGCGACGACGTCCTGATGATCCCGACTCCCGGCCACACGCGCGGCCACGCCGTGTTCCTCTATCGCGGGAAGTTCCTCTTCACCGGCGACCACCTCGCCTGGAGCCCACGCCGCGAACACCTCTACGCGTTCCGCGACGCCTGCTGGTATTCGTGGAGCGAGCAGGTCCGCTCGATGGAGCGATTGCTCGACTACTCGTTCGAATGGGTGTTGCCGGGGCACGGCCGGCCGATCCGGTTGTCGCGCGACGAGATGCACGAATCGCTGGAGCGTTGCGTGCGATGGATGTCCAAGGTCTAGGAGTGCGGTGGCGGGGGAGGCGGGTCGGTTGGGAGCCACCGCTCTGGTACGCACTTGCGCCGCCCGCCCTACCAGAGCGGTGGCTTC
>DASYGV010000161.1:0-37381 GCA_035999335.1 Thermoanaerobaculia bacterium | reverse complement strand
GCTCCGCCGGCATCTTGCCGGCACGCTCTCGCGAGGAACCCGGGCCGCCTGGAAGGCGGCGTAGCGGCCGGCTGGAAGCCGGCGCTCCGAGCGCTACCCCAACAATGCGTCGACGCGGTTGCCGAGGGTGGTGATGTCGAGCGGCTTGTGCATCACGCCGCGCACGAACGAAGGAAACCGGTCCTGCAACTCGTCCGCGCGCACATCCTCGGCCGGCATGCTCGTGATGACGAGCACCGCGGGCGGATCGTCGAGCGACTTGACCGAGGGATCGGACATGAGCGCGTCGAGCGAGCTGAGGAAATCGATGCCGCTCATGTACGGCATCATCACGTCGAGCACGACCACCGAGTAGGACTGGATGGCGATCTGGTGCAGCGCTTCCACGCCGTCGCGCGCGCCGTCGACATGGACACACGACCGCTCCGTCAGGTACTCCATCAACAGACGACGGACGCTCTCGTCATCGTCGACTACGAGTATGTTCCCGTGGGCCATGCGCCGTTCCGTCTCGCGGCTGCAACGCGCGCACCATTTCGAGCTGACGCACCGTTCGCTTCGCGCCGGCGCGCTCGAGAAACGCCGCGATCCCGGCATCCGACTCGTCGACGTTGAGGATCGCGAGCGGTTTGCCGGCGGCCTGCGCCGCGGCTTCCAACAGCTGCGCGCCGAGACCACGCCTGCGCGCGTCGCCGTGCACGACGAGCTGAGCGAGATCGCCGCGATCGGGGAACACGATCGCGTAGCCGTTTTCATCGCCGAGGATCACGCGCGGCGCTTTTGCGCGGGCGATGGATGCGTTCGAGTTTTGCCAGGAGGGCTCGACGTCGAAGGGGAGCCTCCCAGTCGTCGAGTCGTCGAGTCGTCGAGGAATCCCGCTTGACGACTCGTCGACTCGTCGACTCGAAGACTCATAGCTCCAGCACTGGAACGTCCGTACGACCTCGAATCCGGTCGCGCGATACAACTCCACCGCCTTCGCGTTGGGCTCGAGGACTTCGAGCACATACGTCGAGCAGCGGTCGCCGAGGAGCTCGAACGAGCGTTCCATCAGTTCGCGTGCGAGGCCGCGGCGGCGGTGTGTGGGGATGACGCCTGTGCCGGTGTCGTATGCGCGGTCGCCTTCGACGCAGTTGAGCGTGAACGCGACCAGCGATCCGTCCTCGAACGCGCCGACCGAAAGCCCGGGCACCCAGCCGCGGCGCGTGAGCATCTCCGCGAGCTGTTCGTGCGTGAGGGCGAATTTCACGACGTAGTCGCTGAAAGCGGCCAGAAACGCCGCGTGCAGCGCATCGAAGTCCTCGCGGGTCAGCGTGCGGATCACGGAGTCATTATCCCAATCGCGTCCGCTCTAGGGTGTGACGGTTTGTGCTGTTTCGAAGTGTGTCCCTTCGGTACTCGAAAATCGCAAAACGACGCGTCCCGCTGGCCCGGAGGAAGTGTGTGTACACTTGCACAACGAGGTGTGCAAGTGAGCGAGAAGTCGAAGATCGAATGGACCGATACAACCTGGAACCCTGTTCGAGGCTGTCAGAAGATCAGTCCGGGATGTGCCCACTGTTATGCAGAGACGTTTGCCGAGCGATTTCGCGGCGTTCCAGGCCATCCGTACGAACAGGGTTTTGACTTGCGCATCGTCCCCGAAAAGCTCCGCGAACCGTTTACGTGGACGCGGCCGCGAATGGTCTTCGTCAACTCGATGAGCGACTTGTTCCAGGACGGCGTTTCGGACGCGTTCATCGAGGATGTCGCCAAAGTCATGCATCACGCGGACTGGCATACGTTCCAGGTTCTCACTAAGCGCGCGGACCGAATGCGCGATCTTCTGCGGACGCGCTTGCGGCCGTACGCACAGGATCGCCACATCTGGTGGGGCGTCAGCGTCGAGAACCGCCGGCACGGTGTGCCTAGGATTCGGGCGTTGCAGGAGTCACCCGTCGCTGTACGGTTCCTTTCCATTGAACCGCTCCTGGAAGACCTTGGAGTTCTCGACTTTGGCGGGATTTCCTGGATCATCGTCGGAGGTGAGAGCGGCCCCGGTGCACGTCATCTTGACCGCGAATGGGTAGTCAGTATCCGTGACCAATGCGAGGCCGCAAACGTACCGTTTTTCTTCAAGCAGTGGGGTGGCGTTCGGAAGAGTGAGACGGGCCGCTCTCTAGACGGCCTCACATACGACGCGTTTCCGGAACGGCCAGAGAGCCGTTCCGTTAACCGACGAGAGGCGCTCGCCGTCGCGTCGGAACTGTCGCTGGTGTTCGCTTAGGTATGTTGCCACTGACGCCGTGGTACGACGGACGGGAGCAGTCTTACCTCAAACACTATGTCCTGTCGGAGTATCTGCTTCGATTCGGTCCGATCATCGGGTCGCAATGGAGGACGATCAACTACATCGATTCGTTCGCGGGCCCGTGGGAACACCGCGACGCTGAGTACCGCGATACGTCTTTCGGAATTGCAGTCGAGTGTTTTCGCGAGGCGCGTGCGAGAGTACGCGAGATGTTTGGGCGCGACCTGCGCGTTCGCTGCCGTTTTCTCGAGAAGGGGAAGTCCGCATTCGAGAAGCTCGATGTTTACGCGCAGTCGCTTTCCGACATCGAAGCAAGAGCGCTGAACACTGAGTTTGAAGCAGCGGTTCCGAATCTGTTGGCGTTTGCGAGCGAGCCGCGCAATGCGTTTACTTTCCTCTTCGTCGATCCGAAAGGCTGGTCGGGGTTCTCGATGGATGTCATCGCGCCAATCTTGCAGCTCCCGAGCAGCGAGGTCCTGATCAACTTCATGACCGGTCACGTCCGGCGCTTTCTCGAAGACGAGAAGTCGGCAACGAGCTTCGTGCGGCTGTTCGGGCGCGACATCCGAGACGAGTTTGCCGGTTTGACCGGAGATGCGCGTGAGGAACGGGCGATCCGTGAATACATGCGCAGCGTCAAGAGGACTGGACGATTCCTCTATGTGGGATCGGCGATCGTCTTTAAGCCTGAGATCGAGACGCCTCACTTTCATCTGATGTACGGAACGCGTGATAACAAGGGCGTGAAGGTATTCAAAGAAGTAGAAGAGAAGTTGTTCGGGGTGACTCGAGAAGTTCGAGCGGTTGCAAAGGAACGGCGCCGTGTCGCGCAAACCAGTCAGGCATCGATGTTCGCTCCGTCCGACATGCACAAATCGACAGCGCTGGACGAGCGACGGAGCCGGTACCTGCGCATGGCCAAAGCACGCGTCGAGCAGAGGCTCGTGCACTCGAGCCGCATTGAATACGACAAGGTGTGGCGGATCGCGCTCGCCTATCCGCTCGTGTGGGAGAGCGACCTGAAGACCTGGATTGCGGAGTGGAAAGCGGCGGGCCAGCTGAGGATCCCAACGCTCACCGGTCGGCGATCTGTTCCGCAGCTGGAGCGAGATGTTCTTGAGTGGATCGCGCCTGGGTAGCACCGCGCGATGCTCCGCACGGACCCGAGGTTGCCGTCGTCGCCGGTAGCGTGTGGCCGGATCGCCATCGCGGGCGCGCCGTCGGCCGGAACGACTTTCACCTTCAGGGACGATCTCGACGAGGTTGATTTCTTTAGAGACGAACGATGCCCTGATAGGTCTCCGGACGGCGATCGCGGAAGAACTGCCAGGTGTTGCGCACCTCGCGGATCTTGTCGAAATCGAGGTCCGCGACGACGAGCGCGTCCTGATCGCGCGGTGCGATGGCGACGATCTGTCCGCGCGGATCGCAGAAGTAGCTTTGTCCGTAGAACTCGCCGATGTTCCACGGCCCTTCGACGCCGACGCGATTGATCGCGCCGATGAAGTAGCCGTTGGCCACGGCATGCGCGGGCTGCTCGAGCTTCCAGAGATACTCCGAGAGTCCGGCCACGGTCGCGGACGGATTGAAGACGATCTCCGCCCCCGCCAGTCCGAGCTCGCGAGCTCCCTCGGGGAAGTGACGGTCGTAGCAGATGTACACGCCGACTTTCCCGTACGCGGTGTCGAACACCGGATATCCGAGGTTGCCGGGACGGAAGTAGAACTTCTCCCAGAAACCCGGCGCGACGTGCGGGATGTGGTTCTTGCGGTACTTGCCGAGGTAGCGGCCGTCGGCGTCGATCACGGCGGCAGTGTTGTAGTAGATGCCCGTCGATTCCTCTTCGTAGAGCGGAACGACGATGACCATGTTGTGCTTCTTCGCGTACTCCTGCATGAGCTGCGTGGTGTGGCCATCGGGGATCTTCTCGACGGAGTCGTACCAGCGCGTGGACTGCTCGGCGCAGAAGTAGGGACCGGTGAAGATCTCCTGCATGCAAATCATCTGCACGCCCTGCGCGCCGGCCTGGTCGATGAAGCCGAGCGTGCGCTCGATCTGCGCGTCGCGGATCTTCTCGATCGGATCGGAGGTGTCCGCGGCGAGGGAAGTCTGGATGAGACCGCATTTCACGATACGGGACATTGGTTCGCTCCTCGTTTCTGGTGGCGCGAAAGCTTACCATCGTCCGTCAGGGAGAACGCTCATGCCCGCACATTCGAAGACGAAACACGTCGTGGTGCTCATGCTCGAGAACCGTTCGTTCGATCACATGTTCGGCTTTCTCGATCATCCGAAGAAATTCGAGGGACTGCATGGGAAGAAGTTCACGAATCCCGACAACAACAAGGTCGAGATTCCCGCGACGCCCACGGCCGGCTTCGAGGTCCCGCACGATCCCAGTCATCGCCACTTCAGCGTCATGTACCAGCTCACCGAGACCGATCCCTCCGGCAACCCGAAGCACTACAAGCCGCCGTACCCGATCAACATGCGCGGCTTCGTCAAGGAGTTCGAGCGCCACGCACCGGGCAAGGGCGCGGAGATCATGCGGTGCCAGCCTCCGGGCAACATCCCCGTGCTGGCCACGCTCGCGAAGAGCTTCGCGCTCTGCGATCACTGGCATGCGTCGGTGCCGGGGATGACCTGGCCGAACCGCTTCTTCGCGCACGCGGCACAGTCGAGCGCAACGGTGAACAACTATCTCGCGCTCTACGGAATGACGACGATCTATCACGCGCTCTCGAAGGCGAAGAAGAGTTTCAAGGTCTTCGATCACGGCGACGCGCACGCGCGGGCGATGCCGGTGACGTGGAATCACCGCCGGATGATGGACAACTTCTTCGACCGCGTGAAGAAGGACGACCTCCCGGACTATTCGTTCATCGAGCCGAATCACCTCGGCGATCCTGCCGTAACGAACAGTCAGCACCCTGGCAAGAACGAGCCACCAACCGGCGGCGCGGACTTCAAGAAGGGGGAGCAGTTGATTCGCAGCATCTACCGCGCGCTGATCGCGAATGAAGCGGTGTGGAAGAAAACGGTCTTCGTCATCACGTACGACGAGCATGGCGGCTTTGCTGATCACGTTCCTCCGCCGCGCGCCGTCCCGCCGAACGAGTTGATGAGCCCGGAGCGCTTCGGTTTCGACCTCCTCGGCGTGCGCGTGCCGGCGGTGATCGTCTCGCCGTACATCAAAGCGGCCACGGTCGATTCGACGGTTTACGACCACAGCTCGATCGTCGCGTCCGTGCGCGAGCAGTTCGGGATCGCGAAGGCGCTCACGGAGCGCGACGCGAATGCGAAGACGTTCTGGCACAATCTCACGCTCGCGGAGCCGCGCCTCGGCGCGGCGATCCCGACGCTCGAAGATTCGGGGTTCGAGGCGCTCGAGAGCATGGCCGAGGCAGTTTCCGTCGACGCGCCAGCGCCGGCAGAGGATGACTTCGACATGGTCTGGATCGCGCAGCAGCTCGATCGAGTGATGGCCGCCAAGGAGGCCGCGAAGATCGAATCGCCGAAGGCCATGACTGAAGCGATGGCTGCGCCGGTGAAGGAGTCGTTCGACACGACCCGCGACGTCGGCGAGTACGCGCAGCAGGTGGACAAGCGGTTCAAGAATCCGCCGGATTGGAAGAAGTACCGGTAGGCTGCGGCGTTGCCTAGCGGGGAGAGAACGCCAATCCTCTCTTCAGGAACGAGCCGTGTCCGGCGCGCCCCACGTACTTCCCTTCGTCGATGACCACCTCGCCGCGCGAGAGCACGGTCTTCGTCACGCCGCGCACTTTCATTCCCTCGTAACAGGAGTAGTCGACGCGCATGTGATGCGTCTTCGCGCTGATGGTCATCTCCTCGTCCGGATCGAAGATGACGATGTCGGCGTCGCTGCCGACGGCGATCGTTCCCTTTTTCGGGAAGAGGCCGAAGATCTTCGCCTGCGCGGTCGACGTGATCTCGACGAAGCGGTTCACGGAGATGCGCCCGCCCACGACACCGCCGTTGTAGATGAGGCTCATGCGGTGCTCGACGCCGGGACCGCCGTTCGGGATCTTCGAGAAGTCGTCCTTGCCGAGCTCCTTCTGCTCCTTCATGCAGAACGGGCAGTGATCGGTCGACACGACCTGCAGGTCGTTGTACTGCAGGCCGCGCCAGAGCTTGTCCTGGTTCCACTTCTCGCGAATGGGCGGCGTCATCACCCACTTCGCGCCTTCGAAGCCCGGTTGCTCATACACGCTGTAGTCGAGGAAGAGGTACTGCGGACAGGTCTCGGCGAAGGCGGGGATGCCCATGTCGCGCGCGCGCGTGACTTCGTCGAGCGAGTCGCTGCAACTGAGGTGGACGATGTACACGGGCGACTTGGCCATTTCAGCAAGGGCTATCGCCCGATGCACGCCCTCGGCTTCCGCGAGCGTCGGCCGCGTGAGCGCGTGGTACTTCGGCGCGGTGTGCCCTTTGGCGATGGCCTGCTTCACGATCACGTCGATGACGACGCCGTTCTCCGCGTGCATGCAGATCAATCCGCCGTATTCGCCCGCGGTCTGCATGGCTTTGTAGATCGTGCCGTCGTCGACGAGGAAGACGCCGGGATAGGCCATGAACAGCTTGAAGCTCGAGACGCCCTGATCGATCATCCCTTTCATTTCCGCGAGGCGGTGGTCGGGGAGATCGGTGCAGATGAGGTGGAAGCCGTAGTCCACCGAGGCCTTGCTGTCGGCCTTCGCGTGCCAGACGTCGACCGCTTCGTTCAGCGACTGCCCCTTGTACTGCACGGCGAAGTCGATGATCGTGGTCGTTCCGCCGTGCGCCGCGGCGATGGTGCCGGTCTCGAAGTCGTCGGACGACGACGTGCCGCCAAACGGCAAGTCCATGTGCGTGTGCGGGTCGATGCCGCCGGGGATGACGAGGCGCCCTTTGGCGTCGATGACGCGGTCAGCATCGACGTCGATGGTCTTGGCGATCATGGCAATGGTGCCGTCCTCGACGAGGATGTCGGCGTGGTAGTCGTCGACGGCGGTGACGACGCGGCCGTTTCGAATCACTGTTCGCATGCGAAGATTCTGGCATGAACGTGGTCATCCTCGATGCTCGTCCTTCCGTGGTCTACGCCGCCGGCCATCTCGAAGGAGCGATTCACGCCGACCTCGAAACGCAACTCAGCGCTCGCGGCGATCCGGCGAAGGGCGGACGCCATCCGCTTCCGCCCATCGATCGCTGGCTGCGGCAGGTCGCGGAGTGGGGGATCACGCCGGAGACGCGCGTGATCGTGTACGACGACGCGGACGGCGCGAATGCGGCGGCGCGGGTGTGGTGGATGCTGAGGGCGATCGGCCATGAGGATGTGGAAGTTTGGAGTGCGGAGGCAGCGCCTCCGCTTTTCGATTCGCGCGAATACGAAAGCGGAGGTGTTGCCTCCGCACTCCACGCGGCGGAAACGTGGCTCCTCCCCACAGTCACGATCGAGCAAGTCGATCGCCTGCGAAACGATCCGCAATGGCGCGTACTCGACGTCCGCTCCGCGCCGCGTTACCGCGGCGAGACCGAGCCGATCGACCCGGTCGCGGGACACATCCCCGGCGCGATCAACCTCCCGTACACCGAGAACATCGGCAAATCCGCGGACGAGCTGCGAGCGATGTACGAAGAGCTCCTCGGCGACGTCCCGCCCGAGCAGCTCGTCGTCCACTGCGGCTCCGGCGTCACCGCCTGTCACACGCTCCTTGCGCTGGACAAGGCTGGCCTTCACGGCGCGTCGTTGTACGTCGGAAGCTGGAGCGAGTGGTGTCGCTCGCGATAGGATGAGCTCGACGGTTCGAATGTCCGCGATTGCACGAGCCAGCGTCACGATCGAATATCGACCGCAGGCCGAGGTCCGCGCCGGCAACGTCATCGCGTTTGGAGAGATCGTCCCCGGCGCGCTGCATGTCCCTGTCCGCCAGCTCGGGCCCGAACCGCGCGTCGAGATTCTCGCGAGCGACGGGCTTCTGTTCGGCGCCGTGACCGCCGAGGAGACGAAGCCGCTCGAAACGATCAGCCGCGAGACCTATGCGCGCCTCATTCAACAAGTGCGCGATGCGGGATTCCCGTACTTCGTCCGCATGTGGAACTTCGTGGGCAGCATCAACGAGTCCGACGAGCGCGAGCGCTATCAGCTTTTCTGCGCGGGACGGCATGACGCGTTCGTCGCCGCGGGCTATCACCACGACGTCGATCTGCCGTCGGCAAGCGCCGTCGGCATGCGCGGTCGCGGTCTGATCACGTACTTCCTCGCCGCGCGCGACGCGGGCGTGCAGGTGGAGAATCCGAGGCAGATCGCCGCGTACAACTATCCGCCGCAGTACGGTCCGAAGAGTCCTTCGTTCTCGCGCGCGACGGTGTGGCGGGACATGGTGTTCGTGTCCGGCACGTCGAGCGTCCTCGGCCACGCAACCGTGCACGTCGGCGACGTCGAGGCGCAGATTGACGAGACGATGCGGAACATCGAGGCCGTGCTCGCGCGCACGGACCGGACGTTGGCAAACGTGATGGCAGCGAAGACGTTCGTGCGCAACGCCGCGGACTACGACCTCATCGCACGCCGGCTCGCGGACGTATTCCCCACGAACCTCTATCTCGAGGCCGACATCTGCAGGAAAGACCTGCTGCTCGAGATCGAGTGCGTGGCGCGGTAGGCACTGTCATCCTGAAGCCGCGCAGACGGCGAAGGACCCCCTGCCGAGAGCACGTGATGCGTTCAAATCGGGGGGTCCTTCGCCGTCTTCGCGGCTTCAGGATGACAGCGGGGCGTCCGAATACCAGTCGGCTGCGAGATCCTTCCACTCCGGGTTTCTCGTGGCGATCAGCGCATTCTTCTTCGCGCGCACCCAGCCTTTGATTTCTTTCTCACGTGCGATCGCTTGTTCGACGCGACCGTACTCTTCGAAATACACAAGAAAGTGGCAGTTGTACTTCTTCGTGAAGCCGGGAACGGCGCCGTTCTTGTGTTGCCAGACGCGCTTCTCGAGGGAATTGGTGACGCCGGTGTAAAGCACGTTCTTCCACCGATTGGTCATCATGTAGACCCAGTACTGCTGCACGTTCGGCTTCATGGCCGAGGGGATCCTTCGCCGTCTGCGCGGCTTCAGGATGACAGCGTGGCTTCCGGCTTCGCGTACCCCTCGGCGTCTTCTTCGTAGCCGCCGTGGTAGTCGATCGTGTCCGGACGCTTGATCTGGGAGTGCGGCACGATGCGTTCGCGGCGGATGCCCTGGAAGTCGGCGAGCGTGCGGAATCCGCGTTGATCCATGAACTCGGTCATGCCGGTGGTCAGCGCTTTGATCACGTTCGGTCCGATGGCGTGGTCGAGCATCGCGGCGGTGCAGACCTGCACGGTTCCGCATCCGAGGAGGAAGTAGTTCAGGGCGTGGTCGAAGGTCGAGACGCCGCCGATGCCGGAGAACTCTTTCTCCGGGAACGCCTTTGTCATCTGTGCCATCTTCGCCATCGACAGCGGGAGGATCGCCGGACCGCCCATGCCGCCGGACGACACGTAGCCCTCGACGCTCATCTCGAAGTCGAGCGTCTGCGGATCGATCGGCGGCAGGGAGGGCCACGTGTTCGACGAGCAGATCGCGTCGGCGCCGCCGAGGAACGTGGCCGTTGCTTCGATCACGATGTCCGACGTCGCGGGGGTGAGCTTCACCCACACCGGCACCGACGACACTTCCTTGACGGCTTGCGTGACCACCGAGCAGAGGACCTTGTCCTTGCCGACGTTCGAGCCCATGTCGACGCGGTCCATGTGCGGACAGGAGAAGTTCAACTCCAGCGCGTCCGCTCCTTCGGCGATGCACGCCTTCGCAAGCGTCTGCCAGTTGTGCAGTTCCTTGTCGTTACCCGAGCCGGCCATGATCGACGCGACGAGCATGCGCGTCGGGAACTGCTTCTTGATGCGCGCGAGCTTGCCGATCCACCAGTCGAGCGGCTTGTCGGAGATCAGCTCCCAGTTCCACGACGCCATGAGCGTCGTGTCCGGCCGGCGGTTCATCGAGAGCCGCGTGCCGTTGTTCTCCGCGCGCAGGAACTTCGTCTTCGGTCCTTTCACGTTCGCGACCGGGTGGAGGCCGATCGTCTTCGTGACGACGCCGCCCCATCCCGCCTCGAAGGCGCGGATGATGTTCGCGTCAGACTCCGTCGGCGGCGCCGACGCGAGCAGGTACGGGTTTTCGAATTTGAGTCCGGTGAAGGTTGTCGACAGATCTGCCATTGGACTTTCCTTTCGGATTGAAGAAAGGGAGTTTACGCCTTTTCGCTACAATCCTTCCCCATGCCGAACAACGACGAAGTGATCCATCACGACGATGGACGCGTGGAGCTCCGCGACCACCACTCGATCGAGGGAAGCCGCCTGTACAGCGAAGACCTCGCGCCCGTGCCGGTCGCGAAGCGGAACTGGACCACGTACAACTACGCCGCGCTCTGGATCTCGATGGCGCACTGCATCCCGACTTACATGTTGTCGTCGGGGCTCATCAGCGCGGGGATGAACTGGTGGCAGGCGCTGGTGACGATCCTCCTCGGCAACACCATCGTGCTCATCCCGATCCTGCTGAACTCGCATCCGGGAACGAAGTACGGCATCCCGTTCCCGGTTTTCGCCCGCGCGAGCTACGGGACCGTCGGTTCCAATCTGCCGGCGATCATGCGCGCGATCGTGGCCTGCGGCTGGTTCGGCATCCAAGCCTGGATCGGCGGCGAGGCCCTGCACACGTTGTTTGGCTCGGTCATTCCGAACTGGAACACCCTCCTCGGCGGCCCGATCGGCGGCCACACGCCGACGCTCTGGCTGTGCTTTCTTCTCTTCTGGGGGATGAACATCTACATCATCTATCGAGGCATGGACCTCTTGCGGATGGTCGAGAACTGGGCCGCGCCGTTCGTTCTAGTGATGACGGCGCTCCTTCTCGGATGGGCGGTCTGGCGCGCCGGCGGACTCGGCTACCTCGTGTCCCAACCGGGCAAGCTGCAGACGTGGGCCCAGTTCAAGCCGATCTTCATCCCGTCGCTCACGGCGATGATCGGCTTCTGGGCGACGCTCTCGCTGAACATGCCCGACTTCACGCGCTTCGGCCGCAGCCAGAAAGAGCAGGCCGTCGGGCAGGTGGTGGCGCTGCCGACGACGATGACCGTCTTCGCGGCGATGGGCGTGATCATCACCAGCGCCGCAGCGGTGATCTACCCCGGCGCGAGCATGAGCGAGCTGTGGGACCCGGTGAAGCTCGTCGGACGCTTCGACAGCGCGCTGGTCGTGGCCATCTCGATGTTCACGGTGGTCGTGGCGACGCTCTCGGTGAACATCGCCGCGAACGTGGTCTCGCCGGCGAACGACTTCGCGAACGCGTTTCCGAAGTACATCTCGTTCCGCACCGGCGGACTGATCACCGGCATCGTGGGAATCCTGATGCAGCCGTGGCGTCTGCTCGCCGATCCGAGCGGCTACATCTTCAAGTGGCTCCTCGGATACTCGGGAGGACTCGGCTCGATCGCGGGCGTGCTCATCGCGGATTACTGGATCGTGCGCGACAAGAAGCTCGCGCTGCCGGATCTGTATCGCGAGTCGGGCGAGTACACCTACGCGAAGGGCTGGAACTGGCGTGCAGCGGTCGCGACGGCACTCGGCTGCTTCCTTGCCTTGATTGGATGGGTTGTTCCCGCGTTCAAGCCGCTGTTTGACTACGCATGGTTCGTCGGGTTCGGCGTCGCGTTCGTCGTTTACATCGTGCTGATGAAGATCCTGCCGGTACCGCAATCCGATCTCGCCCCGGCTCCGTAGTAGGCGGCAGGAGGAAGTCCTGCATGCAATCGATCATCGCCAACCCATCCGAAGGCACGCGGCTGCGCGTGGTCGGAGACGTCGTACGCGTGCTCGCGTCCGCGAAGCAGACCGGAGGCGCGTACGAGATCTTCGAGCTCGAAGGCCCGGAGGGGAGCGGCCCGCCAGCACATGCGCATCCGTGGTCCGAGGCTTACGTCGTGACGGAAGGAGAGGCGGACGTGTTCATCGAAGGCACGAAGTTCGACGCGACGCCTGGCTGTTTCTTCCACATCCCCGCTGGGACCACGCACGGCTATCGGATCCGGTCGACGTCGGCGAAGTTCGTCGTCATCACCAGCTCCGGCGGCGCGAGTGGGTTCTTCACCGAGCTCGACGCGGAGACGGCGGGATCGTGCGAGGACATGGGCAAGATCATGGCGGTGGCGATGAAGCACGGGTTCACCGTTTAGTTGCGGGTTGCGAGTTGGGTGTTCGCTAATCTGCGCGCATGCGCGCAATCCTTCTTTCGTTCCTGATCGCCGTTCCCACGTTCGCGGAGACGATCGTCATCCGCAACGTCAACGTCGTCTCGATGACGTCGCCGAAGGTGGCGGAGAAGCAGAATGTCATCGTTCGCGATGGCGTGATCGAGTCCGTGTCGACGAGGCTGGCGAAGATGCCGGCGGGGACGAAGGTCGTCGACGGTACGGGCAAGTTCCTCATGCCCGGACTCGCGGAGATGCACGGACACGTGCCGCCGCTGAACGCGCCCAACGGCGCGACGGACGACACGCTGTTTCTCTACGTCGCGAGCGGCATCACGACCGTGCGCGGCATGCTCGGGCATCCGGGTCAGCTCGAGCTGCGCGAGAAATCCAAACGCGGCGAGATCGTTGCGCCGAACCTCTACCTCGCCGGCCCTTCGTTCAACGGGCAGAGCGTGAACTCGCCGCAGGAAGCGATCGACAAGGTCCGCGCGCAGAAGAAGGAAGGATGGGACCTGCTCAAGGTTCATCCCGGTCTCACGCGCGACGAGTACGACGCGATGGCGAAGACCGCACGCGAGGAAGGGATCCGCTTCGGCGGGCATGTGCCGGCCGAGGTGGGGCTCGAACATGCGATCGAGATGGGGCAGGAGACGTTCGATCACATTGACGGCTACGCGGAGCTCCTGGAGGCGGACAAGGGTCCGGTCGACGAGAAGAAGTTGTCGATGATCGTCAAGAAGTCGAAAGACGCCGGTGTGTGGATCGTGCCGACGTCCGCGTTGTGGGAAGTGCTCTTCGACACGATCCCGCTGGAGACGCTGAAGGGCTACGCGGAGCTGAAGTACGTGTCGCAGGCGTCCGTCGATCAGTGGTCGAACGCGTACAACCAGCGCCTGGCGCAGACGCCGCGCGAGGCCGCGAAGAACGTCATCGCCGCGCGCACGCGCATCCTCCGCGCGCTGCACGAAGGCGGTGTGAAGATTCTCATGGGCACCGACGCGCCGCAGCAGTTCAACGTCCCCGGGTTCTCGCTGCACCGCGAGTTGCTGCGCATGCGCGAAGCCGGGATGTCGAACTACGAGATCCTGAAAAGCGGGACGTTGAACGTCGGGCAGTACTTCGCGAAGCAGGATTCGTTCGGCACGATCGAGCCCGGCCGCCGCGCGGACCTCGTGCTCGTCGACGCGAGCCCGCTCGCGGACATCACGAACGTGGCGAAGATCTCGGGTGTGATGGTGCGCGGACGATGGTTCTCGCGCGAGGACCTCGACGCGGGACTGGCGAAGATCGAGGCGAAGCACAAGAGGTAGAGGCTGAGGGGGAGCGGGCTTCCAGCCCGCTCGGCAATCGGTGCGGGCTGAAAGCCCGCACCCCCAGCGAGACCATGCGTTATCGTGCATTCACACACGGAGGGAATGCATGGGCTTTGACGTCGAGGAAAAGGTCTCGCCGTTCGTCGAAGATTTCATGGCCGAGGTGCAGGCGCGGAATCCGGCCGAGCCGGAGTTTCACCAGGCCGTCTTCGAAGTCGCGCAATCCGTCGGCATCGTGCTCGAGCGGCATCCCGAGTACCGCGCCGCGCGCATCCTCGAACGCATGGTCGAGGCGGAGCGGGTCATCATGTTCCGCGTCCCCTGGCTCGATGACCGCGGAGAGATCCACGTCAACCGCGGCTTCCGCATCGAGATGAACAGCGCCCTCGGGCCCTACAAAGGCGGCTTGCGCTTCCACCCCTCTGTGAACCTCGGCATCCTCAAGTTCCTCGCCTTCGAGCAGGTCTTCAAGAACAGCCTCACCACGCTGCCGATGGGCGGTGGCAAGGGCGGCTCGGATTTCGATCCGAAAGGGAAGAGCAACAACGAGATCATGCGCTTCTGCCAGGCCTTCATGGCCGAGCTCTTTCGCCACATCGGCGCGGACACCGACGTGCCCGCGGGCGACATCGGCGTCGGCGGACGCGAGATCGGATTCCTCTTCGGGATGTACAAGAAGCTCCGCAACGAATTCACCGGCGTGCTGACGGGGAAAGGCCTGAACTGGGGCGGCTCGCTCATCCGTCCCGAGGCGACCGGCTACGGCGCGGTGTACTTCGCGTCGGAGATGCTGGCGACGCGCGGCAAGTCGCTCGACGGCAAGACCTGTCTCGTCTCCGGCAGCGGCAACGTCGCGCAGTACACCGTCGAAAAGATCCTCGACCTCGGCGGCAAGGTCGTCACGCTGTCCGATTCCACCGGCTTCGTCTACGACGACTCCGGGATCGATCGCGAGAAACTGACTTGGCTGATGGAACTGAAGAACGTCCGCCGCGGCCGCATCGCTGAGTACGCGGAACAGTTCAAGGAAGCGACGTACACATCGCTCGAAGACGGCGCGGACCACAACCCGCTGTGGGACATCAAAGCCGACTGCGCGTTCCCGAGCGCGACGCAGAACGAGATCAACGCGAAGGACGCGGCGAACCTCCTCAGGAACGGCGTCTATGTTGTCGCCGAAGGATCGAACATGCCGACGACCCCCGCGGGCGTGAGCCGCTTCGTGGACGCCGGCATCCTCTACGGTCCGGGCAAGGCCGCCAACGCTGGCGGCGTCGCGACGTCGGGGCTCGAGATGAGTCAGAACAGCATGCGCATGACCTGGTCGCGCGAGGAAGTGGACGAGAAGCTGCACGGAATCATGCATCGCATCCATCAGACCTGCGTCGAGACCGCCGACCGATTCGGTACGCCGGGCAACTACGTGAACGGCGCGAACATCGGCGGTTTTCTGAAGGTGGCGGATGCGATGATGGACCAGGGAGTGGTGTGAAGCAGCGATGAGTGATGAGAGATGAGTGATGAACCTCGCGGAGATGCTCATCTCTCATCGCTCATCATTCATCACTCGTTGGAACGCCGATGCATGAGGATTTCCACCAGCTCGAGCGGCGGCGCATCCGCGACATCCTTCTCGTCTCCAGCCTCTTCGACTTCTATCTCTTCGAGGAAGAAGGCCTGCTCTACGAGCAGATCCAGAGCGAGTACCACGGCTTCCAGCTCTCGCACACGCCTGAGCTCACGCGCATCTCCAGCGGCGCGGAAGCGCTGGAGCTGCTCGACCGCGGCGAGCGCTTCGACCTGATCATCACCACGCTGCACATCGACGACATGACGCCGCCGCGTCTCGCACGGGAGATCCGCGCGAAGAACAGGAAGATCCCGATCGTCCTCCTCGCCTACGACAAGCGCGAGCTCTCGGACCTCATCACCCATCACGGCGTCGCCGACTTCGACGGCGTGTTCATCTGGCAGGGCGACTTCCGCCTGCTCATCGCCATCATCAAGAACCTCGAGGACGAGCTGAACGTCGCCGACGACACGTCGCGCTTCGGCGTCCAGGTCATCCTCGTCAACGAAGACAGCGTTCGCTACGCGTCGTTTTTCCTCCCGCTGCTGTACTCGGAAGTCATGAGCCATTCGCAGAGCCTGATGTCCGAGGGGCTCAATCCCGCGCATCGTGCGCTGCGGATGCGGGCGCGACCAAAGATCCTGCTCTCGTCGACGTGGGAAAAGGCGATGGGCTATCTCGAGCAGTACGAGCACTCCGTGATCGGCGTGATCACCGACGCCGGCTTCACGCGCGGCGGCGTCCACGATTCGCGCGCGGGCATCGCCTTCACGCGGCAGGTCAAGCAGCGCTTCTGGGACATCCCGATCCTGGTGCAGTCGACGAACCCCACGCTCGTCGGCGAGGCCCAGGCCGCGGGCGCGATGTTCCTCGCGAAAGGCTCACCCACGTTCCGCGACGACGTCGGCAGTTTTCTGCGCGACTACTTCGGCTTCGGCGACTTCGTCTTCCGCGCGCGCGACGGAACGGAGGTCGGACGCGCGAAGGACCTGAAATCACTCGAAGAGCAGCTGCGCGTCGTCCCCGACGAAAGCCTGCTGCATCACGGCTCGCGCAACGACTTCTCGAACTGGTTCAAGGCGCGCACGGAGTTTCAGCTCGCGGAGCGTCTCCGTCCGCGCAAGGTCTCCGACTACGACTCGGTCGCGGAACTGCGCGAAGACATCATCCGGCAGTTGCGCGAGCATCGCTCGCTGCGGCAGCGCGGCATGCTCACCGTGTTCTCGAGCACGACCTTCGATCCCGCGAGCTCGTTCGCGCGCACGGGTGGCGGGTCGGTAGGCGGGAAGGCGCGCGGCCTCGCGTTCCTCAACACGCTGCTGTCGATGGAGAACCTGCGCACGCGTTTCGACGGTCTGGACATCGAAGTGCCGGCGGGACTGGTCATCGGCACGGACGTCTTCGATCAGTTCCTGCGCGACAACGATCTGCGTTCGTTCGCGCTTTCGGCGTCGACTGACGAAGAGATCATGCACCGCTTCATCGCCGCGGAGCGCTTTCCGCAGGAGACCGTCGATCGTTTGCGAGAGTTGCGCGAGTTGATTCGAGAGCCGCTCGCGGTGCGGTCATCGAGCCTGTTGGAAGACACGCAGTTCCACCCGTTCGCCGGGATCTATCAGACCTACATGATCCCGAACAGCAGCCTCGAAGAGCTGCTGACGGCGATCAAGCGCGTGTATGCCTCGACGTTCTATCGCGCCGCGCGCGACTACATCAAGGTGACCTCGCTGCGCGTGGAGGACGAGAAGATGGCGGTGATCGTCCAGCGCATGGTCGGCGCGCCGCGCGGGCAGCGGTTCTATCCCGAGATCTCCGGCGTCGCACGCTCGTACAACTTCTATCCCGCCGGCCCGCAGAAGCCGGAGGACGGGATCGCCGCAGTCGCGCTGGGTCTCGGCAAGACGATCGTCGAAGGCGGCGCGACGGTGCGCTTCTGCCCGAAGTACCCGGACCACATGCAGCAGTTCCTGCGCGACACGCAACGGACGTTTTATGCGTTGGAAATGGGACGAATAGGACCGATAGGACGTATAGGTCCTATGAGTCCTATCGGTCCTATCTCCATCGAAGACGAGCGCATCGTCCCGTTCGATCTAAAGACTGCCGAAGACGACAACACCCTCCACTGGGTTGCGTCCACGTACTCCGCCGAGAACGACGCGCTATACGACGGCATCTCACGCGCCGGCACGCGCGTGGTCACGTTCGCGCCGATCCTCCGTCACCGCCTGATCCCGCTCGCGGAAGCGCTCGATGAGCTCTGCCGGATCGGCACGCACGGCATCGGCACGCCGGTCGAGATCGAGTTCGCAGTCGATCTCTCCGGCGAGTCGAAGAGGCTCGGCCTGCTGCAGATGCGTCCTCTCGTCCTGAGCCGCGAGATGGACGAGCTGAATCTCTCCGACATCCCCGCCGAGCGGCTGATCTGCCAGAGCGATCAGGTCCTCGGACACGGCGTGATCCGCGACCTGCGCGATATCGTCGTGGTCGGCGTCGACACGTTCCAGCGCTCGCGCAGCCACGACGCCGCGCGCGAGGTGGCGAAGCTCAACTCCCGCCTGCTGGACGAGCGTCGCGGCTATCTCCTTATCGGCCCCGGACGCTGGGGCAGCCTCGATCCGCTCCTCGGCATCCCGGTGAAGTGGGACCAGATCTGCGGCGCGCGCACGATCGTCGAAGCGGGCTTCCGCGATCTCAGCATCGACCCGTCGCAGGGATCGCATTTCTTCCAGAACCTCACTGCGTTCCAGATCGGCTACTTCTCCGTCAGTCCGCGCGTGCGCAACAGCTTCGTCGACTGGGATTGGCTCGCCGCGCAGCGCGCGATCCACGAGACGCAGCTCGTGCGCCATATCCGGCTCGAAGAAGGGGTGACGGTGAAGATGAACGGGCGGGAGCGGCGCGGAGTGATCCTGAAGGCGAACGATGAACGATGAGCGATGAACGATGAACCGGGTGGCGGGGCTCATCGCTCATAGTTCATCACTCATCACTCGTTTAGGCGACAATGCGTCATGCTCGATCGCCAGACTTACGTCGTCAAAGAACGCGTCGGCTTCATGAAACTCGCGAGCACGTACGACCTGCTCGATCCGAATTCCGGCGCGCCGCTCGGAATCGCGAAGGAAGAGCCGCCCGGCATCGTGAAGTACCTTCGGCTGCTCGTGAACAACAAGTGGTTGCCGACGGTCGTGAACGTGTACGAGCGCGAAGGCGGTCCCGCGGTGCTGACGATCGAGCGCGGCGTGGCGCTGTTCCGTCCGAAGGTGCACGTGACCGCGGGCGGTCAGCAGCTCGGCTACTTCCGCGCGAAGGCGATCTCCATCGGTCCGTCGTTCCGCATGTTCGACATGCAGGACCGCGAGATCGGCTCGGTGAAGGGCGACTGGAAGGGTTGGAACTTCCAGCTGCTCGGATCGCAGGGCGACGAGCTCGGCCGCGTGACGAAGAAGTGGGCCGGCCTCGGCAAGGAGCTCTTCACGACCGCGGACACGTATGTGATCACCCTGACCGACGGACGCCGCGAGTCCGCGCAGTTGCTGCTCGCCGCCGGCCTGGCGATCGACACGGTGTTCAAAGAGAGAGATGAATGATTTCGATTCACTGTGGCGCGCGTCCGTGCGCTTCCGCCGCGCCTCGCGCGAGCTGGAGCCGCTGCTGCACGACGTGCACGCGGCGTTCGGCGACGATGTTGCGTTGAGCGCGGCTCTCGAACGGTTGTTGGTGTTTCTCGCGAGCGCCGAGGGCCGCACCGACGCGAACTGTTCGGTCACGGATCAGTTCATCTCCGCGACCGAGGAGCAATGGCGCGCGTCAGCGCTTGCGCCGATCCTCGACGACATGGGCGGCACGCTGCACGACGCGGTGCATGCGGAGAACATCGCGCGAACGTTCGAGGCGACGCCCGAGCAGTTGTTGGAGCGAGTGCGAAAGTTCACAGCGCCGCGCTAACCGGTCCTCCATTTGTGCGTATTTACCGAGTGGAGGACATGCTCATGCGCAAGGTTGCGGCTGTACTGCTGGTCGTCGTCGCATTCGCGTCGTACGCGGAGAAACAGAAGGCGGCGAAGTCGAAGGACAAGCGCTTCGAGGCCATCGCGGTGCAGGCCTCCTCGGTCACGGGAAGCTATCGCGGTCCCGCCGAGTCTTACGGTCTCGTTCTCGAGCTCGCACCGAACGGAACGCTGCGCGGAAACTACGTCGAGATGGGCCGCGTGGCCGTGCTCAACAACATCGCGCTGAACGGATCGGAGTTCACCGCCCGCGCGAGCTTCGACGACGGCAGCTCGCGAACGATCACCGGCTCCTTCGCGAACCGCGTGTTGAATGGAGCGACCGCGTTCGGAATCCGCATGCACGAAGTTCCGGTCGAGGGGTTTGGCCAGATCGACACGTTCTTCGAACGCTTGTGAATGGAGGGTAGGTTTCAGCCCGGCGCGACGGCGGACCTCGCAGAGACGTAACATCTCTTTGCGAGATTCACACGAATGCGCTCCGTCGTTCTTGCTGCGTGGGTATTGCTCTGCTCCACGGTCGCTCACGCAGCCGATGATCCCGCCGTCACGCTGCGTCGGTTCTTTGGATCCTACGCGGAAGCGGAAGCGCTGGACTCGTATTGGACGGAGGCCGCTCGCGGCCGCGAGCGGTTCGAGCGCGCCGCGCGCCTGACGCACCGGTCGCGTTGTCTGGTGATCGAAGGCATCGACGTCCACGATGTCGTGGTGAATGCAGACCGCGCAACGGCGCGAGTCGCGATCCTTCTGACGAAACGCGAGCGCTCAACGGGGCATGTGTGGGGTCCGAGGCCGGTCGACTACACGGTTTCGCTCGTGCGCACGGGTGTCGATTGGCGCATCGACGAGCTCGTTCCGACCGTGGAGCGATTGGCGGATCTCCTGGTTGCCGGTGCGCCGGAGAGACGGCGCGAGCTCTTCGCTGCCGCGCCTGAGTTGATGTCGGCGGATCTGGATCGCCTGCTGATCGGCAAAGCGATTGCCGCGACGAACGTCCCCGATCTGCCGGCGGCCGCACGAATCGCAGGCATCGTCGACGAGATCGCCGGACAGATTGGAGATCGCGGCGGTCAGTCGCTGCAGCGCTCGATCCTCAGCATCATCGCGCGCATGGAAGGTCGGATGACCGAGGCGCGAGCACTGGCGACGGAAGCGCGCACGATGGCACGTGAAGTCGATGAACCGGACGTTCTCGCGCGCGCTCTCATCTCCCTCGGCCGAAGTTACGACAACGATCCGCCCGGCGAGACGCGCCCGCGTATTTTTCGCGAGGCCGCGGCGCTGGAGGATCGCGTGGAAGACCTCTCGCTGATGGTCCGTGCCGCCGTGAGTCTGGAAGCCGATGCGTGGCGGAATGATGATTACGTCGCGCTCCGGCGGTACCTCGACCAGCAGCTCAGGCTTGCGGAATTCGCGGGCGATACGACGGGCATCGCCAACGCGATCCACAACCTGGCGAATATCTACAGTCAGCTCAGCGACCCCGCTTCCTGCGTCGAGTATGCGCGGCGTGCGGCGGAGCTTTTCGCGGACATCAGTCCGGGAGAGACCTGGATCGCAGCGATTCTGACCGAGGGACGGTGCCTTCACCAGAACGGCGATGCGAAAACGGCACGCGTGATGATCGAGCGCGGTCTGGCCGCCGCGCGAGAGTGGAAAAACGAGAAGCAGCACGCCTGGGCGCTGATGGAGCTGGCTTACCTCAACCTCGAGTTGCAGGAGTATGAGGCCGCCGAGCGGTTGGCGCGGCAGGGGCTTGCGCTCGAGCGGCCCCACCGAGTCTCCACCACATACCTAATCCTCGCGCAAGCGCTCCTCGCACAGCGGCGATTCGCCGACGCTCTGGAGACCATCAACGCGTACCGCACCGAGGATCCGGTCATGGCTGCGGGACCGAGCCGTGAATTCTGGGCGAGCGTCTACGAGTCCAGGGCGCACCGCGGCCTCGGTGACACCGCGGCTGCGCTCGATGACCTTCGGATCGCCCTGGACGCGAACGAACGTCTTCGCCAGCAATATCCGGGTGACGAGGGACAGCGCGCCGCCGCGGTGAGCGGCATTTCCGACGTCTACGCCGAGGCAATCGATCTGCAGGTGGAGATCGGCCAGGTCGAGGAGGCTCTCGTGCTCGCCGAGCGCGCGAAGAGCGGCGTTCTCCTGGACACCCTGCGGCATGGGTACGCGCGGCCGGCGAAGTCGATGACGGCGGACGAGCAGGAGGTGGAGCGGCGACTGGAGTCGGAGATCGGGACGCTCAACCGCCAGCTCGCGGCCTCTGGCGCGGACGACCGCGAAGCCGTGATGATCCGGGAGCGGCTGGAGCGCGTGCGCGTCGATCACGGATCATTGCAGGCCGCGCTGTACGCTCGCCATCCACGTCTCAGAACGGAACGCGGCCGCGTTACCGTCGCTTCGATCAAGACGATGGTCGATGCGCTGCCGGATCGCGGAGCGTTCCTGGAGTACGCCATCGGCGAGGAACGCTCGCACGCGTTCATCGTGACGCGGGCGGCCGACGGCAGGGCGCTCGTTCGCGTACAGAGCCTGCCGATCGGAAGGCGTGCGCTGGAAGATCGGGTGATCGCTTATCGAGCGCAAATCGCCGCGCGCGGTCTGGCCGCTCGCCGTCAGGCGCGCGAGCTCGACGCGATTCTCCTCTCGCCGCTGGAAGACGCTCTCGCAACCACGCGCGTCCTGGGCATCGTTCCGGACAGCATTCTCTGGCAACTGCCGTTCGAGTCGCTGGTCGACTCTCGGGACCGGTATCGACTGGAGCGGCACACGATCTTCTACGCCCCCTCGGTGAGCGTGCTTCTGGAGATGCAGAAAGGTGGATCGCGACGGAATCGGGGAACGGTCTTCGCGGTCGGCGATCCGCTCGTTGCGGCTCCTGTTCGAAGCAACCTCTCGGCCGTTTACCGGGGGACGGATCTCTCATCGCTTCCAGACGCAAGACTCGAAGTCGAGAAACTTCGGAGCATTTATGGCGGCGAAGCGGCGGTCTTCGTCGGCGCGGCGGCAACCGAGCCACGCGTGCGGGCGGAGATCGGCAAATACGACGTGTTGCATTTCGCGACGCATGGCATTCTGGACGACGCGGCGCCGATGTATTCGCGCCTCCTGCTTGCCGAAGGAGCGGATCCGACGAGCGCCGGCGGCGACGGTCTCCTCGAAACGTGGGAGCTGATGAAGCTCGACATCAGCGCGGATCTGGTGGTGATGTCGAGCTGCGACAGCGCGCGCGGACGCGTCACCGCCGGCGAAGGGATCATCGGGATGACTTGGGCGGCATTCGTCGCCGGGGCGCGCACGACCGTGGCCAGTCTGTGGAAGGTGGCGTCCAGGAGCACGTCCACGCTGATGGTCGATTTTCACCGCGAGCTGCACGCGCGGCCGACCGTCCCTCTTGCCAAAGCCGAGGCCTTGCGCCGGGCGAAACTGAAGATGCTCCGCGGCGGCGAGCACCGCCACCCATTCCATTGGGCGCCCTTTGTGCTGATCGGCGATCCGGGAACGCGATGACGGGAGCGCCGGCTCGCGGCCGGCGCTCCCGGTTCTCACTGGACCGGATAGATCGTGACGCCGTTCGTGTCGGTATAGCAGGAGTTGTCATTGAGCCAGACCCGGACCCACCACGTCTCCTGCTGCGTGGCCAGCACATTTCTCCACGAATTGGCCGAACCCTTGAAGACCGACTGGGCCACGTTGCCGGGAACGCCCGCGTAATAGTGATAGTGCATGCTGCCGACGTCCCCGCTCCAGAGCCTCACGGTGAGCCACCAGTAATTCGAACCGTTGTACTGCGCTTGCAAGTCGCGCACGTTCGGTCCTGTACAGAGGCCGACGGTGGCATGGGTGGTATAAGTCAAGCCCTGACCGCTCGTCACCTTGCACCAGTAATTGGTCGCCGTGGTGATCGGCGGCGTGGTGTAGGAGGCCGCCGTCGCGCCGCTGATCGGGTTGGTCAGGTCGCCGCTGTTGCCGCGGTACCACTGGTACGCGAGGTATGTACCGGTAGCGGTCACGGATAGCGTGGCCGTTCCATTCGGCGGAACCGTGGTACTGACCGGTTGCTGCGTAATTTTCGGATTGGCGCTGTGGAAGATGGCGGCGCTGTTGACTGCGGGACCGCACGCCGCGGCGATGCGCACCCAGTAGTAACGGCTCTCCTGGATCTGGAATTGATACATGTCGCCGGTCGCGCCCGAGAGCGGAACGGACATGTCGCCGCTCTGGCCGACGTACCACTGATAGGTCAACCCGCCTCCGGTGGCGGTCACCCACACCGTTGCCCACGCTCCGGGCGGGCGAATGCCGTTCTCGTAGGGGCCGCCGGTGATGGCCGCGGACTGGCAGACGTCGACCGTCGCGGCCACGCTGTTGACGGTGGTGCAGCCGATGACGCGCACCCAGTACGTGGTCGTCGTCAACGGTGCCACCGAGATCGTGGGAGTGGTGCCGCCAGGGACTGGTTGGGTCATGTCTCCCGGAGCGCCGATGTACCACTGATACGACGACGCCCCCGTCGCTGAGACCGAGAGCGATGTGGACTGGCCCCGGTTGATGTTCGATCCCTGCGGCTGCGCGTTGATGGTCGGGATGCAGACGGTGATTCTCGTCGTGGCGCTGTCCGCGCTGCACGTGCCGTCGCTGATGCGCACCCAGTAATCCGTCGTCGTGGCCGGATTGTCATAGCGTTGCCTCACCCCTGTCCCCGCCGCGAACACGGTGGCATTCGAGCCGGTACCGCGGTACCACGTGTACATCGCGGCGTCCGCCGAAACGCGCAGGTTCACCGCGGATGCGGTCAGAAGGACCTGCTGCCCCGCGGAGGTACTGATCCCGCCGCTGATCGACGCGGCCAGCGTGCAGACCTTGACCGTGGCCGTGGCGCTATTGATCGAGCAGGCGTTGCGCGTCAGCTTGCAGAAATAATTCGTATCCGCGGACGGCGTCACGGTGAGACTTGCGGTGGTGGCTCCACTGATGAGCGTGCCGGTCCCCGAGTACCACTGATACGACACGCCTGAAGCCGATGTGGCCACGGTCAGGGTTGTGGATTGTCCACTGTTGATGGTCGTCGATGCGGGCTGCGTTGTGATCGGAGGATCGGTGCAGACGTCGACGACCATGGCCGTGCTGTCTTTCGTGCAGAGGCCGTCCGTCCAGACCCGCGCCCAATAGGTGGTGGTCGTCGTCGGCGAGACGTTGATGCTGTCCAGCGTCGCGCCGGCAATCGGATTGGATGTGGTGCCCGGTGAGCCGACATACCACTGATACGTCAGATTGCTGCCGGTGGCGTAAACCTGATGCCAGGTCGACGATCCGGCCTTGATGAAGCGCGTGGGAGTGACGCTGCTGATGGCCGCGGGCGTACAGACGGTCACGACGGCCGCGGCGCTGTCGGCGACGTTGCCGCACGGGCCGCTGACGCGCACCCAGTACGAAGTCGTCGACGTCAGCGCCGGCGTCGTGTAGGTGCTGGTCGTGGCCGACGCGCCGGGTGCGGGCTGCGCCATATTTCCCGGCGCGCCGATGTACCAGCGGAAGGTCTGGCCGGCGATGTTCGTCGTGCCGACGGACATGGTGGCGACCTGGTTCTGCTGGATCAGCGCTCCCTGAGGCTGTGCGGTGATCTGCGGAATGCAGACGGTGATCGTCACGACGTTGCTGTCGTAGGAGCACGTGCCGTCATTGACGCGGACCCAATATTGGGTCGTGGTGGCCGGATTGTCGGCGCGCTGCGTCATTCCCGTACCGGAATTGAAGACAGTGCTGTTCGCACCCGTGCCTCTGTACCACGTGTAATGGGCGTTTGCCGCCGGGACGCGGGAGCTCGAGAGCGTCACTGTGAGCGTAGCCCATTCCTGATAGGTGGTGTTCTTTCCACCGGTCAGGTTCGCGGTCAGCGCGCACACCGTTACCGTGACTGTGTTGCTTTGCACCGTGCACGCGTTGCGCGTGATCCTGACGTAGTACTGCGTATCGACCGAGGGCGTCACCGTCAGAGTGGGGCTGGTCGCACCGGGGATCGGGTCGGCCGTTCCGGCGTTGTACCACTGATAGCTCACCCCGCTCGTCGAGGTGGCCACGGTCAGAGTGGCCGGGCTGCCGGTTCTGATCGTCACGGGCGCTGGTTGCGTGGTGATCACCGGATTCGTGCAGACGTCGACGGCCATGACGCCGCTGTCTTTCGTACACAAGCCGTCGGTCCAGACGCGCGCCCAATAGGTGGTATTCGTGGTCGGCGTGACTGTGAGGTAGTCCGCCGTCGCGCCCTCGATAGGACTGGTGGTGATGCCGGGAGCACCGACATACCACTGATAGGTGAGGCTGCTGCCGCTGGCGTAGACCTGATGGATGGCCGGTGTCCCGGCCTTGACGTAGCGCGTCGGGGTAATGGAGGTGATGGTCGCCGGTGTACACACGGTCACGATCGCGGCGGCACTGTCTTGTGCCGCGCCGCACGGGCCGGTCACGCGCACCCAGTACGACGCCGTCGCCGAGAGAACGGGGGTGGTGTAGGTACTCGTCGTCGCGGACGCGCCGGCGGCCGGTTGGGAGACGTCGCCGGGCGCGCCGATGTACCAGCGGTAGGTCTGTCCGGCGATGTTCGTCGTGCTGACGGACAGCGTCGCGGTCTGGTTCGGTTGGATCAGCGTCGCGACCGGCTGCGCCGTAATGGTCGGAATGCAGACGTTGATCGTCACGACATTGCTGTCGTAGGTGCACGTGCCGTCATTGACGCGCACCCAGTACTGCGTGGTCGTTGCCGGGTTATCCGCGCGCTGCGTCATTCCCGTGCCGGAATTGAAGATCGTGCTGCTCGCACCCGTCCCCTTGTACCAGGTGTAATGCGCGTCTGCAGCCGGCACGCGCGAGTTCGACAGGGAAAGCGTGAGCGTGGCCCATTCCTGATACGTGGTGTTCTTTCCGCCGGTGAGGTTGGCGGTGAGCGCGCAGACGGTCACCTTGACCGTATTGCTCTGGGTCATGCACGCGCCGTGTTTGATTCTCACGTAATACTGCGTGTCGACGGATGGCGTCACCGTCAGCGTGGAGCTAGTCGCTCCGGCGATCGGATCGGCGGTGTTCGCGTTGTACCACTGGTAGGTGACGTCCGTGATCGAAGTGGTGACGGCCAGCGTTGTCGGATCGCCGCTCCTGATGGTCACGGGAACGGGTTGCGCGGTGATGAGAGGATCGGTGCAGGGCTCGACGGCGATGCCCGGACTGTCGATCGAGCAGACTCCGTCGCTGAGGATCCGCACCCAGTAGGTCGTGTTGGTAGTCGGCGCGACCGGTACATAGGACTCAGTCGCTCCTTCGATCGGCGCCGTGGTGTCTCCCGGGGTCCCGGTGTACCACTGATAGGTGAGGTTGTCGCCGCTCGGTGTCACGGAGAGCGTGGTGGAACTGCCGGCGCGGACGGAGACCGGCGATTGGGTCATGGTGCTGATTGCCGGGTTGGTGCAGGCGGTGGCGGTCACAAACTCACTGCGCACGCCGCGCGGCGTGCCGCTGCAATCGGCGGAAACGGTGGCGTAATACGTCTGCGTCGTTCCCGCCGGAATGGGCGGCGTGACGAACACCGGTCCCTGTCCCAGCGGGTTTTGCTCGTATGGGTCCGACGAGGCGAACCACTTGATCGTCAGCGGCTGCCCCGCAATCGCCGGCGAAGCCGCAATGCTGAGCGTCGCCGCTGATCCGGCCGGGACGATTTTGTTTTCGGGTTGTGTGTCGATCGTGGGCACGCAGAGATAGACCGGTGTCTCCCCGATGGTGACGGTGTTGCCGCAGGAGTCGCGCACGACGACGCTGTAATACGTGATCGGTTGCGACGGGGAGATCCACGCCGACATGCCGTAGGGCGCGATGAGCGTACCGGTGGTCTGGCCTGGAAGACGGGCGTACCACTCGTACCCGGCCAGCTTTCCGGTTGCGCTGGTCTGCACCCACGCTCGATCGGTCCGGCTGATGTAGCCGTTGCCCGGCCAGGCAGAGACGGTGCCGAAAATCGAGTCGGTGCAGGTAACGACGACGTTGGCGACGTTCGTTACATCGACCTGGCCTGTACTGTCATTGGTGACGTAGCACCAGAAACTCGCGTCGTCCTGCATGTTCGATCGTGTGAGACGCTGCTGTCCGCCGACGATGGGGTTGTTCGTATTCGCCGGATCGCCCATGCGCCATTCGAACTTCCGCGCCACGTAATTCGCCGGGAGCGCGACGTTCAGATCGGCGACCCCTCCGGCCTGAATGACCTGGACGCGGGGAGTTGCCGCGACGTCGGGCAGCGGCGTATTCGCCAGTGCGTATAGCTCGTCGCTCTCTTCCACGAACGATCCGTAGTTGACGTGGACCCAGTAGCGGGTATCGGTGGTCGGTGTCACCGACACTTCGGCTGTTTCATCGAACATTTCGGAGCCCGAGGGCGCGGACCGATACCATGCGTACGACACGGCCTGCACGTCGTCGGGAGGCAGCAGGGACAAAGTCTGGCCCGGTTGGAAGGTCACGGTGTGCGAGGCGACGCCGGAGGAGCGGACGGCTCGTCGCCGGCAACTGGATACCGCACAATTGGACGTGCATGCAGGACCGATCGGCTCGATGGTGATCTCGATGTCATCGCTGTCGCAGGGCTTGCTCTTTCGCGTGACCGTCAAGAAGATCTTCGTGTTCGTCGACGGCATGGTGTAGAGGATCGACCTGCCTGTGCTTTGAACGGCGCCCGACCACGAGAATTCGAATTCCTCGGACGTCTGATCCGAGTCGAGGATGACCGCTCCGGTCTCGGAATTCCTGAGGACCGGGCTGATCGTGACCTGTTTGCCGGGTGCAAGGCGATAAACGGGCTCCTGCGAGGTCGTACAGAGTCCTGCGGTGAGGTGGAACGTGCGAGGACATGACGACGGCCTGGCCTCCTGCTTGATCACGATGGGTTGCCCGGCGATGGTGATGGTCCATTGCCGCATGACCAGGTCGGGATTCTCCTCCGCGGTCACTGTAAAGCGACCGTTCCCGGTGGTCGAGTTGATGTCGTCGGAGATGCTGATCCAGTCCGCATTCTCCACCGCTTGTAAAGGTCTGCACTTCTGGGGATTTAGCGTCACGTCGATGGAAAAGGAGCTCCGGTTCCACGGCAGTATCGGCGGCGTCGCCGGCGAGACGGTCACATCGCAGGACGGAGCTCCGACCGGCGTCAATTGGAAAATCATCCTGCGCACGCATCCCGACTCCGGACTGGTGTCGGTGACTTCGGCAGTGAATGTCCTGGCGATGCCGACCGGCGGTGTCGTGAAGGTCGCCGGAGAGTTGCTATCGAGCAGATAGTCGGCAAAGACAACGGGGCCCTCTTTCCACACGACGCGATAATTCCCGGCGGGAAGAACGCTGACAGACAGATGCGCTTCATTGTTTGCGGGTACCGAGGCGGTCGCTGTTTTGTCGCGCGTCGCGGCGTTCAACGTGTGGTGGGCCGTCGTGCCGTTGACGAATGCGATCACAAGATCGTGAACACAGCGCTCCTTGATGTGAATCTCGTTGGTCGTGTAGGTACTGCACGCATTGGAAGCGCGCACGGAGTAATAGCCCTTCGCCGGAGGCTCGAGACGGGCGCGGCGTTCATAAAAACCGTACGCTTGTGGATTTGTCGGATCGATGAACGGTTGCGGGAGCGAATCCGGTGTCCGCCGATAGAGCCATATGAACGAGAGCTCCGGCGGAGCGACGAGAGCCTGATGCTCAGAAGAGTCGTAAGGGTCGTATTTTTCGGAATGGGTTAACTGTTTGGAGGTCAGCGAGAGGCAGCGACGGATCTCTGCCGCGTTTGTCTCCACAAGGGGGCAATTCGCACATGGCAAGGCCCGCAGCGCGAGCGTGTCCACCGAAGGGTCGCCCGTATCCGCCGTCGTATGACGATGCTCGCCGCTGGCCGAATCGTAAGTCGCGAGTTTTTCCGTCGATGTCGTGTAGCTCCACCAATGGGCCGAAAAAGGCGATCGCGACAAGATTGCAGTCAGCGTGGCCTGCTCGGAGTCTTTGACCCAGACCGGAGCCGGATGCCTCAACACCGTGAGGTCGGGTGGAGTCGCCGCGACGACGACGCCATTGGTTTCTGCCCAGTACGCTCCGCGCTCGAGCCTTGCTCGATAGGTGCCCGCCTGGTTGACCGTCAGTTCGCCGGTCGACGTCTGGGCGAAGGAGCTCAGCTCGTCATTTCGGTACCACTTGTACGTGATGCCGCTTCCGAGCGCGTCCACCGTCAGCTTCGCCGACGGCGCCACGCCTTCGACCGTAAGCGCCTTCGTGAGGGTCACCCCTGCCATGTACAAGAGAAGATCGGGGGAAGTGACGAGCAGAGGGTCGCCATTGTGCGGAATGGCGATCTTCGTGGCATTGGCTTCGAGCCGCTTCCAGACGTTCTCCACGGTTTGTGAGGGCGTGGCGTAGAGCGACGGGTCCTCCTGCATCATTCGGGCGATGACTCCCGCCACCATCGGGGCCGCGTAGGACGTCCCAGATGCGCGGTCGTCCGTTGGGTTCGATGGAGGCACCGGGGTAATGAAAAGCCGTCCCGCCAGCGCGTCGACGACCGACAGATCGGCCGCCGGCGCCCAGATGTCGACGCACTGACCGCGATTGGAGCGTTCCCATACCTTGTTTTCCCACGTCGTTCCGCCGACGTTGATCACCCCGCCGGGGTTGCGGTTCCCGCGCCGGCTGAGGCGCCCCGGGGTATCCGTGCAGGCGTCCCTCGTGTTGTTGTTCGCCGATGAGACGACCGGAATTCCCGCCTGCAGAAGCTTCACGATGGCACTGTCAAATGCGCTCAGTTCCGGCCCGCTCACGCAATGTTGACCGGAACAAGTGGCGCCGTCCGCGAGCTGGAAATGCGATACGGTGACCACGGCAGGATTTGCACTGATCGGCCGTGTGGCATGGGCGAAAACCCACTCGAACCCGCTGAGCAGCATGGCCGCGCTGCGGGCGCTCGTTCCGTCGGCGCAGCTGGTGATCTTCACCGAAACGAGCTTCGCTCCCTTGGCCACGCCGGTTCGGCTGCCGACGATGAATCCCGCTACGGCCGTACCGTGAGCTCCCATGCCATCCAGTGGGTTGGATTTGAGTTTCGATCTTGCACCGCACGGTACGGATGGGCGGTCGGGAGAGATGGGGTCGACCTCAGGACGAATCGGATCCGCGGCGATTCCCGGGTAGATCGCGGCAGCGCCCTGGGGATTTTGTGCCGGCTCGTACGCCTTCGCCCCGTCACCAGCTTCGTGCGTGATGATGGCGCCGCTGAGCTCGGGATGATCATCGACCACGCCGCTGTCGATCATGTAGATCGTGACGCCGGCGCCGGTCTGCGGCTCTTGGTACTCCTGTTTGGCGGTCTGTCCCAGCCTGGAGATGCTCTCGGCGCTGTCGCGATTGGCGATCTGCGTCAGATGCCATAGCGGATCCGCCTGCGTTCGGAAGTCGGTATTGGGACTTCCTGCAATCGAGTTGGAACCCGTGTCCTGCGAGTCGTGGATGAAGGCATCTTCCTCCACCGTCGCCACACGGGGGTCACGCGACAAACGAGCCGCGTCACTCTCGGTCATCTGGAAGTATGCACCGCGTACCGCCTCGGTCCAGACGTCCAGAAGTCTGCCGTGGTAGCGCTGGGCCACCTCACGGGCCGTGCCATCGACATCCTTTACCGACTCACGGAACACGACGATGTAGCGGCCGGGTACGGGCTCCTTCACGCGGCGCACGGCGGCGTACAGCGGGGAAGCACAAACGGCGATGAACAGAACGGTGGCGATGAGCGACCGGTGAAGGCGCAGAAAGGCGTGCATGAAGGCTCCTCGGAGAACGGATCTGACGATCTCGATTTCCGTGGACGCCGAAGGGCGGCGGATATTACCGCCCGACCTGAATTTTCAACCGCTCGACGCGCGGGTCGGTCGCCTGATCGATCCGGCGAAGGCTCTCCTTCGCCTCCTTCTCCATTCCCGCACGCGCGTACAGCGTAGCCAGGAGCAGGTGGTCCTCGCGGTGGAGGCGCCGCGCGGCGGCGATCTCGTCGTGCGTTTCTCCGTCGATGACGCGGAAGCGGGCGGGCGGCTTGTCAGGGGACGGGAGGATCACCATGTCCGCGACGGTTTTTGCCTCCACCTGCCAGCTGTACGTTCGTCCGCGACGAAGGGAGCGCGGCGCCGTCCAGCGTTCCCGCGCCAGCGGCTCGCTCCGTACGACTTCGTGGTCGCCGTCGAAGACGACCACCGTGTACGTTGCGTTTTCCACACGCGGCCACGTCATCGTTGGACGGGTGGTGTCGATGACAACTCCGCTCGGCTGGAGCGGCGACGTCTCGCCGCTGGTGCCGCGAAGCGACTCACCCGCGCCGCGGAGCTCGCGCAGGTCGGGATATGGCAGACGGCCCGATTCGAGCGCCTTCTCGACCAGCACGTTCCAGTGCGGATTCGCGTATCGTGGCAGTGCCGGCGCGGGAAGGTCCGGTACTGGTCTGGGCTGCACGATCATGCGTGGTGGTGGCACAGGTGCAGGTGCGCGGCGGAAGAACGGCGCGAGCGTGAACACCAAGGCCAACGCCGCTGCGGCCGCGACCCACATCCACCGGCGAGACTGGACAGAGGCCCCGAGCGGCTTCAGATCGGCGACGTCTTCGCGGCAGAGGTCGCACTCTTCCAGATGCGCCTGCGCCGCCGCCCGCGACGAGTCATCCAGCGTGCCGTCGACGTAGCCGAACAGTACATCCGAGGACAGATGGCGCGGCGGGTCCAGGACCGCGTCCTCGAGGACCTCCCGAATCCGTGCGACTTCCGCGGCGTCCTGCTCGTGCGTGCTCATGATCCTTGCTTCCGTCCCAACAGCCTTCGTCCCAGCCGCTCCCGCGCGCATTTCCTCGAGTTGATCACCTGCTGCCGGGTCATCTTCAGCAACTCCCCGATGCGACGGTCGTCCAGCGGCAGATCGTTCCAGATCGCGCCGAGCGACGCCGTGTCCATCTCCATCGCCGCGGCGATCTCGTTGAGCCCCGCCGTTCCGGTGCGCGCCAGCAGTGCGATCACGTTCACCGTTTCCGAATCGCGCAGGTTGAGCAGCAGCGCCTTTCGCTGGTTCGGCGGCAGGAGCGAGATTTCGCGCCAGAGCGCGCGAAGAAAATCGCCGGTCTCCAGCCGCTGCGCGTCGTCCGCGGCACGCGTGTCCGCGGTCACGGCCGGCTTCGCCGGCAGATCGCGGACTTTCCAGAGCTCGGCCACGCAGTCGACGATCGTGGTGAAGAGCAGCGGCCGGTGCGCCGCCTGGAGGATCTCCACGAGTGCATCGGCGGGGTGGCTGGCGTCGCACATGGGCAGCGTTGCATCCGCGCGTCGCACGGTCCACTCCGCGAGCGGATCGGCCGAGCCCTTCGCCGCGGCCAGGCCACCCGCCAGACCCGCCGGCGAAGACCAGAGTGCCAGCCGCCGGTCGTGACTCAGAACGTAACGCAGCCGATTGCTGAGGCGTGTCCGTTGCGGGTAGCGGCGGCGCAGATAGTCGTTGACGGCGTTGTAAGTGAGCGTGGCCACGTAGTCGCTCAGGTTCTGAACGGACTCTTCTTCCGACTCCGTGACCGCGCGCAGCTTCCGCACGACCCGCAGGTTGATGCTGGCGACGACATCCTCAGCGTCTTCGGCGCTGATCATGCCGTCCAGCCGCTTGTATCGCGACACGATTCGCTTCGTCAGCGGCTGCGTGACCACGACGATCAACCGCTCGAGCTCGCGATCGCGCGCGGCCGCGTCGTCGGCGCAGATGAGCGTCCGGAGCAGAGGATCGCTGCTGCTGGCGAGGCGTTCCGCCTCGACCTGGGTCATCGCCGTCGGAGTAGACGTCACCAATAACGTGGACGTGGAAAGAAGGGTTTATTACCGCGGCCGCTCACGACATCCAGTTCACGCCCGCTTCCTTGTTCCACTTCGTGGTCATCTTCTTCGACCGCGTCCAGAGCTCGATCGAGCCGCGGCCGGTGATGTCGCCGACGCCGAACTTCGAGTCGTTCCAGCCGCCGAAGCCGAACGGCTCCCGCGGTACGGGCACGCCGACGTTCACGCCGACCATCCCGGCGCTCGCTTTCTCCATCACGTACCGCGCGACCGCGCCGCTCTCGGTGAAGACCGAAGCCGCGTTGCCGTAGCGCGAGCGCTGCTGCACGCTCACCGCTTCCTCGACGTCGTTCGCGCGGATGATCACCATCACCGGACCGAAGATCTCTTCCTGCGCGATGCGCATGTCGGGCGTCACGTGATCGATGAGCGTCGGTCCGACGTAGTAGCCGCTCTCTTTTCCCGGCACGGTCTGCCCGCGCCCGTCGACCAGCACCTTCGCCCCCGCCTCCTCGGCCTCGGTGATGTAGCGCTCGATGCGCTCCTTCGCCGCCTTCGAGATCACGGGACCGATGTGGACGCCCGGCACCATGCCGCGGACGATGCCGGCCATGCGATCGACGATGTGGTCCGTCGCACCGACGGCCATCATCACGCTCGCGGCCATGCAGCGCTGTCCCGCGCAACCGGACATCGACGCCACGACGTTGTTCGAGGTCATGTCAGGCTCCGCGTCGGGCATGACGATGAGGTGATTCTTCGCGCCGCCGAGGGCCAGGACGCGCTTGAGGTTCGCAGAACCGCGGCGGTAGACGATCTTCGCCACGTGCGTCGATCCGACGAAGCTGATCGTGTCGATGAACGGGTGATCGCAGATCGCCTCGACCGTTTCCTGCCCGCCATGCACGACGTTCAGCACGCCGTCCGGAAGGCCCGCTTCCTTCAGCAGCTCGGCGATGCGTCCGCTGCTGAGCGGCACCTGTTCGGACGGCTTGAGGATCATGCAGTTGCCGAGGCCGATCGCGTTCGGGATCGTCCAGTTCGGGACCATGTTCGGGAAGTTGAATGGCGTGATCGACGCCACGACGCCGACCGGATACCGCTCGACGCGACACTCGACGCCGCGCGAGACCTCGAGCACTTCGCCCGGCACGATTTGCGGCAGCGAGCACGCGAACTCGCAGAGCTCGGCGGACTTCAGCACCTCCGCCGCGCCCTCACTCTTGACCTTGCCGTTCTCCTCGGTCACCAGCGCCGCGAGCTCGTCGATGTTTTTCTCGAGCAGCGCCTTGTAGCGGTAGAAGACCTGCACGCGCTCCTTGATCGGCGTCGCGCTCCACGCCGGAAAGGCCTTGCGCGCAGCGTCGACCGCGCGGTCGATCTCGGTCATGCCCGAGAGCGGGACGCGCGAGATCACGTTCCCATTCGCGGGGTTCGTGACGTCGAGCATCGCGCGATCGGATGCGTCGACGAACGTGCCGCCGATGTAGTTGCGAACATCGGGGTGATGGGTGGGAGTAGTCTGTTCGAGTACGGACATGTGGGGCCTCCGTTTGGTGTGGACGACAATCTACACCCGGACGCCCGTCGAGAGGGCTCGGGGGTAGGGAAACGGCCGCGTTCGGCCCTCCCTTGAACAGAGGTTTCCATCATGAGTAATCAATTCGACGCCGTGATCGTAGGCTCGGGCTTCGGCGGGTCCGTTGTCGCCTATCGGCTGGCCGAGGCGGGGATGCGCGTTCGCCTGCTCGAGCGCGGCAAGGCCTATCCGCCCGGCTCGTTTCCGCGCAGTCCTGCCGGCATGAGCACGAACTTCTGGGACCCGAGCGACGGCATGTTCGGGCTGTACAGCGTCTGGTCTTTCAAGGGAATCGACGCGCTCGTGAGCGCCGGCCTCGGCGGCGGCTCGCTGATTTACGCAAACGTGCTCCTGCGCAAGGACCGCGGCTGGTTCGAGGAAGACGGTTGGCAGTGGCCAGTGAATGCGGAGACTCTCGACCCGCACTACGACGCGGTCGAGAAGATCATGAAGCCGCAGCGGTATCCGCTCGACTACTCAGAGCACTACGCGACCTGGAAGACGCGGACGATGAAGCAGGTTGCCGGTGCGCTCGGAATGTCGTTCGAGACTCCGCCGCTCGCGGTGACCTTCGGCAACGATGAGCATCATCCCGTTCCGGGACAAGTGATCGTCGAGGAGCATCGGAACTATCACGACGCCGACCGACTGTCCTGCGTCCTGGTCGGCGAGTGCAACGTGGGCTGCAACTCCGGCAGCAAGAACTCGCTCGACTACACCTACATCTCTGCGGCCCAGCGCGCGAAGGCGAACATCAGCATTCTCTCGGAAGTAAAGGCCTTCCGGCCGCTCCCGAACGGCGGATACGAGATCGACTACGTCGTTCACCATCCGGAGAAGGAGGGGGACGCCCGTAAGGAAAAGAAGAAGATCACCGCCGACCGCCTCATCCTCTCAGCTGGCGCGCTCGGCACGCCGTACCTTCTGCTGTCCAACCGCGGCAGCTTCCCGGCCTTCAACCGCCACCTCGGCACGAAGTTCTGTGGCAACGGCGATCTCCTCGGATTCATGCTCAAGTGCACCGATCCGAAGACCGGCCTACGCTACAAGGTGAACGCGAGCCGTGCGCCCGTGATCACCGGCTCGTTGCGCGCGGACACACCCGACCGGCGCGGTTTCTACATCCAGGACGGCGGCAACCCGGAGTTCCTGAACTGGCTGATCGAAGCGACTGAGGTGCCGGGAGCATTGAAACGCGGGGGCAAATTCGTCTGGGATCGCCTCATGTCCAGGATCATCCCTCACCGCCGAACGGAAATTTCGCGGGAGATCAGAGCGCTCTTCGGCGACTGCGATCTCGCATCCAGCACGTTCCCGGTCCTCGGCATGGGACGCGACGTCGCAGACGGCAATTTCACTCTCGGTCGTCACAAGATCCTCGAGCTGGACTGGAGCATGAAGACCTCGAAAAAGTACTTCGACAGCCTGCGTGGAAAGATGAAGGAGATGGCGAAGCTCATCCACGCCGATTTCCAAACCAACCCGACCTGGTATCTCAAGCGCGTGGTCACCGTGCACCCGCTCGGCGGCGCGCCGATGGGCCACGATCCGAGCGACGGCTTCGTCGACTCCTTCGGAAAGGTCTTCGGATACGAAGGCCTCTATGTCGCCGACGGGTCGGTGATGCCCGGCCCCGTGGGTCCGAATCCGTCGCTCACCATCGCCGCGATGGCCGATCGCACCGCAGAGCACATTCTTAAAACGTGGACGCGTAGAGGTCCGACTTGAAGTGCTCGCTTACGGCGCGGCGCTATACTTTCCGACGATGGCGGTGAAAGAACAGGATCGAAAGGCGGAACCGCGGACCGTCGCAACGCGCCGCGCGACCGCCGGCGTTCCGCAGCGGATGCATAAACGGCAGGACATCGATGAGAGTGCCGCTGCCGCTCCTTCGCTTGCCGAGTTGCAGCAACGGCAGCGCAGCAAGGGACTGAAACGTCGTCCGACGCGAGACTACAACGAGCCCGAACCGAACGAGGTCGACGAAGACTCGATCCCTGACGTTCCTCCAACGACGTGCGATTGAGATGCGTATCGACGTCCGCAGCGTTCGCCGGCTCACCGCGAGTGAATTGACGACGACCGGGGTCCTTGGGACGTGGACGATTGGTGAGCCATCCGTTGCGATTCGTGGCGATGAAATCCTCTTGACCGGCAACGAGTACGCCGCGCGCTCCCTCGACCGCGGTGTTGGATGGCAGGCGCTGGACCCGAAGACCTATCTGAATCCTCCACCGCCCACAGAATTCTGCTGCGATCAGACGGTCTACCACGACGCCGCGCATGACCTCACGTTCTGGCTGCTGCAGTACCGTCCGTCGGCAACGGACAACACGCTCCGACTGGCGGTGAAGCGCGGCACGCTGGCCGATGATGACTGGTTCTTGTGGGACTTCAGCGCGACGACCATCGACCCCACCTGGAGGGATGAGGAGCTCGACTACAACCATGCCTCCGCCAC
>DASYGV010000137.1:0-33809 GCA_035999335.1 Thermoanaerobaculia bacterium | reverse complement strand
AATGCGCCGCCACCGGTGAGGATGTCACGCACAACAATCCCGCCCCGGGAGGGGCGGCAGAGAAACGTCTTGCGCCCCTGCCGGGGCGGATCTCTCACGGCCCACGTTTCCCGGTGGCGGCGCGTTGCGCTCGCCACCGGCTACCCTCTGGAGCGCCTCCGGCGCATGCCCTCGCTGAAGCCGCGCCCTACGTCCGCAGCATCCCGTGCCGCAGGATCCGCGAGATCTCCTTCACGGCCGCGTCTGTCTCTTTGCCGAAGTGGTCCTTCACGCCGAAGAGGATCTCGACGGTGAAGTAGTTGTAGAAGATGCGGGTGGAGAGCATAACGGCCGACACGGGTGAGAGTCCGTCCGCGAGTTTTTCGGCGAGCTCTTTCTCCATCCCGGTCACCTTCATGAACGAGTCGAAGCGCTCGGCCATGTTCTCGTAGAACTTGCGGACGTGGGTGCCGTCGAACTCGACGACGTCGACGTAGATCAGGGCGATGTACTCGCGGTAGTCGCGGATGACGTCGCGGATCGCGTGTCCGAGGGTTTCCAGATTGTCGGGGAACGAGCCGTCGGCGAGGGCGCGGTTGAACGGGAAATCGGGCTGCGACATCGCCTCGAAATAACGGTCGATCAGCGCGCGGAAGATCGCTTCCTTGTCGGGAAAGTGGTGGTAAACGTTCCCTTTCGACAGCTCCGCCTCTTCCGCGATGTCGCGCACGCTCGTGGCGCCGTAGCCCTTGTGCGAGAACAGCTTCAGCGCCGCGTCGAGGATCAGTTGCTTCGACTTTTCAGACCGCTCTTCCTGGGTCATGCGCGTCGATACTAGCTCAGCCTCTTCCGTAACTCCTCCTTGACGACCTTTCCGTACGGCGTCCGCGGGAGCGCGTCGAGATGGACGAATCGCCGGGGGACCTTGTATTTCGCGATGCGTGCGGCGAGGTACTGCGTGAGCTCGTCTTCGCTCGCGCTACCCACGACGAACGCGACGCCGACCTCGCCCCACGTCTCATCGGCAATGGCGACGACCGCGGCATCCGAGACCTGCGGATGCGACACGAGCTCGGCCTCGATCTCGGCGGGATAGACGTTCACGCCGCCGCTGATGAACATCTCCTTGCGGCGGCCGGCGATATAGAAGAAGCCGTCTTCATCGCGTCGCGCGAGATCGCCGGTGCGGAACCACCCGTCGTCGTCGTAAGCCTCGCGCGTCGCGGCTTCGTTGTTCCAGTAGCCGAGGGAGACATGCGGGCCGCGGATGTACATCTCCCCCACCTCGCCATCCATGTTTTCCAGCTTCACTTCCGTGAACATCATCGGTTTGCCGATGGAGCCGGGCTTCTTGAACGAGTCCTCGACGGTCATGGTGAAGCAATTCACGCCGACCTCGGTCATGCCATAACCCTGTTTGAAGGCGACGCCTCGCTTCTGGTACGCGTCGATGATGTATTGCGGGAGCGGCGCGCCGCCGGAGATGAACCAGCGCACGCGGCCGAGGTCCACCGTCGCGAACTGCGGCGCGTCCATGAGCAGCTTCCAGATGGTCGGCACGCCGAGGACGACGGTGCAATGTTCCTGTTCGATGGTGCGCCACACTTCCTCGGGGTCGAAGCTCTTGTGCAGGACGATCGTGCCGCCGGTGCAGAAGATGGGGATGAGGAACGCCGCGATGCCACCGGCGTGATAGAGCGGAGTAAAGATCGGACTGACGTCGTCGTCGCGCAGTCCCCAGTTCAGCGCGGTGTTGTAGCCGTTCCAGTAGAGCTGGCGTTTGGGGATCATGACGCCTTTGGGTTTGCCCGTGGTGCCACTCGTGTAGAGCAAGCAGTAGGGTTTGGAGTGCGGAGGCAAGGCCTCCGCTTTCGTATCCGCGCGCAAATCGGAAAGCGGAGGCCTTGCCTCCGCACTCCATGTCGGGATCCCGAGATTGATTGCTTCGAAGCCGGGGCCGTAGAACATCGCCTTCATCTCGCAGTCGTCTGCGATGTGTTTCAGCTCGTGTTCTGTCGCACGTGTCGAGAGCGGGACCACGATCACGTCCGCTTTGCCGGCTGCGAAGAACAGCTCGATGAATTCGACGCTGTTGTATGTCAGCAGTCCGAAGCGGTCGCCTGGTTCGAGTACGCTGCGCAGCGTCGCTGCCGCTCGTTCCGCTCGCTCATTCAGTTGCGCGTAGGTGATGCGCTCGCCGGTTTCCACCGACACGAGGGCCAGGCGATCGGGGGTGACTCGCGCACGCTCGCTCAGGAGATCGAGGTCAAACATTCGAGGAACCTCTGTGGTTGCTGGAGGTGCGGGATGTGCGCGGCGTCTTCGATGACGTGCAGTTGCGCGCCACGGATGCCGCGCTGCAACTCTTCTGCGTACGCGACAGGCACGACGCCGTCGTCCGCGCCCCAGACGATGTGCGTGGGGACGCGCAACTCGTCAAGGCGCGCATCGACGTAGTGCTCGGCGAGCTCGGTGACGCGCAGCAGCGGCGAGTCCTGCGCGCGTGCGAGGAGTCCTTCCACCACCCACTCCGGCGCGATGTACTTCGGCCCGTGCACCGCGCGCAAGATCACGTCGGCTTCCTCGCGATTCGTCGCCAGCACCGGCACCGAGAACGGACGATTCAGGCCGCCTGACGCTTCGAGGATGAGCGTCTGCACGCGCTCGGGATGGAGCAGCGTGTAGAGCATCGCGATCCAGCCGCCGAGGGAGTTGCCGAGAAGCGTGAATGGCTCGCCCGTAAGAAGTGCGTCGAGGATCGCGGCGACACGATCGACGAACAGCGAGATCGGGAGCGGTCCGCTGCGCGGCAGGCTCTCGCCGTGTCCGGGGAGATCGGGAAGGATCACGCGGAAACGTTGTGCGAGCGCAGGCGCGATGGTGAACCACGTGCCGGCGTGATCGTTGACGCCGTGCAGCAACACAAATGGACGGGCTGAATCCCGTCCTACGTTGCTTTCCCACCACACCGTCCCCTCCGACTCCCTCCGCTCGAACCCCGCTGCAGCGAGCGCCGCACGGGTCATGCGCATGAAGTCGGCCGGCGATTTAATTTCCAAAGAGGCGCGCCTCCCGCGCCGGCATCCGGAACGCGGCGGCCGCCTGGTTGTAGCCCACGCCGGACCCGATCATGACCACGAGATCGCCGGGCTTGATCTTCTTCTGCTGCAGCGCGTCGTCGAGCGCCATCGGGATGCACGCGGAGCCGGTGTAGCCCCACTGCTCCATGATCATGTGCGTCTTCTCCATCGGCAGCTCGAGATTCTGCATCACGAGCTCGATGGTCGGCTTTCTGACTTGAGTGAAGACGACGAAGTCGATGTCGCTCACGGCAAACCCGCCGTTCTCCGCGACCTTGCGCACGAGCCTCGGCCAGCCCTCGTTGTTGATCTCGGGCGGATAGCGCTCGAGCATCTTCACCAGATGCCGCCCTTCCTCGACAGCGGCGGCGGACGTCGGCTCGACCGTTCCTCCCGATTGAATGAGCCACTTCTTCGCGTACGTACCGTCGGCCTGGAACGCGGCGGAGACGAATCCCGGCTCTTCGCTGCGCTCGAGGATCGCCGCGCCTGCGCCGTCGCCGTAGAAGAAGACCATCGGATCATCTTCCGCAGCGAGCTTGTGCATCTGATAGACGGAGACGACCAGCACGGTCTTCAGTCCCGGGTTCGTGGCCATGAGACCAGCCGCGTTGGAGATCGCGGTCGGAAACGACGCGCACGCGCAGCCGACGTCGAACGTGCCGGCGTTCTTCGCGCCGAGCTTCGCCTGCAGCACGACGGAGGTGGCAGGCGTGATGTAGTCCGGCGAGTCGGTCCCGAGGATGATCAGATCGACATCCTCGGCGGTCTTCCCCGCGCGATTCAGCGCCTGATCCGACGCGCGCAACGCGAGATCCGACGCCGACCAGTCCGCCGGCGCATACCAGCGGCTCAGGATGCCCGTCGACGCTTCGAACTTGTCGATGACATCGGGCGCGCTGCCATTGAAGCGCGCACGCAACGCGTCGTTCGTGACCTCGATCTCGGGCAGATAGGCGCCGGTCGATACTATGTTTGCGTAAGCCATAATGTTCGGGTGCTGGGTGCTGAGTGCTGAGTCCCGCCCGTCCGGGTGGTGGGACTCAGCACTCAGCACTCAGCACTCAGCACTTCCTTAAGTTCCCATCACGAGTCCGCCGTCAACAGACAGCACCGCCCCATGCACGAACTTCGCGGCGTCGCTCGCGAGCCAGACGTAGGCGTTGGCGATGTCGGCGGGCTCGCCGATGATGCCGAGCGGCGTCTTGCCGGCCATGCCGTCGAGGACTTTCTGGGGCATGGTCTTGACCATTTCGGTGGCGATGAATCCCGGTGCGACCGCGTTCACGCGGATGTGGAACTTGCCGAGCTCGCGCGCCCAGGTCTTCGTGAAACTGATCACGCCCGCTTTCGTGGCGGCGTAGTTCGTCTGTCCGAAATTTCCGTAGAGGCCGACGATCGACGACGCGTTGAGCACGACGCCGCCCCCGCTCTTGATCATGTGCGGCACGACCGCGCGCGTGCAGTGGAAGACTCCCTTGAGGTTGACGTTGACGACGGCGTCGAAGGTGGCGTCGTCCATCATCGACACGATCTCGCCGTCTTTAAACTTCACCAGCTGGGCGTCGCGCACGATGCCGGCGTTGTTGACCAGGACGTCGATGCGGCCGTGCTCGGCGATCGCTCTCTCCGTCGCGGCGTTCACGACGTCGGCTTTCGTGACGTCGACGTCCGGCACGTCCCACACGATCGTTTTCGCGCCTTCGTTCGCGAAGGCTTCGACGGTGGCGCGGCCGATTCCGGCCGCCCCGCCGGTGACGATGACGACTTTGTCTTTGAGATTGAGGTTCATGCGGCTCTCTCCATGCGTGCGCCCTCGCTGCGTGCCGCAAGCGCAAACGGGATGATGGCAAAAGATGTGACGATGACGCTGGCCAACAAGCCGTACGTGAGGTTACGCCGGTCACCGATCATGCCGGTGATGAGCGGTCCCGGCCCTACGCCGAGAAGATTCAGAACGAGCAGCGCAAACGCAACCATCGTGGAGCGAGTGTGCCCCGGCGCGAGCTCCTGATAGGCGGAGAACAGCGGTCCGAACCATGCCGTCGTGCCGGCGCTCGTGAGCAGCCAACATGCGTACCAGAGCGGCGACCCGGGCGCGATCGAGTAGAACAGCCACGCGGGAATGGCCAGGACGACGGTCATGATGACCAGGCTCCAGAGTCTTCCCGCGCGGAAGCGCTTCTCGCAGAAGTCGCCGAACGCACCTCCCGCGACATTGCCGAGAAATCCCGCCGCCACCGCCACGATGCCCGCGCGAAAGGCCGCGTCCGCATACGGGACGCCGCGCTCCTCGACCAGCCACGTGACGCCGAGCAGCGCGGCGCCGGAGCCGTAGCAGAGAAGCGAGCCGCCCACGAGGGCCAGCAAGAGCGCGGGACGCTCGATGAGCGCGCGCGTGAGATCGCGCACGATCTCGCCGATCGCGGGACGCGCCTTCGCCTCGCCGTTGGATGAAACGAGGCGACGCCGTTCGGGCTCGCGGAACATCAGGAGGAACGCGGTTGCGATCAAGCCCAGCAGGCCGAGGACGAAGAAGGAGACGCGCCATCCGTAACGCGGGGCAATGAAGCTCGACGAGATCAACGCCGTCGCCAGTCCGAGCGGAATGCCCGCGTAGTAGACGCCCACTGCAAGGCCGAGGCGCCGTGGCGGAAACGTGTCGCCGAGCATCGAGAGCGCAGCCGGCGTGAGCGTCGCCTCGCCGACGCCGACGAAAATGCGGGGGATGGCCAGCGCGAGGAAGCTGCGCGCCCATCCGGAGAGCGCGGTCATCGCGCTCCACAGCGCGACGCCAGCGGCGATCAGAGGAATGCGCCGGAAGCGGTCCGCAGCCATGCCCAGGAACAGGCCGACGAAGGTGTAGAAGAAGACGAAGCCAAAGCCGGAGAGCAATCCGATCTGCGCGCGGCTCAACTTCAGATCGGCGATGAGCAGCGGCGCGAGGCTCGCGATCAACATCCGATCCACGAAGTTGAGGATGTTCAGCGCCGTGAGGAACAACAGCAAGCCCCACGCGGATCGGGAGACCGGTTCTGTCGACATGCTGTCCTTCCGGCGGAGACGCGAGCCGCGTGCATCGCGGCTCGCGTTCGGACCGTGACTAGAAGAAGCGGTACTCGATCGTGGCGAGCACCGTTCGCGGCGCGCCGTAGGAACCGGTCAGGACCCCGAGAGCGGGGATGTTGTAGCCATTGGTGATGTACGCCTCGTCGGTCAGGTTCTTCGCGTTCAGACCGAGGCGCCAGTTCGCAGTCGGCGAGAGCCAGCTCACCCACGCGTCGTAGAGCGTGTATGCACCTTCGGTGATCGGCCGCACGGGCTGGCCGGCGAACGAACCGCCTTCGTTCGTGAGGGTTGCCTCGGAGCGATACGCGCCGCCGGCGCTCGCGGTGAGAAGACCGCCAGCGAGCGGGAAGTCGAAGTTCAGGCGCAGTCCGCCCGTCCACTTCGGAGCGTTGGTGATCACCTGCGTATCGACGAAGCCGTCGCGGTTCTCGTCGAGGCGCTCATCCGGCTCGAGGTCGAGGTAGCTGACGAACCCGTTCACATTGAGCCAGTCGATCGTGGGGAAGGACTTGTCGAATTCCACCTCCACACCGTTCATCGTCGCGTTGCCGGCGTTGATGAAGTTGCCGAAGAACGACTCCTCGACGCCGTCGCCATTGGCGTCGAAGGCGGTGAAGGTCGAGACCTGGATGTCCTTGTATTTGCCGTGGAAGAGCGCGGAGTTCAGGACGAGCGTCCCGTCCGCGAGCACCGATTTCACACCGAGCTCGCCGACGTCCAGGATCTCGTCGTCGAACGGCTCGGCCGACTTCGGAAAGGCGGTCGCCTGCGCACGGACGTTGAAGCCTCCGCTCTTGAACCCTCTGCTCACGGTCACGTAGCCGAGGACGTTGTCGCGGATCTGATAGTCGACGCCGAACTTCGGCGCGATGGAATCGAACGTGACTTCTTTGTCGTAGTTCGCCAGGACGACGACGGGAGTCGAGAACTGGTCGTTGGCGTAGCCGGCGTTGAAGGCGATGCCGTTCTTCTTCTCGCGCGTCGCGCGCAGGCCGCCGTTGAACGTCCACTTGTCCGTGAATTCGTAGCTGCCGTCGCCGAAGATCGCCAGGGAGTCCGTGAACGTCTTGCCGTTGGTCGTCCCGAACTGCGCGTTCACGAAGATGTTCTTCACCAGGCCGCCGGCCTCACCCTCGAAGTAGTAGGCGCCGAGCACGCCCGAAAGCTTGCCGCCCGTGTCATAGACGAACTGAAACTCCTGCGAGAGCTGCTCGTCGTAGTACGTCGCCGAAACGTCGACGATGCGAGCAGGCGTGGTGTCGAAGTCGATGTTGTTCTCGGAATCGGATTCGCGATAGGCGCTGATCGACTTGAAGTCCCACCCGTTGTTCAGCTCTGCGGAGACGACGATCGAGCCGCCTTTCGATTCCGTACCGTTCAGCGGAGCGAGTCCGCTCTGCGTATCCCAGCGGCTGTCGTTCGGCGCGCAGGTGATGCCGAACAGGGGACAGAGCGAGTTGGCCCGGAGGCGCTGGTAGCCCTTCGGCTCCGCGTCGTCTTTCGTGTAGTCCGCGCTGAATGCGACCTTCACCTTGTCGGTGACGAGCCAGTCGATGGCGCCACGTGCGGCGAGCGTCTTGCGATCCGACACGTCGCGGCCGGTGAGCAGGTTCTCGCCGTAACCGCCGTGATTGAGCGACGCGAACGCCAGCTTGCCGCGCAGCTTGCCGGGAATCAGCGCGCCGCCGAAGCTGGCGCGAAGATCGAGCGTCGAATGCTCTCCTGCGGAGAGTGAGATCGAACCGGTCGAGTCATCCGTCAGAGGACGGCTGACGTATTTGATCGCGCCGCCGATCGTGTTCTTTCCATAGAGCGTTCCCTGCGGGCCGCGGAGGACTTCGATGCGCGCGACGTCGTAGACGTCGAGGAGCGCACCCTGCGGACGGGCGATGTAGACGTCGTCGATGTAGAGACCGACGCCCGGGTCGACACCCCACAGCGGGTCGGCCTGTCCGATGCCGCGCAGGAATGCAGTGAGCGTCGTGGACTGATTGCGCCCCTGGTACACGGCCAGGTTCGGGACCTGTCCCTGAAGCTCTGAGATATCGGCTGCCGCGGACTCCTCGAGCTCGTCCGCGGTCACGACAGTCACCGCGACCGGAACCTCCTGCACGTTCTCCTCGCGTTTGCGCGCGGTGACGACGATCTCCTCGCTGGCCGGCTGCATCTCTTCCGGCTTTTTTTCCTCAGCAGGCGGCGGCGTCTGCTGAGCGATCGCCGGGATGGCAAACACGGCCAGCAGTCCAATGAACATCGCACGTTTCAGGGAACGGAGAATGCCGAAATCGCTCATACAGTTTGCCCTCGATTTACAGTCCGACCGGTCGGTTTTTGATGTGGCGCAGTGTAGGGGCGCGGTCACGGACTGTCAAGGAGAAAGCAACCGCGGCCGCCGCGCTCCGTATCGAATCAACGGTGCTGACTGCTCGCGATACACTGCGCGGCGCACGAAAAAAGGAGTCCCCATGTTCAGACGACTGGCGAACCTCATCCGCGGATTCTTCGGATTGTTCATCTCCGGAGCGGAGCGCCGCAACCCCGAGGCTCTGCTCGAGGTCGAGAAAGAAAACCTGCGCAAGCAGATCGCGAACTACAACGACGGTTTGGCCGCGCACGCGGGCCTCTGCGAGCGTCTGATGACGCAGATCCGCAAGCTCGAAGGCGAGGAGCGCGAGCTCCGCGCGAAGACCGCCGCGAACCTGCGCGCGAACAACCGCGAGGCCGCCGGAAACTACGCGTTGCGCCTGCAGACCGTGCAGCGCGAGCTCACGGAAAATCGTACGCAGCTCGGGCAGGCGGAGACGACCTACAAGGAGCTGATCAAGGCGCGCGACGTCTCGGTCCGCGCCGCGCAGACGAAGATCGAAACGCTCCGGACTTCGCTCAGCGATCTCAAGATCAAGAAGGCCACCGCCGAGCTCACCGAAATGGCCTCGGGCATGATCACGTCGATCGGAGGATCAGGCGACACATTGGATCGCCTGCACACCATGGTTGAAGAAGAACGTGAGAAAGCGGCCGGCCGCGCACGCGTCGCCCGCGATTCTCTGAACACCACCGAATTCGTGGTCAAGGAAGAAGAGCAGAAGGCCCTCGCCGAACAAGCTCTCGCCGACTTCGCCGCGAAAGAAGGCCTGGCCATCGAGCCCGCTGAGGGAACCACCGCCGCCGCACCGACGGAAACGGTGAAGGCGATGGGACCAGCCACCACCGAATAGTTGGCGGTTGACGGTTGGCGGTTGGCGGGAGACCGCCGCCGCCCCGTCTCCACCGCCAACTGCCAACCGCCAACCGATGCGCTACCTCTGGCACGCCTTCTTCGCTCGACCCGACATCCCGTTGCTACGTCTTCCGTGGAACGCGTTGGGTGTGATCGCGGCGGGCATTGCGGGGTTCTGGGAGCCGAGCATCTGGGGCGCGGCCACTGCGGGTGAGCTCATCTACCTCTTCACGATGGCGTCGAACCCGGGGTTCCAGCGCTTCGTGAAAGAGCGCCGCACGCAGGACGTCCGCGGCGACACGGTAGAAGCGCGCAAGCACCTGCTCTCGCGCGTGGGCGGCAACGCGAGACAGCGCTACGTGAAGCTCGAAGAAAAACGCTCGCGGCTCGACGCGCTCTATCGCGAGCCGACGAACGACGACCTTTTCACCGAGAGCAACAGCGAGGCACTGCAGAAGCTCACCTGGCTGTATCTCAACCTCCTCATCGCGCAGCGCAACCTCGTCATCGCGCCACAATCGGACGAGCGCGAGCTGCAGAAACAGATCCACGCATACGAGGGCGAGCTTTCCCGCGCGCCGTCCGCGGCCGCACGCGCGTCGCACGAGGCAACGCTGCGCCTCCTCCGCGAGCGTCTCGACAACATCCAGCACAAGGAAGTCTCGCTCGCCGAGATCGACGCCGACCTCGCGCGCATCGAGACGCAGTTCGACTTCGCGCTCGAGGAAGCGACGCTGCGCGGACGCCCGGCCGCGATCTCGGCGAACGTGGAGTTGACGTCGCGACTCCTGCACAACATGGACGAGTACGAGTCGACGAGTCTTCGAGCCGACGAGTCGTCGAGCACACGAGTGGCGGAGTAGCCCCTCGAAGACTTGACGACTCGACGACTCGACGACTCTGATACGCCTATGAGCCTTCCTCCGTGGGCCGCCCGCCTCGCTACGCTCTACGAAAGCCACGCGGCGAATCAGTTCCTGCTGTTCGGCAACGTCAACGACCGCTTTCTCATCGACGGCCGTCTCGGCTCGCTCTACGAGTTCCTGACCCGCGCGATCCTGCCGCGCTTCGACGTCGTTCTCAGCTACGACCTCGGCAACGGCGTGCGCATCGACAAGGGCGGCGAGATCGTCACGAAGTGGCCGGGCTACAAAGAGAATCCCGAGCTCCCGCGCGCGCCGCGCCAGGCGACTGAATGGCTCACGCGCTTCTTCCGCTACTCCGCGAACCTCGCGCGCCTCGGACAGGACTCGTTTCAGATCGGCTTCGTGATGAAGGCCGCGCATCTCGTAGCACCCGCGCTTCCCGGTGCGCTCAATTACGACCTCAGCGCGCTCGCGTTGCTCATGCGCGACTGGGCCGCCGACGACACACTCACCCGCCACGCGCTCGCGACGTTCCTCGTCGCCGAGAACCTCAACGACATCCATCCCCTGCTGGTGAACCATCCGCGCGCCGCCGCGATCGAAGTGCCGCTGCCGTCGACGATCGAGCTGCGCGACGCGCTGGCGTTCCTCGCGAAGGATCACGCGACGACGCTCGCCGAGTTCGCGCCGACATACGAAACGCTCGCGCATCAGCTCACCGGCACGACGCTCACTTCCGTCGAGAACCTCCTGCGCGTGAAATCGCACGGGAAGGAAGTGCTGTACGCGAAGGACCTCGTCGCCATGCGCAAGGAGCTCGTCGAGAAGGACTCCGCGGGCCTCATCGAGTTCATCGACTCGAAACGCACGCTCGACGACATCCACGCGCAGGAAAAACTGAAGACGTGGCTGCGCCAGGACATCAAGCTCTGGCATATGAACGACGTGCAGGCGATCCCAATGGGCTATCTGTTGTGCGGACCCGTCGGCACAGGCAAGACCTATCTCGTCGAATGTCTCGCGGGCGAGGCGGGTGTCCCGGTGGTAAAGCTGAAGAACTTTCGCGACAAGTGGGTCGGAAGCACGGAGGGAAACCTCGAGAAGATCTTCCGCCTGCTGAAAGGCCTCGGCCGCTGCTTCGTCTTCATCGACGAAGCGGACCAGGCCCTCGGCAAACGCGACGCCAGCACCGGCGACTCCGGACTCTCCGGCCGCATCTACGGCATGTTCGCCGAACAGATGTCCAACCCCGCGAACCGCGGGAAGATCGTCTGGATCCTCGCCTCCAGCCGTCCGGATCTCATCGAGGTCGACCTCAAGCGGCCCGGACGCCTCGATGTGAAGATCCCGATCTTCCCGACGACGACGGCGAACGAAGGATTCACGCTCATTCGCGCGCTGGCGAAACGACGCGGCATCGAGCTGAACGAGAGCGACTTCGCGGCGATCGAGCCGATGATCCCCAAGCTCCTCACACCCGGCGCGGCGGAGGCGATCGCGGTCAAGCTCTACCGCTCCGTGCGCACGGAAGGACTCAGCGCCTTCGACGCGCTGCGCGACGTGCTCGACGGCTACCAGAATCCCGTTCCGCCCGACGTGATGGAGTTCCAGATCGCGCTCGCGGCACGCGAAGCGAGCGACGGTGATTTCGTTCCGGAACCGTTCCGTCATTATCGGACGTAGAATCGAGCGCATGTCGCTTCTGATGCAGGAGAAGGTGCCCACGCCTCCTTCGAAACTGGAAGGAAAGGAAGTCCTCACCGGCCCCGATGCGTCGATCGCGAAAGTGAAGGGCGTGATGTTCGGCGGACGGCGCCAGTTCCTCCTCGACGTCCTCGGGCAGGAAGGCTTCACCGCTTTTCTCGAGAAACTCTCGCCGCGCACGCGCGGCTACGTGCGCACGCCGCTGGCCTCGAGCTGGTCCGAGTTCGAGTCGCTGATCGAGCTCGATCGCGCGATTCACAACGAGTTGAAGGCGAAGTATCCAAACGTGCTCGCGCTCATCGGCGCCGCGTCCGCGGAGCTGGGCATCGGACGCATCTACAAGTCGCTCGACTCCGAGGAGCTGGTGAACTTCCTCGAGAACAACGCGATGTTTCACGACCAGTATCAGAAGTTCGGGACCGTCCGCTTCGAGAAGACGCCGTCCGGCGCGCGGATGATCTACGCGAACTACCCCTGCTACAGCCCCGTCTTCTGCGCCAGCGCCATCGGCTACTTCATGGAGTCCATCCTCCGCCACGGCGGCACGGAACCAAAGGTGACGGAGACGAAATGCCAGTGCCACGGCGAGAAGACGTGCACGTTCGAGATGACGTGGCGATGAGTCGAGTGCTGAGTGCTGAGTGCTGGGTGCTGGGTGCTGAGTGACGCTTCGCGTCGGGCACGATTCAGGCCGGACGGGCGGGACTCAGCACCCAGCACCCAGCACTCAGCACCCGATACTCAGCACCTCACGGTTTCCTCGGTAACCGCACCAACAACTCCTCAGTCAGGAAATCGACCTTCTCGTGCAGGTGCGTGATCTCGAGCTCCGCCTTGAGGTTCACCTCGTACTCCGCGTCGGCGCGCAAGCGGTCTTTCGCGGCCTGGCGGTTCTGACTGACCAGGACGAAGATCGAGAGGAAGATCGCCTCGAGCGAGACCACCATCGTCAGGAAGCCGAACGGATAGGGATCGAAGTGCGGCAGGAACGGCGCCGTGTTCCAGAGGATCCACACCAGGAACCACAGCGCGTTCAGGAAGAGGAACGGGATGCTCCCGCTGAACACCGCGATCCCGTCCGCGATCTTCTCGATCGTGGTGGAGCGGATCTGCATCTCCTCATTGATATTGCGCGACACGCGGCGGCGGAGCATCTCGTCCGCGCCGCGCATGCGCTGACCCATCGTCGTGAGGAGATCCAGCGCGGCGTCCGGATGGCGGCGCAGGAACTTCAGCAGGTCCTCGCGGTGGAGGATGAGCAGAGTCGTCTCATCAATGCACACCGCCGTCGCCGTGCGCGCGCCGCCGTCGAACAGCGAAAGCTCGCCGAAGACCTGTCCGGCCTCGCAGACCGTGAGCACGATCTTCGCGCCGGTGTTGTCTTTGACGAACAACTCCACGCTGCCGGTGCCGACGATGTACAGAGAATCGCCCGGCTCGCTGATGGAGAACACTTTCTCGTCGCGCGCATAGATGCGGCGGTCGAGAACGCCTTCGAGGTCGGCGCGCTCGTCGTCTCCCAGCAGCTTGAACAGCGGCACCGTGGCCAGAAGCTCGGCAGTGTCCATTTTTCGCAGATTCTAGCGTGCTATTCTCGGAGCTCAGCGGTCTTCAGCCATGTCCGACGATTTCAAGACGCCCGAGACCCCGGGTTCCGAGCTCGACGAGCGCGCCATCGCCAAGCGCTACGGCTTGCGCGAGTTGAGCTATCCGGACAGCGAGCAGGTGAAGACGATGCTCGCGTTTCTCAACTCGACGATCGAGACCCAACGCTGCGGAGCGATCCCGAAGACCGCCGCGGTGGTGATCCTCGACTTCCTCCAGGCGACGATCAACCGTCAGCATCTGACCAAAGGGCCGCGGATGACGCAGGAAGAGTTCGACGTGCTGCAGGGGCCGTACTACCTCGCCGCGCGGATCGTCGCGAAGCTCCAGCGCGCGCGGCAGGAAAACACGAAGGGAAAGATCTACCAGAACACCTATCTCTCCCTGAGTCAGTTCATCGAGCTGCTGCGCAGCCTTCTCGATCCCGGCTGTTACTGGCTGCGCCTCAAGAGCGTGCCCGAGGGCGTGATCGAGGCGATGGAAGGGTTGCGCGACTTCCTCGCTGCCTATCCTGACCAGCGCCGCAAGGGGCGGGTATGACCATGTCGGCATTTGCTTCCGCCGTCCGCCCTCTGCGGTCCGTCCTCTGAAGATACAATCTCGTCGAATGGCCCGTTATCTTCAGAAGATCTCGTTACGCCCGTACAGCGATTCCGAGATCTGGACCGGTTGGGAGCTGGAAGGCCGCAGCGGAGAGGTCGAAGGACTGGTTCTTGCTGAAGGAATGTCGGACGACGAGCTCGCCGTGAAGTATGGTGTGACGGAGTTCCAGAAGATTCCCATGGAGTACCTCGATGCCGGCGAGTTCCGTCCCAAATCGCGTTGATGACCCTAAACTCCCTCCGCCCATGATCCTTTTTCTCCGCATCACCCTCGGAATCGTCTTCGCCATCCTCGGCGTCATCGGCTCGCTGCTGCCGGTCATGCAGGGGTGGATCTTCTTCCTCCTGGCCGCGCTGGTGCTCTTCCCGCAGAGCAAGTTCGCCGTCAAATCGTGCGACAAGATCGAGCGCCGCATGCCTCGCCTGGTCGCGCGCCTGCGGCGCTGGGGCATCGGCGTGCATCGCGCGGACGAACATGAGCAAACAGTACGATCGCGCGTACTTTGACCGCTGGTATCGCAGCCGCACCACGCGCGTGAACTCCCATGGCGAGGTGCGGCGCAAGGTGCAGATGGCGATCTCTTCCGCCGAGTACTTCATGCGCCGCCAGCTTCGCACCGTGCTCGACATCGGCTGCGGCGAAGGCGCGTGGCTCCCGCATCTGCGCGCGCTGCGCCCGCATGTGAAGTACCTCGGACTCGATCCATCGGAGTACGTCGTCCGCCGTTTCGGCACGTCGCGCAACATTCGTCAGGCGTCTTTCGCCGACCTTCCGTCGCTCGACCTCGGCGTGTACGACCTCGTCATCTGCTCGGACGTGATGCATTACGTGAAAGACGACGAGCTCCGCGCCGGCGTGCGCGCCATCGCCGACGCGACCGACGGCGTCGCCTACATCGAAGTGCTGACCAAGGAAGACGAGGTCATCGGCGATCTCGACAGCTTCATCCGCAGACCCGCGGCGTTCTACCGCGCGCTATTCACGAAAGCGCGGATGTCGTTCGTCGGTCCGTATCTCTGGCTATCGCCCGCGTTCCATGGCGCGACGGCGGAGCTGGAGTCCACGTAGGGCGTGGCTTCAGCCCAAGGCATGCGCCGGAGGCGCTCCAGACGGTAGCCGGTGGCGAGCGCGAATGCGCCGCCACCGGTGAGGACGTCGCGCACAACATTCCCGCCCCGGAGGGGCGAGAGAAACGTCTATCGCCCCTGCCGGGGCGGATCTCTCACGGCCCACGTTCCCGGTGGCGGCGCGTTGCGCTCGCCACCGGCTACCCTCTGGAGCGCCTCCGGCGCATGTTCTCGCCTAACGCTGTTGACAGCCTTCGGCTCTCACTCCACCGAAATCACGTTCCCCAGCAGATAGTGCACGGCGCAGCGCGAGTCGCGATAGATCCACACGTCCGCGCCGGGGCCGCGCACTTCGGCCTCGTTGCGAATCTCGTCCGGGTCGCCGAGGAGCTCGCGCACCTTCTTCTCCGACTGTCCCGTCTTCACCGACACGCACGAGCTTGCGCTCGTCGACGTCACCTCGGCCGTCACCGTCTTGCGCTTGTACAGCAGACCGGTGAACCAGGCCGTGCCAAACGCGATGGTCATCACGATCACGAAAATATCGATGCTCCTGATCGAGAACCCGGCACTCTTCCCCGCGGGCAGAACCGCGGCGACCAACAGCGTGATGAGCCACAGCGCGGCGACGGTCGCCGTCACCGCGGTCAGGATGGAAAAGCTGTACGTCCCGAGCTCGATCATCACTGGTTCCTCTTGAACGGGTACAGCGTCCCCTTGCTCAACGTTCCGCGTTCCCTCTTCTCGCCGGTCACCACCGGCTGCGCCTCGTCGTATCGCACCGGAGGCGGGTTCTGGAAGACGCGTTTTTCCGCGCGCCCCCACTTTCGGAACGACGCATCGACGTCGGCGAGCGGTCTGCCGGCAACGGCGGCGATCGCGTCTTCGGTCGTCGCGCCCTGCGCATACTTCGCGATGACCGCCTTCACGCCCGCCTCGCCGTGATTCTGCTCGAGATAGCGCACGAAGGTCTCGGAGACGATGTACGCGGCGCCGACCATATCGCCGTCGCGAGACGTCCCCAGCACCGCGTCGAGCACCGACACGGCGAGCAGCTTGTCGTCCTCGTACATGTTGAAGGCGTTTGCCGAATACGGAACCATCTCGACCCGCTGCGCGAGGCCCTCGTGCATCCAGCGCGGCGCCTGGTCGTTCGTCGCCTGCGCGAGCATCGCGTGCGCCAGCTCGTGCGTGATCAGCGAAACGACGAACGGCTCGAGCTCGTAAATCCCCGCGAGCGGCAGCGTGATCTTGCCGGTGTAAAACCCGAGGACGTCTTCCGAGCCGGTGTAGACAGACTTGAAGTCCTGCCACCAGACGATGTTCACGATCACCGGCTTGAACGTAGTCAGCGGAATCCAGCGCTGCAGGCGCCGCAGTTCCCCTTCCAGCACGCGCGCGATTCCCTCGGCGGCCGCGAGGCTCACCTCCTGCGGATAGCGCACTTCGAAATTGGGCGACCTGTGGGTGCTGTACTGCGTCGCCAGCTTCTTATCCATCTCGACCTGAATGAGGCGCAGATCCGCATAGCCGCTGTCCGAGCCGATGGCCTTCGATCGCTCGAACATCTTCATCGCGTCGTCGTAGACGTCGAACGACGCGAGCATGTCGCCGAGCTGCTCGAGCGCGTACACGTTCTTCTTCCGCTCCAGCACCGGACTCGTCGCCAGATCGAGCAACACGCGCCTGGCCTCCTCGATGCGTCCGAGGTGCTGCAGCGCGGTCGCGCGGAGAAAGAACAGATCCTCGGGGACGAACTCGCTCTTCACGCTGATGCCCTGCGTCAGAGTGACGACGTCGGCCCAGCGATTTCGTTTCGTCAACGCGCTCGCCGCTTCGACGATGCGATCGCGCAACGCGGGCTGCATGTACGAAGCGAGCGGCGGCGGCGACGCGAGCAGCGACGGGACGTCGCGCATCGTGCGCTCCTCGGCGAGCCGAGACCACTGGCCGGCATCGACGGCAGGCGTTCCCAGAGGCGCAAGGCACGCTCCGTTCGGCACGAAGAGCTCCGCGTCGTTGATCGCGATGTGCAGCAGCTCGCCCGAGATCGCGGCCGACGCCGCGGCGGGCAGCGCCATCGAGCGCGTCGAAACCACCGGCGATGCGAGCGTCGCCTCATGCGGCTCGCTCAGGTTGATGATCGTCGGTCCGCGGCGGCGCATGAGAGACCAGATCACGCCCGACGCGACGAGGCGGCTGCGCTCGGCCGGCTGGAGCGTCCACGCGCGCTGGAGCAGCGTATCCGTGTCATCGGCTTCCGTGGCCAGCGACGCGGTCGTGTAGTAGATGGAAGCCTCGCGCGAACCGAGCTTGGCGACGCGCAGCAATTGCTTCCTCGCCTCCACTTCGAATCCCGCCAGCGCAAGCGCGCTCGTGGCCTCGAGCCAGAGCGAGTCGCGCCCGGGGCCGAGGTTCACGGCGCGCTCGTACGCAACCGCGGCGCCGACGGCGTCGTTGCGCGCCAGCGCGAGACGCGCGCGCAGAACCTCGACCAGCGGGATGCGCGACGGCATCGGGAACGTAGCCAGCGTGCGCTGAACCTCATCGAGATTCCCCTGGCGGAACTGCCACTGCGCGCGCCACAGATTCGCGACGTCGGCAACGAGTCCGTCTTTCTGCGGCAGGTCGGCCAGCGAAGCACCGACACCATCTCCGCCCGCCGCGAGCGCGCTACGAAGGACGACGAGGTCGGACAGACGCGCCACTTCGAGCTGTTTTTGTTTGACTTCTTTCTTCTCCGCGATCGCGATGCGGAAACGCTCGCCCTTCCATCCGGCCAGCGCCACCGCACCCGCGCCGAGCAGGAACGTGGCGAGAAACAGGAGCCGCGCCACCCAGCGCTGGAACGGCATCACGAAGACGGTGACGAACGCGAGGACGGCCGCGGCGAGTCCGGCGATGCCGGCGATGGTGTCGAATTGATGTCCGCTCGGACCGGCCGCTTCGACCTTCGTCGGCGCGGAGAAGATCGGCTCCCCCGGAACGGGCATGGCCATCATCCGCACGTCTTTCACGCGGTACTGCCCGCCCTCCTGAACGAGATCGAAGAAGATCGTGTCGTCGATGCCCGAGGCGTAACTCACCTCGAAGGCCGCGGTCTTGTCCTTCAGAGCCTCGACGACGGTGATGAGCTGCCACTTCGCACCGGCCGGCGGGCCGAGGCGCGTTTCGATCTCGGCCTCCTGCAGCGCGCCGGCCATCGAGCGCAGCGGCGAGGTGGACGACAGCCGCGCCACGACGGCGGGCGGACCCGCGGCGAGATACTCCGCGGCGATCTGCACCGCCGCGCGTTCGGCGTCGGAGATCGGACGCACGTCGCCGGCAGCCGCGAACGCGAAACAAAGCATCAGCACGGCGACCGCAACAGCGCGCGCTCTGCGTGGGGTTGTCATGAGAAGCTCCTTGGGATTCGGGACCCGGCACACCTTAGCGGAAGGTGCGCGGTTTGTCATCCCGAACTCTCCCCACACCGCCGTGACGGCGTCACGCTGGCGAAAAAGCAGGCGGCTCGGCTGCCGGGCCGAAGTCGGGCCGTGCCAGCTTCACACCAAAGTAGGCCTCATCGCTCGGCGTGCCGACTAGCATATTGGTCGATCCATTGGCGCAGCCCAAGTCCATCCTTCAACAAAAGCCGTAAGCGATTCTCGCCTTTGATTTGCTCACGATATACACCCGCGCTAAACCGACCCGAGGTGACAAAGAGCAGCGCTGGGAAGTGACGATTCGCCCATAGCGCATTTCGCAAGTCGGATACCGGCACCGTCGGGCGATGCTTGACTTCAACCGCCAGAATTGTGGGTTCGCCTGGTATTAGTTCACCCCGTGCGATTACATCCCTGCCGCCATCGGCAGAGCGCGGCGTCAAGTGTACCGTCATCCCCATATTGCGCAGAAGTTCGGCGACGATCTCTTCGAGAACGCGCCAATGAATCTGCGCCAGAGATACTGACTCGTTAGCAATTTCCTGGAGAATAGAGGTGGATGCTACTTGGATGAGCGGCTTGCTCTCGATAGGCACATTCAAAGACGGAAGCAAAGCCGCAGTAACGTCAGAACAGGACGAGGTGGGCGACAGAAGTTGGCGTGACCAGTTCTCGTACATCAACTTCCACCAATCCGTCCCAGACGCCGATTCGACGTTGACGTGGTCCTGTGGTTCGGGTACGAGTCGGTCGACGACACCGAAATAGTCATGCCACACGCCATCGTGCGAGCGATACTGCGTACGGCCCGTCAGAATGACCTGCAGACCTACGTTGCCTCGATCAAGTTCGTCATACCACTCGTCCCGCAGACCGACAGCGTCAGACGACAAAGTTGGATCGGAGATTTCAGCGGCGCCATACCGCACTTCGTCAAACCCTATCGGCAGGACGAGCTCGGGATGCGTTATGATGAGATCTTTCAATAAGAGTCTTCGATCGTTCAAATTTGGAGCACATGCGATTTTGGCAGCCGCAGTAAACCCAACGTTGTAATAGCGGCCTCGGATCTCGTCAACTTTGCCCGGTTCACCACGTTGTCTTAGATAGTCGACGACCGTGTCCGCCGCTAAGGCGGCAAATCGTTGTGCCATTGACCGGACATCATCCGAGGACGCACGTCCCTCGAAGAGCCGATCAAGAAGACCATGGTCGGCCGTCGTTCTCGCTTCAGTGCTCATGCCATATTGTAGGCCTAAGGGATCACACGCTATGCTGGGCATCGGGTGCATGAGGCGATGCGCAGCCGTCATTACAGCCGCCGGACGGAAGAGGCATATGTGCAGTGGATCAAACGCTTCATTTTCTTCCACCGAGGAGCTTCGGTTTGTCGGCCATGCGCCGAGGCTCCCTCGGACTGCGCGGGATTGCAAGGTTTTGCAATGCGTGGACGGGGCACGTGGGCGACGGCCCACCAGAAGGGACGGGCTGAAGCCGCGCCCTACGTCATTCGTCCAGGAAATACGGCACGCTCGGATCGAAGGCGCTCTTCTCCAGACGAGAATCGAGCTTCCGGTACTTCGCGGTCCGCTCGCTCACGACCGCGGTCGCGCGGGCGTAGCCGCCCATCGTCACGATGCGGAACCGCTCGACGCGGAACTGCGCTTCCTCGAGCGCGACTTCCAGCGCGCGTTGGTTCGGCGCGAAACAGTTCGTGAAGTCGCCGTTGAGCGAGTTGCCAGGATAGGCCTGCCAGAGCGGGATGTCTTCAGGACCGGATTCACCGATTCGAGCGACGTCGGGTTGCCCTGCGGCAGGAGGAAGTACTCGTCAATGAGCATCGTGCCGACGAACAACTGCGCGCCGTCTTTCATCACCGACCGCAACGAATCGAGCGCGGCCAGCGGCTTGCGCAGGTGATAGAGGACGCCGAGGAAGAGGACGACGTCGAACTTGCCGAAGGTCTTCGGCGCGAGGTTGTAGACATTCTCCATCCGATAGTCGACCTGGCTGCCGAGGATCTTCCGCGCGGTGGCGAAGCCGCTCATATGTGGAGTGCGGCAGCATAGCGAAGCGATGCTGCCGCTTTTTCATAGCGGCAGCGGAGCGAAGCGAGCTGCCGCGTGGGCGGGGGCGGCAGCTCGACGCTGCCGCAATGGAAAGCGGCAGCACCGCTTCGCTATGCTGCCGCACTCCACACAACCTGAAATAAACATCGTCGCGGCCGGTTGAGGTATTCGAGAAATGGTCAAGGCAGCGCTCCACACCCTCGTGGTGATCGCCGTGCTCGTCGCGGGAGTCTTCCCGCCGTGCAGCGGTGATGCGTGCTGCGCCATTTCCGCCGAGCCATCGGTCCACAGGGAGATGCCGTGCTGCGCCGAGTCTTCCATGGTCTCGCGCGATCCAGATCCAGCTCGAGTCGTCCCTGCGACGTCTGCCGGATCCGTGCCTCCGGTTGCGGTGGTCGAGTCGCCGGACACGTCCGATTCGATCCAGCCGCGCGTTCACACCACCCTCGTCCTCGCCTCCTCCACGCACCACCAGCCCGATCCCCCGCTCTTCCTTCTGAACGCGCAATTCCTCATCTGATCCTCGCGTCTCGCTCTGCATTTCGCAGCACGAGTGTGTCCGAGGAATCTCATGAGACGTTTGCTATTGCTTCTGGTCGCGGCCTTGCCGGCCGCGGCACTCGACTTCAATGATCCACGCGCGGTCGTCGCCGCGGCGTTGGAATCGCATCCGACGTTGACGCGCATGCGCGCCGAGGCCGCGGCGGCACGCGAGCGCATCGAGCCCGCGGCCGCGCTGCCGAACCCGATGGTCATGGCCGGCGTGCAGAACAAGCAGGTCGACTTGCGCGACGACGAGATGATGACCATGTACATGGTCGGCGTCTCGCAGACCCTGGTCCATCCCGACAAGCGCGACGCGCGGCGCGGCGCCGCGGAGCTCGAGACGCAGGCGGCGGAAAAACAGGTCGACTCCGCGCGCGCGGCGATCGAGCGCGACGTCCTCCTCGCCTGGTACGAGCTCGCCGCGACGGACGCTCAGCTCGTGGCCACGGCGCACATCCGCGAGATGATCGACGCCGTCGTGGCCGCCGCGCGCGTGCGCTACGAGGTCGGCACGGCGATGCAGGCCGACGTCATCCGCGCGCAGTTGCAGGGGAGCGATCTCGATCACGAGACGTTGCGCCTCCGCGGCGCGCGACGCGCGATCTCCACACGTCTCCTCTCGCTCGTCGGCCTGCCGGTCGAGACGACCATCCCGACCGTGACGATGCCGGAGGGGACGGAGAATCTCGCCATCGACGCAGCCACCGCGCCGCCGGACGATCATCCCGCGCTGCTCGCGCTCGAAGCGGAAGTCGCGCGCGCGGAGGAGGAGATCCGGCTGATGAAGCTGGAGTTGCGGCCCGACCTCGATCTCGAGGCGCAGTACGGCCACCGCGCGTCGCAGCGCGACGTGTTCAGCGTCGTCGCGCGCATCGAGCTGCCGCTGCGCGCGAAGCAGACCGTCGAGCCGCGCGTGCGCGAGGCCATGCTCCGCCGCGACGCCGCGAAGAACCGCATCGACGAGTTAAGGCGCTCTCTGACCAGCGCGATGGCCGAGGCGGTCGTGGCGCACGAAGAGGCGACGCACCAGATGCACTTCCACCATCAGGTGTTGGTGCCGCAGGCACAGCTCGCGTTCGAGTCGACGCTCGCCGCGTACCAGACAGGCAACGCGCCGTTCGACGCCATCCTCACCACCGAGACCGACTACCTCCGCCTGCGCCTGCAGTACTTCGACTTCCTCCTGCGCCACGCGCAAGCGGTCGTGAGCTACGAGGCGTTGAGCAAGGGAGCGCAGCCATGAAGAACACTCTGATCCTTCTCTTGAGCATCGCCGCGCTGGTCGCGCTAGGCTGCGGCGAAAAGAAGAGCGTCGAGCCCGAACGAGCCGCGGAGGTGAAAGTCGCCGACGTCTACACCTGTCCCATGCATCCGAGCATCGTCTCGGACAAGCCCGGGAGCTGTCCGATCTGCGGCATGACCCTCGTCAAACAGACGGCCGCCGCAGCACCGACGAACACCGACATCGCGGCCGTGTCGCTCTCGCCTGAACAGCGCGTCACTGCTAACGTCAAGACCGTGCGCGTCGCACTCGACACGCACACCGGCGAGATCGTGACCACCGGCCGCGTGACGTTCGACGAGCGCCGCGTCGCGCAGGTCACGTCGTACACGGCCGGCCGCGTCGAGCGGCTCTTCGTCAACTTCACCGGCGACTCCGTGCGCCGCGGCGAGACCGTCGCGACGATCTACTCGCCGGAGCTCTTCGCGACGCAGCAGGAGTACCTGCTCGCGCTCGAGAACCGCGAGCGCATGCGCCGCGCGGGGTTCACCGGCGCGCGCAGCGCGTCCGAGGACCTGGTCGAGTCGACGCGGCGGCGGCTGAATCTGTTCGGCATGACCGCGGCGCAGATCGCGCAGCTCGAGAAATCGCACAAACCGATCTTCGCGACGAACATCATCTCGACCGTGTCGGGCGTCGTCACGCAGAAGCTTGCGGTGCAGCAGCAGTACGTCGCGATGGGACAGCCGCTGCTCGAGGTCGCGGATCTCTCGAACGTCTGGGTCGAGGCGGATGTCTACGAACAGCAACTGCCGAGCGTGAAGCTCGGCGACCGCGTCGAGATCAGCGTCACCGCGATCCCGGGCCGCACGTTCGTGGGGAAGGTGGCGTTTATCGTCCCCGTGCTCGCAGGCGCGACTAGGACTGCGAAAGTCCGCGTCGATCTTGCGAACCCAGGCCTGCAACTCAAGCCCGACATGTACGTCAACGCCCGCATCCTCGGCGCCCCCGCCCCGCCGCACATCATGGTCCCCGCCAGCGCGGTCGTCGACCGCGGCCAGAAGCAGTTCGTCTGGGTCGAGACGCAGCCCGGCTCCTACGAGCCGCGCGAGGTCATGACCGGCGGAAGACACGGCGAGTCGATCGTGATCGTGTCGGGGCTGAGCGCGGGGGACAACGTGGTCGTGGAGGGTGGGTTCTTGTTGGATTCGGAAGCGCAGTTACGAGGAGGGCACGCGCACTGACGACGTAGTGCTCAGTGCTGCGTGCTGAGTGCTGAGTCACTCCCGCCCGGGTGGCGGGTCTCAGCACTCAGCACCCAGCACTCAGCACCGATCGTGCGACACGTCATGATCAAACAACTGATCGCCCTCTCCGCCCGCAATCGTTTCATCGTCCTCCTGCTCTACGCCGTCGTCATCGGCGTCGGCATCTGGTCGACGGTGCGGACGCCGCTCGACGCGATTCCGGACGTCTCCGACAACCAGGTCATCGTTTACGTCGACTGGCCGGGGCGCTCGCCGCAGCTCGTCGAAGATCAGGTCACCTACCCGCTTGCGTCCAACCTGCAGGGACTGCCGAACCTGAAGGCCGTGCGCGCGCAGTCGATGTTCGGGTTCTCGCTGGTCTACGTCATCTTCGACGACGACGTCGACATCTATTGGGCGCGCACGCGCGTGCTCGAGCGCCTGAACTACGTCAGCGCGCTGCTCCCCGCCGGCGTCACGCCGCGCCTCGGCCCCGAGGGGACGGGCGTCGGTCACGTCTTCTGGTACACGCTGCAGTCGAAGAACCACGACCTCGGCGAGCTCCGCTCGATCCAGGACTGGTACCTGAAGCTCGGACTGCAGTCGGTCGATGGCGTGGCCGAGGTCGCGAGCGTCGGCGGGTTCGTCAAGCAGTACCAGGTCAATCTCGATCCGATCAAGATGGCCGCGCGCAAGGTCTCGCTCGACACCGTCGTCGAGTCCGTGCGCCGCTCGAACAACGACGTCGGCGGCAGGCTCATTCAGGTCGGACAGAGCGAATACATCGTGCGCGGCATCGGCTACATCCGCCGCGTGTCCGACCTCGAGAACATCGTCGTCGACGCGCCGGGCGGGACGCCGATCTATCTCTCCTCGATCGGTACCGTGCAGCTTTCCTCCGACATCCGTCGCGGCTTGCTCGAAGAGAACGGCAACGGCGAAGTCGTCGGCGGCATCATCGTCGCCCGCTATGGCGAGAACGCGAAGGCAGTCATCGATCGCGTGAAGACGCGTCTCGCGGAACTGGAGAAAGGACTGCCGAAAGGCGTCACGATCCGCACCGCGTACGACCGCTCGGAGCTGATCGAACGCGCGGTCGCGACGCTGAAGGAAGCGCTCACCGAGGAAGCGATCATCGTGTCGCTGGTCGTGATCGTGTTCCTGCTGCACGGCGGATCCGTGGTCACGGTGCTTGTCGGCCTGCCGCTCTCCGCGCTCATCAGCTTCATCCTCATGAGGCAGTTCGGAATCACCTCCAACATCATGTCCCTCGGCGGCGTGGCGCTGGCCATCGGCGAGATCGTGGACGCGTCGATCGTGATGGTGGAGAACGCATACCGGAGACTGTCCGAGCGCCCGCCTGTCATCCTGAGCCGCGCAGACGGCGAAGGACCCCCTGATCCAGGGGAGGACAGCGCAAGTCGCACGGGATCCTTCGCCGTCTCCGCGGCTCAGGATGACAGGCGGACCATCATCATCCAATCCGCCCAACAGGTCGGTCCCGCGATCTTCGGCTCGCTCCTGGTCATGATCGCGTCCTTCCTGCCCGTCTTCCTCCTCGACGGGCGCGAGGGAAAGATGTTCAAGCCGCTCGCGTACACAAAGACGTTTGCGATGGTTGGCGCGTCGGTGCTGGCGGTGACGCTCGTGCCGGTGCTGATGACCTTCTTCATGCGTGGACGCATGAGGCCGGAGCACGAGAATCCGGTCAGCCGCTTCTTCACGCGCGTCTACGAGCCGTTCCTGCGTTGGTCGCTGAAGTACGGCAAGACGATGCTCGCGATCAACGTCATCGCACTCGTCATTGCGATCCCTTTGATGATGTCCCTCGGCTCGGAGTTCATGCCACCGCTCGACGAGGGCTCGCTGCTCTACATGCCCGTGACGCTGCCCGCGATCAACATCACTGAGGCGCGGCGGATCATCCAGGTGCAGGACGCGATCATCGCGAAACATCCGGCAGTGAAATACGTCCTGGGCAAAGTCGGGCGCGCGGAGACGGCCACCGATCCCGCGCCGGTGTCGATGTTCGAGACCATCGTCGAGCTGAAACCGAAGAGCGAGTGGCCGCGCGGCATGACGAAAGACCAGATCATTCAGGAGCTCGATGCACAACTGAAGATCGCCGGCGTCACGAACGGCTGGACGCAGCCGATCATCAACCGCATCGACATGCTCAACACCGGCGTGCGCACGCAGCTCGGCATCAAGATCTACGGTCCCGACCTCGCTACGCTGGAACGCGTCGGGTTGCAGACCGAAGCGATCCTGCGAAAGATCGACGGCGCTGCAGATCTGTACACCGAGCGCATCTCCGGCGGGCAGTACATCAACATCGACGTCGACCGCGAAGCCATCGCGCGCTACGGCATCCCGGTCGGCGTCGTGCTCGACGCCATCGAGACCGCGATCGGCGGCACGAACGTGACCACGACCGTCGAGGGACGCGCGCGCTATCCGGTGCAGGTGCGCTATCTGCCCGACTACCGCGACGACGTGGCGTCGCTCGAGAACATGCTGATCACCGTGCCGCCAGGTTTGCAGCTGCCGCTCGGCCAGCTCGCGAAGATCACCGCGACTCCCGGCCCCGCGATGATCAACTCCGAGAACGGCCAGATCCGCGCACTCGTGCAGCTCAACGTGCGCGGCCGCGACATGGGCTCGTTCGTGAACGAGGCGCGCGACGCGCTCGACGCGCAACTGAAGCTGCCGGCCGGCTACTCGCTCCAGTTCTCGGGGCAGTACGAGAACCAGATCCACGCGCGCAAGCGGCTGCAGGTGCTCGTGCCGCTCGTGCTGGTCATCATCTTCGTGATTCTCTACTTCACGTTCCACAGCGTCAGCGAGGCCGCGCTGGTGATGTTGTCCGTGCCGTTCGCGCTCATCGGCGGCGTGTACCTGATGTGGATCTACCAGTTCAACTGGTCGGTTGCGGTGTGGGTCGGCTTCATCGCGCTGTACGGCGTGGCGGTGCAGACGGGCGTGGTGATGGTGCTGTACTTACACGAGGCGCTCGATCGGAAACTGTCGCAAAGCGAGGTGACCGCAAAGGACATCTTCGACGCCACCGTCGAGGGCGCCCTGTTGCGCGTACGCCCGAAGATCATGACCGTCGCCACGACCGTCATCGGCCTGCTGCCCTTGCTGTGGGCGACCGGCACGGGCTCCGACGTCATGAAGCCGATCGCAGTTCCGCTCATCGGCGGGATGGTGACGTCGACGATTCACGTTCTCCTCGTGACGCCGATCATTTTCCTGATCGTGAAACAACGCGAGCTTCGGAGGAAACCTCTTGCGTAAACTGATTCTCATTCTTCTCATCGCCGCGCCGCTCTTCGCCAACACGACGCTGTTCACGAAGTACGAGGCGGTCCGCCAAAGCCTGCTGAAGAGCGACCTCGCCGGCGCGCAGAAGAACGCCGCCGCCCTGAGCACCGAAGCGCAGAAGGCAAAGAAGCGGATGGTGTCCGAGTTCGCGCAGGGCGTGGAGAAGTCGCGCGACCTGGCCGCCGCCCGCCGCAACTTCGCAGCGCTCTCGGACGAGATGATCAAGGTCCGCAACACGAGCTCGGGGAAGAGACCGTCGGTCTACTACTGCCCGATGGTGAAGAAGTCGTGGCTCCAGCCGAAGGGGCAGGTGGGGAATCCGTACGACTCGATGATGGCGTTGTGCGGGGAGTTGAAGGCTCCTTAGTTGATCCCGCGCGTAGACGCGGGATCTCCGGTGCCCCCTCGAGGCTCGTGGCTCCGGCGCTGCCAGGGCACGAGAGATCCCGCGTCTACGCGCGGGATAAACTGGTAGAAACCTCGATCCCACGCCGCGGCCTCCGCACCAGCTCCTCGTTGCAGTTCGGGCAGCGCGACTGAAACCATTTCGCGCAGTTCGGGCAGAACGTGCACTCGTAACTGCAGATGAACGCGAGCTCGTCGTCGGACAGAATCGCATCGCAGCGTTCGCAGCGCGGTTTCATGTCGAGCATGGGCTTGTACGTTCATACGACCGACCCGGTCTCGCGTTTGCCGCCGTCACCGCGACGTTGCACTTGCTTCACATCGATCCCAAATCCGGACACTGATTCGCGTTAACGTGCGCGGGACCGATGCGCATCGCCCTCCCTTTCGCGACCTTCTTCTGCGTCCTGTGCGGCTACTTCGTCCTCCGTCCCGTGCGGGACGAGATCGGCGTGCGCGCGGGGGTCGAACAACTGCCGTGGCTCTTCACCGCGACCTTCGCGGCCACGCTGCTGCTCGTTCCGCTGTTCGGCTGGATCGTCGCGCGGGTGAAGCGCCGCGCCATCGCCGCGGCGACCTACGCCCTCTGCTCCGCGCTGCTCCTGCTCACCTTCGGCGGCCTGCAGAGCGCGGACATCGTCGCGTGGGGCGTCGGCCTCTTCATCGGTATCTCCGTCCTGAACCTCTTCCTCATCTCGGTCTTCTGGAGCCTGATGGCCGACTCGTACGACGAGGCCGAGGCGCGGAAGATGTACGGGATCATCGCCGTGGGCGGAACCGCCGGCACGATCGCCGGGCCGGCCATCACCGCCGTGCTGGCGCAGCGCATCGGACCGACGAATCTCCTCCCGATCGCCGCCCTGTTCCTCGGAATCGCCGCGGTGCTGACGATGCTCATCCCGCGTCGCGCCGACGCGCCTCCCCAGCAGAAGATCGGCGGCAACGTGTTCGCCGGCATCCGGCTCGCGCTACGCTCGCCGACGCTGCTGCGCATCGCGCTGATCGTCATCTGCTACACGACCGTCTCGACGATCCTCTACTTCGAGCAGACGGACATCGCGAAGCGCACCATCAGCGACTCCGGCGCGCGCACGAGCTTCTTCGCGCTGCGCGACGTGACGACCAGCATCATCATCGCCGCCTTCCAACTCCTCGCCACACGCCAGGTCCTCACCCGCCTCGGACTGCGTACCGCACTCACCGCCGCGCCGGCGCTGATCGGTACCGGCCTCGCCGCGCTCGCGTTCTTCCCGCGCGTCGGGCTGGTCGCCGTGCTCCAGGTCATCCACCGCGTGGGCGAGCACGCGTTCACGCGCCCGGGACGCGAGGTGATCTATACCGTCGTGGATCCCGAGGAGCGGTTCAAGGCGAAGAACTTCATCGACACGTTCGTCTACCGCGGCAACGACGCGCTGGTGGCCTGGCTGATCGGCGGACTGCACGCCGCCGGTGCGGGCATCGCGACCATCGCCGCCCTCGGCGTCGCCGTGACGGCCGGCTGGGCCGCGAACGGCTACGCCCTCGGGAGGAAGCATGATCGATCGACGTGAGGCCATGGCTTTGTTGGCGGTTGGCGGTTGGCGGTTGGCGGGGGAACCGGGGAACGCAGATACTGCCAACGCGCGCGGCGGCTCTCCCGCCAACCGCCAACCGTCAACCGCCAACCTCCCCAGGATCGGCCTCGGCACATGGCAGACCTTCGACGTCGCCGATCCCAAGCCGCGCGCCGCGGTCCTCTCGATGTTCGTGCAACTCGGCGGACGCGTCATCGACTCCTCGCCGATGTACGGACGTTCCGAGGCGGTCGTCGGCGAGCTTGCGACTTCGCTGGGCGTTCGCGACAAACTCTTCGTCGCGACAAAGGTGTGGACCACCGGCCGCGCGCAAGGCATCAAGCAGATGGAAGACTCCGAGCGCAAGCTGCGCGGCAGGATCGACCTGATGCAGGTCCACAACCTCCAGGACGCCAACACGCACCTCGAGACCCTGCGCCGCTGGAAGTCCGAGGGCCGCATCAAGTTCATCGGCATCACGCACTATCACTCCGGCGCCTACGCCGATCTTGAGAAGTACATCCGCCGCGGCGGCATCGACTTCCTCCAAGTCAATTACTCGCTCGCGGAAAGAGAAGCCGAGACTCGCCTCCTGCCCTTGGCAAAAGACCACAACGTGCGCGTCCTCATCAACCGCCCCTTCGGCGCCGGCTCGCTGTTCCGCGAAACGCGCGGCAGGGCGCTGCCGCCGTTCGCGAAAGACCTCAGCGCGACGAGCTGGGCGGAGCTGTTCCTCAAGTTCGTGATCTCGCACCCCGCGGTCACGTGCGCAATTCCGGCGACGTCGAAGGTCGAGCACCTGCGGCAGAACATGAACGCAGGAAAAGGACCGGTGCCGGATGCGGCGATGAGGAAGAGGATCGCGGATTCGGTTTAGGAGCCGCGAACCGAACCGAGCCCGGCCATTCCATATGGGTGTATCCGTTTTGGTAATGAACTCGTGATAGATTACAAACCAACCCCACGAACGTGGCCTCGATCGCTGCTACATCGCGCGAGCAGCGTCGAGTCGTCCCGCCGTAGCGCGCGCACGTGAACGCTCATGAGCGCGAAGGGATCGAGGACGCGCGATTCCGACCAACGCCGGCCAGCAGCCCGAAAGGAACGCCCAATGCCCACGAAATTCAGGTTTGCTCTTGCGTCGCTCGGTGCGGTGCTTTGCCTCCTGGCTGCGAATCCTCTCACCGCGCAGATCTCTCTCGGTACCGCGCAGAGTTTCGGCGTTCTCGGCGGCTCCACGGTCACGAACACCGGCGCGACGACGGTCAATGGCAACGTCGGCGTCAGCCCCGGCAGCTCCGTGACCGGCTTCCCTCCCGGCGTCGTCGTCGGAGGAGCGATTCATAGCAACGATGCCGTCGCGGTGCAGGCGCAGAATGACCTCACCACCGCCTACAACGACATCGCGGCCACGCCGTGCACGGTCGACCTGACGGGTCAGAATCTCGGAGGATTGACGCTCACGCCGGGCGTCTACTGCTTCTCCTCGTCCGCGCAACTGACGGGGGCGCTGACCCTCGACGCGCTCGGCAATCCGAGCGCACTCTTTCTCTTCAAGATCGGAAGCAGCCTCACGACGGCGAGCGGCTCATCGGTCACCGTCATCAACGGCGGCACCAGTTGCAACAGGGTGTATTGGCAAGTCGGCAGTTCCGCGACCATCGGAACGGGCACTTCGTTCGCCGGCGACATCCTCGCACTCACGAGCATCACTCTCACCACCGGCGCAAACACGTCCGGCCGCGCATTGGCGCGCAATGGCGCCGTTACGCTGGATACCAACAACGTCAATACCTGCGGCCCGGTGGTCTGTCCGCTGATCACCGTGAATCCATCGACGCTGCCGAACGGCACGGTCGGTACGGTCTACAGCGAGGTCGTCTCCGCGTCCGGCGGCACATCCCCCTACACATTTTCAGTCTCGAGCGGTGCGCTGCCCACGGGTCTGATTCTCAACTCCGCGTCAGGTGCGATTACCGGAACGCCGACGACGGCCGGGACGTTCGACTTTACGATCACGGCGACGGACGCCGCCGGCTGCTCGGGCAGTCGCCCGTACACGATCAACATCGCCAGCTTGGGGTGCCCGGTCATCACGCTGAGTCCGAGCACGCTGCCGCCGGGCGTGCTCGCGACTCCGTACTCGCAGTCGGTCACGGCCAGTGGAGGAACTCCGCCGTACACGTACGCGGTCTCCAGCGGAACGTTGCCGGCCGGCCTCACGCTCAATCCCGCTACGGGACTCATCAGCGGAGTGCCGCTGCAGGTGGGCCTCTTCAACTTCACAATCCAGGCGACTGACTCCGGCGGCTGTGTGGGCGCGAGGCCGTACACGTTGACGATCATCGCCGGCGCCGGCCCGGGGATCCCGACGCTCGATCCGCGCGCGCTGGCCATGCTGGTGTTAGTGCTGGGCGCAGTCGGTGCGTTCGTGGTGCACCGGTTCTCAAGCTAGTTGGCACGACCGGCGGCGTTGGTTGGCCAAGGCTTCGGCAGCGCTTATCGCCTGGGGAGGATCGCAGGAGGCAGTTGGGGTTAGACGACTTTGTCTCGCGCCGCGGCCCATTGCTGTTGAAGGCCGAGCTCTTCAACCCAGCGTTCGATGTAAGGCGTGTCCAGCACATCACCTTGAACTTTGATGATGCCGGCCGCATCCACCAACTGGCGCTCCGAGTCGCCGAGCTTGGCGTATTCGAGCTTGGCCAACAGCACGTCTTCCGGCGTGGCGATCGTCAGGCGCATCCCCTCGACTTCATGGGTCTCGCGGCGATCGAATTCCGTCATGCTGAAGTCCCGGTCTTTCCGAACGATCAGGTCGACCTTGAGGCCGCGCGGAAAATCGATGACGTTGAACTGTGTTTGATTCCGCAACGCGTTTACGGCGGTCTCGGGTTCCACCGTGAGACCAACGCGCTGAAACAGTTGAACCATGGACAGCAACCGATCGCGTGTGGGGGAGATGACGATGTCAATGTCGTTCGTCGCGCGCGGGATCCCGTACATCGAGCTCGCGACGGAGCCCGTCAGCATGTAAGGGATCGCGTTCGCGTCCAGCGCCGCTGTGACCCGCTGAAGGAGCTCGCCGATCATTGCCGCACGGCTGTTTCAGACCCGTAAAGCAGCTCAGCGAGCTTCCGCCGCGCGTCCTCTTCGCTGCACTCGGGATGCCGTCGTCGAATCCCGGCGATCGCCATCGCATGGGTCAGGTCGCTCAGCTCGAGCGCGATCCTGAGCCGCCCCGCGAGACCCAACTGCCGGTACGATTCCGCATGAAGCTGGGCAGCCGCGGCGGACGTATCGAGGGGTACGGCCATGCATCGAAGATAGCACGGCGACGCGCGCCTGGATTCGTTCAGTGCGCCGCTTCTTCCTTCACCCGATGGAAGTCGAGCTCGTGAAAGTCGGCGTCGAGGAGGCTCGGCTGGTCGAACACCAGCGCGTGCTCCGGATTTAGTAGTGAGTACTCACAAGAACAAGCAGGCGATCAGCATTCTTCGTTACGAGACTTGGCACTGCACTCGTTACAGAGATCTCCGGCGGGCTTTGTGTGTCGGACGAAGTAGTTCTGCATGGGGAACGTGCTGCAGCCTGCGCACCAGTGCCATGTGTCACCATGCTCGCCCCGACGAAACTCGGTAACCGACGATCGGGGTCGTTGAGTTTCGCGCGGATTTGCTGCCCTCGCCGGGGATCCCCGCAACAGTCCGGCGACGCTGATATCTTCGTCGACTCGTGGCCAGTGAATGCCTTCACCACCTCCGATCAACCGGAACTCGGCTCGTTCCTCGGCGGAGGCGTTGAGAAGTCTCGGGAACCAAACGAGTGGAACACTGATGCGTCGGCCGTCAGCAAGCGAGACGGTCAGCTCGTCTTCCGACGTTTCGACGTCGGTCGCAACTGGCACCACCTCAACTTCTGAAATGCTCATCCCAAGCCTCAACAAACTCGTCCCGATGTTCAGCCACGATGCGCGCGAGAGATCGAAGCTCGTGCGCCGGAAAGCCTTTCGACTCTGCCAATGACACGCCGCCGAGCCAGAACTTTGCCAGCATCTCCTCCCGTTCGACGTGTACGTGACGTGGCTCGCCACGGTCGCCGCTGTAGAAGAAGAACCGGTAAGGACCTAGGCGCGCGATCGTCGGCACGTCGAGACGAGTATACAAGCCGAACGAGACACAAGGTGGAAGTGTCCCCCCTCGGCTGAACATGAACGCGGGGAAAGGGCAGATGGCGGATGCGGCGATGAGGAAAAGGATTGCGGATTCGGTTTTAGGATGCCGCCGGTGCGCGCGGTCATCGTTCGTTCAGTGCGCCGCTTCTTCCTTCACCCGATGGAAGTCGAGCTCGTGAAAGTCGGCGTCGAGGAGGTTCGGCTGGTCGAACACCAGCGCGTCGATCTCACCGCGCGCGGTGAGAGGAAACGTGACGAAGCCCTTCGTGACCACCGGGTCGCGCCAGTGCGTTCGAAACGTGTCGTAGTGCCACGGCTCGAGGTCGGCCGTGAACGACGGCGTATGCGAGAAGCGCAGCACCAGCTTCGCGTTCTCCAGCGTGACCGTCAGGTCGCCGTACAGTTGGTCGCGGTACGTCCCGGCGTACGATGCGAGCGGCAGCGACGGCTTCTCGGACGCCTTCCGCTCCGCAACCCGCTTCGCCTCCGCGTCCTCGCGATTCTTCTTCCTCTCGGCCACGCGTTTCTGGACGAAGCCGAGCCAGTCGAACTGCGGAGCTCCCAGCAGCCTGTCGGCCAGATGGCGGTCGACCACGCCGATGAACGGCCCCTCATAGTTGGAGAGGACGATGATCGCCGCTCGCTTCGCCG
>DASYGV010000077.1:0-83890 GCA_035999335.1 Thermoanaerobaculia bacterium | reverse complement strand
GTCCTTGAGGTTGCCGTAGTAGTTCGGATTGGTGAGTAGGTAGACGTTGAAATTCGCGCGTTCCGTCGGAACGCGCGCCTCTTGTTTCTTGGTGGCCATAGTTCCTCCCTTGATTCGAATCGACCGAGTCCGGTCTCACTGAAGTAGTGAGAGGGAGGGGGGCGCCGTATCGACGAATGCTTGGTCGAATCGACTAATGCTTGGTGGAAGCTGCTGCCTCAAGCCGAGAATCGCGGTTGCATGGAGACGAAGATCGCGATTTGACGTGGCCCCTCACGCGATTGTCAATGGCGCACGGCACGCATGCGTGTGCCGATCGTCTTCGCAGAGTACGGATTGAAGCCCAACTGCGCGAAGACGTTCCAAGCAGTGGCTCCGACGTGAAGGCGGCGGAAGTACTTGAACGGCTCGTTGCGCGGCGTATTGAATCCGGTTGAAAGCCCCTCGCGTGACGCAGCTGGGATACCCCTGCCGTCGCCCACGTCGTCGCTTTGCTGCGCGCGGCGAAGCTCGGCGCGGTACTTCTCAGCGTCGCGAACGCGTCCTGCTGCCGCATAGGCGACCACCATCTGCGCCGTCCCTTCGAACCAGACGCCGTCGCGATCTTCGTTGAAGTCGAACCCTTCGAAACCGTCTCTGGACACGCGGTGATGCGTGTCTGCGCATTGAAGCGCCCCGGGACGCGCGTTCGCGAGACCGAGGGAGAGAACGCTCCACGCCTGAACGTCGAGCGGCAATTGTCCGGCGCTCGCATTGCGCGCGCCGGGACTGGTGGTACCGGCGAGATAGCAATCTCTCGACTCGTCCCACATCGCGTCGACGAAGCTGCGCGCGTGTTCGGCATCGTCGCGCCAGCGCACGTCACCGGTAATCTCGAAAAGCGCGGTGAATGCCGCGAACAGATCGAGATTGTGCTCGGAGCTCGCCCACGGACGCATGGACGGCGAGCTCGACTCCGGTCCGTCGATACCGCCGGTGAAGCCGCGATACGTCCCGCTGTCGTTTCGGAATGCGTGGAGGAAATTGCCGATGCGGCAGGCCACTTCGAGGTACGCCGGCTCCTGCGTCTCTTTGTACAACGCCGTCAGTGCGAGTAACGCCCATGCGTTGTTTCCCGTATCGATAGCTTCCTGCTCCACTTCGTAAAACGTCGTCGTCGCCTCGTCATAGAAGCCGGGGATCGGCACAGTGGCGGCGCGTCCAAGAGGAGTCCATCCCGGCGGCAATGCGATGTCACCCCCAGCGTAGGCCGTGCGAAGGCGTGCGCCGTCCGGAGTGAGCGGAGACACCGGCTGATCGCACGTGCGAATGTCGTTGTACGTCCGGTCGTGCCCGACCGCATACACGAATGCATCTCCGATCCGGCGCGCTCGCCGGATGCTGTCCGCGCTCCCATCCGCGATGAAGGCAAGCAACGCGAGCGCGTTGTCGTACGTGAACGCGAGATTGCGCAGCACGAAATCGATGTCCCCGTCTTTCTCGCCGTCGAACGGATCGGGCTGTTCCGACAGCGTTGTGAAGCTGCGCAGAAATCGCGGCTCGTCGAGGCGTGCCGCGCGGCGGGCGGGGCTGAGCTCATACCGAATGTCGTCGAGAAAGAACACGGCGCCGGCGGGATTGAGGTCAGCCGATGCGACCCAACCGAACCCGCCGAGGAGATAGCTGAGGTCTGCCAGGCCGAGCGAGATGGAGTATTGCTTCCATGTCGTCGTGAGACGCACGGTCGTTCCCGCCTTTGGACGACGGAACGACGAATCGGGAAACCGCTCGATCTTCTCGCCCGTGAACGCGTCGCGGCCTACACCAGCCACGAAGAACTCGACCTCCTCTCCACCGCGCTCGCCGCGTGCCCAGAAGGTCAGCGCCGTCGCACCTGTGATATCGATGCCGAGATCGATGCCGGCGTCAGGATAGACACCGAAGTTCGGTCGCGGCGCCCGGTCCTTCCCGAGAAGCACGCCATTCTGAAAGTAGAAGCCACCGAATCCGGGATCGCGGGCAAGAAACACACAACGCAGTGACGTCGCGCCGGAATGCTTCGTTTGCGTCCATGAGCCGTTGATGTCTACCGGCGCAAATTTGTCCGGAATCTTGGCGAAGGCGTGGAAGTGATTCCCTGCCGAGCTGACGTCTTCCGAAACAGGAAAGCGGTCGTGATACGCGTCCATCACACGACGCAGGTATTCGAGACTCGCTTCCGCCGAATCGCGTGCGGGATCTGCGGCGAGTGTCACCGTGAGTGCCACCACGGTGATAGACAAAAGACTTAGCAGGCGGCTCATGCAGCAGGACTCCTGCAATACATCATGGTTCCACGGATTTACTTCTGCAACTCCTCCAATCGCGCTTTCAGCTTCGGCCGCCAACGTCGCGAGACGCTCTCCCTCCTGAAACCTTCCTCCTCTCTTCGCGTAATCACTACCACTGTGATAGTTCTGTAGTACAGTTGAGACTCGATGCTGTTCCGACCGAATTCTTCTTCCGGCGTCCCGATCTACTTGCAGCTGATGGAGCAGGTGAAACATGCCGTCGAAACCGGAGCTCTCCGCGAAGGCGATCAATTGCCGGGGATTCGCCCGCTGGCGGAGGAGTTGGTGATGAACCCGAACACGGTGGCCAAGGCGTACCGCGAGCTCGAGCACGAAGGAGTGATCGAGCTGCGTCATGGAGCGGGAGCGTTCGTGACGCGCAACGCGCGGGCGGGAAAGCTGGCGGACGCGCTACGCGCGGCGCAGACGGCGGTCGCATCGACGGTCGAGCGCTTGCGGTCGCGCGGCATCAGCGACGAGGAGATCCGGCGCCTGGTGGAGGCGGAGCTCGCGGCGCCGAACCGCAAAGGAGGCCGTCGTGGCTGAGGATTGGATCATCGAGGCGGCGGACGTGCGCAAGACCTACGCCGATGCGGACGCGCTTCGCGGACTCGACCTTTGCGTGCCGCGCGGCTCCATCGCGGCCCTGGTCGGCCGCAACGGCGCGGGCAAGACCACGCTCATCAAGATCCTGATGGGCATGGCCCGGCCGACGGCCGGACTAGCGCGCGTCTTCGGGCTCGATGCGGCCTCGCCGCCCGAAAGCGTGGAGATCCGCCGCCGCATCGGGTTCGCGAGCGAGGAGAAGGACCTCGACGGCTCGATGACGGTCGAAGGGATGATCCGTTTCACGGCCGCGTTCTTCCCGCGCTGGCGGCCCGACTTGCAGCAGCGGTTCCTCCGCAAGTTCGAGCTGCCTCCGCGGCGCAGGGTGAAAGCGCTCTCGCGCGGGATGCGCACGAAGCTGGCCCTGTTGCTCGCACTCTGCCGCGGCGCGGAGTTGCTCATCCTCGACGAGCCGACGGCGGGGCTCGATCCGGCGATGGCCGACGAGGTTTTGCAGACGATCGTGGCTCACGTGATGGATGAGGAGACGACGGTGTTCTTCTCGTCGAACCAGATCGCGGAGGTCGAGCAGATCGCGGACCGCGTCACGATCATCGATCGCGGCCGCGCGGTCGTGGCCGGTGCGATCGACGAGCTGCGCGAGCGCTACTGCCGCATCCAGATGGTCTTCGAAGACGCCGCGCCCGCCGCGGCATTCCGCGCGCCGGGCGTCGAGCGCGTGCAACGGGATGGCCGCGTGCTCACGGTGTTGTCGAGTCGTGGCAGCGCGGCAGTCCTGGAGGAAGCGCGCGATCTCCGCCCGCTCTCGACGGAAGTGCGTCCCGTGAACCTCAAGGAGATCTTCCTCGAGAGCGTGGCGGGGGAGGATTGAACATGCTTTGGTACAAGTCGTGGCTCGAGACGCGCTGGCGGTTTCTGATCGGACTGGGGCTGCTGATCTGTTCGGCGTGGGTGATGGTCTTCACCTATCCGCAGGTGCTGAAGCTCATGCCGATGATCTCGAGGGACGGGGGCGGCGAGCTGGGTCAGCGGATCCGGGAGGCGGCCGAGCTGGCGCGGACGTTTCGAGGGTTCGTCTGGTCGGACTGGTTCCACAGGAATCACAGTCAGCTCGCCACGCTCTTCGCGATCCTCCTCGGAACGGCGAGCCTTCTCCGGCCGTCAGGAGGAGCGCTGTACCTGTTGTCGTTGCCGGTTTCGCGGCAACGGCTCGTTGCCGTCCGCGCAACGACCGGGCTCGCGGAACTGTTGGTCCTCGCTCTTCTGCCGGCGCTGCTGATCCCGATCCTGGCGCCCGCGATTGAACAGACGTACGGCGCCGGCGCTGCGCTGGTTCACGGCGTTTGCCTGTTCGTCGTCGCCGCGGTCTTCTACAACTTCGCGTTTCTGCTTTCGACGATCTTCAGTGACCCGTGGCGGCCGCCGCTGATCGCGGGTGCCGCCGCGATCGCGCTGTCGTTGACCGATCGCTTCATTCCGTTCTTCCGCGTGATGAGCGCGGAGAGCTATTTCCGCCGCGGCGCGCTGCCGTGGGGAGGTCTGTTGGCCGCGGGCGCAATCGCCGCGGCCCTTTACTACGCCGCGGCCGCCAATCTCGCGCGACGCGACGTCTGATTTCTCACGAAGGAGGGACTCTCATGTTCGCTCACGCTCGAGGTGTCTTCATCACGTTGCTGCTCCTGTGGAATGGATCTCTTTTTGCCGCGACGGGCCATTGGGAGGGCGCGATTCACGCGCCGCAGATGGACGTGGCGATTGCCGTCGACTTCACGAAGGACGCGGACGGAAAGCTCGCCGGCGCGTTCGACAATGCCGGGGCCGGCGTGCGCGACTTTCCGCTGTCGAACATCGTCGTCGAGGGAACGACGATGACGTTCGAGATCAAGGCCGCAACCGGCGGCGGCACATTCCGCGCAACCCTCGGCGCGGACGGCAAGTCGATGCGCGGAACGTTCACCACGCTCGGGCACGACGCGCAACCGCTCGAGCTGCCGTTCGAGTTGACGCGCACCGGCGAGGCATCGATCGAAGCGACGCCGAAGAGCGCTGCGATCACGAAGGTTCTCGAGGGATCATGGACGGGGACGCTCGAGGTCGAGGGAACGCAACGGCAGATCGCGTTGCGCCTGAGCAATCACGCCGACGGCACGGCGACCGGATCGATCAGCAGTGCAGGGACGGAGATCCCGATCGCGCGCATCGTGCAAGCGGGATCGGACGTGACGCTCGACGTGAAGACCGTCGGCGGCTCGTACACCGGAACGCTCGACGCCGGCGGCACCGAGCTCGCCGGAACGTGGACGCAGGGACCGTTCTCCGCGCCGCTGACGTTCCGACGCGCGTCGATCGAGCGCTGGGCCCAGGCGGTCGGCGGACGGGAGAAGATCGCCGCGATTCGATCGACCTACCGCGAGGCTTCGATCGCGGTCGGCGGCTTCGACGGAACGATCAAAGTCTGGCGTACGCCCGATGGGAAGTATCGGAAGGAAGAGAACGTCGCGGCGTTCTCCGCGGTCGAAGTCTTCGACGGCGTGAACGGAACGTTGCAGCAAGGCGACGCACCGCCGCGGACGCTCGCCGGCGCAGAGCTGGCGCGTGCGCGGTCGACGGCGTTCGCGAACTCGGGCGCGATGTTCTTCGTCTTCTTCCCAGAGCGCCGCCGCGGCACGGTGACGATGGATGGCGACGCGACGCTCGTGCTCAAACCCGAAGGCGGCATCGACTGGCGCGTGACGCTCGACGAGCAAACCTCTCTGCCGAAGACGATGACCCACGAGCAGAACGGCCGCACCATCACCGTCACCTTCGCCGCGTACGAGACCGTAGACGGCGTGACGCTCGAGAAAGAAATTCATCGGTCCACCGGCGACTCGCGCTTCGATGCCGTCATCCGATTCACGAAGACGGTGATCGATCTGGGAGCGCGGTGATCCACAGAACGCAGAGAGCCGGGGCAGAAGAAAAAACGACGCTGCAAATTCTCTCTTCTGCCCTCAGCCCTCTGCGCTCTGCGCTTTATCCTTGCATAGTGACGAACTCATGAACCGGTCCCTGGCGTTGTTGCTCGCTCTCGTCTTCCCGCTCTCGCTTTTCGCGACGAATCCGCTCGTGACTCTCCAGCCGATCGCGAGCGGTCTCGACAGCCCGGTCTCGATCACTCACGCGGGCGATTCGCGTCTCTTCATCACGCAGCAGCGGGGACAGGTGGTCATCTGGGACGGTACGCGAATCCTCCCAACGCCGTTCCTCGACATCCGCAGCATCATTTCGAACGGCGGCGAGCGGGGGCTGCTGAGCATCGCTTTTCATCCGCAGTACGCGGAGAACGGCTTCTTCTTCGTCAACTACACCAACCTGGGCGGCCACACGATCATCGCGCGCTACCGCGTTTCGGCGGACCCGAACCGCGCCGATCCCACCTCGGCGGTGCAACTCCTGCTCATCGAGCAACCGTTCGCGAACCACAACGGCGGACAGGTGCAGTTCGGTCCGGACGGCTATCTGTACATCGGGATGGGCGACGGCGGCTCGGGGGGCGATCCGGGCAACCGCGCACAATCGCTCGCCACGCTTTTGGGCAAGATGTTGCGCATCGATGTGAACGGGAATCCCTACTCGGTGCCGCCGAGCAACCCGTTTGTGAACAATACCGCCGCACGACCGGAGATCTGGTCGCTCGGCTTACGCAATCCGTGGCGCTTCTCGTTCGACCGTGCGTCGGGCGACCTCTGGATCGCGGACGTCGGCCAGGGAGAGTGGGAGGAGGTGGATGTCCAGCCCGCGACGAGCATCGGCGGCGAGAACTACGGCTGGCGGCGAATGGAAGGAACGCACTGCTTCAATCCGTCGAGCAACTGCGACACGGGCAATCTCGTGCTGCCGGTCCTCGAGTACAACCACTCGAGCGGCGCATGTTCGGTGACGGGCGGCTACGTCTACCGCGGAGCAGCCTTGCCGCGGTTGCAGGGGATGTACATCTACGGCGACTACTGCAACGGCAAGATCTGGGGCGCGTCGCGGACCGGCTCCCAGCCGGTGGTGATCCGCGAGCTGCTCGACACGACGCTGTCGATCTCCTCGTTCGGCGAGGATGTGAACGGGGAGTTGTACGTGGCCGATCACTCGGGAGCGGTGTATCGGATGGATGACGCGCGGCCGTTGAATCCGAAAAGGCGCGCGGTTCGGCGGTGATTTAGCCCAGATTTAGCCCCCGGCTTCAGCCGGGGGATCGGGGCGCGTTCGATTGCGAGCCCGCGTAAGCGGGCGACAGAGGCCCTGCCGTCCGCTACGCGGACTCGATTTGGGTTCACGTCGCGGATCCCCCGGCTGAAGCCGAGGCTGAAGCCGGGGGCTAGGTGCTTGCACATGACGTCATGCGTACTGCATCGTTGCGCGCGCGTGAGACGCTTCGATCCTTTCCTCAACGATCTCGCCTCCGTCGAGCTCTCCGAGCGCGCGTGCAATCAGTTCTCGCGCATCAGCGGCGATCTGCGCGAGAACGCGATCCGCCGCCGCAACCTCCGTCTCTACCTCGGCGAGCTCGATGCGATCGGGCCGCGCATGCTGCTCGTCGGCGAGGCCGTGAGCTATCGCGGCGGACGCCTCACCGGGATCGCGTTCGTCAGCGAGAGCGTGATGCTCGGCGGTGTCGACACGACCAGCGGCCGCATCCTCGGCGCGGACCACGGCTATCGCAAGGCGACGGCGGGACCGCGGCTGTCGACCGAGGCCAGTGCGACGATGGTGTGGTCGACGATCCGCACGATCCAACCGCTGCCGATGCTCTGGAACGCGTTTCCGTTCCATCCGTTCCACGCCGGCGACCCCGATTCGAACCGCGCGCCGACGTCCGCGGAGCTCGCGATCGGCGAGCGCTTCATCGCGCGCTTGCTGAGACTCTTCGCATTCGAGCTCGTCGTCGCGATCGGCAACCACGCCTCGGCGTCGCTGACGAAGATGTCGATCGAACACGAGAAAGTGCGCCACCCGTCGCAAGGCGGGAAGAACCTCTTCGTCGAAGGAATGGACCGCCTGAACACGTAATGCCGGAATGCTATGGCTTGATGAAGCCGCGCGTGATCGCAATGTCCGTGGCTGCCGCAACGATCAGACGAAACAGTGCCGGCCGAAACAGCGACGACGTCTTCATCTGGCGCTTCAAGAGTTGAGCAGACTTGCGTAAGACTCGGGCGGCGCTTCGAAATTCGGTCGCGGCGTCCGGGACGTCCGCGACGAAAGTGTCCAGCAGGCAAGCGATCATGCCTTCACTTGACCCGCCGTGAACCAGGGGATCACGTCCTTTGTAATCACTCAAGGTCTTGTCAATTCGGTAGGGGCGCGAATCGAGCACGAAGATTTCGTATGTCGCTGGATTCGTGAGCTTGAGAGAACACGCCAAGCCAAGCTCGAACGGCATGTTGAACCGAACGGGCATGCCAGTGCGGCTCAGATCGTGGATTGACATGCGGCACGCCCGCATGAGCTCCACAATGCGCAGCAGCCGGCCGTCGCCTTTCTCGCGTACTTCGAGAACGCAGTGAGGCTCCTGGCCGAGGAACACGAGCGAACCGATGAGCGTAACGAACAGCGGTTCATAGGAAAGGTCGAACGGTACGTTGACAAATACCGCGTTAGGATCGGGCACTGCTGCCACCCTCACTTTGCCTCGACGCGAGCCCTGGTAGTGCGTTTTGCGGAAACCGGGCGCTTCACACTTCGCATGGCGGACGCCACCACGGATCTGGCGACACGCTTTTCAAGACGACGAACCTTGACGGCAGCCAGGATTTCGGAAGCACTTGCCTTCCTCAAAGACATCTTTGCGGGTCGCCGCGCGGAGGCCTTCTTTGTTTTCGTCGTCACGACGCTACGGTAGCACGAGAGAACTGTCGCGTTGCTACATCATCCTCCGATGTGGGACATCTCTACCTTCTTCAAGGCCGGCGTCGCTTCGCTCCGCAGTTCCGAATAGCGATCGTCGCGGCCACGCCACATCGTGGCGATCGCGCGCTCGATCTCTTCGTCGCTCGCGCCTCCGCGCAGGAGCGCGCGGAAATCGTGGCCGGTGCCGGCGAAGAGGCAGAGGTACATCTTCCCGTCCGCCGCGAGACGCGCGCGTGTGCACGAGCCGCAGAACGGTTGCGTGACCGAGGTGATGATGCCGATCTCGCCGGCACCGTCGGCGTAGCGCCAGCGCTCCGCGACCTCACCGAAGTAGTGCGGCTCGACCGGGACGATCGGCCATTCGCGCCGCAGCGTCTCCAGGATCTCGCGGCCGGAGACCACGTCCTCCATCCGCCAGCCGTTCGAGTTGCCGACGTCCATGAACTCGATGAAGCGGACGATGCGTCCCGTGCCGCGGAAGCGGCGCGCGAGCTCGACGATCTGATTTTCGTTCATGCCCCGCTTCACCACGCAGTCGATCTTCACCGGCGTGAGTCCCGCGTCGGCGGCGAGATCGATCGCTTCCAGCACCCTCGCGACCGGAAAGTGGACGTCGTTCATCGCGCGGAAGATCGCGTCGTCGAGCGCATCGAGGCTGACCGTCACGCGGCGCAGTCCCGCGGCCTTCAACGCGCGCACGTTCTCGCGCGTGAACAGCGAGCCGTTCGTCGTCAGCGCGATATCCTGCAATCCCTCGATGGCCGCGAGCTGCGCGACAAGACGCTCGAGGTCGCGGCGCAGCATCGGCTCGCCGCCGGTCAGACGCACCTTCTCCACTCCGTTGCGCACGAACAAACGCGCGAGATGTGCGATCTCCTCGAACGTCAGCAGCTCCTCGCGCTGGAGGAACGCGAAGTCGCGGCCGAAGACCTCCTTCGGCATGCAGTACGGACAGCGGAAGTTGCAGCGGTCCGTGACCGAGATGCGGAGATCGCGCACGGGACGTCCGAGGGAATCGAGGAGCACTGCCGGCGAAAACTACTTCGGCGGGAACAAAAACTCCAGCGCCTGCCGCGCGCGTCTCGCCCAGGCCCGCTCGCTGTGGTCGCCGCGGCGGTCCTCGTAGAACTGGAAATCCCTCCAGCCTTTGCGGACGATCCGATCGCGCAGATCGCGCACGTCGAGCAGCGCCTGGGCGCCTTCGCGGCTTCCGATGTCGAGCCACATGCGCGGCGCCGGACCCTGAAACTGCTCCAGATCGTCGACGATCGCGCGATCGGCCCACCACACCGAGGGCGACTTCACCGCGGCGCGGCGGAAGACGTTCGGGTACTTCAGAACGAGATAGAGCGACACCAGTCCGCCGAGCGACGATCCGCCGACGCCCGTGTTCTCCGGGTCCGGCAGCGTGCGGAAGCGCGCGTCGATCGCGGGCTTCAGCTCCTCGATGACGAATCGCGCGTACTCCGACGCGAGTCCGCCGCCTTTGTGCCTCGGGTCCTTCACCGGCGTGTACTCGTCGATGCGCCGTGGCCCGGCGTGATCGATGCCGACGATGATCATCGGCCGCGCCGTGCGCTCGCCGATCGCCGCGTCTGCTGCTTCCTGCAATCGCCAGTGATTGCCCGGCACGAACGCGCGAGAAGGATCGAAGAGGTTCTGCCCGTCTTGCATGTAGAGCACGGGATAGCGGCGGTCTCCGCTCTCGTCATAGCCGGCCGGGAGGTAGACCGTGATCTCGCGCGCGTTGCCGAGGATCGCGGATGGGAAGGTGATGTGCTCGAGACGGCCGGGACGGATGGCGTCGCGACGGTTTTCGAGGCGAAACACCCGGCGCAAGGCCGAGCGCAACGACGTGTCCTTTTCTTCACCCAAGCCGGCGATACCCGCTACGGAAGTAGACCAGCGGCGCCTCGTCGCTGGTCGGAAGGCCCACGCTGACGATTTCGCCCACGAAGATCGTGTGATCGCCGCCGGGCAGCTGGTTGTGAACGCGACACTCGAGCGTGCAGATCGCGCCGTTCAACAGCGGCACGCCGAGCTCGGTGCCGCGCGTCACCGCGACACCCGCGAACTTGTCGTCGATCTTCTTGGTCGCGAAACGGCCGGAGAGGTCGGCTTGGTCGTGCGCGAGGATGCTCACGCCGAACTTCTCGGCGGCCACGAGCGCGTCGTGGGTCTTGACCGATTTCTCGATGCAGATCAGCACGAGCGGCGGGTTGAGGGAGAGCGACGCGAACGACGCCACGGTCATCCCGTAAGGCGTCCCCTCGTGCTCGGTCGTCACGACCGTCACACCGCTGACGAAGTGCGACATGGCCGCTTTGAACTGGGCGTCGTCGATGGACATGGCGGGCGGATCTTACTTCAAACTTTTCGCGATGGTCCGCGTATGAAGCTGGAAACGGAGGACTGTTCATGCGTCGTTCAATCATTCTTGCGATCACACTCCTCGCCGCTTCGAGCGCCTTCGCCGACGTGATCCGCAAAGGCTTTACCGTGGCCGACGGCGGCACGCTGAAACTCGAAGGTGCGGTCGGGAACATCAAGATCGTCACCGGAGGCACGGGCGTGGCGGTCGAGATCACCCGCGACGCCGACGGCCGCCGCGGCGAGCGCCGCATGAAGGAGCACAAGATCACGTTCGAGCAAGTCGGCAACGACGTCGTGATCGACAGCGACCTCGACGACGACGACCACTTCTCATGGTTCTCCTGGGACGACGACTACGAAGTGCAGTGGAACATCCGCGTCCCCGATCGCTACAACGTGGACGTGTCGACCTCGGGCGGCTGGATCGAGCTGGATGACATCGGCGGCACGGCCGAAGCGCGCACGTCCGGCGGCAGCATCCGCACGGGACGCCTTGGCGGACAGTCGACGTTGAAGACCTCGGGCGGCAGCATCACCGTCGAGGGCGGCAGCGCCGAGATCCACGCGCACACCTCGGGGGGCTCGATCTCCATCGGCGACACGACGGGACGCGTGGAGGCGAAGACCTCCGGCGGCTCGATCAAGCTCGCGCGGGTCGGCGGTGAAGTGACGGCGCGGACGTCAGGCGGCGGGATCCGCATCGAAGACGCATCCGGCACCGTCGACGCCTCGACCTCGGGCGGCTCGATCCACGCGCAGATCTCGCGTCAGCCGAGCGGCGACTCGAAGCTCTCGACTTCCGGAGGCGGCGTCGTGGTAACGCTCGGGCCGTCAATCGCGGTCGATCTCGACGCGCACTCGAGCGGCGGCAGCGTGAGCTCCGACGTGCCGGTCACCATCCGCGGAACGCACGACGACAACTCGATCAAAGGCCAGATCAACGGCGGCGGACCGCGGCTGGTGTTGCGCAGCTCGGGCGGCGGCGTGAAGGTGAAGAGTTTGTAGGAACCGCTATCATCCTGAGCTGCGCAGACAGCGAAGGACCTCCTGCCGAGCGCGATGGGGGTCCTTCGCCGCGCTTCGCCGGCTCAGGATGACAACACGCCCTTCGCCGCGGCGCGTGCGCTCGAGAGCGCCGCGTCTGACAGCAACCCCTCATCCCCCACCCAATCGCCGGCGATGAAGAGGCCGCGCACGTTCGTCACGGCGGACGGGCGCGGCGTCGACGGCGTCACGAGTGCATTCGAGACCGTCATCGCCGGCAGGAAGCGGCGGTGCACGAGCACGTCGCGCCAGCCGGGCTGCATACGATCGAGCAACGCTTCGAGCGTGCGCTCGTCCGCGGCGGCCGTCGCATCGCGCCGCGCGCGCTCGCCCTCGATCTCCACGTCCGTCGCGCTCTGCTCCTTGCGGTACTTCACCGTGTGAATCAGCGCGCCGCCCTTCGGCGCGAGCTGCGCCCATGCGGAGTGCGCGGCGAAGTAGAGCGGCTCGTCGATGCCGAGGGCAAAGATGCGTTTCGGATTCGGGAGTGTGCGCAACGCAACGTCGAGACACGCCGCAGTCACGGGACGCGCACTCGCCCACGACGCACCGGCCTCGCCCGCGAGCTCCGCGGCCGTCGTCGGATCGACGGCGAGAATCACGGTGTCCGCGGGCAAGCGCGCGCCGTCGACCTGCTCGGGCGACATCTCCGGATACGCGATAGACATCGTATCGGTCCGATCGGCATCGAGCTCGAGCCCGCCGAGGCGCACGGCGCGCACGCGGCCTTCCTCGGTATCCACGCCGACGATGCGCGAGCTCGTGACGAAGTTCACGCCTGAGGAGATCGCCGTGCTGTGCATCGAGTCGATGATGCGCTGCCAGCCTTCGTGCACATAGAGCACGCCGCGCAACGCGAGCTTCATCTGCGCGAGCGGAAGCGCGGCGCTTTCGGTCTCGGCGTGATCGGAGTACGTCGCGAGCCGGATCAGCGACTCGAGGACTTGACGCGCGCGCGTGTCGGAGATATTCGAGTCGAGCCACTCGCGCAGCGTCTGCGAGCTCACGCTCGCAAAATCGAGACTCCGGATGCGCCACAACGCGGAGGCGAGCTGCATCTTGCCGCCGATCGAGAGCAGCGACGTCGTGAGCAGCGAGAGAATGCGGCTCGGCAGCCCGCGCTCTTCGCCGCCGATCAGCGCGATCGCCTTCGGCTTCGGGGCGACGCCAGGAACCGGCACGCCGAGCTCTTTGCAGACCGCAGCGGCGGCACCGGTGCGATAGAACGCGTGCGCGCCGAGATTGAAGCGATAGCCGTGGCGGAGCTGCGTGATCGCGCGGCCGCCGAGGTAGCGGCGCTTCTCGAAGACCGTGACCGTGCGGCCCGCGCGGGCGAGGTATATGGACGCCGCGAGACCTGCCAGTCCCCCACCGACGATCACGACGTTCTTACTCACGGGGGCCGGATCGTACCGCATTTCCTACAAGCGGCTTCGTCGCATGGCCTACTGAGGTATGGCAGAATCCGATACGGTCAGAATTGCTTCAGCGCCTCGGCTGTTATCGGGGACGTTCAAACATGCGCAAACTCATTCAATGGACGCTGTTGCTCGTCACCGTCTCCAGCGGAGCGCCACTGTTCGCCGCGACGGCGACCGACTTCTACCTCGGCCTGCTCCGTCGCGGAATTAGCGAGGTGGATGCCGGCCGCAACGATAAGGCGGTCATGCCGCTGCGTCTGGCCGCCTTCGGTCTTGTCGAGTCGGTCGATCACTACCAGACCGCGCAGGTCTACCTCGCGATCGCGTTCGACCGGATGCAGCAACCGGATGCCGCACGCGAAGCGATGGTGCGCATCCTCGCCGCGGAGCGCGTAGAGCGGAAGTTCGCGGGGCTGGCGTTGCCTGCGCCGATCCGCACTGCGTTCGCCGCGGTGGCAAGAAAAGTCCTGCCCTCGGCGGACGCAGCGCTGCTGCTGACTCCATCGACACCGGCCGTACCCGCGAGCCAACCGCAACCGCAGACCCAGACGCCGCAGACGAGCTCACAGACCACGACGCCGAAGAAAGTCGTCGAGAAGCCCGTCGAGAAGCCCGCGCCGAGCAAACCAGTCGTGGCGCAGGCGAAGACGACGCCTCCACCTCCCGCACCGAAACCGGTGCAGGCTCAGCCCGCGCCGCCGCGCGTCGATGTCCCCGCATTGCTCGCGGCGGGCGACCGCGCCATGCTCGCGGCGAAACTCGCCGAAGCTCGACGCGCCTATCGCCAGCTGCTTGCGGTGCCCGACCTCGATCACGCGACGTCGATCCGCGTCGCCGAAGGGCTGTATCGCTCGCGTGATTTCGCCGGAGCGCTCGACGCATTCGCGCGCGTCGGCACGCTGCGGTCCGGCGAAGAGGCCTACCGCTACTACATCGCCGTCGCGCTGTACGAGACCGGCCAGCACGAGCGCGCGAAGCGCGAGCTCGCGAGCGCACTCCCGTTCATCGAGATCACGCCCGACGTGGAACGGTATCGCGCAAGGATCGAAGCCGCGAGGTAGGTCGCGCTAGGGGGGGCGGGCATCCTGCCCGCCTCCGCCGCGGCTTCCAGCCCGGCGGCGTTCTTGCGGCGATAGGCGCCGGGCAGGATGCCCGCCGCATGCGGGCTGGAAGCCCGCCCCCCTAGCGCGTGGCTTCGGCCAGTCGGCGTAGCAAAAGCTCCCGATTCTCAACCTGCGAGAACACGATCACCGGGATGTTCATCTCGCGGAGGCTCGCAGCTTCGATTGCGTCATCCAGCATGATCGCGCGGGGGCTCATCATGCGTGCGCGCTCGACGGCCTCGTCGCCCGAGCGCGCGCGGATCGTCACGTAGCCGGCGGAGCGGAGAACCGCGGAGTAGGCGTCGAACGTCTCGTCTTCGCTCTCCACGATCAGCACGCGTCCGCCGAAGCGCAGCGGCAGCGTGAACGTAAACTCGCTCCCTTCGCCAAACACGCTTTGCACCGACACCATGCCCCGCTGCAGCTCGACGAACTTCTTCACCAGCGAGAGCCCCAACCCCGTGCCGCCGTGCGAGCGGCTCGTGGCCGTGTCGATCTGGCGGAATTCGTCGAAGATCAGATCGCGGTACTGCGGCGCGATGCCGATGCCGCGATCGATCACGGTCACGACCAGCACGTCGCCCTTCACGCGCGCGCGGATCGTCACGACGCTGTTCAGCTTCGAGAACTTCACCGCGTTCGACAGGAGGTTGTAGAGGATCTGCTTGAATTTCGCGTGATCGGTCTCGATGTCGAGCACGTCCGAGGCGACGTCGACTTCGAAGGCGATGTTCTTCTTCGCCGAGAGGCCCTTCATCACCTGGCAGACGCTCTCGATCGCCGGGCGCACCGGGAACGTCTCCGGGTAGATCTCCATCTTCCCGGCCTCGACCTTCGAGAGGTCGAGGATGTCGTTGATGATGCCGAGGAGGTGCTGGCCTGATTGCAGGATCGAGCGGAGAAAGCCGACGTACTTCGGCTCGACCCGCCCCTGCAGCCGCTCCGCGAGAATCTCCGAGAAACCGATGATCGCGTTCATCGGCGTGCGCAGCTCGTGGCTCATGTTCGCCAGGAAGATCGACTTCGCGCGGTTCGCATCCTCGGCCTGTTCATTCTTCGTCTGCAGCTCGCGGAGGATGCGCGCCTTCGCGATCGCGGACACCGCGTGCTCGCGAACGCGCGCGAGCTTCTGCAGGTCGGTCGGCCCGAACGCGTCCTCGTTCGTGAAGTTGTCGAAGATCAGGAAGCCTTCCATCCGTCCGCCGAGCGTGACCGCCATCGCCAGCATCGCCTTCGGCTCCGGGAGTAAGTTCTTGATCTTCTCCGCCGCGGCGAGATGGCGGAAGTCGGCGGAGCGGATGAGATACACGCCTTCGCCGAGCTGCTCGGCGCGGCCGGAGTAGCGCTGTATCGCTTCTTCGAACGAGAACGAGATCCCGCGGAAGAGCTCCGGATCGTAGCCCGCGACGCCCACGACTTCCGTGCGCCGCGTCTCGTGATCGAACTTCAGGAACGCTCCCTTCTCCGCGTTCGGGAAGAGCCGCATCCCCTGTTCGAGGATGCTCTTCAGCACGTTCTCGAGACTCATTTCGCGGTTGATGACCTCGACGATGCGGTCGAGCGTCTCCAGCTCGCGCGCCTGCGAGCGGATCTCGTCCGTGCGCGCGAAGACGAGGTCCTCGAGGGCGCGGTTCTTCCGCTGGAGCTGGCGCATGCGCCAGCGGTTGGCGGCCCACGCCGCTGCGACGATGACGACCAGATACGCGAGCACCGCCCACCAGCGCAGCCACGGCGGCGGCGCGATGGTGAATTGATACGACAGCGGCTCGGACCACACCTCGTCCGCGTTGTGCGCCTTCACTTCGAAGGTGTATCGCCGCGTGAACAGAAACGCCGGCAGGTTCGTGTAGCGGATCTTGGCGTCGCGCGTTTCGTCCGACCAGTCGCGATCGAATCCCGCGAGCCGCGTGCGGAAGTGCACGCGCGACTCGTCGCCGAACGTGAGCGCCGCGTATTCGAATCCGACGTCGTTCCCGTCGCGGTCGATGCGCCGCAGACGCACGATCGGCGCGATCGTGTTCAACTCGCGCGCGACGGGGTTGAAGACGGAGAGACCGCGAGGCGTGCAGAGGTAGATGTGTCCCTGTGCATCGGCGGCGACCGGGCCGTAGGCCCACGCTTCGTCGTCGAGCAGGCCGTCGGCCCGCGTGACGTGTGCGATCACACGCAACGTGCGCGCGTCGACTTCGACGAGGCCCGCGTTGTTGCTCACCCAGACGCGCGAGCCGTCGTTCGACGGCGCCATCCCGATAGCGGGACGTCCTTCGAACACTGCGACCGCAGTCTTGCCAACGATCGAGAGTCCCGCGCTAGTACCGACCCACAACTTGCCGTCGTGAAAGAGCAGCGAGCGGACGCTGTCCGACGGAGCGCCGTTCGCCCTGCTCCAGACGCGCGCGAACTTGACCTTCGGCGCGAGCGGCGCGGTCGAGCGAAAGAGTCCGCGATCGGGACTGCCGACCCAGAGCTGTCCCTGATCGTCGAACGCAATGCTCGTCGCGCCGCCGGGCGAAAGACCGGACTCCCGCCCGAAGCGCGACCACTCGCCGTCCGCGAAACAGCTCACGCCATAGTTGCCAGCAAAGCAGATTGTGGCGCCATGGGGGGCCGGCGAGGCGCCGGCCCCCCATGTGCGGATCGCGTACGTCGTGTCGAGCCCGTGCGATTTCACCACGCCGTCGGGCGACACCGAATTCACGCCGGCCGAGGTGCCGATCCACACCGTGCCGGTGCCGTCGTCCGCGATCGCGTAGACCTGATTCGAGCGCAGGCCGTCGCTCGTGCGGTACGTCGTCGTCCCGCTGCCCGTCATCTTCGCCAGACCGTTGCCCGTGCCGACCCACATGCCGTCCGCGACCGGCAGCACCGCGAACGTACCGGGATCGGGCAGCGCGGGACGCGTGCGCGCGGTCCACGCATGAAACGCCCGATAGCCTTTGCGCAGACGCGAGACGCCACCGTTCTGGCCGAACCAGAGATTGCCCTCGCGGTCTTCGAAGAGCGTCCAGAGCGTCTCCGCGAGCAGGCCGTTCGCGCGCGTGACGACGAACGGATGCGACGGATCGCGCACGTCGATGCGCACTGCGCCGCTGCCGAGGCTCGCTGCCCACAGCTCGCCCGCGGGCGTGACGTGTAGCGCCACGATGCGTTCGCTGAGATCGTGATTCACAATCACGGGGGCGCGGGCTTCCAGCCCGCCGCCATCCAGCCGCCACACCGAACCGTTCACCGTGCCACCCCACAGCGTGCCGTCCGGTGTCTCCGCGAGAGCGCCCGTCGCGGGTGTGGTGTGAGCGACCACGCCGCTCACCTTTCCGTTCGTATCGATCGAGACGATCGTGCCGCCGGCGAGACTCACGAGCATCGAGCCGTCGCGACGCACGAACATCGACTGCGCGGCCACGGGAGTCTCGACCGCGCGGAGGTCGATAGTCTCGCTCTCGAGGCGCGTGCCATTGAAGCGATAGCGCACGATCCCGTCCTGCGTTCCCGCCCACACCCATCCATCCGGCGCCGCGATGACGCAGTTGCGTCGCATGCGCGACGCGGTCAGTCCGTTGGAAACGAATCGCACGCGCTCGCCCGGAGCGTACGCGTCGAGCGGCTTCTCCGAAACGACGAGCCCCGCTTCGGAGCCGACCCACAGACGATGCGTGCGGTCCTCGACGATCTCGCGCACGGTCGGATCGGCGATGCCGTCCGCCACGCCGTAGCTCTCCATCGTCTTCCCGTCGTACCGCGCGATGCCGGTCGAGTAGAACGCGAGCCAGATGAATCCCTGATGGTCCTGAACGACCTTCTGCACGCTTGCGGAAGGAAGGAGGTCGTCGGTCGTGAAGTGGGTGAAGGGGAGCTCCTGTGCGTGGAGCGCGGACGCCGCGATCAACACGCTGGGGAGCCATCGGCGCATTCGCGGAGTGTATCCCTCGTCTCGCAACTCAAAGTCCATCACTCCGTACAATCCCCCTGTGGCCCGCCTGCGCGACTGGCTCGACCTCGGCAAGAGCACGTTCACGTCCCTCACCTCGGACGACGTGACGAATCTCTATTCGCTCGAGTGGCCGGAGACGCGGAAGATGCTCATGGCCGAGCACAGCGCGTCCATCGAGCGGGAGCCGAGGCGTTTGCGGCGCTGGGTGCGCACGGTCAGCGCGATCTTCTACGGGCTGGCCAAGCGCCTCGCACCGCACCGGCGCATCCTCTTCGCGATCGCGTTCGTCTTCTTCTTCGTCTGCCTCCTCTCCCTGACGTCGCAGATGGAGCAGCCGCCGCTCTGGACGCTGCTCGAGATCGCGGCGACGTTTCTGTTGATGGTGTTGCTGCTGGCGATGGAGCTGATCGACAAACTGAAGTACCGCGACGAGCTGCAACTCGCGCGCGACCTGCAGGCCAGCCTCATCCCGCACCAGATGCCGCGCACTGAGCAGTGGGACATCGCGGCCTTCAATCGCATCGCGAACACAGTCGGCGGCGACATTTACGATTTCGTCCCGATGCCCGACGGCAGCCTCGCCGTGCTGTTCGGCGACGCATCCGGACACGGCATGGCCGCGGGCCTGGTGATGGCCGTCGCGCACGCGGCGTTCCGCACGCAGCTCGAAGTCGATCCGTCGCCCGCGGCGATCACGGCGTCGCTCAATCGCATTCTCTGCCGCACCGGCGGCTCGCGCTCATTCTTCTCCTGCTGCTATTTCCTGCTCCAACCGGACGGCACGTATCTCGCGATGATCGCCGGCCACCCGCCGGTACTGAAGATCGACGCCGCGGGCCGCGTCACCGAGCGCATCGGCCGCGGCGCCTATCCCCTCGGCGTCAAAGCCAACCTCACCTGGCAAGTCACCTCCGGCACCCTCGCCCCCGGCGAGCGCCTCCTCCTCCACTCGGACGGCCTCACCGAAGCGCGCAACCTTCAGGAGAAGGAGTTCGGGGACGCCTACGTCGAAGTGGTCGCCGGATGGCATCCGGATGCCTCCGCGGCGTCGCTGATCGAATCGATCCTCGGCGAGTGGCGAACGTACATTGGATCGGTGGTGCCGGATGACGATGTGTCGATCGCGGTGATCAGGAGGAGTGGCGAGTTGCGGGTTGCGAGTGCCGAGGGTGGTTCGGCCATCGGATCCTCGCCGTCTTGAACTAAACTCGAGCGGCGATGGATGACGCCAAGAAGGTTCTGACAATCGCGCTGGAGTTACCCGAGCACGATCGCGCGGAGATAGCGGCGCGACTGCTCCAAAGTCTCGACGACTCCGATCGTGAAGGTGTCGACGAGGCATGGGCGCGTGAGATCGAGCGTCGATGTGCTGCGCTCGACAGTGGCGACGCGGTTACGTCGGACTGGAATGAGTTCCGCGCGCGAATTGAACGGGACGTGTTCGGCCGGTGACCATACCGGTCCACCCAAGTTCGTTCGCTCAGGACGAAATTGAGTATTAACTGCGCCGATATGAGTCTGAATCGCCTGGACTGGGCGACAGATTGTGGCAAGACATTCAAGGGGCGGCCGATCTGATTTCCGCTCACCCGGAGATTGGAGAATCCGTAAGCCGCACTCGTGGTCTCGTCCGTCGCTTTCCGCTGCGACACTTCCCCTTCTTTGTGGTCTACCGGCAGCGCAGCGGTCACCTGCAGATCGTGGCCTTGGCGCACACAAGTCGAAAGCCGAACTATTGGCGTACTCGGCTCAAGTTTGACTGACGCTCGGCGGTTTCTCGTGCGCCCAACGGTAGCGCTCACCAGCGCCAACCAGTCCGTAACTTTCAGCGGGCGCAAGAGTCGAAGACAAACTCAGTTGCGCCGGAGGTTACATTGCGACCGGTTGTCGCGAAACGCGAGTGATCGCGGCGGCCAGGAACGGCGAAGCGCGAAAGCCGATCCCCTTCCGATCGCGCGCGAAGCGCCCAATGCACGCAGTCCTTCGTCGTCTACGCGACTCAGGAGGACAGCGCAGCGGAGGCGCGCACCATCATCCCCTCGAACACCTGCAGCGCGAGATCCACATGGCCCAGCGGCGCCGAGACCTGCACCAGAGTGCTCACTACATCCTTGGCCCGCACGGTGTGGACAGCGACCTACGACGACATGGCGAGACGATCGCTAGTCACGGAGGAAAGAACGCCAGGAAGCGGGCGGTCGTGCCGGATGACGATGTGTTGATCGCGGTGATTCGGAGGAGTGGCGAGTTGCGGGTTGCGAGTTCCGAGGGCGGTGTGGGGGCAGGGTTCGCGGATGAACCGAAAGATACGCCCTCATCCAGCTTCGCTCTCACTGTGGCCGGGACAGACCACCTCGGTGGTTCGTCCCGGCCCAGTCCGTGGTGGTTACTGGTAGGTGACCACGAGCTGCGGCCGGTTGGCCGCGGTCCCGTTTTCGCCGGAGTAGTAGCCGAGATAGTCGTTGCCCGTGTCGTCGTTGTCGTCGAGGTTGAACGAGACGCGCAACTGCGTCGTCCCCGTCTTGTTCACGGCTGCAAGGCCCGCGGCATTCAGGCTGCCGGTCGACCAAGTGCCGTTGGACGCGGCGTTGCTCAGGCTCGCCGCCTGGACGGCGGTGGCCGTGGCCTGGAAGTCTCCGTTCTGGAGGGTCGTCGATCCGGAGAAGCCGCTGCCGTTCTGCACGTCGACCCGGCAGGTGCCGTGGGTGGTGAAGGGGTTGGTGCCGGTGAGCGAGCCGCGCAACAGGCGCAGGGTCACCGATACGATCGTGGCGCCGTCGGGGATCGACGAGGTGTCGAACGAAACCACGGTCTTGTACTGCCGGTCCTGGTTGTTGTCGCCCACGCGTAGCGCGCTGCTGTTGCTGCTGGTGGCACTGAGCGAGCCGCCGACGTTGGTGTTTTCGCCCGACTCCAGCACCCAGCCATCCTGAGAGCCCCCGGAAGTGAAGGTCACCGTGATGGGAGCGGGATTCACGACTTGCGGCGAGCCACCGTTGGTGCCGCTGCTCCCTAACCAGCCGCTGGCGCCGGTGAACGTGGCGGTGAGCGTGTGGCTCCCCACGCTGAGCGCGGTGGTGTTGAACGCGGCCTGGCCGGCGCCGTTGACCGTGACGTTCGAGACCCACGTGGTGGCGCCCTCGGTGAACGTGACGGTGCCTGCAGGCACGCCGCTGCCGGAGGTGATGGTCGCCGTGAAGGTGACGGATTGTCCGAACGTCGAAGGGTTGGGCGCGGAGGCGAGCGCCGTGCTGGTCGCGACCGACGTGAACGGCGTGGCCGAGGCCTCGTTCGATGCCGGTCCCTCGCCGGCCGTGTTGGTGGCGGTCACCACGTAGTAGTACGGGGTCCCGTTGGTCAGGCCGGTGTCCGTGAAGCTCGTGCCGGGCCAGTCGATCTGGATTGGCGTGTATGGGCCGCCGGTCGCCTCGCCGCGGTGGATGTTGTAGAGGGTCGCGCCGCTCGCGGCGGTCCAGGTCAGGCCGATCTGTCCGTCGCCCGCCGTGGCTGAGAGCGCACCCGGCGCGCCTGGCGGCAGGTTGCAGTACTGGCCCTGCTTGCCGATCACGGCATACGGGCAGGCGGACTGCTCGAGCAGATAGAGGATCGCGGCGCGGTTGCGCGTGGTCTGGGCCGGGATCACCTCGTCCGGCGGATAGAAACCTCCCTGCCCGGAGGTCACCGGGTACATCTCGAAGGTGAAGGAGAAGAGGTGGTGCACGCCGTACAGCCAGTCGCGGATCGACCCGTCCGTGATGTACAGATCGCTGCCCTGTTGCGGCGTGTAGCCGTTCGTCGCGGCCATGGCCTGGCCCATCGCCACGAACGTGTCGTGATCGTCCTGGGTCATGTCTGCCGGCACGTCGGTGAAGGTGTAGCCATAGGGCCACATGACCAGCTCACCGTAGGTGTGGAAGTCGATTTGGGCCCTGATCTGCTGCGTACCGCCGATCACACGACCGTTGACGAAGTCGCGCACGACCTGCGTCTCTGGCGCCGAGAAAGCCGACGCACCGCGATAGGTCTCGCTGCTCGGCGTGCCGCTGCTGCCGCCGCAGCAACCCCAGAGGTAGCCCCAGTTGCGATTCAAGTCGGTGCCGATCGCGCTCGTGCCGGCATTCGGCTGCCGGTTCTTGCGCCACGAGACGTAGCTCCCGGTGGCGATGTCGTACTCGCCGCCGTCCGGATTCAGGTCGAAGACCATCCAGATCTCGCGCCCGCCCACCAGACCGGTGATCTGGGGATCGGTGCCGTATTCGTCGGTGAGGATGCGCAGGGTATAGAGGGCCATCTCGATGGTGAGATGCTCGCGCGCATGCTGATGGTGCGTGAACAACACTTCGGGCTCGTCTTCGTCGGTGCCGACGTTGTCGGAGATCTTGCCGGCCCAGATGGTGCGACCCTGGTACGAGACGCCGAGGCTGAACAGCGAGAAGATCGCCGGATGATCGAGCGCGGCCTGCTGCAGCTCCGCCACCATCTCGGCATAGTCGTGATAGTTCGAGTCGGCCGGCGGAAAGGCATTCTCGAATTCGTCTTGCGTCGAGAACTTCACCAGCGTGAAGCCCGACTGCAGCAGCGCCGCGGCTTCCGCCGCCGTGGCCTCGACGAGGACGTAATCGTGGCCGACCTCGAAGATGTCGGCACCCGTGCTGACAATGATCGAGCGCGCGACGGCGTCATGGACACCGGAGATCTTGTACGTCTCGGTCTCTTTCGCGGATTGCGCGGCGGCGGGCGCCGTGAGGACGAACGCCAACACAATGAAGAGAAAGCCGGTGAGCACCCGATGGAACTTCATACGCAACTCCTGTTGACCGCGTCTACTGATACGTCACCACGAGTTGCGGCCGGTTGGCCGCGGTCCCGTTTTCACCGGAGTAGTAACCGAGATAGTCGTTGTTCGTGTCGTCGTTGTCGTCGAGGTTGAACGAGACGCGCAGCTGCGTCGTCCCGGTCTTGTTCACGGCTGCAAGGCCCGCGGCGTTCAGGGTGCCGGTCGACCAAGTGCCGTTGGACGCGGCGTTGCTCAGAGTCGCCGCCTGGACGGCGGTGGCCGCCGCCTGGAAGTCCCCGTTCTGCAGAGTCGTCGACCCCGAGAAGCCGCTGCCGTTCTGCACGTCGACCCAGCAGGTCCCGTGCGTGGTGAAGGGGTTGGTACCGGTCAGCGAGCCGCGGAGTAGACGCAGGGTCACCGACACGATCGTGGCGCCGTCGGGGATCGACGAGGTGTCGAACGAAACCACGGTCTTGTACTGCCGGTCCTGGTTGTTGTCGCCCACCCGCAAAGCGCTGCTGTTGCTGCTGGTGGCATTGAGCGAGCCGCCGACGTTGGAGGTCTCGCCCGACTCCAGCACCCAGCCGTCCTGGGCGCCCCCCGAAGTGAAGGTCACCGTGATGGGAGCCGGATTCACGATCTGCGGCGCGCCGCCGTTCGTGCCGCTGCTACCCAACCAGCCGCTGGCGCCGGTGAAGGTGGCCGTGAGGGTATGGCTACCCACGGTGAGCGCCGTGGTGCTGAACGATGCCTGGCCGGCACCGTTGACCGCGACGTTAGATGCCCAGACGGTCGCCCCCTCGGTGAACGTGACGGTGCCCGCGGGCACGCCGCTGCCGGAGGTGATGGTCGCCGTGAAGGTGACGGATTGTCCGAACGTCGAAGAGTTGGGCGCGGAGGCGAGGGCGGTGGTGGTTGATACCGGCTCGAACGGCGTGGCCGAGGCTTCGTTCGAAGCAGGGCCCTCGCCGGTGGCGTTCGTGGCGGTCACCACGTAGAAATAGGGGGTCCCATTCGTCAGACCGGTGTCGGTGAAGCTCGTGCCGGGCCAGTCGCTCTGGATGGGCGTGTACGGCCCGCCGCTCGCGTCGCCGCGGTGGATGTTGTAGAGAGTCGCGCCGCTGGCGGCGGTCCAGGTGAGGCTGATCTGCTCCGAGCCCGCCGTGGCCGTGAGCGCACCCGGCGCGCCCGGCAGCACGTTGCAATACTGCCCCTGCTTGCCGATCACGGCATACGGGCAGGCGGACTGCTCGAGCAGATACAAGACCGAGGCGCGGTTGCGGGCGGTCTGGGCCGGGATCACTTCGTCCGGCGGATAGAAGCCCCCTTGCCCCGAGGTCACCGGGTACATCTCGAAGGTGTACGAGAAGATCTGGTGGGCGCCGTACAGCCAGTCGCAGATCGTCCCATCGGTGATGTACAGATCGCTCATCTGTTGTGGCGTGTAGCCGTTCGTCGAGGCCATGGCCTGGCCCATGGCCACGAACGTGTCGTGATCGTCCTGAGTGATGTCGGCCGGCACGTCGGTGAAGGTGTAGCCGTAGGGCCACATGACCAGCTCACCGAAAGTGTGAAAGTCGATATGAGTGGTGATCTGCTGCTCGCCGCCGATCACGCGGCTGTTGACGAAGTCTCGCACGACCTGGGTCTCGGGAGCCGAGAAGGCCGACGCGCCGCGGTAGGTCGAGCTGCTCGGCGTGCCGCTGCTGCCGCCGCAGCAGCCCCAGAGGTAGCCCCAGTTGCGGTTCAAATCGGTGCCGATGGCGCTCGAGCCGGCGTTGGGCTGGCGGTTCTTGCGCCAGGAACCGTAGCTGCCGGTGGCGATGTCGTACTCGCCACCGTCAGGATTCACGTCGAAAACGAGCCAGATCTCACGGCCGTCCACCATATTGGTGATCTGCGAATCAGTACCGTATTCATCGGTCAGCATGCGCAGGGTGTAGAGGGCCATCTCGACGGTCAGATGCTCGCGCGCATGTTGATGGTGCGTGAACAGCACCTCGGGCTCGTCCTCGTCGGTGTCCACGTTGTCGGAGATCTTGCCGGCCCACACCGTCCGCCCCTGATACGAGATGCCGAGGCTGAACAGCGAGAAGATTGCCGGATGGTCGAGCGCGGCCTGCTGCAGCTCCGCCACCATCTCCGCATAGTCGTGATAGTTCGAGTCGGCCGGCGGAAAGGCTTCCTCGAACTCGTCCTGCGTTCGGAACTTCACGAGCGTGAAGCCTTGCTGCGTCAGGGCCGTAGCTTCCTCCGCCGTGGCCTCGACGAGGACGTAGTCATGGCCGACTTCGAAGATGTCCGCACCGGTGGCGGCGATGGCCGAACGGGTGGCGGCGCCGGAGACGTTGGTGATCTGGTAGGTGACGGTGTCCTTCGCGTACTGGGCGGCGCCGGGGACCGCCACCATGAGCCCGAGCAGCAGGGCGAGCGTCAGCCCGAGCACGGGGAGCCGATGGAGGGTTCTCTGATGTCTCATGGGGACTCCTTCTGTTGCGGACAGAGTACTTCTATCCACCGATCCGCAAATATGGGGCTATGATGACACCGCTGCGGGAAACCAAAGGAGTCAGCCGAATGACAAGCAGGCTTCCGTTTCGGATCGTTCTCGTCGCTTTTCTGTTGCTCTCCTTCGCCTGGATTCGCCCGACCGCCGCTCAGTCGTGCTTGCCTTACTGGACCGAGATTCCGCAGGGCGGCGTCGTCCCCGACCCCGTCTGGGACGGTTCGAGCGCCTATCACGCGGGCGTCTTCTACATCTTCGGCGGGTTGAACGGGACCTTCCCGAACGACGAGCCCGTGGCCGGTTTCAGCGCCTTCGACGTCGACACGCTGACCTGGGACGACCTCGGCCAGTACCCGGGCGGGCCGTCCGCCAGGGCCGAGGCGATGATGTGGGCCGTCGCCGAGGACGACGCGCTGATCGTCTCCGGCGGGAGAGGTCCTTTCCGCCGCGGGCTCGACCTCACGCACCAGGACACATTCCAGTTCGATCTGGTGCAAGGGTGGACAGAGATCTCGCAGAACGCGGCCGAGATCGGACGGGCCAACCGCTCCACCGAGGCGGTTGCCGTGCGAGAGAAGGGGAAACACAAGACCGTCGCATACGCCTTCTCGGGCTCGTCGTCGACGCTGCCGGCCTTCGTCAACCGTCCGGACGGCCTCCAGCACGACCTGGTCCGCTACAAGAACGGATGGAAGCAGGTTTCGACCGGCTCTGCCGCTCCGCGCGCCCGAGCCCATCATCCGCTCGTCTACTCCGAGGGCTGGAACGCCCTGTTCGTCTACGGCGGATACACGAACGACGCGGTGAACGGGACCGGTCTGTTCACGCCGGAGAACTACCTCGGCGATCTTTGGATGCTCGACGTCCACAAGGAGACCTGGAAGCAGCTGGTCTTCGACGAGACCGGCGGACCGGGCCACCGCGACAACGCGAAGCTGATCGTTGATGAGGACAACAACCGCATCTGGCTCTTCGGGGGCAGCCGGTTCGACGGGACCACCCTGTCCGATGTCTGGTCCTTCGATCTCGACGCCAATCTCGACATGGGAACCTGGACGCGCGTGGACACCGCGATGACGGGGCCGGCGCCGGCGCCGAGGTTCGGCCAGTTCTACTTCTCTCGCAAGACCGTGACGGCCTACGAGCTCTACATCTTCGGGGGAGCGACCGCGGAGTTCGCGCCGGTGCTGCTCAACGACATGTGGAGATTGACGATCCCTCTCGCCTGCGGCGACTGATCGCGCCGATTGTGTCCGACGATGATTCGGCATTCCAGAAGGTAGGGATTTTCGACGACGCCACTCTCCTACAGCGAGGACGCATCACAGGAGGAACGCGCCGATGAGCGACAGCACGCATGAGAGAACCGGGAACGCGCGTCTGGGCGGCTGGCTGCCCCGAGACCGCGAGGAGATCGAACGCTGGATTCAGAAGCTACAGAGGCTCGCGAGCGAGCATCCTAGGCCCCTCATCCGACCCATCGCGGAATTCCAGCAGATGGTCTACTCCGACCCGGTGCTCTATGCGAACGTCCAGGGGATGTTCGCCGAGGCGTACCGGCTCGAGAAAAGAACGCCGCTCACCTGGGAGCCGGAACCGCAGACTTTCGAAGACTTCCTGGTGCTGCTCAACGCGATCATGTTCACGGCACCGGAGGCCTATCAGACGGGAAGAGGCAAGAATCAGCAGCCGGCCGGGATGATCGGGTTTCCGATCAATGCCTTGCTCGATTGGCCGATGGCCACCGTCTTCGGCTACGACGTATTCTCGAACGCACTGGTCAACCAGCAGCTCAAGAAGATCCTCGAGTACTGGTCGACGTTCCTGGTCACCGAGGAGTCGCGCTACGTGCTGGTCCAGAACGACCCGGCCAACGACGCCATCGCGTGGCTGAGCCCCGCGGCACAGGCGGAGATGGTCAGCGTGGCCACCTCGGCCCTTGGCCAGCCACCCAACCCCATCGGCCCCGGCGCGACGTTCGCGGACATCTTCAACTGCGACCCCAGCGACGCCTATTACGGCTTCAAGTCCTGGGACGACTTCTTCACCCGCACCTTCCGCGACGGCGTGCGGCCCGTGTACGGAGCGGGCGACGACAGCGTGATCGTCAACGCCTGCGAGTCGGCCCCGCTCGCAGTGAGGCACGACGTCGCGCTCTCGGATTCGTTCTGGCTCAAGGGTCAGCCCTACTCGCTCGAGAACATGCTCAACTGGGACGACGACACGCCGCAGTTCTCAGGGGGAACGGTCTATCAAGCGTTCCTCAGCGCGCTCAGCTACCACCGCTGGCACAGCCCGGTGAGCGGGACGATCAAGAAGGCCTACGTGGTCAATGGCTCCTACTATCTCGAGAACCTTCACCAGGGCTTCTTCAGTCCCTCGGGGCCCGACCCTGCCGCGCCCAACGACTCCCAGGCCTTTCTCACAGCCGTAGCCACGCGGGCGCTCATCTTCATCGAGGCCGACAATCCCGCGATCGGGCTGATGTGCGTGGTGCCGGTGGGCATGGCCGAGGTGTCGAGCTGCCAGATCACGGTGCAGCCGGGTGCCCACGTCAACAAGGGCGATCAGCTGGGCATGTTCCACTTCGGCGGGTCGACCCATTGCCTCATCTTCCGCCCCGGGGTGAAGCTCACGTTCACCGATTACGAGAAGCGGGGCGTCGACGCGCCAGACAACATTCGCGTCAATACCCAGATCGCCGTGGTGGACGGGGGTTGAGTTGCAAGGCCGCACACGACGCGAGGCCCTCGAGATGGTGAAGGACTGGCTCGAAACCGCCGTGAACCGCAGCGACTTCTACGCAACCGTACACGAAAAGGGCCGTGCTGAATTCGAGGTCTCCGGTTCTGACGCGACGTCCATGGTCGCGCTCTTACTGCGCCGCCGCCGGGCAGCAAGCGGCGCTTCGCTAAGAGATATGGCATCGCGACTCAGCGCGACGTCGCGAAATGCTTACGCGCGATATGAGCGGGGCGAAGCCGCACCGACTCTCGAAAAACTGGACGCATTGCTGAAGGCGACATCGCCGGGCGGAGACTTCGTCATCCGGGAGACGCAATAACCCAGCGAGTACAGCTGTGGATGATTCACGCTGCGTAGCCCGCTCTTTGCACGCTCCGCGATCCTTCGCTTCGCCGCGTCGCCGACCGTATGTTGATGTTGGCCTCATAGATGGTCGCGACCTCAGGAACGAAAGCATCCTGTAGATCGCGCCATTTCTTAGTACGTAATACTCAGACCGCCTGTTTACCGCAAGCCACCATGAATAATACTGGGATAGCGTTTCCGCTGAAGGTTGTCGAGCATTTCGAGTGTTTTACGCTCTCTCTCGCCTCTGCCAGATGCTTCTTTCGCAACTTCTTCGCGATGTTTCTCTGCGCTCACCGCAATCCTCTCAGTTTGATCGTGAATCTTTTGTAATGATGCGTTCAGCGTCGAACTCATTCTATCAACCGAGTTCGTAAGGTCATCGATTGAGGAAGTGATCCTCCAAGTCATCTCCTCCAAGGCTTGCGCTAGACTCCTGAAACCCGCGACCAGGATCTGGTTGGTTTTCCTCTGTTCGTAGATCAAGGAGAATTCAAAGTTGCGCTGCGCCTTACGAACAATCTCGCTCATTCGCTTCGACGTCTCAAAAGCAATCTTCAACTTCGGTGTCGAGTCCGGTGATATGGAGAACACTGGCGACCGACCCCTGTACCCTTTTACCAAATCAACATACTTAGACGAATTCCTCTCGATCTTCGAGACATTCTCGTCGAATCTCGCGAGAGCCAAGGTCGCTTTTTCGACTGAGGTCCAAAACGGAGCGAAAGCTCCTTCGGAAAAATCTACTTCAGCTTGGTCTAGATACTTTTCCGCCGTCTCTACCTCGACTGGCATCGATTCAAAAGCACTGAGTGATTCTTCGTTGATGCTCCGTATTTGAGTGATAAATTGGTTCTGCTGTGCGAAATCGCGTTGGCGCTCGGCTTCAGCCCGCTCGCGCTCGGCCCTCTCGCGCGCCGCTTCCTGAGCCGCGGCTTCGCGTCTCTTCTCGGCTTGCGAGATGCTGATGGGTATAGCGATAAGAGCGGCGACGATGACCAAGATGATGAAAAGGCAGCCTTCCAAGCAACCTCCAATTTTTCGCAGGGCCGATCGCGAGTGCCGGCAACTATATCGCGAAGCACGATGCCGTTCGCAGCTTCCGAGTGCTCATGATCCCTTCCGGAGAGGATGGGGACCATCCATCGTCCGCCTACGTCCTACTCCAACTTGTACTCGCCTGGTCTACGTATGGGCACTCTCATCGCGTTTGTCGCGATGTGATGGAACATGCCGCGCTATGGAACAAAAATGACGCAGAGCGCGGCGAATTGGAGCGCTGACGACGTGTAATACGGGAGGTTCCAGCACAGGTGGTTGTCGCATGTGCGAGGATCGCGGCGAGTCGCGGTCGCGAAAACGGTAAAGCGCTCAATGCAAGGGGGTCCTTCGCCGTCTGCGCGGCTCAGGATGACAGAGTGGCGTGTATTGCGTTCATCCCCTCGAACACCTGCAGCGCGAGATCCACGCGGCCCAGCGGCGCGCTCACCTGCACGCCTGCGACGCGATCGCGGACGCGCTCGAGCGTTTCGCGGGCGATGGTCACGCCTTCGTGGAGCGCGTGCTCTTTGCTCTTTTCCGATGCGATGCGCATGCGCTCCATTACGTCGTCGGGGACGGACACGCCGGGGACTTCGTTGTTCATGAACTGCGCGTTGCGGTAGGACAGCAGCGGCCAGATGCCGGCAACGATCGGGAGTTTCAGGTGCTCGATGCGCTGGAGGAAATACTCGAGCTGGCGGACGTCGAACACCGGCTGGGTGATCGCGTACTCGGCGCCGGCCTTCACCTTCCACTCGAGGCGCTTCAGCTCGTATTCGAGGTCGAGGTGGCCCGGATTCACGCCGACGCCGATGGTGAAGCGCGTGGGCTCGCCGAAGGGGTTGCCGCCGAGGTCGAGGCCGCGGTTCATCAGGCTGACCATGTTCGTCAGGCCGATCGAGTCGATGTCGAACACCGCCGTCGCCTCGGGGTAAGGACCCATCTTGGGCGGATCGCCGGTGATGAGCAGCATGTTGCGCAGTCCGAGCGCGGCGCAGCCGAGGAGATCGCTGTGCATGCCGAGGAGATTGCGGTCGCGGCAGCAGTAGTGCAGCACGGCCTCGATGCCGATGCGCTGCTGCAGCAGCACCGCGACCGCGATCGCGCCCATGCGGTTCTGCGCGCGCGGCCCGTCGGGGACATTGACGCCGTCCACGCCCGCGGCCTTGATCGTCTCGACCTGCTTGAGCATCGCGTCGGCGTTGGGACCCTTCGGCGGCACGATCTCGATCGTGGTGACGAACTCGCCGGCGGCCAGCTTGCGTCCCCAGTTCGAGCGCGTCTCCATCGGCAGCGGCTCGAAGCCCGCGCCTTTTTCGCCCGACTTGCCGTTGCGCTCGATGACCACGAACGAGCGCCGCGGCGACAGCGGACGCACCGCGTCGGACATCATCTTGATGTGCTCCGGCGTCGTGCCGCAGCAGCCGCCGATGAACTTGACGCCCTTGTGGATGAGCCTCTTCGCGTACTTCGAGAAGTACTCCGGGGAGGCCATGTACATCTGCCGCCCGTTCACGTCGCGCGGCAAGCCGGCGTTCGGCTGACAGGAGATCTTCTTCGCGGTGACGGCGGCGATCTCCTCGATCGCGTCGAGCATGAGATCGGGACCGACCGAGCAGTTGATGCCGATGACGTCGGCGCCGGCCCGGTCGAGGCGCTGCGCGAAGTCGCGCGGCACGTCGCCGAAGATCGTGCGGCCGTCGGTGCCGATGGTCATCTGCGCGATGACCGGAAGGGAACAGATCTCGCGGACCGCGGCCACGGCCTGCTCGATCTCGCTGATGTTGGAGAAGGTCTCGCAGATGAAGAGATCCACGCCGGCGTCGTTCAGCGCGGTGGCCTGTTCGCGGAAGATGTCGCGCGCTTCGTCGAGCGCGGTGGGTCCGTAGGGCTCGATACGGATGCCGAGGGGACCGATGGCGCCGGCGACGTACACGGAGTCGCCCGCGGCTTTGCGCGCGATCTCCGCGGCGCGCAGGTTGATGTCGCGCAGCTCGTTCTCGATGCCGAAGCCGTGCAGCTTCACGCGATTCGCGCCGTAGGTGTTGGTCTCGAGGATCTCCGCGCCGGCCCGGACGTACTGGCGGTGCACTTCGAGCACGATCTCCGGGTTGCGGACGTTCAGCTCGTCGTAGCACTTGTTGATGAAGACGCCCTTCGAATAGAGCATCGTCCCCATCGCGCCGTCGAAGAGGTAGACGTGTTCGTCTGCGATTGCCTGGATGAAATCCATGGTCAGTAGCCCAAAAACAAAAACCCCACGCCGAAACGACGCGGGGCAGCTTGTACTCGAACTCGAATGCCGGCTCTTTAGCTTTTTTTAAGCTGGTTGCAAGCCGCCCCCAAATCAATCCAGCGATCTTCAGGGTAGGTCCGGGGTTCGGTCTTGTCAAATCGTGGCAAAATGGCGCGCCTTCGGTCCGCGGGCGCACTCATGATGACCTTTCCTCGTTCGTTCTCCGCGCTTCTCCTGTCCCTCGTCCTCTCGATCCCAGTCGTCGCGCAGGAAATCGTCCACGCGGTTGCGCTCCCGCGCGCGGCGATGGGCGAGCTGGCCGCGAGGCCGTTCCTCGAGCAGCGGCGCAGAATCGTCCATCGTCACGTTCCGCAATTCCGTGCGCGCCTCGAAGCGCCGAGCTCGTCCGGGGAGCTTTCCGCGCCGGCGGTCACGATCGCGCCGCCGCCGATGACGACGGTCTTCGACTCCGACACGTCGAAGAACCTGACTCCTCCCGACGCGACGGGCGCGGTCGGTCCGGCGCACGTCCTCAGCATCTCGAATGCGCGCATCATCGTGCACGACCGCGACGGCAACGTTCTGAAGACCGTCGCGCAGTCGCAGTTCTGGTCGGCCAACTCCCCGAGTGGCGTGTATTACGACCCGCGCGCGGTGTACGACGCCGGCGCCGACCGCTGGGTGATGATGACCATCTTCGACGAAGAGGCGATGATGTTCGCCGTCTCGGAGAGCGGCGATCCGACCGGCACGTGGCGACGCTACCAGCTCTCCGTTTCGGACTGCGACTTCTCGATGCTGGCGATCACGCGCGACACCGTGGTCTTCGGCACGCTGCGCTGGCCGTCAAACAACGCCGTGTTCGCATCCGTGCAAAAGCAGCATCTCTACGCGATGCCGCCGACGCTCCCGCTGACGCAATACAACGTGAGCCTGGACTACGCGCAGCCGGTGAGCACCGATCGCGCGGTCGAATACGTCGTCAGCTCCGTCTCCAACAACGGCATCGCCGTGCAGCGCCTCGGCGCCTCCAGCGTGCGCTTCATCGCCGAGCCGCCCTCGTGGCGAACGGCCGAGCCGTATCTCCCGCAACTCGGCACCGCGTTCGTGCTCGATGGCGGCTACGACGTGGTCCAGAACGCCGTCGAGCGGCACGGGAAGATCTACGTGACGCTCACGCGCGACGCGCCGGGTGCTTCCTCGACGATCGTGTGGTGCAAGTTCGACCCGGACACGGGTGACGCGGAGTGGGGCTCGCTGACGGATCCGCAAGGACGCGTCTTCGCTTATCCATCCATCGCGGTGAACCGTCATGGCTCGATGCTGATCGGCTTCGGACATTTTTCCGCGACGCAGTACGCCGCATCCGGCTACATCTATCGCGACTTCCTCGGCCGCGTCAGCACGGTCGCACCGATCCGCGCGGGGGAAACGGCGGTGACGTTCGACGATCGCTGGGGCGACTACACGACCACGCTCGTCGATCCGGTCGACGACGCGTCGTTCTGGACGACGCAGATCCACGCGAAGAACGGAACCTGGGCGACGTCGTGGGCGAAGATCGAAATGCCGGGCGGGCGGCGGCGCTCCGTGCGGCGGTGATGAGGAACGCCGGCGTCCTCGCCGGCTGGCCCGCAGGCGTCCCGCGCCTGCGTTCTGCGAGGCGGTATGAAGTTGCAGGAACTCCTGCAAAGAAAATTGCCCGGACAGCCCGGACAATAGCCGGACGGAAGCCGGACGGAAAAGCGCTGAATCGGCATCACTTCGCGCCGATTCAGCGCACCGTGCGCCGCGAAGAGTCGCGAACGAGTGTTTCGCAAGAACCGCCACCATCAAACCCAACGCGAAACACCCCATCCAGCAGCGAACAATTCGATCTAAACGTCTGTGTCGTCGTGCGTTGAGCGCGAGTAGCGGCCGAATGGGCGGTCGTGTGCGCGCAAGGAAGAGTGCGCGACGTGAGTGCATCCGAGCTTGGATAGCCACGTCGGCGCAAGCATCCGAGATATCAGTCGTTTCTGAGCGAATCAGCCTCGCTGAACCGCAACCTGCCGAGAGTGCATTTTCGGGATGCACAGCTCGAAGTGGGAAGAGCGCACGCGCGAGTTGATCGCGCAGTTCGCACCGCGGTTCGGCGTGTGCGACATGATGCCTCTGTTTGACAGCTCGCAACGTCTCGCCTCGGATCATCGGCAAACGCTCGCTCTGCTCCAGTTCGATAACGGGAAGGAGCTGACGCTGGCCGAGCAACTCGTCACCGACGACGGCGTTGGAAGTGCGCATCGCGACGCCGAGTCGACGCCGAAGTATTGGCTCGCGAAGATCGATCGCAACCGCCTGCTCGAACGCAGGTGTGCCGAGGCAACACACACGGAGCGGGGGCTGCTGATTCCGGATGAACGAACACCCCTATCAAGGACGTTCGCGAACATCTGAAGAAGCTCCAGAAAGTCGCTGACAAGGATGCGCGCGGGAACGAAATCCACCGATTCATCGACAACGTCGACAACCATTTTGCGATGGCCGCCACATCCGCGCTCGTCGCGCGGCTCATCGCACCATCTATTCAACCGTTCGCGGCGATTCCGTTGTCGCACGTATCGCGACGTGACGCCTTAGCAGTTCTTACCTACGCCGACGAAGAGACGCTCCGCTACATGAGCCGGCGGGAGCGGCTCGCCAGCGTCACTTAACAGGATGTTTAGCCACTAAAGGAAAGGTCACCATCGGAAATTGATTATCTGGCGAAGTTCAAGAGCCGGCTTGTCCTTGAGTGCGCGAAGCCGATAAAGAGGTTGGTGTGCGCCCGCGAGAGGCGCCATTGTGATAGCGAACTGCGCCTCTTCGATTTTGTAGTGACCGCCGGTAAGAAGATCCGCGTTCTTTCCTTTCGTCAGAGTCCAAATACATATCCCAGAATCGGGCGAGGCTTTCCGGTATTTGTTATCAGCCAGCAAATATAACCCACAGCGATCAGGAAACGGCGCCAGACCGTATGCACAGCGAACCCAGACGTCATCGGGACGCCAGCGTTCTTGGCGTAAAGGCTGATCTACCATCAAATTGATTATTGTCTTAAGCATCCATCGCTCCACGAGGAAACCATCAACATCGTACATATCAATTCCACCCGGCTTCCGGTAACCCTTTGCTCGCATAGCGGCACGGTGCCTAAAGGCTCGCATCACATTGAAGAAATGCCCTGCGGCCGTGTCAACTTCTGAGAGTGCTTCGTTATGCTTTCTGCACAAAATTTTGGCCACCAATCGGTTTACAGATATTGTCCGCGTGTCGCCACGCAGAAATGGAAAACCGGACACCGTCACATCTCCTGACCCGATCACACTACGGCTCAGGTAGTGCTCCCGACTCTGACCGCCGGCACAATCCCCGAGAACGTTAGCCCAGCAATTTACCATCCGTCGATTGTACGCCCTTCGGAGTCCTGAAAGAGGCTCACGATGATTGCCGCCACTGTCGTGAAATTCGGTGAACGTGGCTCATCCTGCAATTCGACCTGGAAGCCCTGCGCGCTTCGAAAGCTAGTGCTCGTCAACGCCAATATTCGCACGCGTCATTACCTACGCTCTTCTACACCATCGCCGATTCTGAATGAGTGACCATCCGCTCCTATACGGAGCATACCCGCAGGCCGCTCCATCGAATGAATGCGATGATCAGATCGACACGATCGGCGGAGTCGATCTCCCTCTCCAGTACTGCGCCGATGCGGGGTTCGTCCCGAGCGTTGACGAGGAGATCGCTTTGGCTGAGAGGAATCTCCGGCGCTGCAGGCCGGCGTGACTTCAAAGCGTCAATCGGATACACAGCAGCGAGTCGCTGCGGAGGTTCGGCGACGTAGTCGTCGTCGGCGAACTGTTGCGGCAGCGAAACCGAGACGCTGCGCAGGATCTCGTTGCTGATCTGCGTCTGTCGATGGACTCGTTCTTCCTCTGGAATCTCGCGAAGAGCATTGCGAATGACTCCGGCGATGTGACGTGCAAGGAGCAGATGCGAGTCCGCAGGTTCCAGAGGTTCCGTATCAGCGCGGCGTTTTTGACCAAGCTGCGCAATCTCATGCTCGATCGCTTGTGTAACCAGCAGGTCGTACAGCCCATCGGGCAGTTTCGTCATGATTGGCGGACCGGCACGATTCTACCCGGTGTGGCGTTTTCGCTGCTCCGCACCTTTCAATTCTGCGTTTTGTGCAGGCAGTGCAGTTCAGCGCGGCGCCTGCGAACCGAGGTAAGCTCGGGCAAAGTTTTGCGCGATGCGGAGGTCTTATGGATGCGCACTGCAAGACATTGCAATGGGCCGAGTTCGGCGTCCGCTGTCCCCACTGTGGCAACGACGGCGGACATGGCCCATGGGAGAGGAACGGGAGCGCACCTTTCCGCGTAACGGAGCAGGTCACGCGGATGTGGGACTTTGCTCCGAAGAGGGACGGCGAAGGACCTCTTGTCCTTGAAGTCGATATCGATTCCGACGAGGTCGACTGGGAAAGCGGTGCTGGCGTGAAGCTACTCTGCATGGCCTGCTTTGCCGAACTTGAAATCAGTGACGAAGTTGAAGTGGATTTCGACTGAGAAGCGAGTTCGGATCCCGTTTCCGCGTGATCGGGTCCACCAGCGTATCATCGCGCCTCAATGAACGACCTCAGCTCCACCCGCCGCGCCTTCCTCGCGAACGCCGGAACCGTCGTCGGCCTTGCCGCCGCCACCGTTCCCACCATCACCGCTCTCGCGAAAGAGCTCGAGCACCCGCGAACAGACGCGGACTTCTGGTCCGTCATCCAGCAGTCGTTCTCCTCCGGCCGCGGCATCGTCAACCTGAACAACGGCGGCGTCTCGCCGTCGCCGCGGATCGTCACCGAGGCGTACACGCGGTACACGTGGCAGCAGGAGGACACGACCGCGTACACGATGTGGCAGATCCTCGAGCCGCAGTCGGAGCGGATCCGGACCGAGCTGGCGGCGCTGTTCGGGTGCGATCGCGAGGAGATCGCCATCACCCGCAACGCCTCGGAGTCGCTGGAGATCCTGCTGTTCGGGCTCGATCTGAAGCGCGGTGACGAGGTTCTCACCTCCACGCACGATTACGGGCGCATGCTCACGACCCTTCGCCAGCGCGAGCTTCGCGAGGGGATCGTCCTCAAGACCGTGAAGCTGCCGCTCGCTCCGAAAGACGCGGGCGAGATCACGCGCGCGTTCGAAGCAGGCATCACACCGAAGACGCGCGTGATTCTCGTTTCGCACGTCGTCAACATCACCGGCCAGATCGTGCCCCTGCGCGCGATCTGCGATCTGGGACGCTCGCGCGGGATCGAAGTCATCGTCGACGGCGCGCATTCGTTCGCGCACTTCCCGTTCACGCGCGACGAGATCGGCTGCGACTACTTCGGCACCAGCCTGCACAAGTGGCTCTTCGCGCCGAAAGGCACGGGCATGCTCTACGTGCGCCGCGACCGCATCGAGCGCCTCTGGCCGCTGATGGCCGCGGAAAAGAAGCAGACCACCGACATCCGCAAGTTCGAGGAGATCGGAACGCATCCCGCGGCGCCGCGGCTCGCGATCGGCGAGGCGATCCTCTTTCATCGCGCGATCGGCGCGGAACGGAAGGCAGCGCGGCTGCGAACGCTCGCGCGCTATTGGGAGACGCGCCTGCGCGACGTCCCGCGCATTCGCTTCCACACGCCGCTCGACGACGCGCAGTCGTGCGCGATCGGCACCGTGGAGATCGAAGGGATCGAGCCCGTGCCGCTCGCGCAATACTTGTTCAACGCGCACCGGATCTTCGTCACGCCGATCGATCACGAGGAGTTCAAAGGTCTCCGCATCACGCCGAGCGTCTACACGACGTTCGAGGAGCTCGATCGCTTTGCCGAGGTGATGGAGACGATCGCGCGACGCGGGCTCCCGACTACGTGACCGCCATGACACACCATTGGATCATCGCCGCCCTCCTCCTCATCGCCGTCGCCGCTTGTCGCGAGGCGGAGCCGCCGTCCGCCGCCGCACCGACGAGCACCGTCGCAACGACGACCGAGGCGCAGCCGGCGCCGGCCGAGCCGAGCGAGACGCCGCTCGACCCGACCGGAGCCTATTTCGCGATGACCGAGCTTCCCGCGGAGTTCGCGGAGCTCGAGCATCTGTCGCTGGCAACGATCGACGAGAACGCGGCTTCGGCGCCGCTCAATGGCTTCCTCCGGCCGAAGGACCGCGACGCGAAGGACTACGCGCTGATCAGCCCGAAGCTCGAAGGCCGCAACCTGACCTTCACGACGGCGGCGGTCGACGATGTGCACTACGAGTTCAGCGGTGCATTTCAGGTTGTTGGCAACTTCGCAGCAGAGCCTCCTTCCTATGAGACCGCGGTGCTCAACGGCACGTTGACAAAGTTCCGTGACGACAGGAGCGTCGCGTCGACGCCGGTGAAGTTCCGCTACGAAGCCGGCGGATAATTGCCGACCGGAGGCACACGATGAAACGCATCGCTCTGCTGTCCATTTTCTTCGCCGCGATCGCCGCTTCCGCGCAGACCACCGTCGGTATCCGCGAGTGGACCGTCCCGTGGGAGGACACGCGTCCGCGCGATCCTGCCGTCGATCGCGACGGTAACGTGTGGTTCGTCGGGCAGACCGGCCACTACATCGCGAAGGTCGATCCCGCGAGCGGGAAGTTCCAGCGCTTCGAGCTCGACGAAGGCACCGGTCCGCACAATCTGATCGTCGGCGCGGACGGTGCGATCTGGTTCGCGGGAAATCGCAAGGGCTACATCGGCCGTCTCGATCCGAAAAGCGGCGCGATCCGCAAGTTCCCGATGCCCGATTCCGCCGCAGGCGATCCGCACACGCTCGTGCTCGCGTCGAACGGAGACATCTGGTTCACGGTGCAGAGCGGCAGTTTCGTCGGACGTCTCGCGCCGAAGAGCGGCGCCGTCCGTCTGGTGAAAGTGCCGACGGCCGGCTCGCGTCCGTACGGCATCATCCTCGACGCAACCGGCCGTCCCTGGTTCAACGAATTCGGCCGCAACTTTCTCGGCACGATCGATCCGAACACGATGAAGCTCGAGGAGCATCCGCTGCCCGAAGGCGCTCGCGGACGGCGCATCGCCCTCGGACGCGACGGCGCGATCTGGTACGTCGACTACGCGCGCGGTCGCTTGGCACGGTTTGATCCGAAGACGCGCAAGGTCGAGGAGTGGCTGACGCCGGGGGGCAAAGGCTCGCTGCCGTACGCGATGTCGGTAGACGACCGCGGCAGGATGTGGCTCGTCGAAAGCGGACCGCAGCCGAATCGTCTCGTCGGGTTCGATCCGGCGTCGAAGGAGTTCTTCGCGATCGGCAACGTGCCGAGCGGAGGAAGCACCGTGCGACACATGGTCTTCGACGCGAAGCGCCGCGAGCTCTGGTTTGGCACGGACGCGAACACGATCGGGCGGGCGCGCGTTCCGTAGCGATTAGTCGAGTCTGCGCGTTCCGGCTCCGCGAATGATCCGGAGCACGAACAGCAGAACCAAGGCGCCGACGAACGCGATGAAGATCGTTCCGGGCAGTCCTCCGAACGGCGTCGACACGCCGAGCTTGCTGAAGATCCAGCCGCCGACGAACGCTCCGACGATGCCGATGATGATGTCGCCGATGATCCCGTACCCGGTGCCGCCCATGACGATCGACGCGAGCACGCCGGCAACGAGTCCGACGATGAGCCAGGTGAGGATGTCCATCGAGGCCTCCTACTTCGTGTCCGTCTTCGCTTCTTCCTGCAGCTCTTTGCCGGCGGTCTCCAGGGCCGTTCCGGTTTCGTGAGCCGCGTCGCGTACCGCCTCCTCGGCGGCCGCGGTATCGACGGTGGCGGTGGAGATGGTGGTCGTCTCGGTGGTCTCCGTCGCACTGACTTCTCTCTCGGTGGTCTGCTGGCACGCGGCACCGCAGAGGACGAGGATCGCCGCAAAGACAATGAGCTTGTTCATGGTGCGTTCTCCGCGCGGTTAGAGAGCAAGAGCGCGGCCAACGGATGGGATCGGAAGCGGTAGCGGGCTCACAGCTGCGTTTGACAAGCAACGGAGTGGCCAGTCTCACGTCCTCCAATGAACGACGACCATCAAGGCGGAAGGCGCTCCAAATGAACCGGAATCCCCGCATTCGCGAGCTCCTTCGCGAGGCTCCGGCGCCACTTGCCGTCGTTGTCGACGGGGATGAAGCGCAGCCCGTAGTAGTCCGTCGGGAGGAGCTCGATTGGTTTCTTCGGATCGCTCTTGTTGAGGGCAATCACTCTCTGTCGGCCAAGTTTGCCTATGAAGTAGCCCCATTCGACCATGACGTTTTGGCGCGCTCGCGGTTGCAGCGCTTTGTCGTTCTTGGCCTTGCCTAGGTCGTCAGCGGTTACGAGGATCACGGCGAAGCTGACGTTGGAATGCCTCTCGATGGATTCTGCGATGGTGTCCCCTTCAGTGGCGGTTTCCATCAGCACCGTCGGGCTGACCCCGAGATTTGTAAGCGTCAAGAAGACATCGTGTCGGAAGTTCGTGTCGTGGCCGTGGGCGATGAAGACACGGTGAGGAAGAATCTTGCGAATCAGGTCGATCAATGCTTCAGGTCCGTCGGACTTGCGAATGACGTGTGCGTCACGAATCGCTCCTTCTTTGGAAAGACTCCCGGCCCGCAAAGCTCTTTCGAGATTGAGATTCTCCGAAAAGATGACCACCGGAATGTCACGTTTGATGGCTTTCGCCACCTCGAAGCCGCTCGTGTCATCGCGCGGCGGCCGGAGCCGAACGTCGATGATGGCGAGGTCGAACGATGCTGGCTTGTTGTGGATCAGCGCTTTTGCTGGTCGTTCGCCCGCGCATCGCAGGACATCATAGCCGGCTGCTTCCAGTGATTCGGCATAAAGGTCGACCGTCTCTTTGTCGTCGTCTACGAGGAGAATCGTGTAGTTCGCCATGTCGTGTTCTTTCTCATGGAAGTCGATCGAGGACCGGCAGCGTCAGTACAACTAATGCGCCGTGCGGTTCTACATTGCTTACATGAACGTCGCCGTTGAAGATCTGCATGACCCGGCGAGTGACCCAGAGACCAATTCCGAGGCCGCTTGCGCGGTCTTCTTTGGGCACGGGCCGCACGGTCAGCGTCTCGAGGAGCTCCGGCGGAATCCCTGGGCCGTTGTCTCGAATGAAGATCTCGACGTGGCGACCCGCGCGACGAGCCCCGAGAACGATCTCGCGCTCCTGTTGCGTGTTGCTGAAAGCGTCCAACGCGTTTTTCACCGCATAGCCGATGACGCACTGCAGCCACCATTGCGCGGCCTGTACGTGGGTCTCCGTGGGAAGGTCGATTTCGATGCGGAACGTCGTGCTGTCCGCGTTATAAATCGTCGAAATGTCATCGCGAAGCGACCGCAACAACGGCTCGTCGATCGCGAAAACTGCTTGAGTGGGTGCGTCGTACTCCGGCAGAGGCGGTCGCGCCATTTGGCGGACGAGCTGCGACGCGCGGTCGATCTTCATGGTGGCTACACCGTCACGAGTCGACCGACGCAATGCCGCTAAAAGATTGAGAATCTTGCTGACTGCATTGGCCACGCTGTGGGACCAGTCGATCGTCCGAAGGCCGATCCACGCCACATCCGTGCGCGCCGCGAGGAGCTGCTCCGTATTGTGAAGCTCTTCTATTTTGCGATTCAGATCGTCGAACAACTGTGCCGAATGGATGGCTGTCGCCGCCTGGCTCGCGAACAGCTCGATGTCGTCGACTTCGCGCGCGGTGAACGCGTGCGGAGTTCGATAGTTCACGAACATCACGCCCACGCTCGTGTCGCCGGCGCGGAGCGGAAACGCCGCGCACGAACGGATTTCTTCGTCCAGGACGAAACGCCGCTGCATGAAGTCGGGATGCTCTCGAACGTTCGGTACGATCTCCGGACGTGGCGCCTTCAATAGGCGGCGGACAAGATCGTAGTCCTGCTTTTCGGCATCGTTTTCCATCGCCTCGGGGAAGTTCACGCCCGCGGTCGCCGCCGGGTGACTCAAGTCTCCGTCATTGCTCGCGAAAAGGACGACCGCGCCACAACCGAGAGCGTCGAGAGAAAGTTGAGCGATGCGATCGAGCTTCTCCCGGACCGTCCGCTGAGTCCCGCTGGCAACGACTTCCGCCACGACCTTCGCAGCGGCCTTTGCCTTCATGACCGTTTCGAGAAGTCGCGCCTTCTTGAGCGACCACGCGCTGTGGGTTGCGAACTCTTCGGCGATGAACTGTTGATCTTCGCCCGGAGGAACGGGGCTTTTGTGCACCGTACAAAGGACACCGAGCTTCTCCTCACCGACCGACAAGGGAACGAGTTGATACCCGCGCGCGTCGACCTCTTCGAGAAAGTCGAGCATCTCCTGGGGCACGGTGGAATCGGAAGCAGTCTTGTAGTCGGAAATGCCGATCCAGCCGCCGCGCAGATGTTCAATCATGATCCCCATGGCGGCCGGTCCCTGGGCTTGCCGAGCCTCCCAGATTTGTGCGTCGAGGCCGCTGGAGACCGAGCGCTCGGCTAGAAAACGTTCACCATCCGAGAGCCACAAGATCGAGGAGGACGCATGAAATAAACGCCTAGCACTATCGACAATGCGGTTGAGAACGCCGCCGAGGTCCTCGGTTGCGGCGAGTGACTCGGCCGCCTCACGGATTCCCTCGAGTGCCTTGATGCGCCGGGCCTGCTCGTAGGCGACCGTGGCTTGATTGAGAACGAGTTGCAGCGCGCCAACGAGGGACATGCTGAAACGGCGGGGGCGGTCGTAGTGAAACCAAATGACCCCCAGTTGTTTGTCGGGAAGTGAAAGCGGCGCGCAGAGCGCCGCTTTGATGCCGCGGAACATCAGTAGCGGGTTCAAATCGGTTCCACGTCCAACGTCTTCGATTTTGCGCGCCTTTCCCGTGCGCAGCACTTCCATTGTGATGCCGTTGTCACGGACGCCCGTCTTGGGATCAACCTCTCGATCTCGTCCGAGCGGAATCCGTTTGACGATCGTGCGCGTGGAGTCAAACAACAGCAGCGTTGCTCCGTAGGCATTCATCGTGCGGATTGCCCGATCCGCAAGCATGCCGAGAATCAGGTCCGGGTCGGTGACCGCCGCGAGATCACTGCTCATTGCATAGAATGCTTCGAGCTGGCGCTGGTGATCGTCGAGCTCCTTGAGGAGAGCGCGGTTCTCGAGCGCGACGGTGACCGTCCGTGCGAATGCAGTCAATGCATTCACGTTCGTATCGACCGGTGCGCGCGTGAATTTGTTGTCGGCGACCAGAAGGCCAAGTCGCTTGCCCGAGGTTCCAAGAGGCACGATCACGACGTGCGATGTGACGCGGAATTGATTGAAGAAGAACTCCGGCAACCTCCCGAAATCTGACGGATCGACGATTCGATACTCATCGTGTCCGCGGATGACCTCTGAAAAATGGTCGCCGACGCCGATCTGGAATTGAACGCTCCGGATGAGCTGCCCGATGGTCGAGGCGCCGATCTCGCCGGCTTCAGATCGCTGCACATAACGGCCGAAGTCCACGAGTCCGCTTTCCTCGTCGATGTTCCAAGACGCATCGGCGTCTTTTTGGTCGAGCTCCCCAATTCCGTACTTTCCGACGAGATAGTTCTCTGAGTCGTCAATCCCGAAAAGGAATGCGCGGTTGAACCGTAGGCCGTAGCTGGCGGTGATGCCGGTCAGAAAGGCGTGATGCAACTTTTCCTCATCGGTGCATTTCAGGATGTAGTCGGTTACGTGGTCGAGGACTTCCGCCCGTCCGCCCGTGCGGTCAGCGTGACTCAGAAGGCGCGCGGTCTGAACGGCCGTGGCGACATGAAACGCAAAGCGCTCCAGGACGTCCTGGTCGACGCCATCGATGCGAAGTTGTTGCGTCGGATTCGCAACAAAGAGAACGCCCTCCGCTAAGCCACTTTGCACGCGCAAGGGCACTGCGAGTGTTTCCCCGAGCTCGATCGTCACGCCCGATGCGCTGAGCGTCAGCGTGCGGGCGTATTGGGTCTCGCGATCGCGTCCTGCGGTCGCGATCACAGAGACGGCCTCAGGTTCTTGTTCGATGAGACCTCGAGGAAGTCCCTCGCCCTCGCGGAGGACAAATTTCTTCGTCGGCGGATGCCACAGATAGATTCCCGCGACGCCGTAATCGATCAATTCGGGAGCGAGACGGACCACGTGGCGAAGCAGCGTAGCAAGATCCGCTTCCGGCCTCAGCGCTGCAGCACTCCTGGCGAGTTTCGCGAGCCGTCGCTCTCGCAGCGTCGTCTGTTCGATGAGGTGCAGACGGTCCATCAGAACGCCCATTTGCGCCGCAACCACGCCGACGAGCTCGATCTCTTCGTCCGGCGCAAATGTCTCGCGCGTGATACTGCGGCGGTCACCGAGCTCGATCAGCCCGACGATGCGGCCGCCGACGTTCAGCGGTCCGATGAGCACGGACTGCAGGTGTCGATCGAAGCCCATGCTCTTCGTGAGCCTTTGCAGAGTAAAGCGAAACCGCTCGTCCTCCGATTGCCGGATTTTTGGCACGCCGCCGGCGAGCAGATCAAGCAGTCCTGGACACTCGTCGATCGTCATGCGTGCATGGATGGGTGGGCGCCACGAGGAGTCATCAATTCGGCTCGCCGCGCGCAGCGTGAGCACCGGGCGTTCTTCATTCTCGAGAAGCCGGACCGCGCAATACGAGCGTCCGAGCAACTGCACCATTTCCTCGGTGAATCGCTGCAGACCGGTCTCCATGTCGCTCGTCTTTGCGACCAGGTCGATGGTTTTCAGCAATGTATCGCGCCGTTCGAGCTTGCGGAGCTCGCTCACATCCTGGAAATAGCCGACGCTCCCCAGGCGCTGACCGCTCGAGCCGCCCGCAATGAGCCAGGTTGCCGCATGCAGAATCGGAATCGGCTCGCCATTGGGACCTCTTACGAGTGTCTTGTAGTCTTCTATCCGGCCACCCTTTTCGCGAAGCATGTCGCCGATGTTATGCGGCTCGTTGGGATCCATGTACAGGTCATGGACCGGCCGGTTCATCGCTTCTTCTCGCGGCTTCCCGAGGATCTTTGCAGCTTTGTCGTTGTACTCGGTGACGATGCCTTGTCGATTGACGGCGATGATGCCGCTCGGGCAGCTCGAGATCAGGCTGGACTTGTAGTGCATCAGCTCCGCGTTCTCGATCGCGACGACCGCGATGCCGGCGAAGAGTTGGATCAACCACTTGTCGTCTTCGTCGAAGCCGCTTTCCGTGACCAGTTGACCGTCCGGCCGTCGTTTGTTGTCGATGCGAAGCAGTCCCACCAGCTCTTTCTTCTCGCCGGCTTTCTTGTGAAGCGGCATCGCCAGCAGTGAGACACACGGCCCCTCCGTATGCCGCAGCTCATGCGCGGGATTCGTTACGGCGAAGTGATCCCTCAGGTCTCTGCCGTATGCATGGAACAGCTCTCCCTGGTAAGCGATGTGGCTCGTCAGCCCGCAGCGTTCGCAGCTCTTGATGGGGAGGCGCTTTCCGAGCTCTGCGCCCTTTTCACGATGCCCCACGCTTGCCTCGAGAATCAGTTCCTTCGTTCCTCGCTCGCCTTTTTTGTCGGCGACGAGAAAAACGCCGCACGCTTCGGCTTCCAGCGTCTCTTGCGCCGCTTTTGCAATTCGGTCGAGCTGTTCTTGGAGCGGAGTCGTTCCAAGGTCCGCCATCATCTGCTGCGTCAGCTCAGTGAGACGCACCAGGCGGTGGAGCTTGACCGGATCGTCGAAGCCATTCTGCATAGTCGTGTGTGGGAAGCTACCGGAACGCAGAAGGGTACTCCGATCCGGAAGGGCGGACAATAGAGAAGAAAGGCGACTCTGTGCGCGCAGTTATCATTCGCGCATGACCGTAAGAACGACGCTCGTCCTTCTTCTCGCCCTTCCGCTCTTCGCGGCGCATCCGCTCGACTCCATCACTGTCGATGAGATCACCGCGGCCGTCACCGCGACGAAAGCGGACGAGCGGTTCGTCGAGGGCTCTCTGTTCGCGGTCGTTTCGCTCAATGAGCCGACCAAGGCGCAGATTCTCGAAGGGAAGCCGATCGCGCGCGAGGCGTTTGTCGTCCTGCTCGACCGCGATCACAACAAGACCAACGAAGTGGTCGTCGACCTGGCGGGCAAGGCGATCAAAACGTGGAAGACGATTCCGAACGTGCAGCCGTCGGTGGTCATCGAGGAGTACGCGATCGCGCCGGAGATCATCAAAGCCGATCCGCGGTTCCAGGAGGCAATGCGCAAGCGCGGCATCGAGCTCGACAAAGTCAAAGTCGACGCCTGGGCGCCCGGCTACCTCGGCGACATGGCCGACGGCTCGCGCATCATTCGCGCGATCTTCTTCTACAAAGACGACGAGGACTCGAACTGGTACTCGCGGCCGATCGAAGGCGTGGTCGCGGTGATCAACCTGACGAAGAAAACCGTGCTCGAGGTGACGGACAGCGGCGTCGTTCCGATCTCGAAGGACAAGGGCGCGCTCGACGAAAAGAGCAACGCTCCGCTGCGGCCGTCTCCGAAGCCGCTGAAGATCGTGCAGTCCGAGGGGGCCGGGTTCTCGATGAATGGCGGGGACGTGGCGTGGGAGAACTGGCGCTTCCACTTCGGACTCGATCCGCGCGAGGGACTCGTACTGCATCGCGTGCGGTGGGTCGACGGCGAGAAGGAGCGCTCGGTGCTCTACCGCGCGTCGCTCTCGGAGATGGTCGTGCCTTACGGCGACGCCGATCCGAACTGGGCCTGGCGGAGCGCGTTCGACGTCGGCGAGTACGGCATCGGCCGGCTCGCGTCGCCGATCGAGCGGAACGTCGATGCGCCGGAGAACGCGGTGTACGTCGATTTCCCCGTCGCAAGTGATGCCGGCGAGGTTCTGAACTTGCGCGACGCGGTGGCGGTGTTCGAGCGCGACGCCGGCCTGCTCTGGAAGCACTACGACATCGATCGCGACTACAACGAGTCGCGCCGCGGGCGGCAGCTCGTGGTGATGTTCATCGCGACGGTCGGAAACTACGACTACGCGCTGAACTGGATCTTCCACCAGGACGGCACGCTCGAGTTCCGCGCCGACCTCACCGGGATCATGCTCACGAAGGGCGTTGCCGACGAGGCCGGACACGACCTCCACAGTGCGCACGTCGTCGCGCCGAATCTCGTCGCACCGCATCACCAGCACTTCTTCAATTTCCGTCTCGACTTCGACGTCGACGGCGTCGCAAACAGCATTTACGAAAGCAACAGCCGCGCGATCGACGACCCCGCCGCGAACGCCCTCGGCAACGCGTTCCTGATGGAGTCGACGAAGCTCGCGTCCGAGAAAACCGCGCGGCGCGAGCTCAGCCTCGCCGCGCAGCGCAAGTGGAAGGTCGTCAATCCAGCGGTGAAGAACGCCCTCGGCGGATCGACCGCGTACCTGCTCGTGCCGGGCGACAACTCACTGCCGTTCGTCACTGCGACCGCGCCTGCGCGCAAGCGCGCGGCGTTCCTCGATCATCACTTCTGGGCCACGCGCTTCCGCGATGCGGAGATGCACGCGTCGGGCTACTACCCAAACCAGAGCTCCGGCGGCGACGGACTGGAGAAGTGGACGGCGGACGACGAGGCGCTCGACAAGTCGGACGTCGTGGTCTGGTACACGACCGGCGTGACGCACATCCCGCGCGCCGAGGAGTGGCCGATCATGAACGTGCACCAGACGGGCTTCAAGCTGATTCCGGCGGGCTTCTTCGCGCGCAACCCGGCGATCAACGTACCGCGATCACCGTCCGCAAGTGCGACGTCTGCCGCTCCAGATCGTCAAGAGCAGCATTGATCGCGTCCGCTTCGAGCGGAACCGTGCGTGTAATGGCGCGGGTGAGGTCGATCTCCCCGCGCCGCGCCAGCTCCATCAACTCGACGAGCTCTTCGCGTGTGTGATCCGCACAGCCGATGATGCGGTGCTCGCGCCGCAGGAGGTCGTCGAAGGGATCGAAGGTCATCGAGCGCAGGTTGATCGCGACGATCATCAGCCGTCCGCCAGGCGCAAGCGCGCGCAACGCTTTCTGCGCGACGGCGGCGTTGCCGGTGAATTCGAGCGCGACGTCGACGCCGTTCAGGTCGCCCGTGCGCGCGCCGAATTGTTTCGCGAGCGCGAGCTTCTCGGGGACGACGTCGACGGCGATGACGTCCTTCACGCCAAAAGCCGGTGCGAGTTGCGCGGCGGAGACACCGAGTCCTCCGAAGCCGAGGATGGCGAGCGACTCGCCTGGTTGAATGTTCGAGAGGCGGAGCGCGTGATACGCGGTCGCGGTCGAGCACATCATGATCGCGGCGGCGTCGAACGGGACGTTGTCCGGAATCGGAATGGCGTTTTCCGCGGGGACCACGATCTTCTGCGCGTAACCGCCATTCACTTCCTTTCCGAGCATGTCGCCGTTCGGGAGGAGATAGTGCAGCGCGACGCGCTGGCCGGTGCCGGAGACGACGCCCGCGACTTCGTGGCCGAGGGTGATCGGAGGATTTGCGCGTCCGGGCTCGGCGCGATAGTGCGCGTCGCTGTGGCAGATCCCGGCGCACACGACGTCGACGACGATCTCGCCGTCACGCGGCGACGGGTCGGGCAAGTCCTGCTCGACGAGCGGGTGACCATGTTCGATAAGCCGAATTGCTTTCATGTGATGGGGGCCCGGGCTTCCAGCCCGGCGCCGGGCAGAATGCCCGGGCCCCAACACATTACCATTCGCACATGCGCCTGATCGCCGTGCTCCTGTGTGCACTCCCGCTGTTCGCGGCGGACCAGAAGGCCGTCCTTCGCGAGCTCGTCGACCTCCTCGCGATCCCGAATCTTGCCGACGACACCGCGAACATCAACGCCAACGCGACGAAGCTTCAGGCGATGCTCGAGCGCCGCGGCCTCGCGACGCGGTTGCTTACGCTCGACGGCGCGCCTCCCATTGTCGTGGGCGATTGGAAAGCCGAGGGCTCGACGCGCACGCTTGCGTTCTACGCGCACTACGATGGCCAGCCTCTCGACCCCGCGCAGTGGAAGAGCGCGCCGTGGACGCCGGTCATGCGCGACGCGAATGGCAACGACGTCGACTGGACGAACGCGACGGCGCTCGATCCCGAGTGGCGTCTCTACGCGCGCTCGGCGAGCGACGACAAGGCTCCGATCATGGCCATGCTCGCGGCGGTCGACTCATTGCGCGCGCGCAACGTGAAGCCGCGCGTGAACCTCCGCTTCGTCTTCGAAGGCGAAGAGGAAGCCGGCTCGCCGCACCTCGCCGCCTACATCGCGAAATATCCCGACGTCCTCCGTCCCGACGCATGGATCATCTGCGACGGTCCTGTGCACCAGAGCCGCCGCGCGCAGCTCGCGTTCGGCGCGCGCGGCGTCCTCACGCTCGACCTCGTCGTGTACGGACCCGTGCGGGCGCTGCACGACGGCCACTACGGCAATTGGGTGCCGAATCCGATCGTCGCGCTGACGCACCTCCTCGCGTCGATGCGCGACGAGAACGGACGCATCCTCATCGACGGCTTCTACGACAACGTCGTCGTTGCGACGACGGCAGAGAAAGCGGCGGTCGCCGCGATGCCGCCGGTGGAGGACGATCTGCGCCGCGAATTTCAGATCGCGCGCACGGAAGGCGTGTCGCTGAACGAGCGCATCCTCCTGCCCGCGCTGAACGTGAGCGGCATTCAGTCCGGCGGCGTCGGCGACAAGGCGTCGAACACGCTGCAGATCAGCGCACGCGCGGCGATCGACTTCCGTCTTGTGCCCGCGCAGACGCCGGACTCTGTGAAAGCGCACGTCGAACGGCACCTCGCCGCGCGCGGCTACAAGATCGTGCGCGACGATCCGGACGCCGCCACGCGCCTCGCGAATGACAGGATCGTGCGCGTGCGCTGGGGCTCCGGCTATCCGCCGGCGCGCACGCCGCTCGATCATCCGCTCGCGAAGGAGATCGCAGCGCTGATGACGCGCGCGGGACACGAGCCGGTGCGCCTTCCGACGATGGGCGGCAGCGTTCCGATCTACCTCTTCCAGCAGCCGGACAACACGCCGACGATCGTCCTGCCGATCGTGAATCACGACAACAACCAGCACGCCGCGAACGAGAACCTCCGCCTCCGAAACCTATGGGACGGCATCGCGATCTTCACTGCACTGTTCGAAGGATTGGAGAAGGGGGGACGTTAGTGCTGAGTGCTGGGTGCTGAGTGCTGAGTCCCGCCCGCCCTGGGTGGTGGGTCTGAGCACTCAGCACTCAGCACCCAGCACTCTTCCCCGTCACGTCACCGCCCCCTCGAGCACCTCCACCGTCCCCGCGTCCGCATCCAGGCTCGCCATCGCGCCGATCGGCAGCGTCATCTTCTGTTCGATGTGGCCGAACGACAGCCCCGCGATCGCGGGCTTCGGCCCGGCGCCGAAGCGATCGCGCAACACGTCTTCGAGGCTCACGTTCGTCGCCTTGCAGTCCGTGCAGCGGCCGAAGACGAAGCCGGCCATCCGCTCGAACTTTTCGCCGAGGGCGAGCTGCGTGAGCATGCGGTCGATGCGGTAGACCTCTTCGCGGATGTCCTCCGCGAACAGGATCGCGCCGTCTGTGTCGATCTCGTAGGGCGTGCCCATGAGCGATGCCAGCAAGGTGAGATTGCCGCCCGCGAGACGTCCGGTCGCGTTGCCGGGATGCAGGCGGAGGACGCGATTCGTGCGGTCGACGAGCTCCGACGTTTTCTTTGGCGGCGGCGCGAGCAGCCCCGCGGGCTCGGGACTCATCACCACCCTGCGGAAGCTCTCCAGCGAATACGGCTCGATCGTCGAGGCGCCGACCGGTCCGTGAAACGTGACCAGTCCGGTGCGCTGATGAATCGCGTTGAGAAGCGCGGTGATGTCGCTGTAACCGATCAGCACTTTCGGCTTGCGCGCGATGAGCGCGTAGTCGAGATACGGCAGCACGCGCGGCGAGCCCCAGCCGCCGGTGTAGCAGACGATGCCGGCGATGCGGTCGTCGGCGAACATGCGATTGAGATCGTCCGCGCGGTCGCGATCGCGTCCGGCGAAGTAGCCGTGGCGGTCGTACGCGTGCGCGCCGATCGCGACTTTCAATCCGATCGCCTCGAGCTGTTCCTTCGCGAGCTGAATGTCGTCGCCTTCGAGCGTCGACGACGCGGGGAGCACGAGGCCGACCGTGTCGCCGTCCACCAACCGTTTCGGTTTGATGATCCTCCTAGCCCCCGGCTTCAGCCGAGGGTCCGCCGATACGGACGCGGCGGCCGCGGCGATCGAAACGAGACGGGCGAAGTTGCGTCGATTGATCATGCGCGCATTCTGGCGCAGACTGCGCCGATGCGCCGAACCCTCGTGCTGCTGTTCTTGCTCGCGGCTTGCGCGTCGCGCGATGGTGTCATCGACGAAACCATCCGCGACTGCGACGCGGGGCAGGAAGTGTCGGTCAATCTCTACCTGAACCTGCCGGAGGTGATGATGGAGAGCGCAACCGACAATCTGACCGTGGTCGTCGAGATCGGCAACAACGCCGACCGGGCCATCGAAGTGAAAGCCATCCGTGTCGAGCCGGGATACACCGCGCAGGAGCGCTACGCGATCGAGAGCAGCTATCGCGAGTTCAAGCAGGTCATCGAGGCGGGCGACGACGAAAAGTTCGAGCTGCCGGTGCGCGGGGTAGGCGGGACGCGCGAGATTTACCGGCGCCGGGGCAACGATGTCATCGCGATCGTGCTCAGCGTCTACATGGCCGGCGGTGACGTCTACCGCTGTGAATACAATGTCCCCGCACCGCGATAGGAGGTCGTCGTGAAACGCATCTTCGTCATTCTCTTCACTCTGATTGCGCTGGGCGCGCAGGCCGCGCCTGGGATCACGACCGTCATCCTGGTGCGTCACGCGGAGAAGGCGACGGAGCCCGCAAACAATCCGCCGCTGACCGCCGAGGGGCAAGAGCGCGCGAAGGAACTGGCGCGCATCCTCGGCAACAGCGGCATCACCGCAATTTTCTCGACGAACCTCGCGCGCACGCGCCAGACCGCCGCGCCGATCGCAAAGGCTCTGTCCATCCAGCCCGCCGTGAGCGCGCCCGCCGCGACGTATGCGCGCGACATCGCCAACCGCATCCGCTCGACGCACGCGGGCAAGACGGTCCTCGTGGTCGGCCACACGAACACAACCCGCGACGTCATCGCCGCCCTCGGCGTCGCAAACCCTCCGACCATCAGCGAAGAGGAGTACGACAACCTCTTCATCGTGACCCTGGCGGAGGGGAGCGAGCCGCGGCTTCTGGCGTTGAAGTACTAGTTTGGAGTGCGGCGGCAAGGCCGCCGCTTTCGAACAGCGCGGCAAGAGCGCAGCGGATCAATACGGCTTGTACCAGTACGGCGTCTCCGCCGCCCAGCTCGTCTTGCCGTACTTGCGGTGCAGCGCTCCGAACGCCTCCTTCGCCAGCTTCTCCGTATCGCCGTCGCCGCACGCGCGGCGCGTGCCGAGGATCGCGAGCGACAGCGCTTCCGGAACGCGCGGGTCGTTCGGATGCGACTTCGCGCGTGCGAGCACGGTCCGCAGAATCCAGGACGCGCCGCTGCCCATCGCGCGTAATTGCTCCTGCTCCGCGTTCGCGGCGGAAAGTGTCGGGCGTAGGAACAGCGGCACTGGCGCGGTTTGCGTCGGGCCGCCGGCGCACCACCAATTGCCGTAGTAGTAGTGTTCTGCGTGGATGTACGGCCTCAGCTCGGTGTCGTGCACGAAGACATCCGCGGTCTCGAACGACGGTTCGCCGAGCAGTAGCCTGCGCGTCGACAACGCGCGCGCTAGCGGGTCGCGAATCTCCGTGGGCAGCGTTTCATCGGCCGCCGCGCGCGCGAGCGTCTCTAGCGGCGTCCAGGTATTCAGCACCGCCGCCGCATCTTCGGGCAGATGCGGCGCCGCTTCCTCGGGATCGATCGCGTCCGCTCCTTCGCCGACCGGCCGCGAAGGCGTGTCACGCAGGAACTCCGCAAGCGTGCGCGCAACCGCACGCCGCTGCGCGAGCAGTTGATTGCGCGCGGAGACCGGGATGTCGCGCGCGAGCACGCGGTCGAGCTCCGCGCGCGCGTCGTCGACGCGATCCGCAGCGAGCAAAAGCCGCGCGCGGTGGTATGCGACGGACGTCGCCGCCGCAGAATCCGCGCCGATGTTTTTCGATGCTTCGAGCAGCGACGCCACCGACGCATCGTCGGGCTTCACGTGCGTGAGCGCGGCGACGAGCCACGGCGTTCCCTTCGACGCGTTCCAGCGTTCGAGCGCGTGCGCGACGTCGCCCGACTGGAACGTCCGGATCCAGTCCGTCAGCTCGTCGTCGCCGGTGACCTCTTTGTCCCAGAGAATCGTGTAGTCCGCGAGATGCGTGCGCACGCGACGCGCCGACGTCTCGCCGCCGAGGAGTCCATTCGCGGCGTCGCGGAAGCGTTGTTGCGGATTGCGGCGCAACGTCGTCACCGCGAACAGGTCCCACGCCGCGTCGTGCAGCGATTTCATCGACGCGTCGGCGAGGATCGTGCGGAGCTCCTGCTCTGCCAGCGCGAGCGGATCCTCATCCTTGATTGCGACGTCGAGATTCTCCGCGCGGATGAGAACGCGCGCCGCGACGAGACGGGCCGTCTTCTGCCACGGCGACTGCCGGTCGCGCGCGATGGCGAGGAATCGCGCCCGTGCATCGTCATAGCGCAACGCGTAGAAATTCGCCGCGGCAATCTGATACTGCCGGTCCGCTCGCAGCGCCGCCGGCAGCGACGCATCGTCTTCCGGGATGCGCGCCTCGCCTTCGGTGCAATTCGCGAAGACCATCTCCTGTGCGTCGAGCCAGCGCATCACCGCGGGATTTGCGGCGCCGAAGGTCTTCATGTGTTGCGCGAGCGTCTTCGATGCCGTTGCGAACGCGTCGTCCGTGCAGTTGTCGTACGAATCGTAAGCACCCGCGACCGAGCGAGTGCGGTCCGGCGGCCACTTGTACTCGAGGCCGCGAATGTTCATGCGCAGCCGCTCCCACTGTTCGACGGGATTGACCGGACGAGCCTCGAAGGGAACTTCGTTGAGACGATGACGAAGCAGATCGCGGAAGCCTTCGCGCTCCGCGTTCGAGGGAGGCTTGCTGCTGAGATGGCGGAACGCGACGACGAGGTGCGAGCGCGCGTAGGTCGGTTGCACGATGCCGAGGCGGCCGTCGACGTAGTCGTCGATCGGCATGTCCGGACGCACGTCGAAGAACAGGATCGGCGTCGTGTCGAACGAGCACGGCGTCGCCACCGCGGCGCACAACAGCATGAGCGCGGCGACCTTCAGCGGACGCGAGAGAGCGCGGTGTTCCATTCGGCCTCCGTCCAGCGCTCCGGGTTGAATACCCAGACGCGCGCGGCTTTCGGGATTCGGGGGAGCGGTTCGTCGAGCGAGATACCCGCGCTCGCGCGGCAGCGCGGTTCGGGGAATGCCTCGTTGCGCGCGAGCCGTGCGCGGACTTCGCGCGCGTCGCGGCCCATGCGGAAGAGCATCGGCACCGCCTCGTCGATCGGCAGGCCGCTCATCCAGCGGTCGCCGATGCACCACGACGCGAGTGCGGTGATCGACAGCGGCGCGTCGTTCTCTTTCCTCAGCGCGATCAGCAGCGCGCGATAGAACGCGCGCTCGGAGCGCCTCGCGTCGAAGTCGATCTGCAGCTCTTCGGCGTGGCGATAAAGGCGGAGGATCGCGGCGAGCGTCGCGCGCAGTTGCGCGTCGTCGAGCGACGGATGCTTCGTCTCGATGCGGATCACGGCGACGCGACGCACGTCATCCGCGAGCTGCAGCGGATTGCGGCGCGGCTCGACGACGACGCGCTCACCGTCGAGCATGAGGATGCCGGCATACCACGCGACCGTCGCGCCGGAGCCCGTGAACCGCAAGTCCTCGCGCCGCTCCCATGCCCACGGAATGACGGTCGTCTCGCGCCGCTCGGGCGCCGCCGCAAGCCATAGCAACGCGATCAACTGCGCGAGCTTCACGATCCGCGATTGTAGTCGCCGAAGGGACTTCAGCATCGCGCGCAAACGGGGGGACCTGTATCTGCTGGACTTTTAAAACGTATACTTCTTTCGGTCCAATACCCATGATGACTCCCGCTGAAGTCGTGCGCACGAAGCTCAGCCAATATCTCGGGCCCTTCACCGCGAAGAACGCCGTGCAGATGGTCGCGAAGCAGTCCATCGGAACGGACCCGGATCAGGTCACGCGAACGCAGGTGCCGGCACTCATCGACGCCCTCGGCCCGACGCTGCGCACGCTCCTCGGCAAGGCGACGGCGGAGAAGGTCGCGGCGGACATCCGAAAGGAGCTCGCGCTCTGAAGCGGCTCATCCTGATCCCTCTTCTGTTCGCCGCGGCGACGTTGATCGGCGGCTATGCCTTCGATGCCGACACCGCGGCGCGCTTTCACCGTTTCCTGCTCGTCCTCGCGGTCCTCGCGACGAGCTTCAGCGCGTTTCTCACGTCCGCAAAATTCTCCGCGGGTGATCGACTGCTGGTCTGCTGGCTGCTGGTCGGCGCCGGCTACTTCCTTGCGGCCGTGCGTCACGGCGTGCGCCTCGCGTCGTATCTCGATTCGTCGGTCGCTTTGCCGCCGGCGGTGAACAGCACGCTCGCGATCTTGCAGAACGTCGCCATCGCGATCGCGCTACTGCTATTTGTGCTCGCGTGGCGCGCGACGGGACTCACGGCGCCGCTGTCGACTTCCGCGCAGACAGTCTCGATTCTCACGGGCATCGCGGTCGCAGTGCTCGTCGGCGGTTATCCGCTGATGAAGGCGCTCACGACCGCAAACGCCGATCCGATCCTTCTCGTCTCGACCCTCGGCGACATCGTCGGTCTCTCGCTCATCGTCCCGCTCGCGCTGCCGGCGCTCGCGATGCGCGGCGGTCTGCTGATGCACACGTGGATCTATCTCGCCGCGAGCGAAGTGGCGTGGCTGCTGTACGACCTCTGGTGGTCCATCCAGCCGCAGAGCACCGCGATTCTCGAAGCGTTCCGTCTCGCGGCCGTGCTCCTCGCGTTCATCGCGACGATGGCGCAACGCCGCGCGATGCGGGCTTAGCGCAAAACCGCGGCGTTCGCGCGCTGTTTCAATGCGTTGGAGCGGCGTCCTGGGATAACCCCTCACGGAGAAATGCGGTCCGCCGCAACGCGTCGCGCTGGTCGAGCCTGCACATCATCCAGAAGGTCAAAGGATTCAACTCCTGGCTGTGGGCGACGTTCGAGCACGAATGACGTTGAGGCGATCGTCTTCCTTTATCCGGCTCGCATTGGCCGCTGGATGGGATGGGAAGTGGTGCCTGGCAACCCGACGAAACTGTTCAAGCTGAACGACTACGTCAGGGCGCGTTGAACCCGGAGCCGGGTCCGGACGCCATGGACGTTCCGGTCGCGAATGTGACGATGGAGACGTACTACCAGGACATCAATAACTCGCTGCCGCAGTTCGGTGCGACGTGTATGCAATGTCACTTCGCCGCGGCGAACCGCGCCTGGCCTCCGACGCCGGCGACGAAACCGAAGACCCCCGAACCTTGTGAACGGAATCTCCGGCGGGCCCCAACCGGCAATTGCCACGCATCTCCAATCCCAGGAGCCCCCTCACCCTCGCTCACAGCCTCAGTTGGTAATCAGATACTTCGTGACCAAGTCGCCGATCGTCGAAAAACTGATCGTCGACAGCGGAAGGAGCTTCTTGTGACAGCAGCGCGCTCGCGACTGTAAGCGGCGGAGGATGGGGCGGCAGGATGCGCGTGAAATGTGCTGAAACCTCCCGAGATCGGTGACAGATCTCAAGAACAGCGAGGAGGAGGAGTGCCGCCGCTATGGCATTTATGATGTGCGCGACCTATATTCGACGCAAGGGTTGCAATCAACCGACTATTGGCGGTGCCAATATGTTCCGGTCGCCGCAGGCACAGCGGCCTCGTCCGAATAGTCGGGGCTTAGTTCAAACTCGAGTTCGGAACTGTCCGAAGCAGGCAGCGCTTGCCGTGAGCTGGCTGGAGGCACGGCGCATGAAAAAACACACGTTGTTCTGTTTGTTGCTTGTGTCGATCATCATTTCAGGGTTCGTACAGCTCGGCTGCCCAGGAACCCTCGTGGTCGATCGATCGCCAACCACGATCTCCGACGGGACGGCACCAAGATCCTGTGGGACCAAACTCCTCGGCGGGATCACTTGTTGGGGCTCGTTCTGTGACAATATCACGCTGATTTGCGGCACTGCGACCAGTTCGACCGCAGCACCCTCATACAAGATCATCGGCGATATCGAGTGGACCGAGCGGATCTCTGAAGAGGAAGGAATCGAAGGAAGAGGTTGCTCCGACTTGCGATTCATCTCCGGTTTATCCTGTAAGGGAAAAAACTGCGACGACGTCTTTCTCGAATGCGTGGAGTTGGACGAAGCGTACCCGTCTGGGTCCGACTGTATGTGGACCTATCCGTGGGTTACCGACTCGAAGTCGCCGTCGAATACAGTGAGATTCCCCAAAGATTTTGCTGCCGTCGCGATGGCATGCAAGGGACGGTTCTGCGACGACATACGTTTCAAGGTGTGTCGCGTACTTTCTCGGTAGGTTACCGCGGCCCCGTAGCGATGATCTCGTCGCGCAGTGTCGCAACGCGGCGCGCCCATCTTCCATCGACAGCAGCACCCGTTCGCGCAGGTACGACGAGTACTGAAGGCCCTTGCCATCCGCCGGGATCAGATGCATCCGCTCGACGCTACCGCAACCGCTCGCGAACTCCAGACGCTTCGCGTTTACGCGCTGCTTCTTCCCACCCAACCGCTCGCGACGGGCACGCGTCTTCCCGCGAGCGCGGCCGCGACGTTCATTGCCGCGGTCTCGTCGAGGTTCGCCAGCGGGCGGACATAGTCGCCTTCCATCACCGAGACCGCGATGCCGTCGCGCCATGCGATGCGCGTGGCCGGCACCGCGCGGATGCGTTCGTCCGGGGTGATGATGCCGATGAGGTTGAGCGGATCGGCGGCGGAGAGGACGATCAGTTTTCCGTCCGGCGTCTCTCGACGCACTTCGCGCAGGCGCTCGATCGCCTCCGGCAGCGCGAACTGTTCGCCGCTCATGCCGTGGACGAAACGTCCGCCGCGGATCTCGCCGCGCGCTTCGAGTCGCCGGTACACCCGCGCGAGCTCGCGCCAAGGCGCGGCGTTCGGCTCGCGCGTGAGGATTCTGCGGAAAACGATGCCGTAGCGGCGCAGCAGCACACGCGCCTGGATCTCGACCGCGTCGTCACGTAGGACGGGCTTCAGCCCGTCGACGATCGACCATCGTCCCGCGTAGTTCGCGCGAGCGTTCGCGTTGACGAGCGTCCGCAATCCAGCGAAGCCGTCGGATGCGATCAGGCCCGCGGAGACCAGCTCGGACAATGCTTCGTCAAGCGCCTCGCCGTCATTGCCGAGGTCGCGGGAGAAACAGGCGCCGCGGGCGCGGAGCGTGTCGAGCACCGTCTGCGCGCGATCGCTGAGAACGATCTCGGATTCGCCGCGCAACGACTGCCACGCGTCTGCGTGCTCGCGCAGGAACAGCGCGATCGGTGTCGCGCTGACGACGCTCGTCGCCGCGGGCGAGAGTCGCGCCCAGCCGACTTCGCCGGTCAGGCAGAGCATGTCCAGCAGCGATGCTTCGTACGTGTCGATGCGTGATGGCAGCACCGAGCGCTCCCACGCGCCGGCCGCAATCTCGAAGCCGTCGAGCTGCGCGATCACCGCCTGCAATCCGTCGATGCCCATGAGCCTCGCCGACGGCGCCACGTGCTGCCACGCGAAGAGGAAGCGCATGAAATCCGCCGCGCCGACCGGCTCGATCTCCGCGCGCAGGCGGTTGAGGGTGTAGCGATGGATCCGCGCGAGGAGTCTTCGATCGCACCACTCATTAGGCGCACTGAAGTGCCCGCGCAACACAACGCCCTCGGACTCGAGCTTCAGCAACGCCGCGTCTGCCTCGCGCTCGTCGATAGTCAGCGAGACCGCGAGCTCGCGCGCGGTGGTGGGGCCGAGGATGGAGGTGCGTCCGCGGAGGAGCTCGACGATGGCGTCTTCGCGGATCCAGGGTTTGACGCGCGACGCGGGGGGAGCGATGGGGGCGTCGATGTCGTGAATGGCGAGGAACTCAGGGAGACGCTCCGCCGCGATCCAGATCGTTTCAAAAGCGCAGGCCCTGCCTGCGCACTCCAAAACGTGCGCAAGCGTCCTGTCCACTTCCTCGTCGAGAAGGAACCCTGCCGTCAATAGCGCGTCGTGCAGTTCGTCCGCGTCGCGCGGGTCGGGACGTTCCTCATCGCGCACGCGCGCGATCGCCGCGGCGTCGAGCGCGCCGAACTCCGAGATCTCGCCGCCGCGGCGCGTGAGCACAGCCTGCGTACGGCGCTCCTCGAGTGGCGCGTCGTCGAGGAACGCGTACGGCTTCGCGTTGAGGATCTCGTACGTCAGCGGCGACGGCTCCGGCGTGTCGCGCGCGACGAGACGGACCTCGTTCTGATGGATGCGCGTGAGCACGCGCGCGAGTCCGTCGAAGTCCATCGCCTCCTCGAGGCAGTCGCGTACGACCTGCTTCACGAGCGGATGGTCGGGGATCTCGCGGTCGCCGGGGATGTTCTCGAAACACGCGGCGGCGTCTGGGAACACCGCGGCCATCAGATCGTCGGCCATCATCCTCTGCAGTTGCGGCGCGACTTTGTTGCCGTTACGGTTGCGCGGTACGGCGAGCGAGATGGTCGTGTTCCAGCGCCAACGCGTCTTGAACACCGGCGCGTCGAGGAACGCCTGCACGAGCACGTCCTTCGCCGTGTTCGGATGCAGATAGCGGAAGACGTCCGCGAGCGGGAACGAGTGCTGCGGTCCCAGCGAGAGCAGCACCGCGTCTTCCGTCGCCGCGGCCTGCAACTCGAAATTGAACTGGCGGCAGAAGCGCTTCCGCAGCGCGAGTCCCCACGCGCGATTGATCCGGCTGCCGAACGGCGCGTGCAGCACGAGCTGCATGCCGCCCGCTTCGTCGAAGAAGCGCTCGAGCACGAGCGTCTCCTGAGTCGGAAGCACGCCGAGCGCGCGACGCGAGGCGGCGAGATATTCGACGATCTCTTCGGCGGCGTGCCGCGAGATGCCCGTTTCGAGGAGTAGCTCGAGAGCGGAGTTCTCGTCGTCGAGGATCTCGTCGAGATCCGCGCGCAAATCGCTCACCGCGCGCGACAGCTCATCGCTGCGCGCGGGTGCTTCGCCGAACCAGAACGGAATGCTGGGCGGCTCGCCCTTCGCGTCCGTCACGCGCACGACGCCGCTCAGCACCTGCGTGATGCGCCACGATGTGTTGCCGAGCTGGAAGACGTCGCCGGCCATGCTCTCGATGGCGAAGTCTTCGTTGAGCGTCCCGATGAACGTCTCCTCCGGCTCGAGCACGACCCGATAGTCCGCGACCTCGGGGATCGCGCCGCCGGAGGTGATCGCGAGCATGCGCGAGCCGCGGCGTCCGCGGACAGCGCGGTTCACTTCGTCGCGATGCAGCAGCGCGCCGCGCCGGCCGCGCTTCGTCGCGAATCCCTCCGCGGTCATTTTCACGACGGCGTCGAAGTCGTCGCGATTCAGATCGCGATAAGGCCAGGCGCGTTTCACGAGCGCGTATAAATCGTCTTCCGCGTAATCACTCGACGCGGCCTCGGCGACCATCTGCTGCGCGAGCACGTCCAGCGGCGCTTCCTGGACGACGATGCGATCGAGCTCGCCGCGCTTCACCGCGCGCAGCAGCGCCGCGCATTCGACGAGGTCGTCGAGCGAAACGGGGAAGAGGCGTCCTTTCGGCAGTCCCGCGACCGTGTGACCCGAGCGGCCGACGCGCTGGAGGAACGTGGCGATGCGATGCGGCGAGCCGAGCTGGCAGACGAGATCGACGCTGCCGATGTCGATGCCCAGCTCCAGCGACGCCGTCGCCACGAGCGCCTTGAGGTTTCCGCTCTTGAGCCGCGTCTCGGCATCGAGGCGGTTTTCTTTCGAGAGACTCCCGTGATGTGCAGTCACCGCTTCTTCGCCGAGGCGATCGGCGAGATGCCGCGCGACGCGCTCGGCCATGCGGCGCGTGTTCACGAAGACCAGCGTTGTTTTGTGCTCGGCGATGAGTTGCGTGAGGCGATCGTAGTACTCGGTCCAGACCTCCGCCGACATCACTGCTTCGAGCGGCGAGCGCGGAAGCTCGAGCTGCAGATCCATCGCGCGGCGATGGCCTTCGTTGACGATCGCGACGTCGTCGTTGCCGACCAAATATCGCCCGACTTCCTCGATCGGCTTCTGCGTTGCCGAGAGTCCGAGGCGGATCAGCGGGCGCTCGGCGACGTGCTGCAGGCGTTCGAGCGTCAGCGCGAGATGCGCGCCGCGGCGCGTGCCGATGACGGCGTGGATCTCGTCGACGATCACCGTCCGCACCGTGCGAAGCATTTCGCGGCTGCGCTCCGCGGTCAGCAGGAGGTAGAGCGACTCCGGCGTCGTCACGAGGATGTGCGGCGGCGTGCGGAGCATCGCCGCGCGCTCGGACGTCGACGTGTCGCCCGTGCGCACGGCCGCGGTGATGCGCGGTGCGCCGAGGCGCTCGAGGCCTTCGCGCGGCTCGGTGAGGTTCTTGTGGATGTCCGTCGAGAGCGCCTTCAGCGGCGAGACGTAGACGACTCGCACTTCGTCGGGCAGCGGCGTTTCGAGTCCTTCGACGACGAGGTCGTCGAGTGCGGTGAGGAATGCGGCGAGCGTTTTTCCCGAGCCGGTCGGCGCGGCGACCAGCGTGTGCCGGCGCTCGCGAAGCGCGGCCCAGCCTCGGGCCTGCGCGGGTGTGGGAGTGCCGAGGGTGTCAGCGAACCATTGCCGGGTGATGGGATGGAACCGGGACAGGGGCATGAAGGAACATTATCTACTACCGATTTAGCGTGCGGGCGAGCGCGGCATCGATCGAGTCGAGTTGCCGCTGAAGCGACTGGATGAGGCGCAGCGCGGTGTCGATTTTTTCTTCGAGCCGTAGAATCGGGTCGGTCGCTGGCAGCTCGAGCAAGGGCATCGGGATTTCCGTCGTTTCCATCGGCACCGGCGGTGCGCTTGGGCGGATCATCGTCCCGTACTCTTGCTCGATGTCGAAGGCCTGGGAGCGAAGCGCAAGGACCGTGCGGTCGCCGAACTCGAAAGGAGCTTCGGGAGCATCGGGCGGGGCGGGAGGGAGCGGCTCGTCCGGCTTCATGACGCTCGTAACGCGGCAAGCGGCGTGCCGATTTCTACGGGCGTTGGTTCTGTCATCCTGAGGCCGCGTAGACGGCGAAGGACCTCCTGCCGAAGCGCGTGACGCGTTCCAAACAGGGGATCCTTCGCCGTCTGCGCGGCTTCAGGATGACAGAGCCTTCTCCTAGACCGTACTGCTCGACCTCCGTGAGGAGGCCGAGCAGTACGCGCTCTTCGAGGTGGTAATCGTGCTTGTTCAGCACGTCGGCGACGAAGGCGTCGACGTCGTGCAGTCCGTGCAGCATCCGCCGCGGCAATTCAGGCTCCTTCTTCTCCTTCACCGCGGCGTTGAAGCGTCCCGGAAATCCGGGGTCAATTGACAACGCCTGTCGCAGGCGGTGCCGTGTTTTGTCATATCGACTCTGCCATTGACGCTCCCCCGAAACATACGCGTAGCGGCGGTGCCGGTACTTCACATGCGACTCCCAGTGGCTGAATGCGTGATCGCCGATGAGGTTGCGTGGGAGCACCGCGCGAACCGCATCGAGCGCCTGGCGCTCGGTCATGCCTCGCGTCCAGGACTCGCACCAGCGCATGAAGTGATTGAGCTTGTCGGCGCCGCGGCGGTCCCAAACGTTTACGCGCTGGTTGGCCTCCTGGTACAGGTCGAGCTTCGTTTCCTCCGCATCCTCGTGGTGCAGCGCCGCGTGTACGCGGCGCCGCACCTTTCGGCTCTTCGCCGCCTTCGCACGGCGCGCACGGACGCGCGCCGTCGAAGGGAGAATGCTGCGGATCATGTCCAGTAGTTTTTCCGGAGAGATCTCCTTGCCCATTTCGTTCTCTTTCTAAAGCAGCTTGATGACGCGGTTGGCGAGGCCCTCCTCGAGACCATTCCCGCCAAGGACCACTGTGAGGTTGGCCTTGCCCGCGACTCTCTCGAGCGTCTCCAGCTCGCGCAGCTTCATCAGCGTTGGGCTGGACTCGAGGATCTTTGCCGTATTGGCCTGCATCCGCATCGCTGCCGTCTCCTCACGGCGCGTGATCAGCGATGCCTCCGCAGCCTTCTTCGCCTCGGTCACCTTGTTCATCAGGTCCTTCATGTCGCCCGGGAGGATCACGTCGCGGACACCCGCGCTCACGATCGCGTAGCCCAGCTCCGCCGCGCGCGGACGGATCGTCTCCGCCAGCTCGCGCCCCAGGACTTCCTTCGTCACCAGCAGCGCGTCGAGGTCCTTCGCGCCGATGGCCTCACGCAGCGCAAGCTGCGCGGCCCGGTAGAGCGCCTGCGCCGCGTCGTCGACCTCGGACACCGAACGCAGCGGATCGGCAATCCGGTAAGTCACGAGCGCGTTGACGCGCAGCGTCACCTTGTCGGCGGTCATGATCTCCTGACCGCTGATGTCGAGCGCCAGCTCCCGGAGGTCGGCGTCGTACAGCTTCAGCGTGCCGACGCTCTTCCAGAATGCGTACGTGCCCGGCCCCAGCGTCTCCTGGTACAGACCGTCGCGGAACCACAGACCGACGTGGCCCGGCTCGACGTTCAGCACCTCGAGCAGCGCCGTTGCGCCCGGCGATCTCACAATGACCGGGAGCTCTACGTGTACGAGCTTCATTGCGCGTGCATCTATGGTCTCCACGCGAACCGTGCGCTCCGTGGTCCAGTATGCGTACAGACCGGCATTGAGCACGCTCGCGAAACGGCCGTCGATCCATACCAGCGCCCGCTCGTGGTCCTTGAGGTCGACCACCGCGGCTTCGTCGCCGAGACGGCCCGATTTCACAATGAGATCGAGCTCATTGTGGACGATCCACGGATTGCGCGGGTCGACCGTCTGCAGCCGGAGCTTCAGAAACGGATCGAATCGCCAGTACACGCCCGGCGACAGTACGCCGAGGAACTCACGCTCGCGGAACAGAAGCCCGCGCTCGTGTGCGTTGATCTTCAGTCTACGGAACATGATGGATACCTCCTCATGGGGGTGCGGGCTTCCAGCCCGCACGTCGGGCAGGATGCCCGACGCCCCTTTTGCACAAAATCCCGGCCGCACCGAAACTCGGTACGAGCTGCATCCGAAGCGGAGCGCCACGTCGTTACGCCGTCGACGGAGTCACCATGGCATTGTGACTACGCTTCCGTACGCACTGCACGCGCGCTGCAGGGCTTCGTCTGCTCCGCGCATCGACGCGGCCGGGCCCTTTTTGTTTACAGCGGGAGTCGAACCCGCGTTGCCTGACAGGCCTTTACCTGGCGACGTAAACCGTCTCCGTCAGAACCCGTTCATGGAACACACACCTCATACAATCCGTCAGGAGCGGTGCGCGCCACCGGCCGGACGGTTCCTTGTCGCCAGAAACAAAAAGCCCCTTCGGCATTGGCAACCGAAGGGGCTCTCGAGGAGAGCGTGCTTGTAAAAAGCTCTAGCTCTCGGCCGAGGCTCCTCGTCCGTTGCCCTTGGAGGCGAGTATGTCGACGAGTATGTCGAAGCACTGTTTCATTGAGGCCGCGAACCTTAGCAGCTCATTGTGGCTGTGTCAACCACAGAATGCGCGAAATTTCGGAAATCACCGCTTCCGCGTCCGCATGTTTCTCGAAACCGCGTGTAAGAACGACCAGCACGTATTGTGAGCCGTCGGGACGAAACACCAGCCCCGCGTCATGCGCGATCTTCGTAATGGAGCCCGTCTTGTGCGCGACTTTCGTTCCCGGCGGTAATCCCGCCGGAATCCCGCCATTGTGCTCCTGTGCCGCGAGGATCTCGATCATCGCGTCGGAGGCGTCGGCCGAGATCGCGCGACGCTCGGCGAGCGTGCGGAAAACGAGCATCAGGTCGTGGGCGGTGGTCGTATTGTTCATGCCCGCGCGATAGGCCTTGTCGTCCTCGACGCCGCGTAGCACTTGAATGTCCTTGGCGCCGATCTCGTTCATGAGGCGCATGACGCGCTTCGCGCCGATCAACTCGATGACGATGTTCGTCGCGAGGTTCGAGCTGCGCACTTCCATGCGCCGCACGAGCTCGCGTAAGGGAAGGTCCTTCCCGACCAGGCCGTAAAGCTCCGGATCGGAGTCTTCACCCGCATCGAGCGCGTAGGCCGAGCCGTCGAAGATGCTGACGAACTCGTTCTTCACCCGCACGGGCTGGTCGAGCGACAGCTCGCCGCGAGTCACCGCTTCGTAGATTCCGAGCATCACCGGCACCTTCATCGTGCTGGCGGCGTGGAAGACCTCGCGCTCGTTGCGGAGCAGCGTCGTACCGGTCCGGAGGTCGTAATACGCGACGGCGATGGTCTTGCCGCGATGCGAATCGATGACGCGGTCGATCGGCGAGTCGTACGTTGAGCAGCCGGTCAGCAGAAGGGCGACGAGAAGCACGCGTTTCATGAGCCCGTCAGTTTATCCCGCGCGCAGACGCGGGATCTCCGCGTGCACCGGCAGCGCACGTGCCATGAGCAGAGCAGGTGCACGGAGAGATCCCGCGTCTACGCGCGGGATAAACTGGGGCGAGGATAAACTGAATGACGCAACGCCGCGCGCGCCAGCAAACGCGTCGAATCCAGCGTCGGCAGCGGCGAATTCGCGTCGCTCATGATCAGCGGGATCTCCGTGCAGCCGAGGACGACGGCGTCGCAGCCTTCGTCCTTCATGCGTCCCATGACCTGCTGAAACCGGGCGACCGCCTCGGGCTTGAAGACGCCGTACACCAGCTCATCGAAGATGATCCGATTGATCTCTTCGCGATCATCGGCGTTCGGGCGAACGTAGTCGCGCGGATAGACGTCGCTCTCCACGAGATAGCGCGTCCCGGTGAGACCGATGCGCTGGAACCCTTGCTCTGCCGCCCGCGCAGCGACGACCTCCGCGATGTGCAGCCACGGCAGCGGCGATCGCTCCTTGATGTACGGAAGCGCCTGGTGAATCGTGTTGTCGGGGCAGATCAGGAAATCGGCTCCGATCCTCGCGAGCTTGTTCGCCGAGGAGAGCATCAGCTCGCCGACGCCCTGCCAGTCGTCGCGATCGATGCACTTCATGTACTCGGCCAGCGAGTGCGTGTGCATCGACACCTCGGGATGATCGTGCGCGCCGAGGAGCTGTGCGCCCTCGACGCAGATGGTGCGATAGCAGAGGGCCGCGCCCTCGGCGGAGCATGCAACGATTCCGATGTGCTGGGGCATTGCTACACCTCGTTCACGAAATTCGCGCCGAACGCCATCGACGGAGTGAGCGCGCCGGACAACGTCGTCGATGTGAGCACGCGCGCGACCGCGGCGATCGACGACTTCACGGTGAAGTTGTAGCCCTCGTCAACGGTCATCGTCATCGTTTGCTCGTCGCCGCGCGCGTTGGTGACGCGTCCCCACAACTCCACCCGCGCCTTCGCGCGCTGCTCCTCGGACGGTCCTTCGGTCTTGTCCGCCCAACGCTGCGCGATGCGCTGAATCGGCTTCAGGCGCAGCAGCGGCATGAATGGCCGGATGCGCCGGATGCGCGCAACGGCGCGCCGCGACTGCGCGGAGTAGACGCGGATGTTCGGGATGCCGGTCGATCGGTACGCGGTCGCGATGTCCCCCCACGGAATCGTCATCGACACCCGCGGCCCCGAGGGATACGGGATCTCGCGCACGTCCCACGCCTGCGGAACGCGCGTGATCTTTCCGTCCTTGCGGATGGCGCTTCCCCATCCCATGCCTTCGACCATCGTCTTCATCGTCCCGCGACTGACGCCGCTGCGCGACGAGAACGCGAGCCAGAGCTCGTTCGCGTCGGGAAGCTTCGCGTGCAGCATGGCCGCGAGGCAGTCGGTCGGGACGACGTCGAAGCCGACGCCGGGCAGGAGTGCGATGCCGCGCTGCTTCGCCTCGGCGTCGCGGCGGAACACGGACTCGAACACCGCGATCTCGCCGGTGATGTCGAGGTAGTGCACGCCCGCGGCGAGGCATGCGTTCACCATCGCTTTGCTCGTGTGAATGAACGGACCGGCGCAGAGCAGCACGGCCTTCACGCCTTCGAGCCGCGGCGCGGCGAGATCGAACACGCGCGACTCGCATCCGAGCTCGCGCGCGAGCGACTCGATCGCCGCGGCGTTGCGGCCCGCGAGGATGGGACGTTGTCCGCGCCGCACCGCCTCGCGTGCGGTGAGCTCGCCCGTGTAGCCATTGGCCCCGTAGATCATCCACATGCGCGTGAGGATAATGCGGGCATGCCTTTGCAATCGAATTTTCCACAGTTGTTCCACGCGGCCGACGAGGCCTCGGAGCGCGCGCAGAACGCGTTCTTCCGCATGTCCGGCGCACGGCTGTTCGCGTTGTGCATCGCCGGCGTGCTGGCCGAGATGACGATGCGCGAGGCGGAGATCGCGGTGGCGGTCGTGTTCGGGATCGCGCTCGCGCTCGAACTGGTGGTGGTCCGGCGCCGTCCGGAGCGCACGTGGTACGACGAACGCGCGGGGGCGGAATCGGTGAAGACGCTGGCGTGGCGGTACTCGGTCGGCGGCGCGCCATTCACGCAGGATGTGAGCGATCCCGATGCGCTGTTTGGGCAGCGCCTACAGGACATTTTCGGCCAATCCGAAGAACCGCGCGAAGAGATGAAACGGGCGCGCACGTCGTCGCTCGAGGCGCGTCGCGATCTGTACCGGCGTGAGCGCATCGAGGATCAGTTTGGTTGGTACACGAAGAACGCGCGCGTGAACGAGCGTCACGCGCGCGTGTGGTCGATCGTGCTCGTGCTCGTCGAGGCGGGAGCGTTCGTCGCCGCGCTGCTGCGGGCGATGGGCAGGATCGATTTCGACCTCTTCGGCATCGTCGGCGCGATCGGCGCGGCTGCGGCGGCGTGGACGCAGACGCGCCAGTACGAGAGTCTCGCGGCGGCGTATTCGGTTGCGGCGGAGGAGCTCGCGATCATCGCGTCACGCGTCGATGGCGTGGACGGGGAGGAAGCATGGGGGACGTTCGTGGCGAACGCGGAAGGCGCGATGTCGCGCGAGCACACGATGTGGCGCGCCTCGCGGCGGTGAGCGCCTTTACAATCCTCCCCAATGGACTGCCCCAAGTGCGGACACACCGCCGCGTTCGGCGCGCTCGAGTGTGAGCGCTGCGGCGTGATCTTCTCGAGGGCTTCGCACTCGCGCGCGCCGATGCCTCGTCCGTACGTCATCGAGGAAGAGCGCATCGGCGACGGACGGATCGGGCCGTCTGAGCGGAAGATCCTGGGCGTCGGGCTGCTCGCGGCGATCGTCGTCTACGCGCTGCCGTTCACCCGCTTCGTCTTCTCCGCGATCGTCACGCTCTTCCACGAATTCGGCCACGCCGCCGCGGGATGGCTCTTCGGATATGCGTCGATTCCGGCGTTCGATTTCGTCTACGGCGGCGGGATGACGCATCACGGTCCGTTCCGCCTTTCGATCGCCGTGGCCGTCGCGTGCGGCTTCGCGTATCTCGTGTGGCTGTTCCGCGAGAACAAGAAAAGCGTCGCAATCGTCGCGGTGATTTTTCTAGTGTGGCTGTTCTTCGTGACGAAAGAGTGGCGGCGCGAGATCGCGTTCGCGTCGGCCGGCCATCTCGCGGAGTTCATCCTCGCCGGCATCCTCTTCTACAAGGCGCTGGCCGGCGTCGGCTGGCGCGCGCCCGGTTTCGAGCGTCCCCTCGGCGCGTTCGTCGCGTTCTTCGTGCAGATCCACAGCACGCTCTTCGCGTGGCGGCTGATCCACGATCAGGAGTTCCTGGAGTGGTACCGCCGCGGCAAAGGCGGCGCGCTGATGAACGACCTGGAGGTCGTCGCGCTCGATGTGCAGATCCGGCTTGGCTACGCGCCGCAGATCGAAGGCGTGGCGAAGATGCTGCTCGTCTTCTCGGTGCTGCCGACGATCATCGCGCTGGTGTGGTATCTCGAGCGGGCGCGTTGGCATCGGGTGCTGCGTGCGCTGCGCACCGCGGACGCCTAGATCACTTCTTCTCTCCGCCCGCGCGCCACCAGCGCTTGAAGCGCTCCCAGCGCGAGACCTTTTTCTCCGGCTCCGGAGGTATCGCTTCGGCCGTCTCGACTTTTTCGCGCGACGATTTCTTCGCGACCTTCGTCACTTCCGCCTTCGGCATCGAGATCTCGAAGAGGCGTTTCGTTTCCTCGCGCTCGTGACGCGCGGTGAGGTTCTCGGGATGCCGCACGAGGAGCAAGTCGTACGCCGTGATCGCCTCGGCGTAACGTCCCGCGCGAACGTGCGCGCGTGCGGCGGCGAGCTCGCGCTCCTTCAATTCCGCTCGCGCGATCTGCGCGGGCGTGATCACCGCGGTCGGCTGCTGACGCTCGACTTTCTTGCGCAGCGTCACCACGGCCCCGGTAAGTCCCGACGCGAGCAGCACGGTGATCAGCCAGAACATCGCCGCCGGCACGGGGCGCCGCACGATCGAGGACCGGTTCGCCGTATCGACGACCGTCGACAGCGGCGAGGTCACGTCGTGCGGAGTGACGGCCATGGTCTCCGAGCCGAGCACCGCCGAGGTCGCCGGTTCGCGCAGCACGGCATTGAGATCCGTCAGCGCTTCCGCGGCGCTCGCGTAGCGATCCTCGGGTTGTTTCTGGAGCAGCTTCGCGATGATGCGCGCCAGCGATTCCGGCACCGACGGATTGACCTCGCTCACGAGCGGCGGCGCGTGATTGACGACGTTATAGAGGATGCCGCTCAGATCCGGCGATCCGAACGGCTTCACGCCGCTGAGCATCTCGTACATCACCACGCCCGCGGAGAAGAGATCGGAGCGCGTCGACACGGGATTCGTCTTCACCTGCTCGGGCGACATGTAATTCGGCGTGCCGACGAGCGAGCGCGTGGCGGTGAGGCTCGAGTGCAGCGGACGCGCGACGCCGAAGTCGGCGATCTTCGCCTGCCCCTCCGAGGTGAGGAGGATGTTCGCGGGCTTGATGTCGCGGTGGATGATCCCCTTCGAGTTCGCGTACACGAGACCGCGCAGCACGTCCGCGGCGATCGACAGCGCCTCCGCAAGAGGGAGCGGCCGCGTGCGCCGCAACCGCGCGAGAAGCGACTCGCCGTCGACGTATTCGGTCGCGAAGTACGAGACCAGCTCACCGTCGTAGCCGACGTCGTAGAGCGTGACGATGTTCGGATGCTGCATCGCGCCGCAGAGCTCGGCTTCGCGCTGCAGGCGCTTGTAGAACTCGTCGCGGTCCGTGTCGTCCTCGAATTTCTGTTCGAGATGCACGGTCTTGAGCGCAACGCGGCGTCCGATGCGGCGATGCCGCGCCAGCCACACCTTGCCGATGGAGCCCTTGCCGAGGAAGGACTCGATCACGTATTCGCCGTACTCCTGCCGTTCGGGCTGTTCCTTCACTTCCGGTTAGAGTATGCGAAGTCATCCCCGGAGGAAGCCCCATGCGTCTCGCCCTGCTGTCGTGGTTGCTGTTGGCCGTAGCCGCTCGTGCCGCCGAGCCGATGTGCGGTACGAGTCCCGAAAACGACCTGCGCGTTCGCGGAATCCACGAGCGGACGCGTGCGCGGATAGCAACGCTGGCGACCGATTCGACACGCGTCGCGACTCTGCGCGAGGGCGCGTTCTATCTTCAGAACGACGAAACCATCACGCCGGGCTATCGGCCATTCGACCTCGCCGGCCAGTCGCTCGTTTTCACGCGCGCGGGCGACGCGGCGTTCACCATGCGCCGCGAGCCGCTGCAGTACGTCGAGCCGTTCAATCAGCCTGTAGCCGATTTTCTGACCGCGACCGGCCCGGGCTGGCACTACTTCGCGGTCGATCTTCCGTTCGCGTTTCCCCTGTTTGGTCAGAGCGTGTCGCGCGTCTTCATCACCGCGTTCAACAGCATCCACATCTACACGCCGGGCGAGCAGAAAGGAACGCAATTCGATGCGATCGAGGCAGGAGTGCATCGCACGCCCGTGCTTTCCCCGCTGATGATCACGGTCAGCAAGCCGCGCTATCTCGACTACCCGCGCGTGTACGTCGACCATCGTCCCGGCGCCGTGATCATCACGTGGCGCAGCACGGCGAACGCGCCATTTGGCTACGACATCCAGGCGAAGCTCGCCAGCGACGGCACGGTGACGTACTCGTACCGCTCGGTCACCGGGATGCGTTGGGGCACCCCGATCCTCTCGCCGGGCTTCGATCCCGCGCACGTGACGCGCACCGCGCTGAACGCCGTGCAGGACAACGCGAACGACGTCACCGGCTCCGTCCCGGAGATGCTCCGTCCGATGCTCGACATGCGGCGCGTCGACGTCGAGCGCCTGGCCGACTCCGATCTGTTCGCGATCCGCATCACGCTGGGCGACGCGATCGATCGCACGAAGCTCGCGGACGGGCAGGTCCTCGGATACCAGGCGACGATCGGCGTCGAGAGCGCGGCGATCGAGATCGATCGCGTGAACACGCGCGTGGTCTCGTTCACCGGGTTTCGTTACGAGAACGACGGCGCGTCGGTGAACGTCGACGGCAACGTTCTGGAGATCTATGGCGTGCAGCGCGATGCCGAGGTCTCGGTGCGCGTGATCACGTTTTACCGGCCGCTCGGGCGCACGACCGATTCGTCGGTATTGAGCATTCCGTACACGCCGGCGCCACGGCCTGTGGCGAGCGATCTCTCCGCGGTCGCTCAGAACACGCAGCTCAACGTGCCGATCGCGGAACCGTTCCTCCTCGGCGCGTTCGATCCGCACCGCGCGTGGGACCTCGTTCAGTCGTCGTATGGCCTCAGCAATTGGGACTACGACGGTGTGGCGATGTATCAGACGTACTTCACCGACATGATCTTCTACGCCGGCGCGTACGCGACGGGCGGAAACCCGCAGGTGGACGGCATCGCGCCGTTTTCTCCGGGCTACGGCTCTCACGCGACGCGCGCGCCGACGCTGCTGCACATGAATCAGCTCACGTACAACTACAGCGCGGCGGAGCAGACGGCGTCGAAGGTGATGCTGCACGAGTTCGGTCATCGCTGGTTGTACTTCTTCACGATCGCCGAAAACGGCGGGGCGGCGCGCTCGCTCAATCCGGTGAGCGCGCATCCCGCGGCGTACGTGCACACGCCGGCGGCGTTCGTGGTGTACGGGAGCGATGAATCGAGCGTGATGGGCGGCGCGTACTTCACGCCGCAGCCGGACGGCTCGCATCGCGCGCACGCGGCGAACATGGGCTACAGCTGGACGGATTTGTATTTGATGGGACTCGCGGCGCCGGTGGAAGTGCCGCCGTGGTTCTACCTCGCGGGCACGAACCTGCCGCGCGAGTACTGGCCGCAGGAAGGCGCGGTTGCATACGGCGAGAAGCGCGAGGTGCAAGTCGGCCAGATCACGGCCGTGCACGGCGCGCGCATTCCGTCGACGGCGCTCAGTCAGCGGCAGTTCCGCGTGGCGTTCGTGCTCGTGACGGAGGATGGCGTCGCCGCGACGGACGCGGAGGTGGCAAAGCTGAACGAGTGGCGCACGCTGCTCGAGCGCAACTTCGCGCTCGCGACGGGCGGGCGGGGAAGGTTGATCACGACGTTCGTGCGGCCGGGGAAGCGGAGGGCGACGCGGTGAAGGACCTCCTCCGCGCTTGCGATGGGTTCCTTCGCTGTCTCCGCAGCTCAGGATGACAGCAAGCTAAACGAGTTCCGACTCCGCGAAGAAGAACGCGATCTCGATGTTCGCGTTCTCGTCCGAGTCGGAGCCGTGGATCGCGTTCTGCTCGATCGACTCGCCGAACTCCTTGCGGATCGTGCCGTCGTCGGCCTTGGTCGGATCGGTTGCGCCCATGAGCTTGCGGAGGCTGGCGACGGCGTCGTTGCCTTCGAGCGCGGCGATGTACACCGGCCCCGAGGTCATGTACTCGACGAGACTGCCGTAGAACGGGCGTTCCTTGTGGACGGCGTAAAACGCCTGCGCCTGGCGCTGCGAGAGCGCGAGTTTTTTGACGCCGAGGATGCGGAAGCCCGAGGCCTCGATGCGGCTGATGATCTTGCCGAAGTTTCCTTTGCGCACCGAGTCGGGTTTGATGATCGTGAACGTACGGTTGGACATAGGGCGCGGATTATTGCATATGGGCGCGCACCACCGTGCCGCCGGAAGCCGCGGCAACCGCAACGGTGAAATCGATGGGCAGGTAGAGAGAAAACGTCGACCCATGGCCGGGTTTGGACTGCACGTCGATTCGCCCGTGATGCAGCTCGACGAAGTTCCGTGTCAGCGATAGTCCCAGGCCCGTGCCGCCCGTGCGCGCGCGGCGTCCATCTTCGGTCTGATAGAACTCGCCGAAGATCCGCTGCAGCTCGTCCGGTGGAATGCCGATGCCCTGGTCCGCGACGTCGATGCGCACTGTCTCGATCTGCAGCGGCGACTCTTCCTCGGACACCAGGCGGCAGGTGATGACGACGATCCCGCCCGCGGGAGAGAACTTCACCGCGTTCGACAGCAGGTTGAAGAGGATCTGCTTGAGCCGTCCCTCGTCGAGGCGAACCTTCGGCAGCGCGGGATCGATCTTCGAGAGGATCTGTACCTTCGCTTCCGCGGCCACGCCTCGCATCACGCGCTCGACGGCGGCGATGGTCTCGTGGAGATCGAAGTGGTCGGCGCGCAGCTCCATCTTCCCGGCCTCGATCTTCGAGAGGTCGAGGATGTCGTTGATCAGCTCGAGCAGGTGATTGCCGGCGGCGTGGATGTTCTCGAGAAATCGATGCAAGCGCGGGGAGAGTGCGCCGCGCGCGGCCTCGATCAGCACGCTGGAGAAGCCGATGATCGAGTTGAGGGGCGTGCGCAGCTCGTGCGACATGTTCGCGAGGAACTGGTTTTTGGATCGATCCGCGGCGAGGAGACGCAAGTTCGCCTCGCGCAGCTCGTTCGTCCGCTCGGTCACGCGCGCTTCGAGCGCGTAGGTGAGCCCTTCGAGATCGCGGTAGAGATGCGCGTTTTCGATCGCGACCGCGGCCTGGTTCGCGATCGCGGTGAGAAGGATCAGGTCGTCCGCGGTGAACGCGTTCTTGCGAAAGCTCTCGATGGCGATGACGCCGACCACGCGGTCGCGCGCGATCATCGGCACGCCGAGCCACGATTCCGTCGCTTTCGTGTCCACGACCGCCTTCACGCCGAAGCGGCGCTCTTCCGCGGTGCTGCCGAGGAGGAGCGGCTGATGGTGCTGCACCACCCAGGAGTTGAGTCCCTCGCCGAGAGGGATGCGGTCTTTCGGCAGGACCTGGCCGTCGCGGACGTCGAGCTCGAACGCCAGCTCATTCGTCGATTCGTTCAGCAGCGCGATCGAAAAGAGCGTGCAGTCGATGGCCGTGCGGCATTCGGTATAGATCGCCATCAGCAGCTCGTCGGTCGTGTAGCGGAGCGAGATGGTCTTGCCGATGTTCGTCAGCGACGCGAGCCGCTGCAGCAAGTCGTTGGTCTTCGAGCGCGTGAGCGCGAGCTTGCGCGCGATCCAGTTCGCGACCGTGCCGGTGAACGCGAGCGCGACGACTCCTCCCCAACCGATGGTTCCGAACGAGAGCGACGTGACGACGGCGTAGGGCAGCGCGATCAGCGAGATGCCGCCGTCGATGAGGTAGACCTGCAGGATCTTGTCGAGCGAATAGCCGTAGGCGCGCTGCGGTAGGAACATGAACAGGCTGTTGGTGAGGACGAGCGCCACGCCGCCGACCACGATGCGCGCGGCGTTCGCGGGAGTCGCGTCCATCACCGGGAACGTACCGCCGAGGAATTCGTAGAGCGACGCGGCGACGACGACGGGGATGCCGTACGTGCCGAAGAGCCCGAATGCCTTCACCCAGTCGGTGACCGGGTCCTGCCGCGCCATCTTCGCGGGACCGATCTGCTGCAGCGCGAGGATGCGCGTGCCGACCGAGACGCCCACCGCGATCCACGACGACAGCACGATCCCGAGGAGCGGGAACATGGCCATGTACGCGGTGATGACCAGCGCGACGTAGACCAAGTCGGTGAGCTCGAACTTGAGGAACGCGAGCGTCGTCGCGAAGACGACGAAGATCGCGATGAGGATCGGCGCGTCGCTGCCGAGGGCGGCGAGGACTTCTTTGGTCTGATCGTGACGCAGCCACGTCAGCCACACCATCACCAGCAGCCCGGTCAGACCCTGAATGAGAAAGACCGAGATGACACGCCGCCGCGCGAGTCGGAGGTCGACTTGTGGTGCCATGGGATTGGAAGATGGTACACCCGCAGGCCTTGTCATCCTGAGCCGCGCAGACGGCGAAGGACCCCCCGATTGGAACGCGTCACGTTTTATCGGCAGGAGATCCTTCGCCGTCTGCGCGGCTTCAGGATGACAGAGTCACACGATCACTTCGTCGCGATGCGTGCCTTCCACCCGCATGCCGTGCGCGACGATGCAGTTCTCGACGATGCCGTCAATCACGCAGTCGTTCCAGACGATGCTGTCGCGGATCTCGCCGCGGATGGTCGTCCGCTCGCCGATGATCGAGCGCGTCGCGCGTCCCGTGGCGGTCTCGTGCACGAGCGAATCGCCGTCGACATACGAACCCTCCGGCGGAGCGAGCTCGCCGCGGATCATCGTCTCGAGCAGCGCGCGGGACGCTGCGGCGTAGCGTTGCGGCGTCCCGATGTCGAACCATAAACCGTCGTCAACGATCCCGCCGATGGTCTCGCGGCCGGAGTCGAGCAGCGGCTGGTAGACGCGGTTGACGATCCCGAACTCTTCCTCGTCCGGCAGATCCTCGAAGATGCGCGTGCTGATCAGATGCGAGCCGGCGAACATCAGCGATTCGCCATGGCCTGCGCCGAATCCCGTCACGCGTCCCTCCGCGAGAAACACGGGCGTGAAGCGATCGTTCTCGGGCGGATGCCGCAGCGTCAGCGCGGCGATGCTGTCGCCGAGCGCTTCGCGCAGCGCGTCCCAGCGCGGGAACTGCACGGTGTCGCCGTTGACGAGGAAGAACGAGTCCTCCTTCTCGAGCAGCGGACGCACGCGGCGGATCGCGCCGCCGGTGCCGAGGATCTCCCGCTCGTACGAGAGCTCGACGCGGTCGTAGCGCGAGCGCAGGTAGCTCTCGATCGCTTCGGGGAGGTGATGCAGGTTGACGATGAGATCGTGCACGCCCGCCGCGTGGAGCGACTCCACTGCCCACGCGACCAGCGGCCGGTTGCACAGCGGAACCATCGGCTTCGGGTGGGTGTGGGTGATGGGTCGCAGGCGCGTGCCGAGACCCGCGGCGAGGATCATCCCTTTCATGCCGAGGGCAAATGCTCCGGCGGGAAGACCATGTTCTCCGGCAGGTCCGCGCGCGTGCGGCGGTGCTGTCGATAGAGGTCCGCGTAGCTCTGGCGGATGCCCTGATCGGGATTCATCCCCAGCTCCTCGGCTACCGAGCGGATGACGTCGAGCGGCCCTTCGATCTCGAAGTAGTCGCCGATCGGTGTGCGGTCGAGCACGACCTCAGTGTCGCGCACGCGCCAGACCTCGCGGTACTTCTGGTAGCGGAAGACGGGCTTGAATCCGAGGGAGTCGAAGAGGGCGATGGCGAGCTCGAAGCTTTCCACGCCGGTCTGGACTTCCTCGCGCTTTTTCACCGTGCCGTCGAACGCGACCGGACCTTTGAAGGTCGCGATCGCGTAGCGCCCGAATTTGCGGACGCGCAGCAGCGCACCTTTCGTGCGCAGCTCGCCGCGACGGTCCATGACGATGTTGTCCTCGAAGGTCTCCGCGTAGAGGCGTTGCGCACCGATCTCCTGCAACCTGCGCAGGAGGCCGTTGCGGTCCTTGAGGGCGAACTTGATCTCGATTTCCTGGGGCATCTCGAAACGATGAGCGATGAACGATGAACGATGAACGAACCGAGTCCCGGTTCATCGTTCATCGTTCATCGTTCCGCGTTCATCGTTCCCTAAGGACTTCGACTCCCGGCAACGACGCGCCCGAAATGAACTCTAGCGACGCGCCTCCACCGGTCGAGATATGCGTGATCTTGTTTGCGAATCCCGAGGCCTTGATCGCCTCGACGGATTCGCCGCCTCCGACGACGGTGATCGCGTCGGCGTTTGCGACGGCGCGGGCCATGGCCATCGTACCTTTCGCGAAAACCTCCTTCTCGAACACGCCCATCGGGCCGTTCCAGAAGATCAGCTTCGCGTCGCGCAGCTCGGCCTCGTAGGTCGCGATCGTCTTCGGGCCGATGTCGAATGCCTTCTGGTCATCCGTGTAGCCGTCCGCGACGTCGGCTTCGGGATCGATCTTCGTCGGGTTGTCGAGCGAGTCGGCGACCACGAGATCGGATGGCAGGATCAGCTCCGCGCGGTGATCGCTTTCCATGATCCGCCGTGCGACGTCCATCGAGTCCTTGTCGACGAGCGATCCGCCCATCGGCACGCTGCGCGCGGCGAGAAACGTGTTGGCCATGCCGCCGCCGATGAGGACTTTGTCGGCGAGGTTGACCAGCGCCTCGAGCGGCTCGATCTTGCCGGCGATCTTCGCGCCGCCCATCAACGCGACGAACGGGCGCTCCTCGATGTTGGTGATCTTCTGCAGGAACTCGATCTCTTTGGCGAGCAGGAATCCGCCGGCGGTGTTTTCTTTCGGGAAGAGTCGCGGCAACGCGTCGATGGAGCCGTGCGCGCGATGCGATGCGCCGAACGCGTCGTTGACGTAGAAGTCCGCGAGCTTCTTCAACGCCTCGGCGAATGCGACGTCGTTCTTCTCCTCACCGTCGTGGAAGCGGAGGTTTTCGAGCAGCAGCACCTGGCGCGCGCCGAGCTTCGACGCTTTCTCTTCCGCCTCGGCGCCGATGCAGTCGTCTGCCCATTGCACCTCAGCACCGAGAAGCTCGGCGAGCTTCTCGCGAACGGGAGCGAGCGAGTACTTCGCGTTGCGCGTCCCTTTCGGGCGTCCGAGGTGGCTGGCGATCACGATCGCCGCACCGCGTTCGCGGAGGAACTGCAGCGTCTGCAGCGTCTCCTCGATGCGCGTCGCGTCGGTGATGCGCGAGCCCTCGAGCGGGACGTTGTAGTCGACGCGGTAAAAAACGCGAGACTTTTCGCCGAGCGGAAGGTCTTCGATTCGTCGGATCGTGATCATGCGAGTACGAGCGATGAGTGATGAGAGATGAGCGATGAGCGTTCAGATGAGCGGAGCGTTCATCACTCATCGCTCATCACTCATCGCTTCTTGCCTCACCGCGCCGCCAGTGCCTCCTTTTTTACCCTCGCCACATGCGCGATCAGATCGAGGATGCGATTGCTGTAGCCCCACTCGTTGTCGTACCAGGCCAGGATCTTGTGCATCTTCGGATTCACCGAGCGGGTGAAGGTCGTGTCGACGATCGACGAATTCGCGTTGTGGTTGAAGTCGATCGAGACGAGCTGCTCGTCCGAGTAGGCCAGGATGCCTTTCAGCTCGCCGTTAGCGGCTTCGCGGACGACCTGGTTGATCTCTTCGACGCTGGTCGCCTTCTCGGTCTCGAACGTGAGGTCGACGAGAGAGACGTTCGGCGTCGGCACGCGCACGGAGATGCCGTCGAATTTGCCCTTCAACTCCGGCAGCACGAGGCCCACCGCCTGCGCGGCGCCGGTGCTGGTGGGAATCATCGACAGCGCGGCGGCCCGTCCGCGGCGCAGGTCTTTGTGCGGGAGGTCGAGGATCTCCTGATCGTTCGTGTACGAATGAATCGTGGTCATGATGCCCATCGTGATCGCGAACTTCTGATGGAGCACCTTCGCCACCGGCGCGAGGCAGTTCGTCGTGCAGGAGGCGTTGGAGATGATCTGGTGTTTCGATGGGTCGTACGCGTTCTCGTTGACGCCCATGCAGAACGTGGCGTCGGCATCCTTCGACGGTGCGGAGATGATCACCGTCTCGACGCTCTTCTTGAGGTGCCGCGACGCCTTCGCTTTTTCGGTGAATCGTCCGGACGACTCGACGACGATCTCGACGCCGATGTCATCCCACGGGATCTCGGCCGGGTCGGGAAAGGAGTAGACCCGCATTTCCTTGCCGTCGATGCTGATGCTGTTGTCGCTGTGAGTGATCTGATTCGCGATCGTTTTGTGGACCGAGTCGTACTTCAGAAGGTACGCGAGCGTCGAAGCGCCGGTGAGGTCGTTCACGCCCACGAACTCGATGTCGTATTTCTTTTCGAGCGCGGCCCGGACGACGTTTCGTCCGATGCGCCCGAAGCCGTTTACTCCTACTTTCACCATGGAAGAGCCTCCAACTTCAGGGGCGGTAGTATATCGAGGTGAATCTCAGCTCAGGCGTCACACCTCTGTTGTGGCGTGAACAAGTTCTCTCCCTCCTCGATCAGCGACTCCTCCCGCGCGAAGAGCGATGGATCGAATGCCGCACGGCGTCGGAGGTGGCCGAGGCCATCCGGACGATGGTCGTGCGCGGCGCGCCGGCGATCGGCGTCGCGGCAGCGTACGGGATGGCGATGGCGGCGATGCGCGGCGACGACCTGCAGGAGGCTGCACGCCTGCTGAAGAGCGCCCGCCCGACTGCTGTCAATCTTGCGTGGGCGGTTGATCGGCTTTTGGAGTGCGGCGGCAAGGCCGCCGCTTTGGTAAGCGAAGCCGAGCGCATCCACCGCGAAGACGTCGAGGCCAACATGCGCATGGGCCGCTTCGGCGCGGAGCTCCTCGGCCAGAACGCGACGGTGCTCACACACTGCAACGCCGGCGCGCTCGCCACGGCCGGCTACGGCACGGCCCTCGGCGTCATCCGCGCGGCGATCGAAGGCGGCAAGCACATCGCCGTGTTCGCCGACGAGACGCGGCCGTACTTGCAGGGCGCGCGGCTCACCGCATGGGAGCTGCAGCGCGATGGCATCGACGTCACGCTCATCACCGACAACATGTCCGGGCACTTCTTCCAGCAAGGGAAGTTCGACGCGGTGATCGTCGGAGCGGATCGCATCGCCGCCAACGGCGACACGGCAAACAAGATCGGTACGTACACCGTCGCGGTGCTCGCAAAGGCGCACGGCGTGCCGTTCTACGTCGCCGCGCCGATCTCGACGATCGACCGCGCGTGTCCGAACGGCTCGCAGATCCCGATCGAGGAGCGCAGCGCGGAGGAAGTCACCGACATCTACGGCACACGCGTGGCGCCGGAGGGGATCCATGTGCGGCATCCGGCATTCGACGTGACGCCGGCGCGACTGATCACGGCCATCATCACCGAGGGGGGCGTTGTGCGCGCGCCTTTCGAGGAGGGGATACGAAGTCTGTTCAACGCCTGATCGGAGCGCTCTGGCTCGGCAGCGCGTTTTTCCTCATGCTCGCCGCCTCGGCCGCGTTCCGCGTGGCGCCGGATCCGACGACCGCGGCGGACGTCGTCGGCGCGATGCTCGCGCGGTGGCACTACATCGCCCTCGCGGCGCCGCTGCTCCTGTTCGCGCTCGAGCTGCGGCGGGTGCGGCGAGTCGTGCTGATCGTGTTGTTCATCGCGCTGATGCTCGCGGCCGCGCAGGCGCTGGTCGATCTGCGCATCCGCACGATCCGCGCGATGACGCCGGTGCCGATCTCGTTCCTCGATCGCAATCATCCCGTGCGCAAGCACTTCGGCGCGCTGCACGGCGCGTCGATGGCGCTTCTGTTGTTGCAGGCGATCGCCGCGGCTTTTCCCGTAGCCCTGAGCGAGCGAAGCGAGTCGAAGGGCCAACTGAGCCCCGACGTCGAGTGATCCCTTCGGCGCTGCACGATTAAGCGCCCGATGCGAGAGCAGCGTGAGGGCTCAGTTGGCCGAGACGCATAGCCCCTGAGCGAGCGAAGTGAGTCGAAGGGCCAGGTGAGCCCCGACAGTACGTGATCCACTTCGCGGCTGCACGAGCAGACGCCGGATGCGAGCGCAGCGTGAGGGCTCAGTTGGCCCTTCGGTTCGCAGCGCTCACTCAGGGCTATGGGAAACGCCCTTCGATTCGCTGCGCTCACTCAGGGGCTACGAAAGAGGCAGCATGTGGCCGTCGATGTCCATCTCGTGCACCGGCATGCCGAGGGTGCCGAGGGGCTCGCGGATCTGATTGGCGTTGCCGACGATCACGATCAGGACGCGGTCGGGATCGAGATACTTCTGCGCGACCTGCTCGACGTCCTTCTTTGACACGCCCGCGATGTTCTCGCGATAGCGATCGAAGTAGTCCTCGGGCAGGCCGTACAGCTCCATGTCCACGAGGCGGCTGGCGATGTCGGACGCGGTCTGCACGGTCGCGGGAAACACGCCCATCAGATAGTTCTTCACGTCGTCGAGCTCGCGGTCCTCGATGTCGCCCGTGCGGATGCGTCGCAGCTCCGCGAGCACTTCCGACACCGACTGCAGCGTGACCTCGTTGCGTACCGGCGCGGCAACGACGAACGGTCCGGCGTGTCTGCGAAACGCGAACTGCGAGCGGGCGCCGTAGGTGTAGCCGTGGCGTTCGCGCAGGTTGAGGTTGATGCGCGAGTTGAACACCCCGCCGAAGATCGCGTTCATCACCGACAGCGCGAAGTAGTCCTCCGTCGAGCGCGACACGCCGATGTGCCCGACGCGGATCTCCGACTGTACGGCTTGCGGACGGTCGATGACGTACACGCGGCTCGCGTCGATCGGGCGCGGCGCGATGACCGCGCGAGGCGGTTCCGCGCCGCGTTTCCATCCGCCGAGGGCGTTCGTGACAAGCTCGATCGCGCGTGCAGAGTCGACGTCGCCGGAGACCACGACCGCGCTGTTGTTCGGCACGAAGTGCTGCTCGTAGAAGCGGCGTACGTCGTCGATGGTGATGCGAACGACGCTGTCCGCGTTGCCGACCACGGAGTTCCCGTACGCGCCGGTGCCGTAGAGCAGGTGCGCGAAGCGCTTGCCGGCGATCACGCCCGGCTCGTCGCGTTGCTGCAGGATCTCGTTCAAACGCTCCGCGCGCACGCGCTCGAGACCGTCCGTCGGGAGCGTGGCGCGCGCGGTGACGTCGCTGAAGATCTCCAGCGCCGCCTCGCTGGTGCGCGCGAGGACGTCGCAGGAGATGTACGACGCATCCCAGTCCGCGCCGGTGCCGAGGGCCGCGCCGAGGAGACCGAGATCCTCCGCGAGGCCGATCGTGTCGCGGGTGCCTGCGCCCTCGTCGAGCAGGTCGGCGGTGACGGACGCGAGTCCCGCGGTTGCGTGAGTGTCGTGATCGGCGCCGGAGCGGATCAATGCGCGGAACGAAACGAGCGGCGCGTTGTGATTTTCGGCCACGAGCACGTGCAACCCGTTCGGCAGCGTCGTGCGCGTGATGTGCGGGAAGTGATACGGCCGCGGCTCGGTGGGACTGGGCGCGTTGCTGCGATCCGTCACGCTCATGCGGCGCTCCGGTCGGGGATAAAGAGACTGGTTACGCGATTTTCGGGGATCAGGTACTTCCGCGCGACGTGCGCGAGATCGTCCGCCGTCGCTGCGCGATACGGATCGAGCCAGCTGTGGATCAGCGACGGATCGCCGAAGTAGGTGGACATCATGCCGAGGAGGTCGGCGCGGGCGTCGAAGGTCTCGACCTGGTGGGCGAGCTCGATCTCCGCGCGGTTCTTCGCGCGCGTGAGCTCGTCGTCGTTGATGCCGTCGATCGCGACTCGCGCGACTTCCTCGTCGATCGCGCTCTCGATCTCGTCGATGGCGACGCCTTCGCGGGCGGTCGCCTGCAGCAGCATCATGCCCGTCGATTCCGTTGGCAACACGTACGTGGCGACGTCCTGCGCGATTTGACGCTCGTGTACGAGCACGCGATCGAGGCGGCTTGCTTTGTCGGACGCGAGGATCGTCGTGAGGAGGTCCGCCGCGATCCAGTCGGGCTCGCCCATCTTCGGCAGGTGGTAGAGGCGATAGATGCGCGGGAGCTGCACCTGCGACGCGAACGTCTCGCGCACCTCGTGTCCCGGCGGCGTGCGCTGCGCGCTGAATTGCGGGAACGAGCCGCCGGCGCGGATCTCGGAAAAATATCGCTCTACGAGCTGCTTCGCCTCCTCGGGCGCGAAGTCGCCGACGATCGTCAGCGTCGCGTTGTCGGGGCGATACCAGGTGGCAAAGAACTCGCGGATGTCGTCGAGCGACGCTGCTTCCAAGTCCTGCATGGAGCCGATGGTCGGCCAGTGGTACGAGTACTCGGGGTTGAACGCGAGGCCGAGCAGGCGCTCGAAGGCCGTGCCGTACGGCACGTTGTCGTAGCGCTGGCGGCGTTCCTCCTTTACGACCTCGCGCTGGATGTCGAGCTTCTCCTGCGTGAGCGCGGGGAGGAACCAGCCCATGCGGTCGGACTCGAGCCACAGTCCGAGGGCGAGGTAGTTGGAGGGAAGGGTCTCGAAGTAGTTCGTGCGATCGAAAAAGGTCGTGCCGTTGAGCACCCCGCCGACGGACTGCACGTAGCG
>DASYGV010000013.1:0-36055 GCA_035999335.1 Thermoanaerobaculia bacterium | reverse complement strand
GGGGTCCGTCGGAGACTTCAGCTCACCACAAGCGGTGAGAAGAAACAACACGACCAAAATCAGACAGGAGCGCATGAACGAAACGTAAGGTAGCATCGGTGCGTGCATTCCGTCGACGAACTGTTCGCGGTCGTCGTTCGTGAGCAGGATGACGACTCGCGCTGGGGCGCGATCCAGCAACTGCATGCCCTCGGCACGCGAGAAGTGTTCGAGCGCGCCGTCCAGCTCTGTCGCAGCGACGCATCCGCGGAACGTGTCGCGGGCGCGGATATCCTCGGACAGCTCAATGCTTTTTCCGACGAGGCGATGAAAACGCTGCTGACGATGACCGGCGACGGCGACGCCTCCGTCGTCGAGGCGGTGGTGCATGCGCTCGGACAGCGCCAGGACGCGCGGACGATCGACGCGCTCTCGCGCGTGGCCGTGCACGATGCGGGCAACGTGCGCTGGGCCGTCGCCACGGCACTCGAGGACCTGATCGCCGACGAGCGCGCCGAGCGCGTCCTGCTGACGCTGATGAAAGACGCCGATACCTCGGTCCGCGATCGCGCGACGTTTGCGGTGGGGAGCCTGTCCGACCACGACACGCCGCGCATCCGCGCCGCGCTTGCCGAGCGTCTCCGCGATGACGATCGCTGCGTGGCGCACGAAGCGGCCCTCGGACTCGCGCGTCGTCACGACGCACGCGCGATTCCTTACATTGCGATCGCTGTTGAGTCGTCCGACGGCGAGATCGAGGAAGCGGCCGACGAGATCACGTCGCCGGACATGCTCACCGAGCTGCTCAAGGCGCGCGACGCCCTCGGCGACGGCCGAGGGCTCAAGACGCTCATCGATCGCTGCCGCGCGCGGATCTGAGCGAGTCGTCGAGGAGTCGAGTCGCCGAGTCGTCAAGTCTTCGAGTCGCACAGTCGCACAGTCTCACAGTCGCATAGGGAGGACTGTCAGACTCGCGGACGCGCATCTGTAAGACTCGGAGATGTCCGCTGTGAGCCTATGAGCCTGTGAGGCTAGATGACTCGACGACTCGAAGACCCGAAGACTCGACGACTCAGTCGTGGGAGACGATCCGGCCGCGCTGCACCACGAGTTCGATCGAGCGCGTGTTCGCGATCGACGCCAGCGGGTCCTTCGCGAGCAGGACGAGATCGGCACGCATGCCGGGCGCGATCGAGCCGAATTCCTTCTCGCGGCGTAATGCGCGAGCGGCGTCGAACGTCGCCATGCGCAAGATCGAGAGCAGCGGAATGCCGGCATCCGCGAGCAGTTGCATCTCGTCGTGCAGGCTCACGCCCGGGATGATCCAGGGCGTCGGCGTATCGGTGCCGGTCACGAGGTGCACGCCGGCGTCGTACATCTTCTTCGGGAGCCGCAACAGCGCCGGCCACGATTTCTGCGCACGCTGATAGTCCGCAGCGGACCACGAGGCGGTGAAACGGCCCGCGGGCCAGCCCTTGCGCACGATCTCCGGCACGAGCGCGAGATCGGGATCGTTCGTGTAGCGTGGATCATCGCCCCAGAACTTGGTGTGCATCGCCATCAGAGTCGGATCGACGACGACCTTGTGCTCCACGAGCGCGGCGATCATCTCGTCGATCGCGTGCTCGTCGAGATGATCGAGCCAGTGCGCGCGCGCAAGCAATCCGCCGGGTGAGCTCTCGCGCGCTTCCGGCAGCATGTACTCCTCCTACCATGGGGCCGCATGCTCCACGCCATCGATCCCCATCCGCGCAGCCTCGGTCCACGTCGTTCGCTGCAGATGACCGAGGACCGGCATTCCGTGGCGATGCCCTTCGTCGATCGCGACGCGGACGAGGTCGGGCGGCATCGACGCATGCACCTTGATTGCGTCGACGCCGGCGTTCGCCTGCCAGCGAATCTCGTCGCGGACTTCCTGTTCGTTTCTCACGATCACGAACGGCTCGGGCGTGAAGTCCGATGCGATCAGAATCCGTCCCGCGGTGAAGATCGCGGGTCCCGGCACTTTCCCCGCGCGCACGAGATCGCGCAGCAGGATCGCGTCCGCGGTCTCCGCTCCGGGATCGCGCACCGAAGTCACACCGAAGCGCAGGAACAGCTCCACCGACGCCAGCGGGGAACGACGAAGGCCTCCGGTCGTCTCTCGCTACTTCGCCTGCGTCGCGACCTTCTCTTCGAACGACGCCTCCGCCGTTGCGACGAACTCGCGATAACCCTCAGGGTCGACGAACGCATTCACCTTCGCGCTGTGGCGCTTCCGCTTTTCGGCGAGCTTGAAGAAGTTGCCGTGCGAGGCGAGGAAGATGTCGACATCGAGCGAGCGAAGGATGTCGAACTGGCGGCGATAGTCCTCGATCGCGTTCGGATAGCGCGGATTGTCGACGAGCTGGTATCCCGGCGCGGTCGGGCTGCAGAGGAACGCGACCGATTGCTGGCCGATGTTCATCGTCCACGTCGTGCAGCCCGGCGTGTGGCCCGGCGTGATCCGCGCCGTGAGCTTCACGCCGCCGAGGGAGATTTGCTCGCCGTCTGCGATCTTGCGATCGGCGACGACAGGCGGGAAGGGATAGCGGTCGAAGAACTGCGGATCGTCCATTCCGCCTCGCGCATAGAGAGGCGCATCCAACGCGCTCGCGATGAACCGTGCTCCTGTAACGCGTTTCAACTCTGCGAGACCGCCGGCGTGATCGTAGTGGGGGTGGCTGCCGATGAGGATGCGCACGTCGCGAACGCGAAAGCCGAGCCGCTCGATGTTCGCGCGAATCATCGGCGCCGTCTCCACGAACCCGCCGTCGAGCACGATGTGCCCTTTCGGAGTGGTGATGAGATACGACGTGATGTCGGATGCGCCGACGTAGTAGAGATTTCCAGCGATGCGGAACGGCTCGACCGGCTGGTTCCAGGAGCGCGATAGGGGATCGCTCTGCGCGTGAACGCTCTGCACGTAGAGGAACGAAGCGAGAAGAAGCGCGAACATCGCGGCGATCGGTTTCATGGCGCGAGAGGCTACCCCGAGGTTGTGGCGAAAAGATGGAATCCTCGGGTCAAAACCAACATGTATGCTTGAGATCGGAGGAGTTTTCATGCGGCTTCGTGCCATCGCATCACTCTGTCTCGTGTTGATCGCGCATGCGCCGGCTCACGGCGAGACTCTGGTTCGCGTGTTCGGTACGGCGAACGACTCCGTGTTCATTCTTGCGAGCTATCCGGAAAGCGAAGTCGAATCGCTTCGCGAGCCGATGAAGCAAGCGGTGCTGTCGGCGCGCTGGAACCGCGATGCGGTGATCGATCGATTCGACGGCCTGCCTTTCCGTGTCTCGGAGACCGCGACGCTGAAGATCGCGAACCGCATGTCGAATCTCGTCATGCTCACCGAGGGTGGAGTCGAGGGACCTGTGGCGGCGGATTCGCCGGAGGCCTCCCGGTCGTCTCTCTACTTCTTCGCGTCCGCGACGATCTTCTCCACGTCCGCGAGGAGTTTCTTCGCGTCGTACACGATCCCGTCCTTCACGACGTACTTCACTCCGCCCACGCGCTCCACCTTCCCGGTCTCGTCGTTCACGCGAATCGCGCCCGTCCCGTACAGCACCTTCAGGTTCGCGAGCGGGTTTTCCTCGACGAGCACGAGGTCTGCGAGCATCCCCGTGCGCACGAGTCCGAACTGCGCTTTTTTCCCAGTCGGCTCCGCAAGCGTCTCGGCGCCGTGGAAGGTTGCGGCGCGGATCACTTCCAGCGGATGGAAGCCCGCTTCCTGCAACAGCTCCAGCTCGCGGATGTAGTCGAATCCGTAGAGCTTGTAGATGTAGCCGGAGTCGGAGCCGGTGGTCACGCGGCCGCCGCGGTTCTTGTACTCGTTGATGAAGGTCATCCAGAGGCGGTAGTTGTTCTTCCACTCGATCTCGTCACGCGTGGTCCAGTCGAACCAGTACGACCCATGCGCCTTGCGGCTCGGCTCGTACCACTTCCAGAGCGACGGCAGCGTGTAGCGGTCGTGCCATTCGGCGCGCATCGCGCGGGAGAGATCGCGGCTCGCCTCGTAGATCGTGAACGTGGGATCGATCGTGAATTTGAGCTGAAGAAGCTCGTCCATCACCGCGTTCCACTTCGCACTGCCCGGCGGCGCGGCTTGCCGCCACAGACGTCCGGCCTGGCCGAAGCGATGCTGTTCGTCGAGATAGTTGTAGTCCGCGGGATAGTCCTGGATGGTGCGCTCCGCGAACAGCGATTCGGGAAGGCCGTACCAGTGCTCCATCGAGCCCAATCCAAGGCGTGCGGCCTGGAGGATGTTCATCCGGGCGACGCCGAGTTGCGCGAGGTGGGTGGTCGTGCCGAGCTTGTGCTTCTTCGCCTCGTCGATGAGCGCCGCCAGGATGTCCGGATCGTAGATGGGATCGCCGCCGCCGCCCGCGCCGATGATCTTGAGTCCCGCGCCGCCGTTCTTCGCCACGGACTGCACGAACTTGCGCGCCTGCTCGGGCGAGTCGATCGCGCCGCCCTTCCACATCGACCTGCCGGTGAACGCGTACGGCACGATGCGCGGCGCGACGATCTCGTTCTTCGCGCTGCGGTCGCGCTCATGGATCGTCCATTCGAGTCCGTTTCCCGATCCGGGATCGCGCACCGTGGTGATGCCGTGCGCGAGCCAGAGCTTGAACACGTACTCCGCGGTCGTGCCCTGCTCGGTGCCTCCCGGATGACCGTGCATGTCGACGAAGCCGGGCAGGACGTACATCTTCGAGCCGTCGATCTCCTTCGTCGCGTCCTTCGGCCCCTCGGCTGGGATCAGGGCAGGTCGGCGCTCGGGATCGATGGGGACTTTCGGGAACCCGACGCTGCGGATTTCGGTGATGCGGTTGCCCTCGATGACGATGTCCATCGGCCCGATCGGCGGAGCCCCCGAGCCTTCGATCACGGTCGCGCCGCGGATGATCAGGCGCTTGAACGGCCCTTCGCCTTCATCGGGACGCCGGTCGGGCGCGTATGGTTGTTGTTGCTCCTGCGCGAGCGCGGACGCGGCGAGGAAGAGGAACGGCAGTGCACGCTTCAGCATGGCGGGACATTGTAGTGGGCCCCGTTCTCCCGCCAACCGCCAACCGCCAACCGGTGCATAATGAAACCGGTTCCGGGCGCTGGAAGAACGGCTCTCGGGGCGCGGTTCCACGGCGAGACCCCCGAGACCCCATGCAGATGTTGACGCTGTTGCATTCGGAGACCTTTCCGATCGGCCGTTATGCCGACGAGCTGACTCGTGAATCGATCGCGCCGAGCAGGCTCGACGATCTCGACGAGCTGCTGGTCAACGACGGCGCGGCGCTGCGCGTGGTCCTCGTCGATCCTCCCATCATCAACGGCCGCCGCAAGTTCCTGCATCTCGATGGGCGCACCGCCGTGGTCGGCATCGGCCTCGCCGAACAGCCGAAGTGGCTCGCGGACGATGGTGTCTATCTGCAACTCCCCGAGAATCCTTCCACTGCGTCGTTGCTGAGCGCGGTCAAGCGCGCGTATCAGTTCCTCTACCAGAAGAACCGCGCGGACCAGCTCGAGAAGCAGTTGAGCGAGCGCACGCGGGAGCTGCAGCAGGTGTCGGAGATCGGATCCGCGCTGTCGACGGTCCGCGATCACTCGGTCCTGCTGACGATGATTCTCAGCAAGGCGCGCGAGCTCTCGCGCTCCGACGCCGGATCGCTCTACCTCCTCGGCGAAGTGAACGGGCAGAAGGTCCTGCGCTGGAAGCTCGCGCAGAACGACTCGATCGACGTCGAGGGATTCGAGGAAAAGATCCTTCCGATCACCCGCAAGAGTCTCGCGGGTTATGTGGCCATGACCGGGGAAACGCTGGTCATCGACGACGCCTACAACCTGCCGGCCGACGCGGAGTACGAGATCAACCGCTCGTTCGACGAGACGAATGGGTATCTCACGCACTCGCTGCTCGTGTTCCCGATGACGAACCACGCCGGCGACGTGATCGGCGTGTTGCAGCTCATCAATCGTCGACGCGCCACTGCGGCGGCGCGCCTTACGGCGACGACCGTGCCTCACAACGTGATCGCCTTCGATCAGGACACGGCCGACATCATGCGCGCGCTGGCCAGCCAGGCCGCGGTCGCCGTCGAGAACAACCTGCTCTACGAATCGATCGAGCGGCTGTTCGAAGGCTTCGTCACCGCCGCGGTCACCGCGATCGAACAGCGCGATCCGACGACCTCGGGTCACTCGTTCCGCGTGGCCGACCTCACCGTCGACCTCGCGAAGGTGGTCGACCGCATCGATTGCGGACCATTCGCCGACGTCCGTTTCACGTCCGATCAGATCCGCGAGATCCGCTACGCGTCGCTGCTGCACGACTTCGGCAAGGTAGGCGTGCGCGAGCAGGTGCTGATCAAGGAGAAGAAGCTCTATCCGATGCAGCTCGAGAACATCCGCGGGCGCTTCGAGTTCCTGATGAAGGCGATCGAGAACGAGGCCTCGCGGCGGAAGATCGAGCATCTACTCGCAAACGGACGGGACGGATTCGACGAGCTCTCGGCGCGCATCGACGCGGAGACCGCGGAGACGATTCACAAGCTGCAGAAGGACTTCGCGTTCATCGCGCAGTCGAACGAGCCGACGGTGCTTCCGGAGGGGGACTTCCAGTTCCTGCAGGCGCTGGCGGCGCGCGATTACGTCGACATCCGCGGCGACCGGCGGCGGCTGGTCGATCCGGAGGAAGCGCGCATTCTCTCGATCCGCAAGGGCAACCTCGACGCGGCGGAGCGCATCGAGATCGAGAGCCACGTCACGCACACGTTCAACTTCCTGCAGAAGATCCCCTGGACCCGCGACCTCGCCGCCGTCGCCGACATCGCCTACGCGCATCACGAGAAGCTCAACGGCCGCGGCTACCCGCGCAAGCTGTCCGCCGCGGATATCCCGATCCAGTCGCGGATGATGACGGTGTCGGACATCTACGACGCCCTCACCGCCAGCGACCGCCCGTACAAACGCGCCGTCCCCACGGAGCGCGCGCTCGACATCCTCCGCATGGAGATGAACGACGGCCTGCTCGATCCTTCGCTGGTGGATACGTTCATCGAAGCGAAGGTGTACGAGCGCTCCGGCGTGCTGCGCACGTAATCTAGGAGTGCGGTGGCGCGGGCGGTCGGCCGGGAGGGAGCCACCGCTCTGGTACGTCCGCAGCGCCGTCCGCCCGGCCTACCAGAGCGGTGGCTCCCTCCCCTCCTGACCGCCCTCGCCACCGCACTCCTAGATTACGGGTTCCGGATTTGGCCTCGCGATTCGCTCGCGGATCGCTTGCGCGAGCGCGTATCGGTCGCGCCACAACATCAGTAGAACGACCAGCGCGAGCAGCACGCCGATCCAGTTTGTCAGCGCGAACGACACCGCGAACACGAACGCGCGCTGCGGGCGGTCGGCGCGGAGGAGCTCCTGCGAGAACGTGCTGCTGCGGTGGCCACCGGGGAGCGTGAATTTCGCGGGGAGTCCCTGGTACGCGAGCGTCGCGGCTGGTGTGGCCGCCTTACGTCCTGTCGGTGCCGTATCCGTGACCGCGTCTTCGTATCCCGCGGCGGACGAGACTTCGGCTTTGCGATAGCCGCGGTTGGGACCGCCCACCATCAGGGCCATCAGGCCCAGGAGCACCACTCCCACGAACAATACCGCGACCACGATCCGCGGGCGGAGGGGGAGGCTGATGATCCACGCGATCGTCAGCGCGCTGCACGCGACGATCACCACCACGAGAAACGCGGAGACCAGCGACGCCGCGAGCGCCGCGAGCAACGCGATCACGAAACGGTGCGGTGCCGGCATTGCCAGCCACGCCAGCAGCCGCTCAACCCACAGCACGAGCACGATGAGCAGCAACACGTCGCCGGCGCCGGGCGTCCACACCCGCGCTCGCGACGCGAACTTCTCGTACAGCGGCACCCACTGCGCGGGATACGACAACGTCACCGTTGTCTGCGTCGCCGCCTCGGAAAGCTGCGGAACGGCAACGCTGCCGATGGCGAACCCGAAACCGCGACGCAGCGGTTGCCTGTGCTGAACGAACACCTGCTGCTCGCCCTGCGACAGCGGCACGGTCAGTTGACCGGCCGCGTTTTTCGTCATCAGTACAGCGTCGCCGCCGAGGCTCACGTAGGTCGGCTCCGGTTTCTGTGGCAGCACGAGCTCCGGCGCGCCCTCGTTGCGCAACGCGAACGTCGTTTCGCCGAGGACCGGGCCGTCGATGGGGACGAACAGACGATGGCTTGCATCGTTCACCGCATAGCCTGTCGAATGCAACGCCTGCAGACGCGTGACGGTCCACGCGATCCGTTCCGTGCCGGTCTCGAACGCCAGCGCGCCGCGATATTGCGGCGTCACGCCGGTTTCACCGAGGGAGATGCGCTTCGCCGGAGTCTGGACGGTGGGACGAAGGAGCGGGTGCGACTCGATGACGAGGTACTGCAGGCTCGCGCGGACCGGGGCGGTGAACGCGGTGCCGCGCAGCTCGCCGGTGAGCGTGATCGTCGAGTCGCCCGGCGGGATCGAGAAAACGTATCGCCCCTCGGTCACCTCGTACGGCGCGGCCGAGTCGATCTGCTGCAGGTGCTCGTTCGATTGCAGCACGAGCTCGAGCGAGGACGTCGTGCGATTGGGATTGTGTACGTCGATCGCGTAGCGGAACCGCGTCGCGTCGGGAAGGAGCGTGATGAGATAGCGGCCCGTGGCCGTCGCGGCGAGCGTCTCGCCGGGACCGGCGACGTGGCGTACGAGCGTGTAATCGCGCGCGCCGGTGTCGTCCTCGTCGCCCGCGAGCAGCTCCGCGTCGGCGACGCCCGATCGCACCGCGAGCACGCTCTGCGCGACGTGCATGCGCAGGCGGTCGCTCCCGCTGATCCACAGCTCGCAGCGCACCTCGAAGGCGTCGTCGAGCGGAACGAGGTCGAACGTGCCCTTGCCGCTGCGCGACAACATCGCGTCGCCCTGGCAGCCGGAGATCGTGACGTCGTTGGTCTGATTCATCACCTGCACGAGCGGCCGCGCGCCGGTCGCGCGTCCGGTGAAGGTGATGGTGAGGTTGCGCTCGCGGAAGCCGCCGCCGAGGAGGATGGTGTCGACGACGGTGGCGGAAGGGGAGTCGCTGGTGCGGCGGAGCGTCTCGTAGCGCTCGAGCGGGATCGTCACGTGCGAGTCGGGTTTCGGATCCTGTGCGAGGAGAGGGAGAACGAACAGGAGGAGCGAGGCCGCCAGGATGTTCGTACGCATGGGAAGGATGGTACGCCTCATCGCGTAAACTCTCGCCCAATGCGCCGCCTCGTTCTCCTTCTCGCACTCGCGCTCCCGCTTTCCGCCGCCACCTTCAAATCGCACGACGGCACCACGCTCCATTACGACGTCATCGGCAAAGGGGAGCCGGTCCTGTTGCTGTCGGGAGGTCCGGGATTTTCGCCCGACTATCTCCGTCCGATCGCGGAGAAGCTCGGCGACAAGTACAAGTTCGTGCTGCTGCATCAGCGCGGCACCGGCAAATCGGTCATCGAGACCTACGACGCGAACGCGATCTCGCTGAAGAACCTCGTCGGCGACGTCGAGGCGTTGCGGCGCGAGCTGCAGATCGAGAAGCTGACCATCGCCGGGCATTCCTTCGGTGGAATCCTGTCGATGATGTACGCGCGCGAGCACCCCGAGCGCGTCGGCGCGCTCGCGCTCATCGACTCCGGCGGCCCGACGCTGAAGACGGTGATGAAGTTCAACGCCAACCTGGAGTCGCGCTTCACCGACGAGGACCGTGCGCTGATCAAGCAGTGGAGCGATCCAGAGCGGATGAAGGAGAACCGCCCCCGTGCGGCGCTAGAGCTGACGAAGGCGAAAGCACCCGCGTACTTCGCCGACCGCTCGAAGTCGCGTCTGCTCACCGACCCGATGGACGTGACCTCGTTCCACTCCGGCGTGTTCTATTCGGTCGTGCCGCAGATGATGGGACTCGACATCCGCGCCGGCCTGGAGAAGGTGAAGGCGCCGGTGCTCGTCCTGCACGGAAAGCAGGATCCGCTGGAGAGCGCAGACGAAGTGCACGAGACGTTTCCCGGCTCGAAGCTCGAATTCCTCGAGAACGCGGGCCACTTCCCGTGGCTGGAACAGCCGGACGCGTTCTACGCCGTGCTCGGCGGGTTTCTGGGCGGGCTCGACAGCTGTCACTGAGTTGCGAGTAGCGGGTTGCGAGTTGCGAGCGAGTGTCCACGGCATGCTTCCTGCTCTAGGAAAGAGCGGGAGACTATGACCATGACAAGATACAAATCACTGACAGCAGCGACGTTAGCGCTCCTGTTCTTGGCCGCTTGCGGCTCGACCGGAATGGGCGACATTCTCGGCGGATCAGGCAACAACAACTACGAAATCCGCGGTACGGTCGATCACGTCGACACGTCGAGCCGCGTGCTCCACCTGACGAACGTCAGCGGGTACAACAACATGCTCTCGGGCGGTTCGAACAGCGTCCGCGTTTATTACGACGACGACACGACCGTCGGCTATCAGGGCCAGACGTATCGCGTCTCCGATCTCGAGCGCGGCGATGAAGTGGCGGTGCGGGTCGACGAGTCGGGCAATCAGCTCCGTGCGGAATCGATGACCGTGACCCGCGACGTCTCGGGTGGCTCGTCCACCTCTCCGGGTGGCGTCTACAACTCGACGCTGCGCGGCACAGTGCGATATGTCGACACGTCCCGTCGCACGATCGAGATCGATCGCGGCAGCGCCTCGCTCATGACCGTGGAGTACGAGACTTCGACGCCGGTGTACTTCAACAACCAGACCTATCGCGCGTCCGACCTCGAGCGCGGCGATGAGATCGAGATCCGTCTCCGCGACCTCGGCAGCAACCGCTTCGTGGCGCAGGACATCAGCGTGATTCGCAGCGTCAGCGCCGGCACCACCGGCTCGTCCTCGCAGATGGCGACGATCCGCGGCACGGTGCGCTCCGTCGACACCTCGCGTCGCACGATCGAGCTCGAATCGGCGACCTGGGCAAAGGGCTTCAACTCCGGCACCAACACCGGCAACCGCGTGATCGTGTCGTACGGCTCGAACACGAACGTCGATGTTTCCGGGACGTTTCATCCGGTCTCCGGCCTGGAGCGCGGTGACGTGATCGAGGTGCATGTGCAGAACGCGAACGCAACGACGCCGTTCGCCGAGCGGATCTACCTCGTTCGGGATGCGCGGAATTAGGATGACTCTAGCCCCCGGCTTCAGCCGGGGGTACCCATCAACGCAGATCGTCCAGCTGTAACTCTTCCAACAGACGCCTGCAGGTTTCCCGGCGCGCTTCGCGGCGCTGATGCAGCCATTCTTCCGCGCGCCGCGGGAGCCACTCCGGAACGGCAACCTCCGACAACGCGGCACGCAAAACGTCCATCAGCGAGTTGCCTTCGCGGCGCGCGCGCGCGAAGTGCTCGGTCAGGCCCCGTACGCCGGCGGAGTCGATCAGTCCCGCCGCGGCGACGGCACGCTCCGCATCGCTCACCGGCGCATGGAGTCGCCCAATCGATGCGGCCGTGCGGCGCAACTCGGCCTCAGTCAGCCCACCGACCGCGAGCACCGCTCGCGACAGGTTGCCGACCTTCTCGAGCCACCGTCCCAGACGGTGAAAGAGCAGGAGCAGCTCGAACGCGCGCTCGTCCTCGGGTGGCGGAGAGTAGAGGCGCCGGGCGATCGCGGCGATACGCTCGACGTCCTCGAAGCGTGAGACGCCGTCCAGGTCCTGATAGAACGGACGCAGGAACGACGCGAGACGCTGCCGAAGGTCGCGGTCGAAACTCAATCCCACGTCTCGTTGCAATTCTGGCAGCGCCGGCGTCCGGCGATGAGGAAGAACACCGCCGCGGCGGCGATCCCGAAGAACGCGGCCTGCACGAGCTCCGTCGCCACTCCGATCGCGACCACGAGCGTGACCACCAGCGCGAACGTCTGCGCGCGCCGGGACGACACGACGTCCGGAGAGCCGCACGCGGGGCAGATCGCGTCGCTCTGGTCCTCGTCCGCCTCGTCGATCTCTGCGAGAGTGGGGCAGGTCGCCGTCAGCACGTCGCCGGCGCGGATCGCATCGAGGTTGGTCACGCGTACCTTCGCGCGGCGCTCGAGCGCCTCGTCGACCACCGAGGGGATGCCGGCGGAGTCGAGGGCACCCTTTGCCGCCCGCGCGTCGGCCGGCGCGGTGTAGGCGGTGACAGTGACGAGAGGATCGGCCATCTGAGGTTATTGTACGCGACGAATTCACACGGTTGCGTCCGGCGGCCTGGTGCCGTAGAGTCCGCGGCGATTTGAAGAAGGTTTTGCTGTTGGTCGTCCTTGCGGCGCTCCTGGCGCCGGTGGTGATCGCGGACGAGAGTCCGCGGGAGCCGCAGCCGGGCATGGTCGAGCGCGCTCTCTCCTGGCTCGGCGTGAAGTACCGCTTCGGCGGGCAGGACGAGAAGAAAGGCTTCGATTGCGCGGGGCTCGTGCGGCGCGTGTTCAGCACGGCGGTCGAGCTTCCCCGAACGGCCGCGGCCCAGTATCGCGAGGGCTGCATCGTCGAGCGCGAAGAGCTCCAGCCCGGCGACCTGGTCTTCTTCCGCAACACCTACAAGCGCGGGATCTCGCACGTCGGCATCTACATCGGCAACGGCGAGTTCGTGCATGCCGCCAGCCGCCGCCACTCGGTGAGAATCGACCGCCTCGACTCGCCGTACTTCGACTCGCGCTTCGCGGGCGGGAGACGCGTCATGACCGCTCCGGTTCTGACACCGCCGCTGCCCGAGGAAATCCCCGCGGGACTGCCTTGAAGTTGCGAGTTGCGAGTTGCGAGGGTTTCTCGCAGTGACTCGTAACCCGCTACTCGCAACTCTCAACTCGTGAAAAAGCTCCGTACTGCCCTCCTGCTGCTGATCGCGATGATCGCCGCCATCGCGATCTTCATGCGCCTTTGGCCGCCCCTCGGAGGACGCATCAAAGGCGAGCGCCTCGCGCGCGTGAAGGCGTCTCCGCAGTGGCGTGACGGGAAGTTCCGCAACCGCCTCCCGACGCGCACGATGCTGCCGGGGACGCTCGGCAAGACGTTGCGGATGCAGTTCTTCGGCGACGAAGTACGCATCCCGCCGATCGCGATTCCCGTGCAGCATCCCGCCCTGCCACTGCGTGCGGGCGAAGGACTCCAGGCGATCTGGATCGGCCATGCGACGGTGCTCATCGACATCGACGGCTACCGCGTCCTCACGGATCCGATCTGGAGCGAGCGCTGCTCTCCGTTTCAATGGGCCGGCCCGAAGCGCTTTCATCCGCCGCCTGTTGCACTCGAGGACCTCGGGCACGTTGACGCCGTGGTGATCTCCCACGACCACTACGACCATCTCGATATGCACACCGTGCAATCGCTCTCCGCGCGTGGCGCAACGTTTTTCGTTCCGCTCGGTGTCGGCGCGCATCTGGAACGCTGGGGTGTGCCGGCGGCGCAGCGGAAGGAGCTCGACTGGAACGAGCGCGCACGGCTGCGCGGTCTCGAGATCGTCGCGCTGCCCTCGCGCCACTTCTCCGGCCGCCGCGGGACCGACGCGTACGAAACGCTCTGGGCGACGTGGGCGATCGTCGGTCCGTCGCATCGCGTGTTCTTCAGCGGCGACACCGGCTGGTTCGAGGCGTTCGGCGACATCGGCAAGGCGCTCGGTCCGTTCGATCTGACGGTGATCAAGATGGGCGCGTACGGACCGACCTGGCCGGAGATTCACGTGAATCCCGAACAGGCAGTCGCGATCCATCTCGCGGTGCGGGGGAAATTGATGCTGCCAGTGCACTGGGGCACGTTCAACCTCGCGTATCACCCCTGGAACGAGCCGCCGGAGCGCCTGGTGAAAGCAGCGACTGGGAAGATCGCGTTCGTGACGCCACGGCCGGGCGACGTCGTCGACGTGCGCAATCCGCCGCCGGTCACGAAGTGGTGGTGAGGAATGTCCGGTAATGAAACCCGCGGTGTCCGATTCCGTACACTCCGGCTGTGGGAGGTTCCCGATGAGATTTGCAGCGATCACAGCCGTAACGGTTCTTTTGAGCGCCGGTTCCGCGTTTGCGGGCGGGCTCTTCGACGACGACTGCAGCCACTCGGCGCCGCGACGCGGTGTTTCGCTGGCGAGCGGGGTTTCGCGCGTGGTCATTCACGCCGACTCGGGCTCGCTCAAGGTCGACGGAACGCCGGGCGCGACGCAGATCGTCGCATCGGGTACGGCCTGCACGAGCGACGATGATTTCCTCGAGCGCATCACCCTGACGATGCGCCGCTCGGGCTCGGACCTGCACATCACGGCGGACATCCCCGACAAAACGGTCATCTTCGGCTTCTTCACCGCGCGCCTCGACCTCGGCGTCACGCTTCCCGCGGGCCTGCCGGTCGTGATCGACGACGACAGCGGCTGGATCAAGCTGGCGAACACCGGCACGACCACGATCGACGACGACTCCGGCGCGATCGAGGTGACGAACATCCGCGGCGATCTGACGATCCACGACGACTCGGGCGAGATCACGATCGACGGCGTCACCGGCAGTGTGAGCATCGAAGACGACTCGGGCGAGATCACGGTGAAGAACGTCGGCGGAAACGTCGAGCTGGAGGACGACTCGGGCTCGATCACGATCGCGCGCATCGCCGGCTCGCTCCGCATCCGCAACGACGACTCGGGATCGATCCTCGTGCAGAACGTGAAGCGCGACGTCCTCATCGACGAAGACGGTTCCGGTTCGATCGACGTCGCCGACGTCGGCGGCAACTTCACTGTCGGCCACAAGGGCAGCGGCGGAATCGACTACACCCGCGTGGCAGGCAAGGTGAGGGTGCCGGAGAAGGACTGAGATCGAACGATGAACGATGAACGATGAGCGATGAACCGGGTGGTGGGGTTCATCGCTCATCTCTCATCACTCATCACTCGCCCAATATCGCTCTCATCATTGCACCGAGATCCGAAACGCTCTCGAAAAAATGGTCCGGGTTCTCGGCGCGTAGTGTTTCCGCGGGAGTCTTGCCGGAGGCCACGGCGATCGTCGTGGCTTCGTACGGGACGCCGCAGCGCACGTCGTAGATCGAGTCGCCGATGATCACGACGTCGGCGCCGCGGAAGTGGCGGCCGAGGCGTTCGGAGGCGCGGTGCATGGCGATGGGTGGGAGGTCGGTGCGGTCCGCGGAGTCGCTGCCGAACGCGCCGAACGGGAAAGGGTCGTTGAGGCCCGCGCCGTTGAGCTTCAGGCGCGCGCCCGGCTCGATGTTGCCAGTGAGCAGCGCCAGCACGACGTCGGCGTGCGTTTCCAGCTCGGAGAGCAACTCGCGGATGCCGGGCATCACCTGCACACGCTCGGGAGTCGCGTTGCGCGCGAGGCCGGCGAGGTAGAGCTCCCACAAGCGGGGCAGATCTGCCTCGACGTCTTCGCGGGAGATGCCGGCGTCGTGCAGCACCATGTGCGCGATCTGCGGATCGGTGCGTCCGGAGAAGTCGTAGCGCGAGAGATCGCCTTCGTAGCCGAAGACGCGTTCGAGCGCGTCCGCAAATGCGGAGCGCGAGGCCCCCCGATCGGTGAGGATCGTACCGTCGATGTCGAACAGGACCAGCCGCCGCAAGGGTTTGCAGTTTATCCCGCGCGAAGACGCGCGCTCACCCGCTATCATCCCGCGCCATGTCCGACATGACTCGCCGCACGTTCGTTGCCGCTGCGGCCGCCGCCACCGGCGCGGCCGCTCTCGCTCAGTCGCAGTCCTCCTCAGCCGCGAAGCCGCTCCGCATCCTCATCCTCGGCGGCACCGGTTTCATCGGGCCGTACCAGGTCCGCTATGCCGTCGATCGCGGGCACAAGGTCACGGTGTTCAATCGCGGGAAGACCAACCCCAACTCCGTGCCGGCCGGCGTGGAGCGCCTGCAGGGCGACCGCAGCAACGGGCAGCTCGATTCGCTGAAGGGAAAAGAGTGGGACGTGGTCATCGACAATCCGTCGACGCTCCCGCGCTGGGTCCGCGACGCCGCGACGTTGCTGAAGGATTCCGCGAGCCAGTACGTTTTCATCTCCACCATCTCCGTGTACAAAGACGAGAGCAAGCCGGGAATGGACGAATCGGCGCCTGTCATCGAGCTCCCTGATCCGACGGTCGAACAGATCACCGGCGAGGCATACGGCGGTTTGAAGGCGCTCGCGGAGAAGGAAGCGGAGAAGGCGTTTCCCGGCCGCACGACCGTCATCCGCCCCGGCCTCATCGTCGGCGCCGGCGACAACTCCGATCGCTTCACGTATTGGCCCGTGCGTATCGCGCGCGGAGGCGAAGTGCTCGCTCCGGGCAATCCCACCGATCCGGTCCAGTTCATCGATGCGCGTGATCTCGCCGAATGGACGATTCGCGTGGTCGAGCAGAAGACGTTCGGCACGTACAACGCCGTCGGCCCGGCGCATCGACTCTCGGTGGCGGAAATGCTGTACGGCATCAAGGCCGTGACCACTGCGGGCGCGCAGTTCACGTGGGTTCCGGCGTCTTTCCTCGAAGAGCAGAAAGTCGCGCCGTGGTCGGACATGCCGGTCTGGGTCCCCGCGACGGGCGAATACGCGGGCTTCGGCTCGATCAGCATCAAGAGGGCGCTCGACGCGGGACTCACGTTCCGCCCGCTCGCCGACACGGCGAAGGCGACGCTCGAATACCATGAGTCACGCGACGCGGAGCGCAAAGCGAAGTTCCGCGCGGGCATCAAGCCGGAGCGCGAGGCGGAAGTGCTCGCGGCGTGGAAAGCGCAGAAGAAATGAAACGACTGATCCTGACCCTAGCGGTCGCCGCGCCGCTTCTCGCCCAACCTGCCGTCCTTCCCGAGCGCGCCCGCCCCGACGCGGTCAACGCGATGCTGAAGGATCGCCTCGACAACCTCCTTCCCGCGCTGATGCGCGAGACCGGCATCGACCTGTGGGTCGTGATCAACCGCGAGTACGCGGAAGATCCGGTCTACCTCACGCTCGTGCCGGAGCCGGTGTTCGCCGCGCGCCGCACGACGATGCTGGTCTTCCACGATCGCGGCGCGGAGAAGGGCGTGGAGCGCCTGACGGTGAACCGCTATCCGATGCGCGGCTACAACGATGCCGCGTGGGAAGGCGGCGACCTCGACGCGCAATGGAAGCGCCTCGGCGAGGTGATCCGCGAGCGCAACCCGAAGAAGATCGGCGTGAACATGAGCCGCACCTGGGCCTTCGGCGACGGGCTCACGCACGGGATGTACGAGCGTCTGATCGAGGTGCTCGATCCCGCATTGCGCTCGCGCGTCGTCAGCGCGGAGAGCCTCGCCGTGCGCTGGCTCGAGCAGCGAACGGCGATGGAGTTGGAGACGTACCCGCACATCGTCGCGCTCGCACGCGGCGTGATCGCGGAGGCGTTCTCGTCGAATGTAATCACACCCGGCGTGACGACGACGGACGACGTCGCGTGGTACATCCGCCAGCGTTACGCGGATCTCGGCCTGCCGATCTGGTTCATGCCCTACGTGAATGCGCAGCGCGCAGGACTCGCGTGCGACGCGCAGCCGTTCTGCGGCGAGGACGGCGTGATCCGCCGCGGCGATGTGCTGCACACGGACGTGGGCATCACCTATCTCCGCCTGAACACCGACACGCAGGAGATGGGCTACGTCCTCCGCCTCGGCGAGACGGACGTGCCGGAGGGGTTGAAGAAGGCGTTTGCGGTCGGGAATCGCTGGCAGGACCTGCTGACGGGCGCGTTCGCAACGGGCCGCAGTGGTAACGAAGTCCTCGCGATCGCGAAGGAGGCCTCGGAGAAGGAAGGTATCCGCTCGTCGATCTACACGCACCCGCTCGGATTTTTCGGTCACGCGCCCGGGCCGACGGTCGGCATGTGGGACAACCAGGGACCGACGCCGGTGTACGGCGACTGGAAGATCCGCGCGAACACCGGCTACGCGATCGAGGGGAACGTGAAGGTGCCGGTCCCGGAGTGGAACGGACAGCTCGTGCAGATCAAGATGGAGCAGAGCGCGGTGTTCGATGGGAAGACGGTGCACTATCTCGCGGGGCGGCAGACGAGTTTTCATGTCGTGAGATAGTCTAGGAGTGCGGGCGGTGGCGAGGAGGAGTGGGAGGCGGGAAGCCACCGCTCTGGTAATCGCCTCGACCGGCGCGCAAACGTACCAGAGCGGTGGCTCCCCACCGCCCGTTCCTCCTCGCCACCGCACTCCTAGACTAAACTCCGCGGCAAATCGTGCGCCGCGCCTCCCTCCTCGTCCTCTTCCTCACCGTCTTCATCGACCTGATCGGGTTCGGGATGGTGATCCCGTTCCTCTCGTTCTACGCGCGCGAGTACGGCGCGAGCGGTGTTGAGGTGGGCGCGGTGGTCGGGATCTACTCGATCATGCAGTTCTTCTTCGCGCCGGTGTGGGGGAGGCTCTCCGACCGCGTGGGGCGGCGGCCGATCCTGCTCGTCAGCCTCACCGCGAGCACGACCGGGTATCTCCTCTTCGCGTTTTCGCACAGCCTCACCGTGCTGTTTCTGTCGCGCGTGATCGCCGGCATCGGCGGCGCGAACATCGGCACCGCGCAGGCGTACATCGCCGACTCGACTTCGCCGGAGAATCGCGCGAAGGGGATGGGAATCATCGGTGCCGCGTTCGGCCTCGGCTTCATCCTCGGTCCGCCGCTCAGCGGCATCCTCGGCAAGGTCGGGACGAGTCACGGACTTCCGGGCAATCTGCTGCCGGGACTCGTCGCGGGCGGACTCTCGTTCACCGCGTTCCTCATCGCCCTCTCCGTGCTCGCGGAGTCGAAGCCGCACGGACTCGTGCCGCGCTCGGGCATCCCGCCGCAGTTCGACAGGCGCATCTGGCGCGAGATCTTCGCCAACCCACTCCTCGCGTCGCTGATGGCCTGCCTGTTTCTGACATTGCTCGCGATCTCAGGAATGGAGGTCACGGTCACGCTGCACGGGCGGGACCGCTTCAATTTCGGTCAGCTCGACATGGCGTATCTGTTCCTGTTCATGGGTGTGATCGTCGCGAGCATCCAGGGAGGACTGATCGGCAAGCTCGTGAAGCGCCTCGGCGAAAAGCGTGTGATCGTCGTCGGCGCGGCGTCGTTCGTCATCGGCTTCACGCTCGTGCCGTCGATCTGGCGGGTGCCGCTGCTCTACTCGGTCGCGTTCTTCATCGCCATCGGACAGGGACTCTGCTATCCCGCGCTGACCGCGTTGGTGTCGAAGGCGTCGCCGGAGAATGAGCGCGGCAGCATTCTCGGACTGGCGACGTCCGCCGGCTCGCTCGCGCGCTTTCTCGGTCCGTTGCTGTCGGGCGTTCTCTACGATTTTGCGAAAGCCGCCGGCGCTTTTTACGGCGGCGCGGTGCTGATGCTCGGCGCGCTCGTGATCGCGATGCGCATGCGAACTCGCTAGACTTGCCGCATGTCAATTTTGAAAGTATCGCGCCTCGGACATCCCGTGTTGCGCGAGAAGGCGTCGGACGTCGAGGTCAAGGACATCAAGGCCGGAAAGTTCAAGAACCTCATCGACGACATGGTCGAAACGATGCACGCGTATGAGGGCGTGGGCCTCGCCGGTCCGCAGGTGCATCTCCCGCTGCGCGTCTTCGTGTTCGAGGTCCATGAGAAGGTGGCGAAACGCCGCGGCGTGAAGACCCTCGGCGTCGGCGCGATCTTCAATGCGTCGTACGAGCCGGTCGGCACGGACAAGATCACGGACTGGGAAGGCTGCCTCAGCGTTCCCTTCCTCGGCGGCGAGACTCCACGCTACAGGAAGATCCGCCTCCGCGGCCTCGACCACGACGGCGACCCGATCGATCTCGAGGTCGAGGACTTCGCCGCGCGCATCTTCCAACACGAGATCGACCACACCGACGGATATGTGTATCTCGATCGCATGCCCGATCTGAAGACGCTGGGGTATACGATCATTCTCTGATGCACTACCGCGAGCTCATGCTGCCGGAGTCCTCGCCCGTCGCGCGCATCTGGATCGCGCGCGGCGAGGGCGGTCCGCGCGAAACGATCCTCCCGGACGGCCGCTATGAGCTGATCTTCAATTTCGGCGATCGCGTGTTGCAGGACGGAGTCGCGCAGCCGCTAGCGATGCTCGCCGCGGAGACACGCCGCGCGGTCTCGATGGAACCGAGCGGCCGCGTCGATTTCTTCGGCGTCACGTTGCGCGACGGTTGCGCCGCGACGATCCTGAACGCGCCTTTACCCGAGATACGCGATTGCATGCTCGACATTCGCGACGTCGATCGTCGTCTCGATCTGCACGAGCGGCTCGCGAGCGCCTCGGACGAAGAGCGCATGAATGTGATCCTTACCGCGTTCCGCGAAGCGACGGCGAATCCGCTCGCGCACGCAGCTGCGTCCGCGATTCGCGCGACGGGCGGACGCGTGTCGATCACGCGTCTGGCCGCGAAGTACGGCGTCGCGGTCCGCACTCTGAGTCGCGTGTTCGATCACGCCCTCGGCATCACGCCGAAGACGCTCGCGCGCGTTACGCGCCTCGGCCGCGCGGCTGCGATGCTGCGTGACGGCGTGAGCGGTGTGGACGCGGCGCTCGACGCCGGCTACTTCGATCAGGCGCACATGACGAACGAGTTCCGCTCGATGGCCGGCCTCTCGCCCTCGCGCTGGCTCGACCTGCCGACGGGACTCGGTGTCCAGTTTCTCCAAGACGCCGCGCCGCCGGACACGTAACTTGATCGCATGCAAGTACTGTTACTGATTCTCGCTCTCGCCGCACAGCCGAAGCTGGACGACTTGTCCTGGATGTCCGGCCACTGGACGTCGTCGAAGGACGGCCTCGTCATGGAAGAAATCTGGACCGCCCCGCGCGGCGGCGTGATGCTCGGCCTGCACCGCGACGCGAAGGACGCCAAGGCCTCCTTCGAATTCATACGAATCGCGGCGACTCCCGAGGGCATCGTGTACTTCGCGCAACCGGGCGGACGCCCGCCGACGCCGTTCACGCTCACGGAGTCGAGCGCGACGCGCGCCGTGTTCGCGAATCCGCAACACGACTTCCCCAAGCGCATCATCTACTGGCTCGAGGATGGAAAGCTCTGCGCCCGCGTCGAAGGCGACGGCGAAAGCGCCGAGCAATGGTGCTGGTCGAAGAAGTGATTTTTCGGAGCGCCGGCATCCTGCCGGCCGCTCCGCCGCCTTCCAGGCGGCCGGCAAGATGCCGGCGGAGCGGCCGGCTGGAAGCCGGCGCTCCGCATGACCAGCGGTCGCATGTAGGTTCTTTACAGGATCACTTTCTCCGCGTCGCGGAGCTCCTCGTCGCGGCGGTGGTAGCCGCAGCGCTCGATGAGCGCGCGCGCCTTCTTCAGCTCCTCCCGCGCTTCGTCGCGATTTTCCCGGAAGAAGAGGCGCGCGCGGTGGAGGTGGGTGTCGGCGAGGTGAAGGCGCATGGGACCGCGCTCGGCGATCTGCTGCGCTTCGTCGAGATCGGCGCGGGCGGCGGCGGAGTCGTTCTGCAGAGCGCGAAGCCACGCGCGCGCGAGCAGGGCGCGCGGAAGGTGATCTGACTGCCCCGCCTGCCGAAGGCCGTTTACTGCCGCTTCGACGCGCGAATGGGCGCGGTCGAGCGCGGTGTTCGCGAGGATCGCGCGAAAGAGCGCGACGCGGCCGAGCGTGAGGTTGTCTAGCGCCGTATTAAAAACCCACTTGCCGCCCATCGCGATTGTTAGCGCAGTCGTGGCTCGATGTTCGACGTCCGAGAGGATCTGAGCATCGAATGGCTGGTCGTCTGAGCCCAGGCATCGGCGCCAGGTCATGCGCTCGATCTCGGCCAGCAGAAGATCACCGAAGTGGAATCCTGCAACCGAGTACAGCAATCGATACGGAGTCCGTTCACTCTGCAGCGACTCTGCCTCGTGGAATCTCTCCGCGGCCTCCGCTGACCGCCCCGCCTGGTGCAGCGCGCCGGCGTGCGTCGCGCATCGGACGGTGATTTCGGATCCGTCTTCACTTCGGTTCGCGTGTTGAACACTCAATTCCCCGCGGCGCACGGCCGAGGCGACATTCCCCATCGTCAGATCGAGGTCGCTGAGATCCCCGGCACTGATCGCCGCGTTTTTCCAGTCCTTTAGCGCAACATTGGCATCCAAGCCGGCGAGCATCGGTTCGCGCGCTTCGTCCAGACGGCCAAGTGCACGTAATCGGAAAGCGGCGGCGCTAAGGAGCCAGCTTTTAACCTGCACCGGGAGATCATGGATGAGCTGTTTCCACGGAACCCTGAAGAAACATCTCACGGCCGCGAGATCCGCGCCCATCAAACCCAGCATCTTTGTGCTGTAAAACGCATACGGCCCTGACGCGCCGCGCAGAATGCGGTCGCGATAAAGGTGCTCACATGTCTCGGCGGCCCGGCCGGCCTGGCAGCCGTGCACGACCGCCTGGTAGAGCGGCCGCAGGCCGTCGACGCCTTCCGGCCAGTACGGCAAGGTGTCGCGCAGATGCTCGTACAGCCTGCCGTGCGCCGCCGGCCACCCCTCCGGCGCACTCTCGCGAAGGTGTCTCGCGAAGTACTCGCGGATCAGCGGATGCGCGTCGAGCGAATTTCCCACGATTCGTCGATCATCTGCAATCTGCGGAGGTTGTGCATCGCCAGGCGCGATCGACTCGGCCTTCATCCGACACGCTTCCTCTTCGCTATAGCCGGCGATACGCGGCGGCTCCCACAGCTGCTCTTCGACGAAACCGAGTTGCACCAGGCGCTTTACCGCCCGGTTCCACTGCGCGTCCGTCAAAGTCACGAGCGAATCCGTCAGCCCGTCGATTGCCGGAGCCTCGCGCAATGCGCCGAGGCAATCGGGCGTGGCGGGACGGTCGAAGAGGCCGAGGAGGCGGAGGATCGCCAGCTCCACATTGCGCCCGTCGCGCGCGAGCCATTCCTCGTAGGCCTCCATCACCCGGAACGCGTGGCCGCTCGTCTCCTCGGAATCCGCCTCGTGCAACGAGACGAGATCGCGCCTGCGGATGTCGCCACCGTGCGCCGCGGCCAGAAACGTCCCCAGCAGCGTGAGCGTGAGCGCGTGCCCCTTCACATCGCCGGCGAGCGTCTCGCGCTCGTTCGCTGTCCCTCGGACGCCGAGCTTTTCGAGCAGACTCGCTCCCGCCTTCGTCGAGAGATGCGCGAGCTTCCACTGCGGCGCGGTCGTTGTCCGGAACGTGTCGAGATCGGGGATCTCCTGCCGAGTCGTCACGAGACAGAGCCCGTTGTTGCGCGCGGCGAGGCCGCGCAGCAGCGACTGAAGCGCCGGATCGCGTAACTCGCCTGTCTTCGCGTCCTGCAGCGGTTCGAGGCCGTCGAGGACCAGCAGCGTGCGGTGCTGCGCGACGAGTTGCGCGAGCCGCTCTCCCTTCGTCCAGCCGTCCGCCACACTCGCGGCCAGCGCGTCATCTCCGAAAAACTCAAGCGCCGTCTTCAGGAAGGCGTCGCTGCTGCCCTGACGGTAGAACGACCAATCGAAGTAGCGCTCGACCTCGTCGTACTTCGTTGCTGCCCAATGCGCGGCAAGCGTCGACTTCCCGACGCCGCCGAACGCGACGATTGTCACCACGTGCTTTCGATCGTCGCCGCTCCACGCTGCATCGAGCATGTCCATCTCGCTCTCGCGGCCGATGAGCAGCGGCGCCGACGGAAGGCGCGACGACGCAGTTAGCGGCTGAATCGTCGTCACCGGCTGTCGCGCCGGAAGCGTCACGATGCTGCCGGGATCAGGCTTCGTGACGTACGGCTGTCCAGTCAGATCGCGATAGAGCGCCTCGTATCCCGGATCAGCGAGGTCGAATTGCGAGATGCGGTAGTGTCCATCATTGCGAATCGGGATGGGGATGTACTCCGTCGTCGCGCCGTCGAAGAGCACCGGAACGAACCGCTCGTTACGTTTGGCGCCGTAGACGTAGCTGTTGATGATTCGCCCTTCCCAGAACGCGCCGCGCCCTTCGTCCGCGGGCACCTGGTTCTGCACGCGATCGTGATACGTCTGCGTGCAGATCATCAGCACGTGGCTGGACGCTTCGGGCCGCAACTGCTCTTCACACCACGCCGGCCAGCCCTGCAGCGGGCGCTGATGATAGCGATCGATCTCCACGTCAACGCCGTGGAGATGCAGGGCATCGGCGAACTGGAGCACGCGCTCCTCGTGCTCCGCCGAGTCGTGGCTGTAGCTGATGAAGACCTTCGCCATTGCCGGGATGGAACATGAATACCATCCGGACGGAGAAACGGAAAGGCGCGGGTTCAGTCCATCACGAGTTTTCTGACCGGAGAACGCAATTCGCCACCGTCTCCACGGTCCGATCGATTTCCTCGGCCGTCGTGTAGCGCGATAGCGAAAATCGCACGGCGCCCATCGCGATGCGCAGCGGTTTGCCCATCGCTTTCATCGTGCTGCTCGGTTCCACGGTGCCGGAGTGACACGCCGCGCCGGCGGACGAACAGATGCCCTCGGCGTCGAGCGCGCGGACCATCTCGTCCGCCGCGACGTCGTGGAAAGAAATGTTCGCGGTGTTGCCGAGGCGCGGTTGCGTGCCTCCGTTGACGGACGTCTCTTCGACGCGCGCGAGAATCGACGACTCGAGCTCGTCGCGCAGTGCGCGTACGCGGTCGTAGCTTCCGAGTGCTTCACGCGCGAGGCGCGAGGCCGCGGCGAGTCCGACGATCGACGGCACGGGCTCCGTGCCTGAGCGCATGCCGAGCTCCTGACCGCCGCCCAGCCACAACGGCTGCAGCGCGAGACCGCGGCGGATGGTCAGCGCGCCGACGCCTTTCGGCGCGTGGTACTTGTGTCCGGAGATCGTCACGAAGTCCGCGCCGAGCTCGCGCTGGTCGAGCGGCACTTTGCCCGCGGCCTGCACGGCGTCGACGTGCATCTGCGCGCCGCGTGCGTGCGCGAGCTCCGCGATGCGCGCCACGGGATGCAGCACGCCGGTCTCGTTCTGCGCCAACATCACGCTCACGAGGAGCGTGCGCTCGTCGATCGCCTCGCGCGTGCGATCGAGATCGATCGCGCCCCCGGTGTCGACGGGCACGATCGCGAGCTCGATCACGCGCTCGCGCTCGAGCGCGCGGAGCAGAGCGAGGACGGAGGGATGCTCGACGGAGGTCGTTACGACCTTGCGGCGGTCGGGATGCCGATCCACGAGGCCACGGATGACCATCGCGTTCCCTTCGGTGCCGCAGCTCGTGAAGATGACCTCGCTCCGGTCGCAGCCGAGGAACTGCGCGAGCTCGTCGCGCGACTCCTCGACGGCGTCGTGCGCGCTGCGGCCGAGGGAGTGGATCGCGTGGGCGTTGCCGTAGACCTCGCGGTAGAACGGCGTCATCGCGGCCAGCACTTCGTCCGCGACGCGGGTGGTGGCGTTGTTGTCGAGATAGATCATGAGCGGCGCATTTTACGATTTTGCGGTTCTCTGACAGAGATGCGCACGTAGGTCTGACGAACGCGCGGTTGGGCTCGCGTCAAATGACCGATTTTTTATGTTGAGGACCCGGGAGAATGACCGCGGGTCCCTAAACTGCGTCCCATACAACGCACCGTTTCGAGAACCGGCAGCGTGTTGTATGAGAGAGAGCAGACGGCCCGGCGACGCAAGTCACCGGGCCGGATGCTTTTTGGGGACATTCACATGTCCAGCAGGAACTGATCCGGCCCCGAGGCCATGTCGTATTCGGCCTGGAGATCGGTCTTGTGCTTCCACTCGATCTCCGCGAGCTCTACGAAGAGGCGCCCGAGCTCCGTCGTCGCGGGCACGCGCTCGGCGAGGAAACGGTAGTGGCTCTCGGAGTCGCGTTCGCGTTCGAGGGCGTACTTCAGCGCCCGGCTGAGGTCGAGCGCGGTGATGTCGGACGGCAGATCGATCTGCACCGGCTCGGGCTCGGGCGGGTTCCTGCCGATCGCGTCGCGATATCTCCGCTCGAGTTTTGCGCGATGGACGAGCTCGCCGTCCGCGAGCTGCAGCAGCCGCCTGCTTACCTCGGGCTCGGAGCGCTCGGCGAGCTTCTGATAGTAGACGCGCGTTTCGACCTCGGATTGGATGGCCTCGCGAAGGACTTCTTCGATGGTGGTCTCGAGCGGTTTCATGAACGACGCTGCATGATAGCGCGCCCGTCGCGCTCTCTCGGCCCTGACCGCCTCGAAGATTTATTTTCCCGGTCCGGCGCTGCGCGGTAATAACCCTACTCGATCTCCGTCGTTCCCATCGAACGCAACAAATCCATTCAGAGAAGCGCGCGGTGACGGTGGTCTTTCGCAGGCCCGCCGAATCGTGCCTCACGACGACGACTAAGGAACGCAGGAGAACCTGATGAAGTCTGGATACCTCGGTCTGATCGCACTTACGGTGCTCACGTTTCTCGGAACCGCAACCGCGCGTGCTGCCTGCCCGGTGACTCTTTCGCTAGGCACGATCGACGCTGACGGCCGCCTGCCTGCGACCGTGACGACGAACGGCAACTGCGGCACATCCGGAGTGTCGGTCAGGGTGGACGGCGCGGAGGTGGGCTCGCAGTCATGCATCGGCGGGCCGACGTGTTCGCATACCTTTCAGATCGACACGTCCTGCTGGGGCGCCGCTCCCAGGGTGATCGAGGGCCATGGGATGTGCCAGCAACTGCAACCGAACGGTAGTTGTCTGACGCAGTTCGGGGCGAGCGGCCCTCAATCCAAGACCGTGAACAACCGTCCCACGGTGACGTTGAGCATGACGCCCGTGGATGCCTTCTGGAGGACGACGGCGACAGTCGTAGCGCACTTCCAGACCCGAGCGACCGGGCGTCAATACCTGCGCCTCGTGCGCAACGGAAACATCAATGATGTGGTCGCGCAAATGCACTTATTGAACCCAGACCAGGACGTTACGTGGACGCCAACCATCGATCTGGCCTGCCAGAAGGGTCCGCAAACGTTTCAGGCGGTGGCGATGACCTGCGGCGCCCACTGGGGCGTGATCGGCGGAAATCCGATTCCTGCCGATTCTTCGTTGATTCAATGGTCAAACCCGGTGGTGCTCCAAATCGAAGCGACTCCCACCGCGACGCTGACCATTCCCGAGCCCGGACCAACGGGCCTCACCACAGCAACCGTTTCGGGCCACTTCCCGTACAGGCTCGACAGAAAGCGTTACGTGCGGCTTTTCCGGAACGGCAACATCTACGACGTCGTGGCGCAGCAGCTCCCCGACGACGCGGTACACGACCTTACGTTCCAGGTGCCGCTCAACTTCGCATGTACTTCGGGAACGACGAGGTATCAGGCCGCGGCAATGATCTGCGGCGCGCACTTTCTGGTGATCGGCGGAAATCCGGTACCCACCGACCCGGACTTCATCGGCTATTCCGCAGAAGTGCCGATGAGCGATGAAGCGGATCCGGATGTGTCCGTCACCTCCAGTAAGGATGCGAACGGAGTCCACACAGGGCTGATTACGTACAAGTTTCCGTCCACATCGACGCAGTCGCAGCGCGATTTGACGATCTACATCGACAACGGGCCGGGAACGACCGTGTCGATGACCGCGCATGAGGGCACGCACACGGTGGCGCTGCCAGCGTGCTGGAAGAAGCTCCGCGTGGTGGCCACGGCGTGCGACCAGTTCGGCAACCCGGCGTTCACTGACGAAGCGACGACTGAAAACCCGGAACCGAAACCGACGGTGAGTCTGACTCTGAGGAAGCTCGGAATCGACCCGGCCACCCGCCGGCGCATCATCGAAGTGACAACCAAATACAACGTCCAGCAGCCTCCCGGGAGAGTGCGGATCAAGTTGCAGCAGTGGAAGGATGCCGACGGTTATGAGCATGACAGCAACACGGTGATTCGCGACCTGAACCCCCCCCAGTCCGCGAGCGGTACCGATGTTTTCGAATATGTACCGGGTTCGGACGCGCAGCAAATTGGATTGATTGCGATCGTAGACGGGTGTGAGACGGTCACAGACGAAGCGTGGATCAGCGACTGCGACAAGGAAGGAGCATCGAGAAACCCAGTCAACTATAACGACGGCAACATGACGCTTGCCGATACCGACCCGTTGCCTCAGATCGCGGGCCAAAGCCTCACACGTACCTACAACAGCGACGAGCAGGTGGTGGCCCTTTTCGGCCGGGGATGGACAACCCTTTTTGACCGCCGCCTCGTTGCCGATGCCGACGTAGTGTCGCTTAGCACCGCCACCAACGAAGTGGTGACGTTTCGACTGGTAGGAGGTGTGCTGGTCCAGACGTGGCCGACCGCCGCTTCCGCGGGCACGCTGGTCCATGACGCGGTCGCAGGCACGTATACGTGGCGAGCGCCCGGAGCCAGCGAGACGGCTGTGTTTCGCGCCAGTGACGGGCGTCTCCTGGTGCTGCGCGATCTGACGAGCGGGCACGAGGCCCAGATCGGCTACGACGCAGCCGGTCTCCCGCAGTCGTTCACCGATTCCCGGAACGGTGTGAGCTGGACGCTCACCATCGCGCAGGGACGTGTGACTTCCATCGGAGTCAGCGGCCGTCCGGACATCGCCTGGACGTATTCCTATGACGCAGCCGGAAACCTCACCAGCGTCGCCGCTTCCGGCGGAACCTGGCGTTCTTACGAGTATGCCACCGACCGGATGACGGCCTCGCGGGACGCGCTCGGAAATCTCATCGAAAGCCACACCTATGACGCGAACGGGTATGCAGTCAGCTCCACCGGCGATGTCGACGAGATCGCGCTGCTCGAGTATGGGCTTCCCGGCGCGGCGGCCGAGGAGCTCGTGACGCGAGTTACATACAAGACGGGCGCAACGACCGAATTCGCGCTTCGTCCCATCGGCGGTGCGTATCGCACGGTTCAGAGCACGGGTGGATGCGCGGTGTGCGGAGCGGGCAACGCGACCTATGTTCGCGATGAACGCGGGCGTGTGATCCGGGAGCAGGGAGCAGACGGCTACGTCACCCTGACTGTTTACGCGGGCGAGCATGTGCAATCCGAGGAGCGGTCGCTCAAACCGGCCGGCTGCGATCCCCAAACGGACGCCCAGCACTGCCGCCTCGATACCGACGCACTGGCAATCGCAGTGTTGGAACCGACCGCTGCGACGGTCAGCACCACGTACGAATATGCCGATCCGCTGTGGCCGGATCGGGTCACGGCCGCGATCCGGCCGAGCGCGGCCATGCCCGGCCAACTGAGGAGAGAAGACTACGTCTACCATCCGGTGACGGGAGCGGTCGTGAGCGCGACGGTCTGCGGCTGGTCCGTGGGCAGCCCCGCATGCAGCGCGCGCACGACGCTCGCGACTTTCTACGAAGGAGGCGCGGCAGGTCTTGCGCCGGCATTTGATCCGGGTGGTTCGTTCCAAAGCGCCTGGCTGTCTTTGCCTCAGCCTGCGCTTCTGACGAAATCGGTCGACGGTCCGCGGACGGATGTCCAGGACGTCGTCTCACTCGTCTACTATCCGATCGACTCGACGGTGCCGGCACTGTTGCGTGGGCGACTGGCGGCCACCAGGAACCCCGCCGGCCACATCACACATTACGAGGGCTATGACGTCTTCGGCAACGCGACGCGAGAGATCGACCCGAACGGCGTGGTCACGGAAATGACGTTCGACGCCCTCGGCCGATCGGCAACCGCAACGACCAAAGCTGTCGCCGGCTGCAACACGACAGTGGATCCGCTGTGCGCGACCGACCTGACCACGACACACACGTACTCGCCCGCCTCGGGACCACTCCAGCGCCAGGAGCTCGCGGGCGGCGGTGTGACGTCCTACACCTATGACGCACGCGGCCGCGTGGCCACGGTGTCGCGCGGTCCATCGGCCACGACTCTTCGCGAGCGCATCGAGACCAGCTATGACCCGCTCACCGGAAAGAAGAGTCTCGATCGTACGCTTGGACTCGAAGGTGGAGCATGGGTCGAGAAGAGCCGGCAATCCTTCGCCTACGACACGCAGGCGCGGCTGCAGACCCTGACGCACGCGGATGGCGCGGCCATTCACTACACCTACGATGCTGAAGATCGCATCGCGACGATCCGCGACGAGAACCATGCTGCGCCGAACACCACCTACACGTATGACCCGGCAGGGCGAGTGGCATCGGTGCGCCAGACGCTGGCCGGCGCGCCGGGCGGCGTTATCACCACGCATTACACCTACGACACGGCCGGTAACCTGATCTCTGTGACAGACCCGAATGGCAATGTCACCAACCATGTCTATGACGATTTCGGCCAGATGACGTCGCAATCGAGTCCGGTCACCGGAACGGCGACCTACGAGTACGATCAAGCCGGAAACCTGACACAGACGACGGATGGGAATGGTGCCTCGACCGAGCGGACCTATGACGCGACGAACCGTGTAGTGACTGCGGTATCGGAGCGTGAGGGCAACACGGAGACCATCCAATGGACGTACGACAGTGCGACCGCAGGCGAATACGGCCTCGGCCGGCCGGCGACGATGGAAGAGGCCACCGGGCTGACCGAATACAGTTATGAACGGCGCGGACTTCTCCGGCGGGAGATGCGCAAGTTCATGGATTTGCCGTTCGTGCAGACCTACGGCTACGACGCGAACGGCAATCGGACGACCATCGGCTATCCATCCGGCCGTATCGTCACCTATGCCTTCGACGATGCCGGCCGGCCGGTGGCGGCCACGGGCACGATGACGGGACAGAACACTTCGTACGTCACCGCGGCGTCCTATCTGCCGTTCGGCCCGATGACTTCCCTGACGCTCGGCAACGGCACGACCGAGACCCGAACCTACAACACCCGATACCTGCCGCTCACGAGCAGGCTGACGAGCGGCGCCACGACGGTCGCGCAGTACGCATACACAAACGATCCGGCCGGCAACATCACGGCCATCGCCGATGCCACGCACTCGGGGTACAACCGCACGTTCGGCTACGACGACCTCCACCGGCTGACGACCGCGAATACCGGCAGCGCGTTATGGGGCACCGGCTCGTTTACCTACGACCGCATGGGCAACATGCTCTCGGCGACACTCGGGACCACCAACAGGACATTCACGTATCAGGGAACGACGCCGCGCATCAACACTGCCACCGGTCTGGCGGGGACCATGTCCTATGACGCCGCGGGCAACGAGTTGAACAGCCCGGCCGGCGATCCCGGCGGCGCACCTGTTGCCGATTACTCGCCGCGCAACCTGTTGTTGTCCCAGTTCGTGGGCGAGTACGACCGCTGTGAGGTGGAGAACGGAAGCGCGTGCGTACAAGCGGACCCGGTGCAGGAATGGCGATTCAACGTCTACGACGGCCGAGGTGTTCGCGTGCTGTCCACCAGGACCATCATCTCCCTCAGCGAGATCGGATTCATCGAGATGGACCCACCGCCGGACCTGTTCTTCTACACGCCCGAGCTCACGATGCTGAACATCGTCAGCCCCACGACCGGCCGCACCGCCGATGTCATCTGGTTCGGATCCCGCCCCGTGGCCGACCACGACAAAACCACACTCCGTTACACATTCACCGATCATCTCGGCACGCCGATCCTTCAGACGACATCGGCCGCCGCTGTTGTGTGGCGCGCCGAGTACGAGCCTTTTGGCAAAGTTCACGCACTCCGTGCCGGAACCATCGCCGACGACCAGCCGCTCCGCTTCCCGGGTCAACAGGTCGCCTATCGCACTGCGGCCGGGGAGGAGAACTACAACATCTTCCGGTGGTACCGATCCGGGTGGGGCCGTTATACCCAAGCCGATCCGATAGGACTGATTGGTCGCGAGTATCCATACGCTTCGAATAATCCGATCTTGCACACTGATATGCTCGGGTTGCGCGACACAGGCACACTGCTACAGCGCCCGGCGATCCAAACAGCGTGTAGAATTGGAGGCCGAACTGCTGGATGGGTCGCCGGACGTGCGTTTGGACTGGTTTCACTGATATTCAACGCAAGCGATGCGAACCCGGTCGAATTTGAGGACCAACGCGGCAAGTGCGATCAATGCGTTGAGAAAAAAATAAATTGTGACCAGCTAAATTACGCTGTACAGGTGGCGAAACAATTTGTAGGCGGCCTCGGAGCTTGCAGGGCCGGCATGAGTCGTTACGAGTTATCGCTAAGGAGAGCAGCCTGGCTCGCTTTGGCCACGGCGCGCGCTCGACGCGATGTGAAGTGTTGGGGCGGTGGAAACACAGGTCATCAGCAAGCGCAGGCCGATGCATGGTCGCATGTCGGAAACTGCTCAAGATTGTTGGGGATGTGAATACACTCCAGTTGATCGAAGAGGCCTTCAATCATCGACGCATGCCGATGTTGTTCTTGGTATCGGAACAATTGGCAGCGCATGAGTATGATGACGTCATGAGCTTCTGGGGAAAACCTTGGCCGCGCGTGACCGGCGCGCAACTAGAGAAGTACTTCGAGGCCATATTTTGGTTTACCCCAGAAGCCTTCTGCTACTACCTGCCCGGAATATTTATCGCCGGGATTCTGGAAAGTAAGCCGTGGCTGATCGTTAATCATTCTGTGGTCAACATGTTGGACCGGAGTCCCGATCCCGCCTCCTGGGACGACTTCTTTTTCGCGCGGTGGTCGCAACTCACCGCGCGGGAATGCGAGGCATCGCAAGCATGGATCCTCTGGCTTTCCTCGTTTAAGGACGGTACTTACTCAGAGATCGCGCTCGATCGCGCGTTCGATACGCTGGAACTGCTGAAAGAAAGACAGCGTAGCCTGGGCTGATGCTACGCGCCCCGGTACACGTCCGGATTCGGCGCTGTGTCGTCTTCGTACGGCGCTTCACGCAGCGGCTGACCGATGCCTGTGCCGCCGGCAGTGCCGCGCTTGTCCATGGCGCCGTAGTACGGACGCCAGCCCATCGGCCCGACCGGGAAGTTCGGCGGGACGACGAGGTCGCGCAGACCAACGACGGCGCGCGCGCGCGTGTCGATCGCCATTTCGTAGTCGCGGGTCATGTAGATCGCATCCTCGGGGCACGCATCGACGCAATAGCCGCAGAAGATGCAGCGCAGCAAGTCGATGTCGTAGCGCACGGGGAACTTCTCGCGCGTCCGCTCGTCTTCGCCGGCCTCGATGGTGATGCACTCCGCGGGACACGCGGTCGAGCACATGTAGCATGCGACGCAGCGCGTCGTGCCGTCTTCACGAGTGGTGAGGATGTGCCGGCCCCGAAAACGCTCGGAGTACACCCGCTTGACCTCGGGATACGAGATCGTCGGGAGTCCCTTCATGTTCAAGAGATTGCGGACGAGGTGCTTGATCGTGCGCAGCATGCCGCCGACGACTGCCGGCAGGTAGGCGCGCTCGCTGAGCGTCATCGGCTCGCGCGAGACCTTTACGACACCGGGAGATACTCTTTCGATAGCCATGGTTTCTCAGACAACGAACGATGAAGGATGAACGATGAACGATGAACGACCCCACCGGACGGCGGCTGGGCGGCGTTCATCGTTCATCGTTCCGCGTTCATCGTTCACTTTTAGTGGTCCAGTTCTCCGGCGATGATGTTCAGCGATCCCAGGGCCGCGATCGCGTCGGGGATCGTCTGGCCGATGATCATCTTTTTGTACGCCTCGAAGATCGGGAAGCAGGGCGGACGCGCGCGAACGCGGTACGGATTCTTAGTGCCGTCGGAGACGATGTAGAAGCCGACTTCGCCGTTGCCGCCCTCGACAGGGAAGTAGACCTCGCCGACCGGCGGCTGGATGCCGTGCATGATCAGTTTGAAGTGATAGATCAGCGACTCCATCTCGTTGTAGACCTTCTCCTTCGGCGGAAGGGCTACGTACGGGTTGTCGACCATCACCGGTCCCGGCGGCAGTCCGCGATTGATCGCCTGCTGCAGGATGCGCAGCGACTGGCGCATCTCTTCGAACCGCACAAGGAACCGCGCGTAGGTGTCGCCGCCTTCGGCGATCGGCACGTCCCAGTCGTACGTCTCGTAGCCGAGGTACGGGCTGGCCTTGCGGACGTCGAACGGAACGCCCGTGGCGCGGAGGCACGGACCGGTGAAGCCGAAGTTGATCGCGTCTTCCTGCGAGAGCACGCCGACGCCTTCGGTGCGCTCGCGGAAGATGCGGTTCTTCATCACCAGCGCCTCGACCTCGTCGATGAACTTGGGAAGCATGTTCACGATCTTCTGTGAATTCGCGAGGAAGTCGGTCGGCACGTCGACGGCGAGTCCGCCGATGCGGAGATAGCTCGGAAGCAGGCGCGCACCGCTGCACGACTCGGCCAGCGCGATGATCTCCTCGCGCGGCTGGAAGAGATACCAGAAGTTCGTGAGCGCGCCGAGGTCCACGAGATTGGTTCCGATGCAGACGATGTGATCGGCGATGCGGTAGAACTCGGAGAGGATCAGGCGCACGTACTGCGCGCGGTCGGGCGCGGAGAGGCCGAGCATCTTCTCGACGGCCATGCAGTAGCCGACGTTGTTGATCACCGCCGAGCAGTAGTTGAGGCGGTCCGTGAACGGGATCACCTGCTGATACGTGTGCGTCTCGCACATCTTCTCGAAGCAGCGGTGGAGGTAGCCGATCTCCTGCTCCGCGCCGACGATGGTCTCGCCGTCGAGCGTGACCACGACGCGCAGCGTGCCGTGCATCGCGGGATGCGACGGTCCGAGGTTCAGGGTCACGCGCTCGAAGTCGGACTCCGCTTCCTCTTGGACGAACTGCGGCGCGATCTTCGGCTGCAGCTTCGCGATGCCGGCGTCGGTGAGCAGCCAGCGCTGCGCGGCGTCGTAGTCTTTGCGGAGCGCGTAGCCCTCGAAGTTGTCGTGCGTGAGGATGCGGCGCAGGTTCGGATGTCCGTCGAACTTGATGCCGAACATGTCGAACACTTCGCGCTCGTACCAGTCGTAGCCCTGGAACACGCCAACGCTCGTGGGGATGCTCTCGTTCTCCGCGACGCGCACCTTGAGGCGCACGCGCTCGTTGTTCTTCAGCGAATAGAGCTGGTAGAGGACGTCGAAGCGCTTCGCGCGATTCGGATAGTCCGCGCCGAAGAGGTCGAGGGGAAGGGTGAAGCGAAGCTCGGGATGATCGTGCAACGCCTGGAGCACGGCGACGATCGCGCTCTTGTCGACGAGGAAGGTGGGGAGATCCTGCCCCGACTCTTGCGAGAGTCCGGGAACTCTCGACGCGATCTCCGCGCCGCGAGCGTCCATGACCGCGGCATCGGCGGGCACGTACGGCTGGCGGTTCGTGGGCGCGGGTCCGGTGTAGGGGATCGCGCTGAATTTCGTCAACGTACTCATGAACGTCTGATTTCCCCGCGCTGGACTTTCTCGCGCAGTTTGAGGATCGCGTACATGAGGCCGTCCGGTGTGGGCGGGCAGCCGGGGACCCAGATGTCGACCGGGATGATCTCGTCGATGCCCTGGACGACGTGGTACGCGCGATAGAAGCCGCCCGAGGTTGCGCAGGCGCCCATCGCGATCACGTACTTCGGCTCGGGCATCTGGTCGTAAATCTTTTTCAGCACGGGCGCGATCTTGTCGACGATCGTGCCGGCGACGATGAGGAGATCGGCCTGGCGCGGGGAGAAGCGGACGGTCTCCGCGCCGAAGCGGGAGATGTCGTAGTGCGACGAGACCATGGACATGAACTCGATCGCGCAGCAGGCGGTGCCGAAGGGGAGGGGCCACAGCGAGTTGCCGCGAGCCCAGTTCACGACGGCATCGAGCTTGGTGGTGAGATACGTCCCGCCGCCGAGGCCCTCGACCTCGCGCTCGGATTCGCCGGGGAGGGTGATCAGGCCCTTTTCCGGGATCTCGCCAGGCGCGACGCCGGCCTTGCGCGGGATGATCGAGTCTTCTCTGTCAATCTTCTGAACGGGCATAAGTTACTCAGGCAACAGCGGCGGGATTCTATGGGCTTGAGAAACTATTCACAAGCGGCCGGCAGGGGAGTGCGGAGTGCGGCGGCAGGGCCGCCGCTTTCGAATGCGTGTCGCTATCGGAACGCTGCCGTCCCCGGCGGCTGGCCAGGCGGCGTCCTCGCCGCCTCCGCAGAACGCAGGCGCGGGACGCCTGCGAGCCAGCCGGCGAGGACGCCAGC
>DASYGV010000010.1:0-53694 GCA_035999335.1 Thermoanaerobaculia bacterium | reverse complement strand
CAGCCGTGAGGTCGACCGAAGGTTCCGGTACTGAAGGAGAATCCTCGAGCACTCCTACGTTGACACGCCCACCACGCGTGACTCACGAATCTAGACCGAGGAAGCTCCCGACGGATCATGCTCATGCGACTTCGACGCGCGAATATCAGAATGATCATCGTCGCCGCCTCGCCCTCGGTCGACTTCACGGCTGCAGCAACCACGGGAAACGGAGGGAGACGAGCAGGTAGAAGACAATCGACGCTCGAACACGTACGCGAACAACTTGCACGGTCACTCCATATCAGGAGTGCGGTGACGAGGTTGGGGGTCGGAGGGAGCCACCGCTCTGGTACGGTGCCATGGGCGTCGCTTGTGCGTACCAGAGCGGTGGCTCCCTCCGACCCCCACCCTCGTCACCGCACTCCTAGATTTTCACTCCGCCTTCGCCGACCCCGGCTCGTAGCGCCACGCCGTCTGCGCGTGCGCTCCCTCGGCGAACGTCGTATCGACGAACTCCTCGAATGCGATCGGCTGCTCGAGCACGTCCGTCTCGACCATCATTCTCACGATCAACTCGAAATCGTTCCTGCGCGGTGCGAGCGGCGTGTACTGCACGCGGTCGATCGGGTTCGTCAGCGCCCAGCGCAGCAGACGCGGGTCCTGACGGTAATAGAACCGGCCGACGAAGTCCGCGGCGTGCAGTCGGTTGCGCCGCGCGCGTTCTTTCTCATCGAGCCAGTGTCCCGACCGCGCGATCCCGTCCACCAGCACCTGCACCGCTTCGGGACGCTTATCGATCACATCCTGCCGCACGACGAGCACGCACGAGATGTAGTCCGGCCAATACTCGCCGGCGTGGAACAGCACGCGGCCGAAGCCGACCATCTCCGCCTGCGACGGAAACGGCTCGCCCATCGAGAACGCGTCGACCGCACCTGCAGCCAGCGCGCCCGCCACGTCGGCCGGAGCCATCTCCACCATCTTCACGTCTTTGCCCGACATGCCGTGCGCCTGCAGCGCGCGGAACACGACCAACCGTTCGTCCGAGAAGCGGCTCGGGATCGCGATCGTGCGCCCGCGGAGATCCGTGACGCTTCGAACCGGCCCGTTCTTCTGCACGACGACCGCGCTGCCGTAGCGATGTCCGAGGTAGACGATCTTCACCGGAACGCCCTGAGCCCGCAGGGCGATGGCCATCGGTGCGACCATGAACCCCGCCTGCATCTTGTTGGACATCAGCGCTTCCTTGATCTCGGGGAATCCCTGGAAGAGCCGCGGAATGAAGAGATGTCCAGCTTGCGAGTAGGCGGAGATGTAGTCCGTCACCGGGCACGCGAGGTGTCACGTCACCGGGATGTAGGCCACGTTCAGCTTGCGCCGGTCTTCCGGCAGCCGATCGTTCAGCAGCACGCTCCAGTCGACGTTCAGCGACAGATGCACCGCGCTGACGAGCACGAGCCAGGCCGTGGCGCCGATGATGATTTTGCGCATGTTCCCGAGATCACCCCCTTCCTACTGAGCCGCGGACCGTTTGAGGACCGCGTGCTCGATCCGCCGGATCAACGTGTCCAACACGAGTCCGAGCAGACCGATCATGAGCATACCCGCGACGACGAGGTCGTAACGCTTCCCGGCGTTGCGGGCGTCGATGATGAGATATCCGAGTCCGGAGTCGACGGCGATCATCTCCGCGGCGACGAGCACCACCCAGGCGATGCCGAAGGCGATGCGCAGTCCGACGACGATGTTCGGCAGCACGGCCGGCGCGACGACGCGCACCATGAGCTGCGGCGTGCTCAATCCGAAATTGCGGCCGGCGTGCAGATACAACTGCGGCACGTTGCGCACGCCGTTCATCGCCGCCACGACGATCGGAAAAAACGACGAGAGAAAAATCAGGAAGATCGGCGCGGCGTTGCTGACGCCGAACCAGATCACCGCCAGCGGCATCCACGCCAGCGGCGAGATCGGCCGCAGCACCTGCACGACCGGATTCACCGCGCGCGCGAGCGACTCCGACCATCCGAGAAGGAAGCCGAGCGGGATGCCGATGACGATGGCGATGCCGTAGCCTGCGAAAACGCGCTGCAGCGAGTCGAGGATGTATTTCCAGAGCAGGCTTTTCTCGGCCAGGCTGATCACCGCGCGCACGACGTCGAGCGGCGTCGGAAAGATCTTCGTGCCTGTGGCCTTCACGGCCAACGTCCACAATGCGACGATGATCGCCATCGCCACGAGAGGGAGCACGTAGCGCAGCCACGAGAGCGGTTCCGTCCGCGCAACGGGTTGCATGTCCATCGTGCTCATACCGTGTGCGCCAGTCCGATCTCGGCGAAGATGCTGTCGCGCAGCTCGATGTAGCGCCGCGAGGAGAGATCGCGCGGATGCGGGATGTCGATGTCGACCACGCGGCGGATGCGGCCCGGCCGCGCGCTGATCACGACCACGCGGTCGGCGAGCTGCACCGACTCCTCGATGTCGTGCGTCACGAACAGCACCGTCTTCCGCTCCGCTTGCCAGATCCGCAGCAGCTCGCGCCGCATTTGCAGTCGCGTGATGGAGTCGAGCGCGCCGAACGGCTCGTCGAGGTAGAGCACGTCGGGATTCACGGCCAGCGCGCGCGCCACTTCGACGCGCTGCTTCATGCCGCCGGAGAGCTCGCGTGGATACGAGCGCTCGAATCCTTTCAACCCGACGAGGCTCACGTATTGATCGATGCGTTTCTTGCGCTCCTCGGCCGAAACGTCGAAGAGGCCGAAGCCGATGTTGTCCTCGACGGTGAGCCACGGGAACACGCCGCGTTCCTGAAACACGAAGATGCGCCGCCGATCGGGACCGGTCACCGGCTCGCCGTCGATCGTGACGTCGCCGCTCGTCGGTTGGAGAAATCCGCCGGCGATATTGAGGAGCGTCGACTTCCCGCACCCCGACGGTCCCACGATGCAAAGGAACTCCCCCTCGGCCACGTCGATGTTCACGTGCTGCAGCACGTCGACGGCGCCGAAGTTCGTGCTGACGTCGCGGAAGCGGACTTTGATCTTGCCCGTGGTCATGAAGCGTAGCCCCACCGCACGGAGTCCAGGCGCTCGAGGCGGCGCATGAGGAAATCGAGCCCGAGGCCGATGATGCCGATCAGCGCCATGCCGGCAACGACGAGGTCATAGCGGTTGCCTGCGTTGCGCGCGTCGACGATGAGGAAGCCGAGACCGGAGTTGACGGCGATCATCTCCGCCGCGACGACCACCAGCCACGCCACGCCGAGGGCGATGCGCATCGCGACGATCAACTGCGGCAGGATCGCCGGGATCAGCACGTCGACGACGCGTTGCCGCATCGGCAGATCGAAGTTGCGCGCGGCCGCGAGGAACACGGGATCGATGTTGCGCACGGCGTTCGTCGTCGCGACCGTGAGCGGCAGCAGCGACGCGAGGAAGATCAGGAAGATCGCCGAGACGTCGCCGACGCCGAACCAGAGGATGGCGATCGGGATCCACGCGAGCGGCGAGATCGGCCGCAGCACCTGCAGGAGCGGATTGATCGTCCACTCTCCTCGGCGAAAGACCCCGAGGAACAGGCCGAGGGGGATGGCGACGAGCAGCGCGCCGAGGTATCCCCACGAGACGCGGAAGAGCGACGCGAAGACGTACTTCACGAGCAGTCCGCGCACGGCGAGCTCACCGATCCCGAGGGCGACGGCGAGAGGCCCGGGCACGAGCGTCGTCGGGTTCAGCCACACCGCGATCTGCCACGCGAGAAGGCCGGTTGCGATGCCTACGAACGGAAGTCCCCATTTGCGAAAGCTCATTTAGCGGCGCGTACTCTACCAAAGGGGGGCGGGCATCCTGCCCGCCCGCGTCGGGCGTCCTCGCCCGGCGCCTGTTGATTTGCACGTCAACCGCGATGTCCCACGATGCGGCCGGGCTGGAAGCCCGGCGCCCCGATTGCGGACCGCCGCGCAGTCACCTATAAGGGTCTGCCATGGACATCGACCGTGACGAAGCGCGCCGCATCGCCGAGCTGGCGCATCTCGAATTCGACGACGCGGGCCTCGACCGCATGGCCGCGGAGATGACGAAGATCCTCTCCTACATCGACCAGCTCCGCGAGGTCGACGCCGACGCATTCGAAGAGCACGACGCCGCTGTCACGCCGATGCGCGACGACGAGCCGCGGCCTTCCATCTCTCGCGATGACGTCGCGCGCAACGCACCGGCGTGGCGCGATGGACTCTTCGTCGTGCCGAAGGTGATCGGCGGTGAGTGAGCTGCTCGAGCTTCCGTGGACCGAGGCGCGCGAGGCGGTCTCGCCGCGCGAATACGTCGACGCCTGCCTCGACGCGATCGATGTGCGCGACGGCGACCTGCACGCGTTTCTGCACGTGAAGCGCGACGCGCCCGCGGGCTCGCTCCCTGTCGCGATCAAGGACAACATCGTCACCACCGACATGCCGACGACTTGCGCGTCGCGCATCCTCGGCAGCAACTTCGTCTCGCCGTTCGACGCCACAGCCATCGCGCGGCTGCGCGCGCGGGGCGCGTCGATCGTCGGCAAGGCCAACCTCGACGAGTTTGCGATGGGCTCGTCCACCGAGCACTCCGCGTTCGGCGTCACGCGCAATCCGTGGGATCGCACGCGCGTCGCCGGCGGCTCTTCAGGCGGATCCGCCGCGGCCGTTGCGGCGCGCATGGTCCCGGTCGGACTCGGCTCGGAGACGGGCGGTTCCGTCCGTCAGCCCGCGGCGTTCTGCGGCGTGGTCGGTCTCAAGCCGACGTACGGACGCGTGAGCCGTTGGGGCCTGGTCGCGTTTGCGTCGGGCCTCGACCAGATCGGCATCGTCACGAAGACCATACGCGACTGCGCCGAGGTCCTCGGAATGATCGCCGGTCACGATCCGAACGATTCCACTTCCAGTACGACGCCGGTCGACGACTACACCGCCGACCTCGCGTCAGGCGTGAAGGGCCTCCGCTTCGGCATCGTGCGCGAGGCGGTGGAGAAGCTCGAAGGCGAAGTGCGCGCGAACTTCGACGCGGCGGTGGACGTGTTGCGCGGCGGCGGTGCGATCGTCGAGGAAATGAGCGTGCCGACGATCGGATACGCGATCGCGATCTACTACATCGTCGCCAACGCCGAGGCGAGCGCGAACCTGTCGCGGTTCGACGGGATTCGCTACGGACATCGCAGCGAGCGCGCGCGAACGCTCGACGACGTGTATTTCGACTCACGCGGCGAGGGCTTCGGCGCGGAGGTGAAGCGGCGGATCATGCTCGGCACGTTTGCGCTCTCGTCGGGCTACTACGATGCGTATTACGGCCGCGCGCAGCGCGTGCGCGCGAAGCTGCGTCACGAGTTCGCGGAGGCGTTCAAAACGTTCGACTACCTGATCACGCCGACGACGCCCGAGCCGGCGTTCACGATCGGCGCGAAGACGGACGATCCGCTGTCGATGTACCTGTCGGACATCTTCACCGCGCCCGCGAATCTCGTCGGCGTCCCCGCGATCGCCGTGCCGTCGGGGTTCGACAAGGCGGGACTGCCGCTGTCGCTGCAGATCATGGGCCCGCACTTCGCCGAGCGCGCGCTGTTCCGCGCGGCTTCGTTCTTCGAAGGTGAGACGGGCTACTGGCGACAGTCGCCGGTCGCGCGCGCCGTAACGGGATGACGGCGGCCGCCGCAAGTCGCGGCGACCGCACGGACGTCATCATTCCACATCGTACTCCGCCGGCGCGGACTCCGGCACGATCGGTTCGGAGGCGCCGGGCGCCGCGCCCCCGGACATGTCGGCGCCGGTTGGCGCAGCCGTTCCCGCGGTCGAGAAGGGTGCGGGTGCATCGGGCGGCGCGACCGCAGCGTTCTCGAGAAATCCGTGCGACGAATCGCCGCGGATCGTCGGTGCCGGACCACCGTCGCTCGCGTTACCTGATGTGCTCCTTGTGGACGGCGTTGCTGCCGGCGTCGCGGTCATTGCGGAGGGTGGAGCTGTTGCGGAAGACGAGTCGCTGCTCGTGACTTGTGTCGTGACGCGCGCGTCGTCGTCCGAAATTTCGATGGTGATGCGCATGGTCTTCTCCGATCTCAAAGAATCGCGTAGCGCGCTTCGAAGGCGACGAGATTCGTTGTAAGGTTCTTGACCGTGATCCAGTACGTCGCGGCGGTCGCGGACGCGCGCTCGACGGCGACGTCCCAGTCCACCTGGGGGATGCCGGCCGCGGGGGTCGTCGGAACGATGGACCAGACCACGTGCCACGCGGGATTCCAGCTGTGCGTGAACCAGCGACGCGTTTCGCCGGGGGACAGAGTGCCGGAGAATTGAACTCCTGTAGTCATCGCGAGCTCCTTTCGCTCAGTAGCGGCTGAGAATGCAATAGCGGACCTCGAAAGTGACGGGAACCGCCGTGAGATTGCGGACGCTGAGCCAGAACGTCACGAACTCCGCGTTCGAGCGCTCGACCGCCACGCTCAGGCTCACTTGTGGTGGGCCGACCGTGGTCAATGGCATGACGGTCCACAACACGTTTTGGACGGCGGGCCAGCTGTGCGAGAACCAGCGCTTCGTCTCGTTCGCGATCAGCGTCCCGGTGAACTGGACTCCGCACTGCGGGCTGGTCATCCAACCGTCGACGGGGATCTCCCATACGCCGCGATTGCGCGTGCCGGCGCGCAGCACCCGGGCGTGCGGATGGAACGACAGATCGCCGACGTACATGTTCGGCAGCGACGCGGAGAAATTCGTCCAGCTCCCGCCGCCGTCGGTGCTTTGATAGACGCCGAGGTCGGCCGCGACCCAGACGCGGTTCGCGTTTGCGGAGTCGACCTCGAATGCATTGATCGGCAGGTTCGGCAATCCCGCCGTCGTGCGATCGATCCAGCTCGCGCCGCCGTTGTCGGAGCGCCACACGCGCCCGCCGCCCAGGGTCCGATGCGTCACCCAGATGCGATTGAGGTTCGCCGGCTGCACGTAGATGTCGCTGACGTACGCGTTTGCCCGTGGCACGGTCAGCGCGGTGAGCTGCGACCATGCGCTGCCGTTCCACGTCGTGCGATAGAGATTGCCGCGGGTGGTACCGACGTAGACGGTGTTCGCGTTGGGGATGTAGATCGCGCTGCTGGTAAGCGGGGCTGGGAACGGCAGCCGTGTCCACGCCGTGCCGTTGTTGCGCGAGACGTAGAGTGAGCCCCCGCCGATCGCGATCGTGTCGCCGGTGGTGGCGCTGCACTCGAACGGAGGATAGAAAAGCGCGGCTGACTCGAACGGGTCGATCGTCGGCGCAATCCATGTCCAGCTCCCGAAGTTGCCGGCGGAGCCCGAACGCTCCGGACTCATGTCGTAGAACGTGTGAAACACGTTGTTCGGCAGCGTGCGGTTCACGCCGCAGTCGCCGCCATCGCCGTCGGCGACGTGGTCCCACGTTGGCGAGCCGCGGAATCGCTCTGTGCCGTTGTCCTGCGTGCCGCCGAGGATGTACTTCGTGGTCCCGAAGTCCTGGGCGATGTATTCGAACTCGCTGATCACCAGTCCGTTGTTGAGGTGCTGCCAGTTGATGCCGCGGTTCGCGCTTCGATACATGCCTCCGTCGTTGCCGACGTAGATCGTGTTCGGATCGCCGGGCTTGAACGCGATCGCGTGTTGATCGGGATGAATCGAATCGCCGGTCGTTCCCTTGTTCGTGAGGTTGATCCACGACCAGGTGCTGCCCGACAGATCGCCGCGATGCACTTCGATGGCGCCGCAATAGATCTGCGTGTCGCGGTCGGGTGCGATCGCAAGGAACCAGTCGTACCAGGCCTGTGTTACGGCCACGCCCGGCGGCGGCGCGACGACGCTCCACGTTCCTCCGGAACGGCGTTGAAGGATTGGCGCACTTACCGTACTCGGCGGAACGCGGAAAGATCCCCACGCGTACGCGACGCCCGGATTCGTGCGCGAGATCGCCACGGCCAGCCGATCCCAGTTCGCGGAGGTGGCCGGTAAAGTCACCGCGGTCCACGTTGCACCGCCGTTGACGGAGCGGAACAGGCCGTCCTGACATGCCGCGAGAATCTCCGCGCTGGCACCGCCTGCGGGATGAATCGCGAGCGACCACGTGCGCGCGGTTCGGCGCTGAGTCCATGTAGCTCCCGCATCGACGGACGTGAACAGCCCCGCGGTCGTCGCGGCGAGCAGATGATTGCTGTTCGTGGGATTGACGATCAGGTCATAGAACCCTTGTCCGACGAACGGCGCGGTGCAGCGAACGGTCCAACTGGTGCCGCCGTCGGTCGAGCGCAGTACTCCGGCGCCGAGGAACGACCACCAGTTGCCTTCGCCGGTGCCGCAATAGACGACATGAGGATTCTGTGGATCGAACGTGATCGCACCGATCGCGAGCGTCGACGCGAAGTCGGTGCGCGGTGCCCAGCTCCCGCCGCTGTCCTTCGTCTCCCACACGCCGCCGTTCGCCGCGCCGACGAGAACGTGCGCCGCATTGCTGGGATCGATCGCGATCGCCGAGATGCGGCCCGAGACGTTGACGCGGCTCGCGCCGTAGGTCTGGCCGTTGGGGATCGTCCACGGTCCGAGGCTTCGCCATTGCGGGCCGGTTGCGGTCGGCGGACTCTCGGGACTCATGGTCGCCGCTTCGAGGTAGAGCTCTCCGATCTCCGCGGGCGAGGCCGATGCCGCACCGCCGCTTTGATCGGCCTGAGGCTCCGCTCCTTCTTCTTTGCTCTTTACCCGGCGTCGTGCGGTGCGTGCGGAAGTGCGCGCACCTTCTGCCGGCGCCGCGCTCGTCATTCGACGAACCTCCGTTTTCAATTGGCCGCCGACCGCCGCTTCCACGGTCTCGTCGGCGACCTGCGTATAGCCGGCGGAATCGAGCAGAAGGAGCAGGCGCGAGAGCGCCTTTCCTCCCGGTGGGCGTCTCGGCTCTACCGACTCTGCATCGCGGACCGCGGCTTCGGGAGCTTCGCGGGCGTTGATTGCGTCATCGAGTGGACCTCTCATAGTCACGCTCCTTTTTGATTGGGGGACGATTCCCTGCAAGGAAGGAGTTCCACGAGAGGGAGAGATCCCTACGCGCGAAAATGGAATAGTTCCGTAATTTTGTGTGCAAGGATGTTGCAGAGGAGGGTTTCGCCATGAAACGACCCGGCGATGACACACCCGAGCCCCCCGGCGGCCGCGCCGCGGAACGTCTCCGCGATCAGGTCGAAGGACGCTGGCCGCAGGGACTTCCCGAGGAGTCTCTGCCTATGCCCGCGGAAGAGGTGGAGAAACGGAAACCGGAGGACGGCGAAGCGTGTCGCGAGAAAAACGACGTGTGAGCGTTCGCCGTCGCGCCGTTACGCGTTCGGACTCGTCCCGAAGTTGAACACCGCGTCTCCGGTGTCGTTCCGCACCTCGGACGAGTAGCCGTAGAGCGGCAGCTCGAATGTGTTGAACTGCACGTTCACGTTTTCCTGCGGCGTGATCCCGAATGCGTTGAAGATGTCGCTGAACTGCGTGTACGAATGCGCCGGAACCGTGATGGTTTGCGCGTACAGCGTCGTGTTGTTGACGTCGGCGACGCGGAAGTTGACGTCGATCGGGACGTCATTGGGATTGGCCACTCCGACGTTCACGCGGCTTCCGCCGATGCCGGAGATTCCATGGAGCAAGGCCTGCCGGCCGAGGAGAAGCTTCGCGATCCCCGAGACGCCCTGGCCGAACTGCCCGGCGGGATTGCCGGTGTTATAGATCCGAGCCCGCGCCTGAACGCTCGCGCCGAGCACTTCGAGCACGCCGGCCGAGGTGGTCAGCCCGAACGTATTCAGGACGATGTCGTTGAGGGTGGCGCCTGAAAACTGTTGCAGGGCCACGGTGGTTTGCATCATCGCGGCGCCGGTCGGGTAGTACCTGAGCGTCACGGTCTGCCCGGGCATGTAGGCGTTGTGGATGAAGACGTCCGTGCGCCACTGCGTACCGCCCGTGCCGGGGAATCGGCCGATCACGGGGATGATGACCTGATCGCCGTTGGTCCGCAGAGCGAAAAGCGGAGCGGCGGAGAGAAGGGACGCGGCGAGGACAAATCCAAGCGTCAACCTGCGCATGTTCAAGTTCTCCTCTGCGGGAGAATTTAACACGTAGGGCGCGGCTTCAGCCCGCCCCTCACGTGAGAGGCGGGCTGAAGCTTTACGAGTTCGGATTCGTCCCGAAGTTGAAGATTGCGTCCCCGGTGTCGTTCCGCACCTCGGACGAGTAGCCGTAGATCGGAAGCCCGCCCACCGACTGCATGTCCACCTGCAGGATCACCCCGGCCGGCAACCCGTACGTGTTGAAAATGTCGCTGTACTGGACGTAGCTGTGCGGCGGGAGGGTGGGGGTAAAGCCATAGACTCCGGCGCCCTGTGCTTCGGCGATATAGATGTTGACGGTGACCGGAACGTCGTTGGGATTCGCCACTCCGATGTTCACACGGTTCCCGCTGGTCCCGGACAGCCCGAAGAGGAATGCCTGCCGGCTCAGGAGGTCCAGCGCGATCCCCGGCACGCCCTGACCGAACTGACCCGCGGGGTTGCCGCTGTTGTAGATCACGGCTCGGGCGAGGACTCTCCCCGCGAAGACTTCGAGTACTCCGCCCGAATTCGTCAACCCGAACGTGTTCAGCACGATGTCGCTCAGGATCGCGCTCGAGTATTTCTGGACCGTGGTCGTCCTTTCGATCACGGCGCCGCCGGTGGGGTAGTACTTCAGGGTCACAACCTGCGCCGGCTCGTACGCGTTGTGGAGGAAGACGTCGGTCCGCCACTGCGTCCCGCCGGCGCCTGGGAACCGGCCGATGACGGGGATGATGACGGGGGAACCGTCCGTGCGCAGTGCGAACAGCGGAACGGTGGTCAAGAGGCACGCGGCCAGAACGAAGCCCAGCAACAACTTACGCATGTTCAGGTTTCTCCAGTGCGCTCACGGTACCCGAATCGGAAGAGGGGTGTACAATTTCGTCCGTGCGTAGTGGGTGGGTGTGGTTCTTGGTGAACCTCCAGGCGGCGGTTCTTCTCTTCGCGGCTCCGGCTACGCAGGCTCCCATCGCGACCGCGCAGATCTCCTCCTCCCTCCGCGCGACCCTCACGCGAGAATACGAGATCGACGTCGCCGTGAATCCGCACGCGGGCGACGCCTGGACGCGGCTTTCGCGGCGAGTGACCGGCGACGCCGCGAACTGGGAAGAGATCGCGGCCCTCAACGAATCCGACGAGACGCTGAAGACGCACAAGCCGGTGCGCGTCCCGTATGCGCTGCTCCGTCCCGACCTGCAGCGCGGCATCATCGCCACGCTTTTTCCCATGGACCAGTACACGCCCGCCGGCTGGAGGCACATCGTCGTCGGCGCGCGGGGCATCGAAGGGGAATCGCTCTGGAACATCGCGGAGTGGTTCACCGGCGACGGCGCCAACTACTCCCTGATCCGGAAGGCCAATCCCAGTCAGGGACTCTCGACCCGCAAAGGTGACGTGATCCTCGTTCCCAAACGGTTGCTCACCGCCGCATTCGGCGGGAGCTCGGAGGAAGAGAATGCACCGAAGACGGCAGCAGAGGTTCGGAAACCCGCGGACGATGCGACTCAGCGTGCAGCAGCGGATGAGGATGTTCCGGAGGCGACTGTGGTCGCGGCTCCGGGCCAACCGCTTCTGACGCCGTCGCTGGTCTACGACCGCGCCGCGCCCGAGCCTTACGCCGTCTATCGACTGCAACGAGGCGAGGCGCTGTACTCCTCCGTCGGCATCCGCTTCACCGGGCGCGTCTACGCCAGGGACGTCCACGACGTCGTCGATCGCATTGTGAAGTTCAATGAGATCGAGGACGTCTCGAAGATCCCCGCAGGCCATCCGGTGAAGATCCCGATGGACCTGCTGCTCCCGGAGTTCCTGCCGCAGGATGACCCCGAGCGTATTGCGCAGGAGAACACCCGACGCGAGAGCGCGAAGGTCGCCATCCGCACGCGCGCGACGGGATTGTCGGGCGTGCACGTGATCCTCGACGCGGGACACGGCGGGACGGACCCGGGGACGGCGCACGACGCGCTGTGGGAGTCGGCGTATGTGTACGACGTCGCGTGCCGGCTGAAGAAGATCCTGGAGAAAGACAGCGCCGCGAAGGTCTCGATGACCACCAGAGCGAAGAAGAGCGGGTTTGCGGTGGCGGAGCGCAACGTATTGAACGGAACGAACGATCATTACGTGCAGACGACGCCGAAATACCTACTCGACGACGCCATTGTGGGCGTCAACCTGCGCTGGTATCTCGCGAACTCGATTTTCCGCAATGCCATGAAGGGCGGCGTGCCGCGCGAGAAGGTGATCTTCATCTCCATTCACGCGGACTCGCTGCACCCGTCCTTGCGCGGCGCGATGGCGTACATCCCCGGCGCGAGTTTCGTGAAGGGCTCTTATCAGAAGAAGGGCGACATCTATCTCGCGCGCGCGGAGGTGCGCGAGCAGCCGACGGTCACGCACTCGCGGCGCGATGCGCTGGTGGCCGAGGGGTTGTCGCGCGAGCTCGCGGAATCGGTGATGGGGTCGTTCGGGCGGAAGGGATTGAAGGTCCATCCGTTCGAGCCCGTGCGCGACAACGTCATCCGCAGCGGCCGCGAATGGGTCCCCGCGGTGATCAAGCACAATCAGGTCCCCACCCGCATGCTCCTCGAGGTCTGCAACCTCGGCAACCGCAAAGACCGCGAGTTGATCCAGACGAAGAAATACCGCCAGCAACTCGCCGACGCGCTCTACGCGGGCATTGTGGACTTCTACGCGACGCAAGGTGAGGAGCGGAAGGCTCCCGCGACGGTGGTGGCCAAGGGCGCGGGCGCGAAGTAGTTGTCGTCCCTCGCTCACGTTCGGGATGACATACTTCTGCGATGACTCTCGACGCTGTCATCGCGGAGATGTACGACTCCATCTGCTTCGAGGAAGGTCATCGCCCGGACTGGCAGCGACAAACACGGATCTTCGCTCCCAACGCTCGTCTGGTGCGCATCACCGACGACGGGATCTTCGAATTCGGTCTGCAGTCCTACCGCGAGAACATCGAGCGGATGATCGACTCCGGCGAGCTCACGAGCTTCTGGGTAAGCGCGCTGTTGTGGCGGCGCGAGGGGAGTACGATTCGCATTCCGAGCACTCCGGAGGGTCCTGGATGAACCTCTTCCGCAAAAAGCCGCAAGCACCACCAACGACCGGCGCCATCCTCCACTGCTCGTTCTGCAACAAGAACCAACGCTACGTGCAGCGACTCATCGCCGGACCGAACGTCTACATCTGTGACGAGTGCGTCGAGATCTGCATGGACATCGTCCATGCGCCGCCGGAGCCGTTTGGCGATATTGGGGCGGAGTCCACCGAACCGCGATCCATGCCCAGCGTGGCCGGGAATTGCTCGATCTGTCGACTTCCGTTCCTTCTCGAGGAAGGGCTGCACGTCGAGGCGCGCGGTGTGCTCTGTCCCGCGTGCGTGCAGGCCGTTCAGACCGCGCTTGCTCCATGAGCCTTCGATGAACCGTACCTTGGCGGTGGTGTTGCCCGGACTCGACGGAACAGGCGAGCTTCTCGAAGGTTTTGCAGCGGATGCGCCGCCGGAATTCGAGTGCCTCCTCATGCGCTACCCGACCGACGAGCTCCTCGGATATGACGCGCTCACCGATCTCGTGTTGAAGCGCATTCCCGCGGATCGACCGCTGATCTTGATCGCGGAATCGTTCGCCGGCCCGCTCGGGACGCGTTTGGCAGAACGACTCGGCGATCGGGTCATCGCGCTCGTGTTCTGCAACTCGTTCGTCACGCCGCCGCGTTCGCCGCTTCTTCGTTTCCTTGCGCGGACGATCCTGTTTCGGATCCGGCTGCCGAAGAGAGTCCTCGCCGCGATCGTGCTCACCCCGCTGTCGACGCCCGAGCTCGAGTCCCTGGTCGACGCTACGGTTCGCAAGGTCGATCCGGCCGTCTTTGCCGGCCGTGTGCGCGAGCTGTTGACGGTCGATGATCGGCCGGCGCTTCGCCGCGTTCGGGCGCCGATCCACTATTTGCGCGGCACGCACGATCGGCTCGTGCCCGAGAAGGGGCTTCGGGAAATCACAGAAGCGGTGCCGACCGTGCGCGTCCATCGGATTCATGGGCCGCACGCGCTTCTCCAGACCGCTTCCGCGGCGGCATGGGCGGCGATAGGCATTGCCTGTCATCCTGAGTCGGCGAAGCACGACGAAGGCCCTCCTGCCGATAGCACGTGAAGCGTACAAGGCAGGGGGTCCTTCGCCGTCTTCGCGGCTCAGGATGACAAGGTCCGAGGATTTGCACCGCGCGGTGTTTCCCCTCACACTGAGGGCGCGTGACGGCGGCGTTTCTGCTCGTGTTGTCGGTGACGGCGTTGGCCGTGCTGGCGAACTTCGTCGCGATGCTGTTCGCGTTGCGTGCGATGCGCCGCGCGCAACAAACGTTGGGTGAGCGCATCGAGGCCGCGGCGGGGGACACCCAACATGCGCTGGCGGAGACGAGGCAGAGCCACGTGCTCGCCGCGCAGAGCGTCGAAGCCGCGCAGGCTTCCGCGGAAGCGGCGCTCGCGGAGACGCGCCGAAGCTACGAGCTCGCGCAGCAAAGCCACGAGCTCGCGAAGGAAAGCAACGACCTGACGCGGCGCAATCTCGAAGCGGTCGAGCGCGCGCTCGAGTTCAGCAAGCGCGCCTTCGAAGTCGCGCATCAGCCGTCGCTGCACATCGTGAAGGTGGAGACGATCTCCGGCAATTCGTCGGTCGACACGATGCTCTCCGCGCGGGTATCGCTGCGCAACACGGGGACTTCGGACGCGCACGACGTCGTGATCAGCGGAAGATTCAACATCGGTCCGGTGAACTTCGACGAGATCGAGTTCCCACAGACGGCGGGCGGACAGAGTCAGGGGTTCGCGGCGCCGGACCTCGTCGTCCACGGCACGATCCAACAGTCGCTGACGTTCGAGCTGCGCGACGCGATCTCGCGCAGCGGACGGTTGTTTCTGGTCTCCTGCGTGCGCCACGGCGACGACTTCGGCGCCACGCACCTCGCCGTGTTCATTCGCGCCTGGACGGGCGGGCAATGGGTAGCAGTGCGGGAGAAGCGAAAAAGGATTGACGGGTAGCGCCGGCCGGCGCGCCAGCCAGCCGCCGCATATAATCCGCGCCCGCGTATGCCTCGCTCTTTCGAAGGGGATCTCGATGCCCACGGACTCCGATTCGGAGTCATCGCCAGCCGTTTCAACGACGAGATCGTGTCCGGACTGCTCGACGGCGCGCTCACGTGCCTCCAGCGTCACGGCGCGAACGACGACGACGTCGCGGTCTACCGCGTTCCCGGCGCGTTCGAGATCCCGACGCTCGCCGCGAGCCTCGTCGGTGCGCACGACGCGCTCATCACCCTCGGCTGTCTCCTGCGCGGCGACACGCCTCACTTCGATTTCATCTCCGCGCAGGTGACGAACGATCTTTCCCGCGTCGCCGTCGAGGCGCGGTACCCGATCGCGTTCGGCGTCATCACTTGCAACACGCTCGATCAGGCCGTGGAGCGTTCGTCGCCGGGCACGTCGAACAAGGGTTGGGAGGCGGCGCTGGCGGCGATCGAGATGGCGAACCTGTGGCGCGCGCTTCGCACCGAGGAGATGTTCTGATGGGTGCCCGCCGCAAAGCACGCGAGCTCGCGCTGCAGATGCTCTTTCAGCACGACATGTCCGGCAATCAGCCCGAGCAGATCATCGACACCTTCGAGGAGCTCCAGAAGTCGAAGCCGAACACGCGCGAGTTCGCGACCAAGATCTTCCACGGCACGGTCGCGCACATCTCCGAGATCGACGAGATGATCCAGAACCAGGCCGAGAACTGGCGCCTCTCGCGCATGGCCGCCGTCGACCGCAACATCATCCGCATGTCCGTCTACGAATTCCTGCACGAGGACGACACCCCGAAGCTGGTGATCATCGACGAGGCCATCGAGATCGCGAAGAAATACGGCACGCAGAAATCGAGTCAGTTCATCAACGGCATCCTCGATGGAATCCTGAAACGCTACAATCTCGCCCCGTGATCTCCGCGTAGCCCCGAGCGAAGTCGAGGGGCCAGGTTAGCAGCAACGCAGCACGATCCCACAGGCGACTGCACGCGCAGTGCACGTCGGGATGCGCAACGCAGGTGCTAACGTGGCCCCTCGACTTCGCTCGGGGCTCGCGATTAGACTCGCCGCCGTGAGTCTTCTCGGGCGTCTCGAGGACCTTTCCCTCACCGACATCATCCAGATCGTGTACCTGTCGCGAAGGACGGGTGTGCTGGAGATCATCAACGACAGCGGGCGGCACACGGTCCTCTTCCGTCAGGGCCTCGTCGTCAATGCCTCCTCGCCCGACGAGCCGGACCTCGTCTCGTATCTCGAGTCCGCGAAGCTCGTCACCGCCGGGCAGGCGAAGATGGTGCGGCAGATCGAGGAAAACGGGATCTCCGCGGGTGTCGCGGTCCTGGAGATGAACATCCTCTCGAAGGACGATCTCGGCAACGCGGTGCGGCAGCGAGTCCTGGACGTGGTCACGCCGCTGCTGCTGAGCAAGGAAGGGGAGTTCAACTTCATTCTCAGCGACACGATGGCCGCGGCCGATCTCGAGCACGATCCCGATCAGCTCTTCAAGGAAGGCGGTTTTCCTCCGAACAAGATCCTCGGCGCCGCCGACGGCGAGAAGCTCAAGCCGCTGAAGGGTCTCGAGGAATCACTGAAGGCAGGGAAGGCGCTTCTGCGCGGCACGGCCTCCGCGGAGACGACGCCGGCGTCGCTCAACCTCGGACTGGGACAACCGCTCGCGCCGCCCGAGCCTCCACTGGTGCCGCCCGACGCCGTGCCGTCGGCGGCGGACAACGTGCTGCCGTTTCCGAAGGCTTCGGACGAAGGCGAGGTGCGCGATGCGTTCACGCCGATCGATGAAGAGAGTGGAGCGGGAGGCTTCAGCGCTCCGGAAGGCCACCGGCCCGCGGTTCCCCGCGTGCAACCGCCCGCGGGCTCGGGGCAGTTCAAAGTCGCGGGCGGTTTGTTCGAAGTCGAATCGCCAGACGCGGCCTACCGCAACGTCGTCCTCTTCGAGCGCAACCCGCTCGTGCGCGTCGCCGCGCGGCGCGCGTTCACGAAAGAGGGCGTGAAGATCTTTCAGTACGGCTCGCTCGACGACGTCCGGGCCTCGATGACGGACCTCTTCCGCTCGAACAGTTTCTTCGTCACGTTCCTCGAGCTCACCGGCGACGACGCGCCGGTGCGGCTGATGCAGCAGATCAAGCGCAAGAACCGGCGCCTGCCGGTGGTCGTGATCGACAACGAGGCGGACCTGCGCCGGCGTCACGATCTGCTGCGCGGCGGCGCCGATCTCTATCTGACCAAGCCGACGCCCGCGCGCATGCAGCCGGGCCTCGTCGAGGAGGAGCTCGCGCTCTTCGCCGACGAGCTGCTGCTCTTCGCGCAGCGCTCGTTCTCGCAGTGGGAGCAGGTGACGGGCGGCGGCGCGGGCGCGGGGAAGAAGTTCTACGAGATGGCCACGAAGGAGACGATCGACCGCTCGTTCGCTCTTCTGCGGCAGCTCATCAACGAGCTTTCGAATCCGAACGACATCGGTCAGGTCTCGGCGACGATCCTCCGTCTCTCGGCGGAGTATCTCGACCGCGGCGCGCTCTTCATGGCCTCGGATGACGCATTCGTCGGCCTCGGCGGCTTCGGCGTCACCGGCGGCGACGAAGCGATGGACGCTCGTGTGCGGAAGCTGCGCCTCGCGCGCAACCAGCCTTCCGTGCTCGCGGAAGTGGTGACGGGAAAGGAGGCGCATCGCGGGAAGATGCGCCGCACGCCCGCGAACGTGGAGCTGATCGAGCGCCTCGGCGGATTGCTCCCGACGGAGGTCGTCGCGCTTCCGATCATGCACAGCAACCGCGCCATTGGTATCCTGTACGGCGACAACGCCGAGCACCGGGCGCCCATCGACAGCATGACCGGACTGGAGATCTTTCTGTCGCAGGCGGGATTCGCGTTCGGGAACGCGGTGTTCGCATCGGAGAGGGGCGCGGGCAAACGATAGCGATGAAGATCCTCGTAGTCGAAGATTCCTCGTCGATGCGGGCGTACCTCACGACCATCATCGAGAGCGGCACGGAGAGCTACGATCTCGAGATCGTGGAAGCGGCCAGCGGTTTCGAAGCGCTGAAGACGCTCCCTCACCACAAGTTCGACGCCATCCTCACCGACATCAACATGCCGGACATCAACGGCCTGGAGCTGGTGAGCTTCCTCAAGAACCACCCGGTCTACCGTTCGATCCCGATCATGGTGATCTCGACGGAATCGACCGAGGAGGACCGCCGCCGCGCCGCCGCCCTCGGCGCGGAGGAGTACCTGGTGAAGCCGTTCGAGGCGGGGGAGCTGGTGGAGAAGCTACGCAGGCTATTGCGAGTCGCCTGACGTGTGGAGTGCGGAGGCAACGCCTCCGCTTTCGAATGCGCGTGTTGGAATGCGGAGGCCTTGCCTCCGCACTCCATACGATGCGCTACCATGCGTAACGCGTCCAGATGGCAAAAGAAGACGACAGAGCAAGAGAAGAATTCACCAGCGAAGCCGAGGAGTTGCTGGACACCTTGTCCCGCGACCTGGTGGAGTTCGAGACCCAGGGACAGAACGTCCGGCCGGAGCTGGTCAACAAGATCTTCCGCGAGGTGCATTCGCTCAAAGGCCTCGCGGGCATGCTCGGGTTCGCGGACATCTCCGAGCTCTCGCACAGCCTCGAGGACATGCTCGACCGGCTGCGCATGGGGAAGATCGCCATCTCGCGCGATCTGATCGACCTGCTCTTCGACTCCGTCGACGGATTGAATCGCCTCGTTATCGCCATCAACGATTCGTCGCTCTCGGGGCTGGTCGACATGACCTCGCTGACGAGCCGCATCCACGGCATCATCACCCGTCAGCCGCAGCAGAAACACGACGACAGCTTTTCGCAGCTCACGCTCGACGAACAGACCAAGAAGTCGCTCACCGAATACGAGGAGCATCGCCTTCTCGAGAACGTGCGCAGCGGGAAGCACATCCTCTCCGTCGAGGTCACGTTCGACTTCTCGGATTTCGACGAGCGCCTGCGTGCGCTCACGCAGAGTCTCAGCGACGCCGGTGAAGTGATCTCGACCCTTCCGGCGATCCCGAGCGGCAATGCCAACGGCATCGCGTTCCGATTGCTGTACGGCTCCACGCTCAATGCCACCGCGGTGCAGGCGCTCGCTCCGCACGCGGCGGTCACTTCTCTGCGCAAGACTGCGGAAGCTATCGCCGCGGCAGCGGCCGCGCCGATCGCGGCCGCCGCCGTGGAGGAAGACGTCTCCCTCCGCTCGCTCTCGCAAACGGTCCGCGTCGACATCTCCAAGCTCGATCATGTGATGAACATCGTGGGCGAGCTGATCATCGAGAAGACGCAGCTCGAAGCGCTCACGCGCGCGATGACCACACAACAGGCGCGCATGACCTCGCACGAGCTGGGCAAGATCGCGCGCAATCTCGACCGCAAGCTCAACGAGCTGCAGAAGTCGGTCATCGAGATCCGCATGGTCCCGGTGGGGCAGATCTATTCGAAGCTCTCCCGCACGGTGCGCAAACTCGCGCGCGAGCTGGGCAAGGAGATCGAGCTCGTGCTCCGCGGGGAGGACACGGAGCTCGACAAGATGATGGTCGAGGAGCTGACCGATCCGCTGATGCACATCATCCGCAACGCGCTCGATCACGGCATCGAGAGCGCTGAGGAGCGGCGCAAGAAAGGAAAGCCCGCCGTCGGACGCGTGACCCTCACCGCGTACCAGCAGGGCAATTCCGTCGTCCTCGACGTCACCGACGACGGCCGCGGCATCGATCCGGAGAAGATCCGCCGCGTGGCCATCGATCGCGGATTGATCTCCGAGAAAGAGACGATCGACCAGCAGCGCGCGAACGAGCTCCTGTTCACGCCCGGCTTCTCGACCGCCGCGTCGGTGAGCGAGATCTCCGGCCGCGGCGTCGGTCTCGACGTCGTGAAGCGCAACATCCAGGAGCTGAAGGGCACCATCGACGTTCTCACCCATCTCAGCGAGGGAACGACGTTCCGCATCTCGCTGCCGATCACGCTGGCAATCATCCAGGCGCTGATCGTCGACGCCGGCGGAGAGAAGTTCGCGATCCCGCTCACGTCGGTCGAGGAATCGCTGCGCGTCTACTCGCGCGACATCCGCACGGTCGAGCGAAGAGAAGTCTTCACGCTCCGCGATTTCACTTTGCCGCTGTTGCGACTCGCTGACGCGTTCCATCTCGACGACGGCAAGGACCACGGCCCGGATACGAAGTGGTTCATCGTTGTCACCCGCGCGGGAGAGAAGGTGGTCGGCCTCCTCGTCGACGCGCTCGTTCGGCAGCAGGAAGTGGTCATCAAATCGATCGGCGAGCGGCTCAAGACCATCCCCGGCATCGCCGGCGCAACGGAGATCGGCGAAGGCGAGATCGTCCTTGTGGTCGACGTCGGAACGCTGATCGACAACTTCGGCGGACGGGCGCGCGAGGCAAGGGCGGCGGTGGCGGGATGAGTCTTCGAGTCTTCGAGTCTTCGCGTCGTCGAGCAGACGGCTTTCACTTGACGACTCGACGACTCGACGACTCGAAGACTTGACGCCATGTTCGAAGAATTCTTCGGCCTGTCCGCAAAACCGTTCGGCAAGACGCCCGATCCGGCCTACCTCTACGAGAGCAACCAGCATCGCGAGGCGCTCGCGCGTCTCGAATACTCCGTCGACGAGAAAGAGCTCGCGCTGCTCACCGGCGACATCGGCAGCGGCAAGACCACGCTCTCGCGCGCGCTGATCGACCGCGTCGGCGACGCGCGTCCGGTCGTGCTGCTGATCAACCCGCGCCTCACGCCGATGCAGCTGCTCCGCTCGATCGCCCGCGGTCTCGAGCTCGAGCCGCCGCGCTTCCGCAACGACGTGCTCGACCAACTGCACACAAAGCTCTATGAGCTCTACGAACAGAAGCGCGAGCCGGTGTTGATCATCGACGAGGCGCAACTGATCCCGTCGAAGGCGACCTTCGACGAGATCCGGCTGCTGACAAATTTCCAGCTCGACGACCAGAACCTGTTGAGCGTCGTGCTGATCGGGCAGCCGGAGCTGGACAAGCGCCTCGAGCGCGAGGCCTACGCGCCCCTTCGGCAGCGCATCGGGATGCGCTACTCTCTCGGTCCTTTGTCGCTTCAGGAAACCATCGAATACATAGAGCACCGCATCCGCGTCGCCGGCGGCGGGCGCAATCCGTTCAGCGCGGATGCCATGGAAGAGATCCACCAGCGCAGCGGCGGCATCCCGCGCCTGATCAACACCCTCGCCACGACGGCGCTGCTCGACGCGTTCGGAGAGGACGCGGAGACGATCGATCCGTCACGCGTGGTCTCGGCCGCGAAGGAACACCGCATGGAGGCCGCGCGTGGTTGACCTCGCCAAGATCCGGAAGAAGGCGAAGAAGGGGAACGCCGGCGTCCCGCCGGCTGGCCCGGAGGCGTCCTCGCCTCCGGTTCCCCCGCCCGCCCACGAAGGTGGCGGCGAGGACGCCGCCACGCCAGCCGGCGAGGACGCCAGCGCTCCAACATCGACCACCAAACTCGATCGTTTCAAAGAACAGGCGGGCTCGCGCCGAGACATCGCAGTCACAAAAACCGCCGAACGCGAGCACCAGCTCGAGCTCCTCACCTTCACCATCGCCGGCGAGCAGTACGCGATCGAGATCGAGAAGATCGTCGAGATCGTCACGCCGCGGCCGATCACGCGCATCCCCAACGCCGACCCGACCGTGGTCGGGATCATTTCCCTTCGCGGCACGGTCGTGACGCTCGTGGACGTCCGGCGCATGCTGCGTCATTCCGCCCCGTTGCAGGGCGGCGCGGACACGCGGATCGTCGTCATCGACCTCGGAAACGAGATCGTCGGCTTCGTCGTCGACCGCGTTCTGCGGGTCGTCAAGATCGCGCCGAACGAGGTCGAGCCGCACCCGGTCGTACACACGACCGAGCTCGAGGAGTCGATCCGCGGAGTCTTCCGCGCCTCGGGCGCGTTGACGATCCTGCTGGATTTGGACAAGCTACTCGATCACTCGCAATGGACCTGACCTGCAAAAACTGCGGCTCGACCTTTCGGGCCGTGATCCCGACCCCTCTTCTCTCCGCGGTGCGCGTGGCGTGTCCGCGGTGTCAGTACCAGATGGTGCTGAAGCCGAAGACGGCTGCCGGCGATCTGCCGCTGCCTACGCGACTGCCGCGCCGGCGCGTCGCCGCGATCGCCGACGAGCCGCGCCCCTTCCGCCAGTTTCTCGGCGACCATCTCCGCCGCCTTGGCTTCGAAGTCGCGTACTTCGAGACCGGCATGCCGACGCTCGAGTTTGTGCGCCGCTCGCGCGCGGACCTCGTGATCGTGAACGTCTATCTCAAAGGCATGCTCGGCGTGGAAGTCACGGAAGAGATCAAGGCCGACGCCTCGCTGGAAACGCGCGTGATCCTCATCGGCGCGCTGTTCCGCGCCAACCGCTTCCGTGCGAATCCGACGAACCTCTACGGCGCGGACGACTACATCGAAGAGCTGATCCCGGAGAAAGAGTTCCGGCAGATCATCCACAAACTCTTCCCCGACGTAGGGGAAGTGAGCGACGACACGCCGGCCGAGCCGCGCGAATACGACGAAGCACGACGTCTCGCGCGCCTGATCCTCTCCGACATCATCATTTACCACGCCTCGAAAGTGGAGCAGGGCATCCGCGACAATAGCTTCTTCGACGTCCTCCACGGCGAGATCGAAGAAGGCCGCCAATACTACGACTCGCGCGTGCCCGTCCGCGTCCGCCGCGACACGGAGATTTACACGGAGACCCTTCAACAGTTCGTTCAAATGAAACGCGAAGAACTCGAAAGACTGCGTACAGGAACACAATGAAGAGGTGATGAGTGCTGGGTGCTGAGTCACGCCCACCCCAGCACTCAGCACTCAGCACTCAGCACTTTTGTTTATGACGGCAGATCCGCAAATCATCGAACAGGCCCGCTCCGCGGATCCCGACGCGCGGCAGAAGGCGGCTTTTCTCGTCGCGCAGTCGACGACGGGCGGGAATCTGCCGTTGATGTTCGAGCTCCTCGGCGACAAGGACTGGCGCGTGCGCAAGACCATCGTCGACGGGTTCGTACGCGACGCGCGGGCGGAGATCGTGGAAGGACTCCTCGACGCGCTCGCCGACGCCGAGAACGCGGGCAAGCGCAATTCTGCGACCGAGGGGCTGGTGCGGATCGGGCAGACGGCCATTGCGCCGATCGTGTTGCGGCTGCGGCGCGAGGAGGACATCGACGTCCGGCTCTCGCTCGTGAACCTCATCGGCGACCTGCGCAGCCGCGAGGGCTTCCAGATGCTCCTCGACCTGCTGAAGCGCGAGAAGGACGTCAACGTCGCGTCGTCGATCGTCTCGTCGCTCGGCAAGTACCGCGACGCGAGCGCTCTGCCGCACCTCATGCGTGTCCTCGGCGAGCGCGAGGACCTCTGGCTCAAGTTCCACGTCATTGAAGCCCTCGGCGAGATCGGCGACCGCGCCGCGCTGCCGTCGATGCTGCCGTTGTACTCGGAGAAGTCGCTGCGCAAGCCGGTGCTCGAAGCGGTCGGGAAGATCGCCGATGTCGGCACGGTCAACTTCCTCCTGCGCATCATCTCCACGGACGAGAAACTGAACCTCACCGCGCTGCGTGCGCTCGTGCGGATCGCCGAGGCGTCGAAGCCGCGGATCGTGGAAGAGGCGGAGCGGAACCTGATTCAGTCTCGCTTCCGCGAGTCGTTCCCGCGCGAGAAGATCGAGCCGCTCATCGACCATCTGCAGACCACGCCCAAGCGCGAGGTCAAGGCCTTCATCCTCAAATTCCTCGGCTGGTCCGGCGATGCGCGCGCGTTGCCGGTGCTGCTCAACTATCTGTCGCATCCCGACACCGCGGAAGTGGCGGCGCAGGCGCTGATCGACTTCGGCGCCGCGGCCGTGCCTGCGATCCTCGAGGCGCTGCTCAATGAGGAAGAAGACGAGATCATCGGCCTGCTGCTGCGCGTGCTGAACGTCCTCGGCGGGCGCGACATCATCCCGAGCGTCCTGCAGTTCCTCGATCACGACAATCCGATCATTCGCCGTCTCGCGATCGAGACGATGGGCGAGATCCCCGATCCGGCGTCACTCGACTATCTGCTGGCGAAGCTCGACGACTGGGACATCGCCTCGCAGCAGGCGGCGGTGAACTCGATCTCCGCGCTCACCGCGGCGTTCCCGGAGATGAAGAACGACGTGCTGGCGAAGATCCGAAAGCTTCTCCAGTCGTCCTCGATCCCGATCAAGCTCAACTCGCTCTCGGTCTACGTGAACATTCAGGGCGAGGGCTATCACGACGAGCTGCTGCTCGCGTCGAAGGACAGCGATCCGGTGATCCGCCAGAAGGCCGTGTCGCTGATGGGCAAGTTCGGCGAGGAGCGTTTCGCCGATCCGTTGGTGCTGTCGCTGGCCGACGAGGCGACGGCGGTGCGGCTGGCCGCAATCAACGCGATCGCACACCATCGTCCGGAGACGGGGCTCGTTCCGCTCATCAGCTCTCTCGACGATCACGACATCTGGATCCGCACCGCGGCGGCCCAGGCCCTGGGCGAATATCGCCATCCCGATTCCGTCGAGCCGCTGATGCGGCACCTCGTTCACGATCCGGCGCCGGTGCGCATCGCGGTGATCGAGGCCCTCGGCAAGTCGGAGAACCCGCGCGTGAAGATGGTGCTCTTCCAGTGTCTCGCGGAGAGCGATCTGGAAATTCAGCGCGCGGCGATGCTCGCGCTGGCGCGCATCCCAGGCCCCGACGTGTTCGAGCGGCTCACGGCGGCGCTGACGAGCGACGACTGGCGGCTGCGCGCCGCCGCCGTGGCGTCCCTCGGTATTCGCGGCGACCGCGCCGCGCTGCCGATGCTTCACCGCGCGCTCGAGGACGGCGATACCTACGTGCAGCAGTCGGCGGTCCATGCGCTGGCGAAAGTCCCGGACCGCTCGTCGTTTCCTCATCTGTTCAAGGCGCTGGAGAACACGGCCGTCCTCGATGACGTGTCGGACGTGTTCGTCCGGCACGGAGATCTCTATCGCGACCTGCTCGAAGAGGCGTGGCGGACGGCGGACAGCAGGCGGGAAGTGGTCATTGCGGCCATCTTGCAGGCTATGAAACGGAGTCCCTAGGACGAGCGATGAACGATGAGCGATGAGCTTTTGTTCATCGTTCATCGTTCATCGTTCATCGTTCATCGTTCATTCGCCATGTCATCACCGTTCAATTTCTCGTTGAACCATCATCTGGAACTGCCGGACGACGTGTTCCGGTTGCTGCGGGACCAGATCTATCGGCGCTCGGGAATTTGGTTCAACGACACCTCGAAGTACCTGCTGCAGAAGCGGCTCTCGCCGCGCGCGCGGGAGCTGAACTTCGATTCGTTCCAGAAATACTTCTACTTCCTCCAATACGACCCGCGCGCGGACGCCGAGTTCGATCAAGTCTTCGACCTCGTCACGACCAACGAGACCTACTTCTTCCGCGAGCCTGCGCAACTCCAGGCGTTCATCGAGGAGATCGTGCCGGACCTCATGGCGCGGAAGTCGGTGAAGAAGATCCGGATCTGGTCGGCCGGATGTTCGTCGGGGGAAGAGGCGTATTCGATCGCGATGCTGCTCGAGGAATCGGGTTGGTACGACCACGCCGCATTCGAGATCTTCGCGAGCGACATCAACCAGCAGGTGCTGGCGAAGGCGCGCAAGGGCCATTACCGCGAGAACGCGTTCCGCGCGACGCAGCCGACGCTGCGTGAGAGGTATTTCCACCGCGATGCGGACGGCTCGTGGCGCATCCGCGACGAGATCCGCAACCGCGTCTCCTTCGGCCGCCTCAACCTCTACGACGAAGCGCGCGTCTCGCTCCTCGGACACCTCGACGTCGTCTTCTGCCGCAACGTGATCATCTACTTCGACGACGCGTCGAAGAAGGTGGTCGTGAACAATTTCTACAACCGCCTGATCGACGGCGGCTATCTGCTGCTCGGGCACAGCGAGTCGCTGATCTCGCTCTCGACGCAGTTCAAGCTGCGGCATTTGAAGAACGACATGGTGTACCAGAAGTGACATGCGCCGGAGGCGCTTCAGAGGGTAGCCGGTGGTGAGCGCAACGCGCCGCCACCGGGAACGCGGGCCGTGAGAGATCCGCCCCGGCAGGGGCGATAGACGTTTCTCTGCCACCCCTACCGGGGCGGGAATGTTGTGCGCGACATCCTCACCGGTGGCGGCGCATTTTTGCGCTCGCCACCGGCTACCCTCTGGAGCGCCTCCGGCGCACGCCCTACGTTGATGGCGGCACCGCCGCGGATCCGATGCGCTTTTTCAACAGAATCCCGTCGCTCTGTTCGAACGTCAGCAGCAGCTCGCCATCGACGTTCTCCATCGCATAGTGCTGGACGGGGCCGAAGATGGCCTTCAGCTCTTCGTCGGTGCAAGTCGGAAGGTACGCGCGCAGCACGCGCGGATCGTAGAAACGGAAGTAGACGCTGCGGCCGTCGGGCAGCTGCGCCATGAGGAACTTCCGGAAGTGACTGCGCAGGATCTCCAGGCCCGCGGAGGCGCCGAGGAAGATCCCCCAGCTCTTTCCCCAGCCGTGGCGGAGGAGCCATCGGGTGAAGAGGGAATCGCGGTCGAGCTCGACCAGGTAGGGCGCGACCTCGGCCATCCGCGCCGCAGCGTCGCCGCGATAGAGCGAGGCCCAGTTGCAGTCCGCCGTCAGCAGCGAAGGATAGATGTTCTCGTCCCGCGCCGCGTCGAGCAGCGCGAAGGAGCGCTGCTCCCCGAACAAGGGACAGATCTCGTCGAGGAGCAGCGAGGGAGTCATGCGACGCGACTCAACCCGTGGATTCGACCATGGCCGCACCGGACCGGGCGGCATTCTGCATTCAAGCGCATTGAGGCTCCGGCACCTCCTCGGCCGAAGCGGGCGGCTGCGGATCCTCGGTGTAACACTCGACGAGAGGCGCCCCGGACCGGGACGCGTTTTTCAGTCAAGCACACTGCTGGGGCGCCGTGTCTTTCTCGGCGGGAAAACACTCGACGACCGGAGCGCCCGACCGGGCGGCACCTTTCATTCAAGCGCATTGCTCGTCGGGCACGACCGCGCGGAAGCGCAAGGTGTTCTCGTGCTTTCGTGCGAGAGCGGCAATCGGCTCCATTGTTTTCCTCCTCAGACCCTGTGCACTTCCACGAGCTCGTCGATCAACGCTTCGTCAGGCTCGTTGTTCCATGTTAGTTGCTGTTCGGCGGCGAACGCCGCCAGCGCGGCCAGCGTCTTCTCGTTCATCTGGCCGTCGATCGTTCCGCGGTAATAGCCGAGGTTCGCCACGCGCTGCTGGATGCCGGCGATGCCGTTCTTCGGATGCAAGTCGCCGAGGCGCAGCTCGCGCACCCATGGATTCGGCAGCAGTGGCTCCTCGAGCCAGATCTTCAGCTCGCCGGTGTGCGCGGTCGGCGTGATGGCGCACTCGATCTTTCCGGCGTCGTCGGTGGTCCCCTCCTGCAGCTTTCCGTCGATCGTCAGCTGGTACTTCTTCGACGCGAACGGCGAGCCTTCCTCGTCTTCGATGACGAGCGTGACCGTGCAATCGGTCGGGACGAGCCGGAACACATAGCGCTCGCCCGTGATCCGCTTCGTGTTCTTTTCGCGCAGCGGCGTGACCGTCACGCGATCGCCGGGCAAGAGCGTCTCGCCGTCGCCGCGCGCCGTCTTCAGGTCCGAATTCGCGGCGTCGTTCCAGATCGCGTCGGGCAACAGTCCGTTCCGCGCGGCGATCGAGACGAGGCTATCGCCCGGCTGGACGAGGTAGTCGCCTTCACCGACCGGCTTCGCGGTATTCATAAGGATTTCCCGTTTGAGATTAGCACGGCTCAACACGCAGTTGGGTGATTGGTAAAATCCCTCGATGGCTTCGCACGTCGCTCACGTGCAACTCGTCCACGCGCAGGCCCAGGCCGGCGACAAGCTGCGCCTCCGCACCTGGATCGAGTTCCAGCTCCTCCGCGCCGACGACACCCCCGCGGCCGGCGAGGAGTACCGCGTCCGGCTCCCCGGCGGCGCGATCAGGACCGGCGCGCTCGACCAGAACGGCGTGGTACGCATCGACGACATCCCGTCCGGCGTGTGCGAGATCTGTTTCCCGAAACTCGATCAGGACCTCTGGATGCCCTTGGAGCCGGCGTAGTCGGCAATGCCCTTACCTTCAGGCGAGGACAACCCCTCATCCGCCCTTCGGGCACCTTCTCCCTGTGCGGAGGGGAGAAGGCTCTCGAAGCGCGTTTTCCTCGAGAGCCTTCTCCCCGCGAGGAGCGGGGAGAAGGTGCCGAAGGCGGATGAGGGGCGCTCTCGCGAGGGCGCCGCACCAAAGTTCCATCCCTCTTGCCGTCCGCCCTTCCCGAACCGATGCTTATAGGATGCCTCGGTTCTCTCCACCCGGAAATCTCACCGATCTCACCACCGACGCGCACCTCCAGGAGTGGAGCGACGTCATCAACGGTGCGCTGAACGGCCGGATCAACAGTCTCGCGGGACAGATCGGTGCGGCGAACGTCCAGCTCGTGAATCCGCTGACGACGCCGATCGCGAACGCGCGTCCGCGGCGCATCCCGTGGTTCACCTTTCCGCAGGACGTGTGGGACCACCGGCCGCGCGCCGACGCGCGTACGTTCGCCGATCATCCCGACCGGCGCTTCCCCAGCCCGGGTCAGAACGAGTACTCCGAATGGCATACACGCCGCGATGACGACGGCAACGTCATCTCCGTCGACATCACCACCGAGCTGCCCGAGTACTGGGACTTTCTCTCCACGCATCTCTCACACGATGCGTTCGTCGGTATCTATCGCCAGTACATCAACAGCGCGGTCACGGAAGACGATCTCTTTCCGAGCGCCGGCCCGTACGACCCGGACAACGACTGGAACAAGCAAGACGGTGCGATGCACATGATCAACGGCATCAACACCCTTCCCGACGCGCTCGGGCTCATCGCGGATGCCACGATCTGGCGGTTCAACGGCACCGAGCCGGTCGACGTCCAGCTGTGCGATGTTCCGCGCACGCATCACGCCGATCCGGCCGTCGTCGCGCACTTCAACCGCCTCGCGCGCGAGGAGCGCTTCATCACGCTCGCCGACCCGGTCGGGATCTACATCTTCGACATCGACACCATGGGATGGGAGACGCCCGATGGAAGCGATCCGCGGCGCCTGATCACGTTCAACCGCGGCAATCCTCCGGTGCGCGCGCGCGTCGGCGTGCGGCGCGGCTGCGGATGCTTTCCGTGGCGGCGTCCGCGGCCTCCTCGCTTCAAGCTCTCCGACGTCACGATCTGCGGCGAGCCGATCGTGTCCGGCAGCCAGATCGCGGAGCGCACGACCGTCGGCGTGATCGCGATGGTCGGAGAGCGAGGCGCGATCCGTCCGACGATCGGCCAAGCCTGCACGCCAGTCGCGTTCGCGCTCGCGCCGTCCGCGGCGGCCACGGGAGTGGTTGCGCCGCGGGACCAGAGCGCCGGCAGGAGGCCGCAATGAGCGAACCGGTCCTCCGCGGTGAAGAGATTCAAGGCGACAGCCTCGCGGGATTCCGCAAGGACCACGTGTCGCTGCTCTTCCTCGAATTCGATTCCAACCAGATCGCGGCGGTGAAGCAATGGCTGCGCGACCTCGAGCCGCGCCTCGCACGCCTCAACGCCGTGGCGCGCTTCAACGCCCGGTTCCGACTCGTCAAGCGCGAATTCCACCTCGATCCCGACATTCTCCACGTGCCGTTCCGCCTGGAGCGGCGTCTGACCGCGAAGTGGCTCAACATCGCCTTCACGTCGCAAGGCCTGGTGAAGCTGGTGGGAGAAGCGCAGGTGAGCGATTTCGAGACCGCGTTCCGCCTCGGCGCACACGTGCGTGCGGTCGATATCGGCGATCCGAGCGACGGCTCGCCAGGAACGCCGCAGACGTGGCTCGTCGGCGGTCCCGGCAACGTTCCCGACGCGATGTTGAACATCGCCGCGGACGTCGAGGCCGATCGCATCGCCGAGGTCGACGCGATTCGCGCCGAGATCGCCGCCATCGCACCGGCGATCCGGGTCATGTACGAGGACGTCGGCAACGCCAGGCTCGCGCCGCACCACGGGCACGAGCACTTCGGGTTCAAGGACGGCATCTCGCAGCCGGGTGTGCGCGGAACGCTCGACGGCAGCGGCGACTTTCTCACGCCGCGGCTGATCGACTCCGGCGATTTCCTCGGCGGCACGTTCGCTGCCCCCGGCGTCCCGCTCATCGAGCCCGGCGAATTCGTCCTTGGCTATGACCGCCAGAATCCGAACCGCGCCACATCCACACAGACCGAGGCGGATACGCGCGTCGAGCCGGCGTGGGCGCGCGACGGCTCGTACGTCGTGTATCGGCGTCTCCGGCAGGACGTCCCCGCATTCGAGCGCTTCCTCGATCATGGAGTCGCGCAGCTCACGAGCCAGGGCTTTACCGTGGATCGCGAGCGCTTCGGTGCGATGTGTGTCGGTCGTTGGAAAGACGGCACGCCGATCGCGCGCTCGCCGCTCTATCCCGATCCCGACATCGCGCGCGACCGCGATGCGTCGCAGAGTTTTTTCTTCTGGCGGGACACCGAGCCGGTGCAGTGGGCGGACGCCTCGCGCCCGCCCGATGCGCTCCCTCCCGCGCTGATGGACGGGGACGGCGACCGTTGTCCGCTTTCCGCGCACATCCGCAAGATCAATCCGCGCGACGAAGCGACGGACGTCGGACACGGCACGCGCACGCTGCGCCGCCGCATCATCCGCCGCGGCGTCACATTCGGTCCCGGCTATCGCGTGAATCCCAAGGCCGAACGCGGGCTGTTGTTCATCTGCTACCAGGCCTCCATCGCCGACCAGTTCGAGTTCCTCTGGCGCGTCTGGGCGAACAAGACCGGCACGCCGCGCGCCGACGCGGGCTTCGATCCGATCATTGGACAGAACGGGAACGATCCACCCGCGGCGCGCGAGGTGCGCTTCGTCGAAGGCACGAGGCAAGGCACGGTGACGATGCCGGAGCGGTTCGTGATCAGCACCGCCGGCGCGTACTTGTTCGCGCCGTCGATCAGCGCGATCCGGGACGTGCTCGCGGTCTGATCGCTGGACGCTTTGCAGATGCGGATTCGGAAGCGAGATCGAGTTGCGAATCCGTCACACAACAGACGCATAGAGTTCTGAAACGCTTTCCCTCCTTCCATCACTACTCCACGGTAGCTGGTCCGCAGTCCCACCCAACAAGGTCAAACGAACCATCAACTTTGGAGGTTGTCATGCAGTCAAAGACTGTTCCGGGGATTCGTCTGTTCTGTGTAGCGGTTCTTCTCTTCGGCATCGCGACGTTCGCACACGCCGAAGACATCAGCGGCAAGTGGATCGGAACGAACGAGTCGACCACCGTCTATTGCGACGTTCCGCCGGTTTCGAGCGGGCCGGCCGAGGTGGAGATCACCCAGACCGGAGACTCGTTCTCCGGAACGTACCTTTTCACGTTTGCGAATCCCACCCATTGCATCCCGACCACGATCCTGTCGTCCTTTCTACTCGACCTCGCCGGTACGGTCGACGGCAGCTCGTTCGAAGCAGCCGTATCGCATCCGGAGTTTGGTTACGTCGGACCGATGACCGGCTCAGTCAGCGGCAACGCGATGAGCTTCACGCTCATCATCCCGACCAATGAGGATCACGACGATCCGACGGAGCTCATCGACACGATCGTCACTGCCCAGTTGAGGCGCGTGAGCCCGCCGTCGGTTTCGGTCGGCAGTCTCTGGCCGCCGAATCACAAGATGGTCGACGTCGGACTCGGCGTAACGTCTTCGTTCGTCGTGTACAGCGACGAAGACGACGGCGATTCGCAGGACGCGTCCGGATCGCTGCTTCTGCGCGCCGAGCGCGCCGGCACCGGTGACGGCCGCGTCTATCTCATCGCGTCCTCCTCGACGGACGCCTTCGGAAACACGACTGATTCCTGCCTCACCGTCGTCGTCCCGAAGAGCCAGAGCGCGAGTCACATCGCCTCGGTGAATGCACAAGCGGCGGTCGCGTTGTCGCAATGCCCGTCGCCGGCGGGGTACTTCGTCATCGGAGACTGAGAGTCGACGTTGGGCGTGGCTTCGAACTGAAGCCACGCCCCATGATCCCATCTCCATGAAACGCTGACGCGCTCTGCGTCACTACCTCGCAAAGGAGATAGTGATGAATCATCCGGTCGCTCGTCGACACCGAGTCCTCGTGCTCGCGGTTTTCCTGATACTCCCGGCGCTGCTGGCGTTTGCTGCTGACCATGAAGAGGGTGGCTACGCAGGGACGAAAGGGGAAGGCCACGACACCGTCGTCTATAACTTCCTCAAGCACTTCACTTACAACCAGTACTACTGGACCACCGAGTGGCAATGGCACTCGGGCAACGACGAGCGCGTCGATGCCATGGACATCGCCGTCTTCGGCGGACATGGCAGCCCCTGGTCCATCAAGACCATCTCGGGATGGATCGACCTCTCGACGATCGCCGACACCGGCGCGTGGGGATGGGGAGACACCGACGCCGACTTCATCGCCTTCGAGTCGTGCAAAGTCGTTCCCGGCGACATCGACAAGGCGGACTGGTGGACCAAGTGGGTCCAGGAGCCGAACGGTGCGTGGGACGGCGTACACCAGATCATGGGATTCCGCACCGATTCCTATCAATCGACCGACCAGGACGTGACCGATTACTTCGGAGCGCGCGTCCGCGCGAACTACGCGATCTGGCAATCCTGGTTCGACGCCAGCAACGAAGAGGCCCGCAGCGACGAGATGGCAAGCGTCGTGTTCCATCCACCCGCGGAAAACGATACCTACGCGAACATGGTGGCGGACCCGCCGTACGACAGCAACTGGATCGGTCTCTGGTATCAGTACTGAGGAGGAGCGCATGAAGCGAACAATCGTTTTCTCGATTCTCGCGATTTTCTCGGTCGCGCTTCTCGCCGGCCGATGCCGCACGACGACACAGCGTCCACCCGAGATCATCTGGGAAGCGAACACCCCGGAGATCCCCGAGACGCTGGAGACATTCACAGCAACCAACACACAGCCGATGAGCGCCGCTGATGGCGAGAGTCTGGCGTCACGAATCGGCGGCTACGCGCGGATCCAAATGCAGCGGACCGAAGCGCCGGCCACGCGCCCCGGAGCGGTCTTCTATCGAAACGATGCCGACCCGTCGACGGCGCTGACGATGGACCTCAATCGCGGCGATTTCCTTTTCAACAAAGGTCTGCGCGCCTACCAGGGCGAAGCTCACACCGCCGATCTGCCGGCTTCGGAAGAAGAGGCCGTGCGCCTGGCCGCGGAACATCTGCGCGCGCTCGATCTCCAACTCCCGTCCGGCGAGAGCGTGCTCGCTCATTTCGGCGGCGTGAACATGGCCATCCACAGGAAGGACGGCACGACGTCGACGTATCGCAAGCTGATCACCGTCCGCTACGACCGCCGCCTCGGCGGGCTGCCGGTCCTCGGCGACTCGCGCGCCGTGCTCCAACTCGGTTCGCGTGGCGAATTGGCCGCCCTGGTGTGGGACTGGCGTCCGGTCTCGGGAAGGACCGCGCGCGGCAGCGAGCTTCTGCGCGCGTCCGATCTGCGTCCCACGATCGAGAAGCGCGTGGCCGACGTTTCCGGCGATGCCGCGAAAGTCGTCGTCGACCGGCAGGACCTCGTCCTCTACGACGACGGCACGGTGATCGAGCCGGCGATCCGCGTCTTGGCGCAGCGTACCTATCGCGTGCGGGTCGGCAAGGATCGCGAACCGCGCGAGATCGTCGTTCCGTTCGACACGATCGTGCCCGTGCTCGCTTCTCCGCGTGGCAGCTATCCCGACATGCTGCGTCCGAAGGAACTGCCGAGCGAGGTATCGACGCGCGGGAAGGCGGAGCGTCCCGCCGACGATGACGAAGGGACGAAACGGCAGCGATCCAAGCGCTACTGAAAAGGCCTGGCGTCGAGGGCAGTTCGCTTTTGCGCTCTGCCCTCGACCTTTTACAGCAACCGTTCCAACTCCGCGATGGCGTGATCACAGCGGTGATAACCGACGATCTGCCCTTCCTTGAAGACGGCGATGTACGGCGGGGGAGCCATTTCTTCGTACGTCCAGACATGCGGCACGTAGGGCTTGTCCGTTTTCGCGATCAGGCGTTTCGCTTCGGCGAGCTTCTCGCGTGCTTTGTCCGGTTCTCCAAACGCGTGATGGAACTGCGCACGCTCGACGGCGCTTTCGATCTGCCAGCGCAGCATCCCGTGGCGTTCGGCGAGTTGTTCTGATTCAGTGAGATCCTTATCAGCTGCCTCGCGATCACCAATACTGCGCGCGAATTCGGCGCGCCAGAGGAGGCCAAACGGGAGCAAATAATCCTGCGTTGCTTGACGCAGTAGCGATACGGCGTCATCAAACAACATGCGCGCGCGCTGTCGGTCTGAGGCATCTAGAGTCAGTGTGCGACCAATCAGCAATCGTGGGAGAGCCAAATCAAGCAGGGCAGAAGGCATGGTGGAAACAATCTTCAGTTGTTCTTCGCTGCGTGTTCGGATGTCGCGATACAGTTTCGAAGCATCTTGTGCTGTCGTTTTGACGCCCTCCATGAGGACGTCCGTATATTCGAAACCTGCAAGCCCAATGAGAATCGGAAAGCTGCTTACCTGCCGAAACCGCCCCTCCGCAGCGTCAAAGGCTGCAAGTGCTTCTTGGGTTGCTGCCGCGGCGTTAAGAGTGTCGGCTACATCGGTTTCGCTGTTTGCAATCCGCCCTACATTGCCAGACCGTGCCGAAAGCTCGACCGCTTGCTCCGCGAACCTTAGCGAGGCGGCAACATCTCCGATGGTCAGATGGACCTCGCTCAGATTTTCGGCCTGTTGGGACGCATTGATCCAATCTTGTTCGTGAAGTGCGATCTCAAACCCCCGCGACATTGGGTCGACGGACTCGTCCAGCCGGCCGACAGCTCGCAGGTAGTAACCGATCATTCCGAACACGTAGAGGGTATCGTTCGGTGAGAAGGACGCGCCGAAGCGTCGCCAGGAGTCGCTGTAAAAAGCCATCAGCGAAGCCAGGCAAGCACCGATTGCCCCCAAGCGCTTGGCTGCGAAGTCGATGCCGCGATCAACTCGCCTGTAATAAACTTCGTCCAACGCCTCCCGCCACTCGCCCGCCTTACATCCATGAATGACCGCCTGAAACAAGGGCATCATTTCACTTAACGTCTCCGGCCTATCAGGCGCGCAATTTTTGAAGTGTTTGTACAGTCGCCGATGAGCTTCCTTCGCGCTGTCCGGAACTTTCTCCAGTTGTTCTGCGAAATATTCACGAAGCAGCGGGTGTGCATCGAGCGTTTCCACCTCACCTAGATCATGATCGATCAACTGCAGGTTGCGCAGGCGCGCGAGGGTTCGTTTCCATTCGGCGTCGGAAAGCGACACGATCGGTTCGGTGAGACCGGCGATGGCCGGTTCGGCACGCAACACCTCTATCGCATCCATCGTCGCGGGGCGATCGAACAGGCCGAGTAAGCGTAGGGCCGCAAGCATCTCTGCGCCGGTGCGCTTCGCCTCTACTACTTCGTCGGGGGGGAGATCGGATTCTGCGAGCGTTCCGCCGGAGAGCCACTTCTCGTATGAACCAAGGATGTGGCGTGCATGCTTACCGGTCTCCGAGTCTTCGTCGAGTAGGGTAACTTCGCCGGCGCGCGTGATGTCCCCGCCGAACACTTCTGCCAGGTAGGTGCCGAGCAATTGAATGGAGAACGCGTGGCCACCGAGCCGCCGCACAACGAGCTCACGATCCGCGTTGGAACCCGTGGTGCCGAGATCGGCGAGAAGTCTCGCGCCTGCCTCAGGCGCGAGCGGAGGAAGTTGGATTTCGGGCGAAAGCAAGTGCTTCGTGCTCGCGAGCTCCGGCAACTCTTCGCGGGTCGTGATGACGCATAACCCGCGGTTCTGCGCGAGGAGGCCGAAGAGCAGAGTCTGCAAGGCCGGGTCTTTCAGGCGACCGTGCATCGCTCCTGGCGGGTATTGCAGCGGCTCCAGCCCGTCGAGCACCAGCAGGTTGCGTTTCGAGCCGACGAGCTGTGCGAGTCTCTCGCCGCGCGCGTCCGGCGACTTCAGATCTTCCGGTGTTTTCTCACCGAAGAATCGGAGCGCCTGATCAATGAACTGGTCCGCGCTAGCGGCTTTGTCGCTCGTTCCCTGGCTATAGAAGCTCCAGCCGTAGACGCGCTCTGCGCCGCGCCAGTCATTTGCGGCCATCTCGTTCAGCCAGTGACTCACGAGGTTCGACTTCCCTTCGCCGCCGCGCCCGACTACTGTGATGATGTGCTCTCGCCCGGCCTCCCACGCTGCGCTCAGACGCGCGAGCTCCGCTTCTCGTCCGATCAGAAACTCGCCCGCACTCGGAAGGTGTGAGATCGACACGACGGATGACTCCTCGGATCGAACGGTTACTGGCGACGACGGTCGAACCTGAGTGACGCCGACCAGGATGCTTTGGATGCGTTTGGCGAGCGTCACGAATGCGCGGTCTCGTTTCGGTCCTTCCATCTCCGACAACGTCTCCGATGGCGAGCCGACCGCCTGAAGACTGGACAGCGTGAACTCCTCCGGCCCGTTTTTTGGGTCCGGCCACTTGAACCGCGCGACATCAAACAGGCTCGGATACAGGAGGACAGGCAGAATGGTGAGCCCGTCGTCGTGTGAGCGTTTCAGCAGCACGGGCAACTCGCTGTTCGCGATGTACTCCGAGGCGAGAAATGCCGGACTCACCAGCAGCACGGCCACGCGTGCAGCCGCGAGTTGTTGCGCGATCTCTTCGTCCCACTGCTCACCCGCCTGAAGGTTATGGTCCGACCACACCGTGATCTCGTCGTGACGCACCACGGGCGCGAGATGCTCGAGCAGCCGGTGCAGCCAGCGCTTGCGCGGAGCGTTGTCCGCGTGCGCGTAACAAACGAAAACCGATTTCGCCGAAGTCACCCGCCCGCAATATCACCACCTTTCGGGAGAAAATCAATGCCGCTCGTTCTCCCGCTAACCGCCAACTGCCAACCGCCAACCGTTAGAATGCGCCCGTCGTGTCGGTCCGCGTCCTGGTCATCGATGATTCCGCCTACAACCGCGTGACGATCACGCGGATGCTGGAGACCGACTCGCGCCTCCGCGTCGTCGGGACGGCCGTGAACGGCGAGGACGGGATCAAGCAGGCGATGAAGCATCGCCCGGATGCGATCACGCTCGATCTCGAGATGCCGATCATGGACGGCTTCGCGTTCCTGCGTTGGCTGATGGTGAACCTGCCGACGCCGGTGATCGTGGTGTCGTCGAAGTCGAGCGACCGCAGCGTCTTCAAGGCCCTCGAGCTGGGCGCGCTCGATTTCATCGCCAAGCCCGGCGGACGCGTTTCGCCGCGGCTGGAAGAAATCCAGCGCGACCTCATCGCCAAAGTCCTGCAGATCGCCGATCTACGCATCGAGAACCTTCGGCCGCACATCGAAGAAGAACCGATCGAAGGGCCGAAGGGGCCGGCGATGTCCGGCACCTGTCCCATCGATCTCGTGACCATCGGCTGCTCGACCGGCGGACCTCCGGCGCTGCAGCACCTCTTCTCGGCATTGCCGCGCATGCCGCTGCCGTTCGTCGTCGCGCAGCACATGCCGCCGACGTTCACGCGTCTGTTCGCGGAGCGGGTGAACAAGCTCACCGCGTACGACGTCCGCGAGGCGGCGGACGGCGAGCTCCTCGAGTCCGGCACCGTCTACATCGCGCCGGGCGGAATGCAGAGCGAAGTGCGCCGCGTGTCCGAGGGGCTGCAGGTGCGCGTGTTCCCCACGGGGATGAGCGACCTCTATTCGCCGTCGGTCGATCGCCTCTTCCGCAGCGCGAGCGAAGCGTGCCGCGACCGCCTCGTCGCCGTGATCATGACCGGCATGGGCGACGACGGCGCCGAGGCGATCCGCGTCGTCCGCGAGCGCGGCGGACGCACCATCGCCGAGTCGAGCGAGAGCGCGATCATCTTCGGCATGCCCGCCGAGGCGATCAAGACCGGGGCCGTGGACGAGGTGCTTCCGCTGTCGCAAATTCCGACTGCATTACGGAAGTTGTGCACGACGTAGCTCCTCGCCGCTTGCAACTCGCAACCCGCAACTCGCAACTCGCAACTCCTGTGCTACTCTCAGCCGGTTTTTGCAGGGTCCGAGAGATGAGCGACGAACAGAGAGCTGAGAAGTTCCTGGAGATCTTCAACAAAGGGAAGGAGTTCACCGAGGAGCTCATTCGGGAGAACCAGCGTCTGCGGTATCGCGTCGCGTCTCTCGAGACCGAAGGTGCCTCTCCGGATGAAATGCAGCGCCTGCGCGATCAGCTCGCGCATCTCGCCGAGGAAAACCGCCGCATCCAGCAGCGCTTCCGCGAAGTCGAGGAAGAGAACAAGGACTTCGCCAACCGCTACATCGAGATCGAAGAGCAGAACAACAACCTGGCCAACCTCTACGTCGCCAGCTATCAGCTCCACTCCACGCTCGACTTCCGCGAGGTCATCACGATCGTTCAGGAGATCGTCATCAACCTGATCGGCGCGGAGGCGTTCGCGATCCTGCTGCTCGACGAGAAGACCAACGAGCTGAAAACCATCGCCTTCGAAGGCGCGGACGTGCAGCCCGGGATCGGCCAGATCTCCACGCGCCTCGGCGAGGGCGTGCTCGGCAACGTCGCCAAGACCGGCGAGAGCTACTACGTGAATCAGGACATCGAAGGTACGGCGATCTCGATCGAGAAGCCGCTGGCGGCCGTGCCCCTCAAGATCAAGGAGCACGTGATCGGTCTCATCGTGATCTACCGGCTTCTGCAGCAGAAGGACGCGTTCTCGGCGGTCGACTACGAGCTCTTCTCGCTGCTGGCCGCGCACGCCGCGACGGCCATCTTCTCCTCGAAGCTTTACTCGCAATCCGAACGGAAGCTCAACACGATCCAGAGCTTCCTCGATCTGCTTACAACGACCAGTTGAGTACGAGAGGTCTGAAACGGTGGGGATGGAGAACGCGAATTTCCTGGTCGTCGAAGACTCGCCGACCATGCGTCAGTTGATCTCGTTTTCGCTCAAGCGCTTCAAGAACGCGAAGATCATCGAAGCGGTCGACGGAGTCGACGCGCTGAAGAAGTTGTCGGGTCCGGAGAAGATCGATCTGATCCTCACCGACATCAACATGCCGGTCATGGACGGGCTAAAGCTCGTGTCGCTGGTCCGCCAGAACGCGCAGCTGAAGAACATCCCGATCATCATCATCACCACGGAGGGCGCGGAGGAGGACCGCGAGCGCGGCCTAGCCCTCGGCGCGAACGCGTACATCTCCAAGCCGATCCAGTCGTCGCATTTGATCAAGACGATCAGCGAGCTGCTGTCGGTTTGACCCTCCGATCGCCGAAACGGTCCTGATCACCCTCGGCCCGCGTAGCGGGTCGCAGAACCTAGCCCCCGGCTTCAGCCACGGCTTCAGCCGGAGGAACGGGGGACGGGCGTTGATTCCCAGCCCGCGGTAGCGGGCGGTAGATGCTGTCGTCCGCTACGCGGACTGTCATCGGGCATCGCGCCGAATCCCCCGGCTGAAGCCGGGGGCTATTGATCCGGTCAACGACACTCGCGCAAAGACTCGGGCATTCCCATCTTGACGCTTCGGTTACACTGACCGCCCATGCCCCACTTCATCACTGACAAGTGCATCGGATGCTCGGTCTGCGAGATTAAGTGCCCGACGAACACGATCTGGGGGGAGGCCAAAGGGCAGTACTACATCCACCCCGAGCGCTGCATCGACTGCTCGGTCTGCGGGATCTACTGTCCGGTCGACGCGATCCAGAACCAGCACGGCGATCTGATCCCGCGCATCAAGCCGAAGGACATCCCTAAGGCCGAGGTCGTCAAGGACCTCTGCACGGGCTGCGAGTTCTGCGTCGACATCTGTCCGTTCGAGTGCATCAAGATGATCGACGCGGACGACGAGACGCTCGCGAACCACTACAAGATCGCCTTCGTCGAGAAGAACAAGTGCGTGGCCTGCCGCCTCTGCGAGAGCGTCTGCGACAAGGACGCGATCATCGTCCCAGACGCGCCGACGCAGTTGAAGGGATACTTGCCCGACTTCGTGGTCCTGGGCACCGGCCGCTAAATGTCCGAACAGAACTCCGCAGACATCCCCAAAGAATCCCCCCGCACCATTCTCTTCCAGTTCGTCGTCTTCCCCCTCGGCGTCGTCGCGATCGCGGTCGCGATCTTCTTCCTCTTCGGCAAGCTCGCCTCGGACGAACAGACGATCCCCGACTATCTCAACGAGGTGAAGTCGGGCGGGCGCCGCGAGCGGTGGCAGGCGGCGTATCAGCTCTCGCAGCTCATCAACGCCGGCCAGGCGAAGAAGTATCCGAACCTCGTCGACGACATCGCGAAGATCTACAACGATTCGAAGACCGACGATCCGCGAATCCGCCAGTACCTCAGCATGGTCCTCGGCAACCTCGGCGATCGCCGCGCGACGCCGCTGCTCGTGGATGCGCTGAGCGACCGATCTCCGGAGACGCGGATTTATGCCGCGCTCGCGTTGGGACGCCTGCGTGACCCCGCGGCCGTGCCGCCTCTGTTGAAAGCGTTCTCGTCCGACGAACGCGACGTTCGCAAGGCCGCGGCGTACGCGCTTGGAGAGATCGGCGATCGTCGCGCGGTCGAGCCGCTTGCCGGTGCGCTGGTCGATCCGATCGCCGATGTCCGCTACAACGCTTCGATTGCGCTGGCGCGATTCGGCGACACGCGCGCGATCGGCGTCATCCGCGAAATGCTCGACCGCTCGCGCCTCGATCGCGTGCAGGGGATGCGGCCCGAGCAGAAAGAGCAGACGATGCTCGCGGCCATCCCGGCGCTGACGAAGATCGCGCCCGAAGAAGCGCCGAAGATCCTCGGCCCGCTCGCGCAAAACGACCCGTCATTGCAGGTGCGCTCCGCAGCGAAAGAAGCGCTCGAAAAGCGATAGCGCAACTCAGCACTCAGCACTCAGCACTCAGCACTTAACCCCGGTCGATTGTCTTGACTCGCTTTCCTTTTTCACCGATAGTAGCGCGCACCGCAGAGACTCAGAAAAATCGTCGATGTCTGAGCAAATCACGCCATATCAGGTGGCCCCCAAGACCCCGCTCGCGGGGAGTGCCGCGGCGGACATCCGCGAGCAGGGGGAGATCACCCGCCGCAGCTTTCCCTTCGTGCTGACGACTGCGTGGGTCGCGCTCGCCGCTGCCGTCGGCGGACTCACGACGATTTTCGTCCGCTTCCTCTTTCCCAACGTCCTGTTCGAGCCCGTCCAGAAGTTCAAGGCCGGGTTGCCGGGCGACTACTCCGTTGGCGAGGTGGACGAGCGGTGGAAAGACAAGTACGGCATCTGGATGGTGCGCACCGAGGAGATGATGTATGCGCTCATCACCACGTGCACGCACCTCGGATGCACGCCGAACTGGCTCCCTTCGCAGAACAAATTCAAGTGTCCCTGCCACGGCAGCGGGTACTACAGGACCGGAATCAACTTCGAGGGACCCGCGCCGCGGCCCCTCGAGCGCGCAAAGATCTTCGTCGACGCGGCCGACGGCCAGATCGTCGTCGACAAGTCGGTGCAGTTCCATCAGGAACGCGGCGACTGGACGAACCCCGAATCGTTTCTGAAACTGTGAGGGAGTTGCGGGTTGCGAGTTGCGAGCTCCGAGGACTTCCTCGAAACTCGCAACCCGCAGCTCGCAACCGGTGAAGAGGGAGCTCGATGACCCTGAAACAGGTCCAGGAAGGCATCGTCAACTCGCAGGTCTGGAAGTCGATCTTCCGGGTCGGCATCCCCAATACGAATCGCAAGCGCGTCCTGGCCGTTCTCGGCTCCCTCATCCTCCATCTTCATCCCGTCAAGGTCCGCCGCTCGGGCGTGCGCATGTCGTACACCTGGTGCATGGGCGGAACGTCGTTCTTCCTCTTTCTCGTCGAGACGGTGACCGGCCTCCTGCTGATGTTCTACTACCGGCCGACGATCGAATACGCCTTCACCGACATCATGGACCTGCGCGAGCAGGCGCCGTTCGGGATCATGCGGGAGATGCACCGCTGGGGTGCACACGCGATGGTCATCGCGGTCTGGCTGCACATGTTCCGCGTCTTCATGACCGGCTCGTACAAGCCGCCCCGTGAGTTCAACTGGAACGTCGGCGTCATCCTGCTCGTGCTCACCCTGCTCCTCTCGTTCACGGGATACCTGCTCCCGTGGGACCAGCTGGCCATCTGGGCCATCACGGTCGGATCCAACATGGCTCGCGCGTCCCCTGGTGCCGGCACCGAGGGGCCCATGTCGAGTCTCATGAAACTGGGAGACGTGCCGCTGATCCATGCCGGCGACGACGCGCGATTTGCGCTCATTGCGGGCAGATCCATCGGCGCGGCCACGCTGCTGCGCTTCTACGTGCTGCACTGCATGGTCATCCCCCTGGCGGCCGGCTTCCTGATGGCCATTCACTTCTGGCGTGTGCGCAAGGACGGAGGGATCTCCGGTCCGCTTTAGGACGGAGCGAGCGCGATGACGTTCCTCAAGAATTTCGTCAACGTCCTTTCCGTCGCGTCGATTTCGTTCATCCTCCTGTCCGCGGTTTTCTTCATGATCGTCTACTTCAACCTCTTCGACGGGAGGTTGAAGTCGAAGGCCGGCATCGGATTCATCGTCTTCGGCGCGATCTGCGCGGTGGCCGGACTCTTCGTCCGGCCGCTTCTGTTTCTGGCGGTCGCTTACTTTCTCGTGATGTGGGCGCTGGCGAGTCTGGGCGGCCGGCTGTGGGACGCCAAGGTCGGCAAATGGATGCTGATCTTCGGCGGGGCCGGGTTCGCGCTCTCGCTGCTCGACGGGAACTTCTTTCTCATCGCCGCGAAGCCGGACAACGTGCCGATCGCCGCGATGATCTTCCTCCTCGGCATCTTCACCTGGATCGCGCTGCGCAAAGCGTATTACAACGATCAGGCGATCCTCGCAGGCGGCATCCCCTACGAAAAAACCGAGTCGGACGAGAAGCTCTTCACCTGGCCCGATCTCGTCTACACCGAGATGCTCTGCATGATCATCCTGACGATCGTCATGACCGTCTGGTCGATCGGCCTGCGCGCACCGCTCGAAGAAGCGGCCAACCCCACTACGTCTCCCAACCCGGCCAAGGCGCCGTGGTACTTCCTCGGCCTGCAGGAGATGCTCGTCTACTTCGATCCGTGGCTCGCGGGCGTGGTCCTGCCGACGCTGATCATCGTCGGCCTCATGGCCATCCCGTACATCGACACGAATCCGAAGGGCAACGGCTACTACTCGTTCCGCGAGCGCAAGTGGGAGATCGGCGTCTTCCTCTACGGCTTCCTCGTGCTCTGGTCGTTCCTCATCATCACCGGAACGTTCCTGCGCGGGCCGAACTGGAGCTTCTACGGTCCCTACGAGTTCTGGGACCCCAACAAGCTCGAGCCGCTGGTCAACATCGACCTCTCGGAGCTCTTCTGGGTGAAGATGCTGTCCATGCCGCTGCCGAAGCTCTGGTTGATCCGCGAGGCGCCGGGATTGATCCTCGTGCTCCTCTACCTCGGACTCGCACCGGCGCTGGCCATCGGACCCTTCCGCCGCTTCTATCAGAAGATGGGCGCGGCGCGCTATTACGTCGGCGCGTACCTGTTCCTGACGATGCTGTCGCTGCCGATCAAGATGGTGCTGAGGTGGTTGTTCAATTTGAAGTACCTGGTGCACATACAAGAGATTTTCCTGAACATTTAGCTCTTAGCTGTTTGCTCTTAGCTCTTAGGAGCCGGGCGGCAGCGAGAGCGCGAACGACGATCTACGATCTAAAAGCTAAGAGCTAAGAGCTAATACCTAAGAGCTGAATCACTAGATGAAGCCCCAAGAGCCGATCCCGCACAACTACTCGATGAGGTCCCTGCACCTCATCTTCGCGCTGACCAGTCTCGGTCTGCTCGCCGTGACCGGGGGCATGGTCTTCTACGACTACGTGCGCGGATGGAAGTGGTTCCAGCTCGAGTTCAACCGCATCCAGCAGTCGCGCATCGAACAGGAGCTCCGCGCGAAGAACGACGACGAGATGCGCAAGCAGCTCGCGGCTCTCGACAAGGAGACGCGCGAGGGGCAGGTCGAGATCGCACGGCAGCGCACTCGTTACATGGCGGCCCAGAAAGAGCTGGACGAGTGGGAAGGCCGTCATTACGCAGCAGATCAGGACTATCGCTTTGCAAAAGCGCTCCTCGACGCGAAGCGTTACGAGGTCGAGGCCGCGCACGTCCAGCATCGGAAGGACGAGGAACAGAAGCAGCGCGAATATGACGAGCTCACCTCGCGCGTCAATCGCCTCCAACTTCGCCTGCAGCAGGTCACGCGCGACCGCGACGCCGCGCGCGCGCGGGTTGGCGTGTTCCTCGCGGTCATCCAGAAGATCGAAGACCGCCGCAAGGCGCTGACCGCGGACGCGGAGCTCCTGCAGAAGCAACTCGCGAACGTTTCCTTTCCGTCGGCGAACTCATTGATCCTCAACGCGCCGATGCTCGACTTCATCAACCCGACGCTGAAGATCGATCAGGTCGTGCTCAATGACCTCTTCATCGACATGAACTACATGTCGGTGCCGCGCGTCGACCGCTGCCAGACCTGCCACCGCGCCATCGACCGCCCCGGCTTCGAGTCGAAGAAGGAAGCGGAGCGGCTGCTGACGGACCTGCGCACGAAGCTCGACAAGAACCTCATCGAGCCGTCGCGCCGCGTGGACGCCGAAGAGCGGGTCGCGCAGCTCGAGCGCACCGCGAACGCATCGCAGGACATCCTCAATCCGTTCCGCACGCATCCGAAGCTCGAGATGTTCGTCGGCTCCGCGTCGCCACATCCGCTCCTCGAGTACGGCTGCACCGCCTGTCATCGCGGTCAGGATCGCGCGACCGAGTTCGGCCGCGCCGGCCACACGCCGATGAGCAAGCGCATGGAGCTGCGCTGGAAGAAAGTGTCGTTCCCGCTCTTCCCCCGCACGACGGACTACGAGCAGCGCAACTGGGCCTACGCCGTCAATCCGTTCCTCGACACGCCGATGTATCCGCGGCAGTACAGCGAGGCCGGCTGCGTGAAATGCCACGCCGGCCAGATCGACGTCGAGGGCGCGGAGAAGATCAACAAAGCCACGCACATGGTCGAGCTGTACGGCTGCCATGCGTGCCACAAGATCGACAACTGGCGCTTCACCGACCTGCAGAAGCCCGGCCCGTCGCTCGACGGCATCGCCGAGAAGACGACGCCGGAGTGGGCGTACCGCTGGATCGCGAACCCGAGCCGCTTCCGTCCCACGACGCGCATGCCGTCGTTCTTCTATCAGCGCAACATGGTCGGCCCCGCGGTGCCGCCGGCCGAGCGCGCGCAGAACGTGAAGTACCAGGACGCCGAGATCCACTCGATCGTCACGTATCTCTTCACGAACTCGACGCGCCGCCAGTGGTCCGCGCCGACTGCCTCGGGCGACGCCGCGCGCGGCAAGGAGCTCGTCGACTCGATCGGCTGCATGGGCTGCCACATCTCCCAGGACACGATCAAAGACGACAAGGGCGTCGTGCGCGTTGCGAGACGCGACGACTTCCCGCTCGAGCGCCACTTCGGCTTCAACCTCACCGGCCTCGGCACGAAGACCAATCCGAACTGGATCTTCAACTGGATCAAGAACCCGAAGGCCTACGACCCGCAGGCGCCGATGCCGAGCCTCCGCCTCTCCGATCAGGAAGCGTCTGACATCACCGCGTATCTGATCTCGCTGCAGAAACCGAAGTTCATGAACGATCCGATGCGTCCGCCCGATCCGAAGGCGGTTCGCGAGCTGGCGAAGGGTTACCTCATCAACACGATGACCGACCGCGACGCGGAGGCGAAGCTGAACGGCATGCCTCTGCGCGAGCAGCTCCACTACCTCGGACAGCGCAGCATCGAGAAGTACGGCTGCTATTCATGCCACGACATCCGCGGTTTCGAAGGGCTCAAGCCGATCGGCACCGAGCTCACGACCGAAGGGTCGAAGAACCTGCATCTCTTCGACTTCGGGTTCTTCGGCGACTCGACGCACACGCACGACTACAACAGCGAGGACGGGCACAAGGAGCACGTTCTCCACACCGTGCCGTCGTGGGTCTACAACAAGGTTCGCAACCCGCGCGTGTACGACGACCGCCGCACCAAGCCGTACAACGACAAGCTGAAGATGCCGAACTTCCACCTCACACCGGAGGAGGCGCAGCTGGTCACGAGCGTCGTCCTTGGATTGACGAAGGAGAAGGTGGCGGACAACCGGCTCGCCGGGCGCGATCCGCGCCATCGCGCCGCGGAAGAGGCACGCAAGCTCATCTCGCAGAGCAACTGCCGCGCGTGTCACATCGTGAACCGCCGCGGACGCGCGATCGCGTCGATGATCGACGATCCGAACTTCCTCCCGCCTGATCTCACGCCGCAGGGCGAGCGCGCGCAGTCGCCGTGGCTGTTCAATTTCCTCAAAGATCCGACGGTGATGAAGATCCGTCCGTGGATGCGCGTGCGCATGCCGACGTTCCAGTTCACCGACGGTCAGGCGGCGACGCTCGTCGCGGGCTTCGCCGCGGAAGGCAACGAGCACCAGTTCGACACGGCGCAGTTCGTCACCCCGTCCGCGCAGAACGTCGCTATCGGCCGCGAAGTGTTCAACATGCTGCGCTGCCAGCAGTGCCACGCGTTGACGCAAGTCGATCCAGCGAATCCGCCGATTCCGAACGTCGCGGACACGCAGTCGCTCGCGCCGAACCTGACGCTCTCGAAGATCCGTCTGCGTCACGACTGGGTCGCGGATTGGATCCGCCGCCCCGACGAGATGATCCCCGGCACGCGCATGCCGACGAACTTCCCGCGCGATCCGCAGACGGGCGGGTTCCAGTCGCCGCTGGCGATGGCCATGGACTCGCCGCAGTTCGCGGCGCAGAAGGCGGCGCTGATGCCGTACTTCCAGGATGAAGAAGCTCTGAAGAAGACGATGGGCGACGCGGTCGCGCTGACGAATTACATGCGCGACTACATCTGGTCCATCGGCATCGACCGGATGCGAAGCGCGGGAGCGGGCGAGTCCACGCCGCAGCGCGTTCCGCAACAACCTCAACCCACGACGCCGCCGGCGCCCGCGACACTCGAAACGCGCCTGCGATAAGACCAAAGGAGAAACGATGTCCCTCAGGAAGTACCTCAGTCTGTTGTTCACGCTCCTGCTCCTCGTCGCCATCGGCTGCGGGCAGGGGAAGGAAGTGGTCGACGAGAAGGACCTCGGCGAAGACGATCAGGCGCTGCAGACCGCTGCGGCAGAAACCACCGCCGGAGGCACGACCGCTCCGGCCGCCACAGCGTCGGTCGCGAACGCCGCGACGGTCGCCGGTGTCGTGAAGTTCGAAGGCGCCCCGCCCAAGATGCCCAACCTGCAGATGGCCGCGGACCCGTTCTGCGCGTCGCAGCATCAGACGCCGGTGGCGGACGAGGAAGTGGTTGTCGGCGCCGGTGGTGAGCTGGCGAATGTGATCGTCTACGTGAAGAACGGCCCGGCCACGCCCGTGCCCGCGCAGGCCGCGGTGCTCGACCAGCATGGCTGCCAATACGTCCCGCACGTCACTGCCGTTCAGGCCGGCCAGGCGATCCAGATCAAGAACAGCGACAACACGCTGCACAACGTCCACGCGATGCCGAACGTCAATAGCCAGTTCAACGTAGGGCAGCCGGTGCAGGGGATGGTCTCGCCCCAGAAATTCGACAAGGTCGAGCCGACGCCGTTCCGCATCAAGTGCGACGTTCACGGCTGGATGAAGTCGTACATGGCCGTGCTCCCGAATTCGTACCACAGCGTCTCGCAGAGCAACGGCACGTTCTCGATCGGCAACCTGCCGCCGGGCAACTACACACTCGTCGCATGGCACGAGAAGTACGGAGCGCAGGAGCAGCAGGTGACGGTCGCGGCGAACGAGCAGAAGCAAATTAGCTTTACCTTCAAGGGATGACAATAGGACGAATAGGACGAATAGGACTTATAAGACAAGCTCAGTCCTATCCGTCCTATGAGTCCTATAGGTCCTATATGTCCTAGAGGAGGCACATGCCACCAAAACGACAAGTCCGCGTAGGCAACCAATGGATGCGCGCACGCGAGGCTCAACGCGCGCTGGAAGAGGCGTTCCGCGTCGCGCAGGAAGAGGACTCCTCTCACGCGCCGCAGCAGTCCTTCCTCCGCAAGTACGTCTTCTCCGTCGATCACAAATGGATCGGCATCCAGTACGGCATCACTGCGCTGGTGTTCCTGATGCTCGGGTTCTCGATGATGCTGCTGATGCGGTATCAGCTGGCCTGGCCCGGCCAGCCGTTCCATCCGTGGATCGCCAAGTTCCTCGGACAAGCCAACGCTCCGGGCGGGGTGATGCTCCCCGAGTTCTATAACCAGCTCGGGGCGATGCATGGCACGGTCATGGTCTTCCTCGCGATCGTGCCGCTGGCCGTCGGCGCGTTCGGCAACTACCTCGTGCCGCTTCAGATCGGCGCGCCGGACATGGCCTTCCCGCGGCTGAACATGATGTCGTACTGGGTCTACCTGCCGGGCGGCATGCTCATGCTCGCCAGCTTCCTCATGCCCGGCGGCGCGGCAAACTCCGGCTGGACGTCGTATCCGCCTCTCTCGATCATCGCCACCGACGGTCAGACGGTCTGGATCCTCGGCATGGTCCTGTTGATCACGTCGTCGCTCCTCGGCTCCATCAACTTCATCGTCACGATCTTCCAGTTGCGCGCGAAGGGGCTGTCGTTCATGCGCATGCCCTTCTTCTGCTGGGCGCAGCTGATCACCGCGTTCCTCCTTCTCCTCGCGTTCCCGCCGCTCGAAGCGGCCGCGGTGCTGCAGCTCATGGACCGCGTCGCGGGCACGAGCTTCTTCATGCCGAGCGGTCTCGTGGTCAGCGGCACGCCGCTCACGAACGCCGGCGGCGGCAACCCGCTGCTATGGCAACACCTGTTCTGGTTCCTCGCGCATCCCGAGGTTTACGTGTTGATCCTTCCCGGGATGGGGATCATTTCCGAGGTCATCGCGAACAACACTCGCAAACCCTTGTGGGGTTATCGGTCGCTCGTCGGCGCCGGCGTGTTCCTCGGATTCATGTCCTTCGTCGTGTGGGCGCACCACATGTTCCTCACGGGCATGGGCACCGCGATCAGCGCCTTCTTCCAGACCACGACGATGATCATCTCCATCCCGTCGGTGATCATCCTCACGGCATTGATCCTCTCGTTGTGGGGAGCGTCGATTCGATTCACCGTGCCGATGATGTTCGCGCTCGCGTTCCTGCCGATGTTCGGCATCGGCGGACTGACCGGACTTCCGCTCGGCCTCGCGGCGGCGGACATCCACCTGCACGACACCTACTACGTCATCGGGCACTTCCACTACGTCGTCGCGCCGGGAACGATCTTCGCGATGTTCGCCGGCATCTATTACTGGTTCCCGAAAATCACCGGGCGGCAGCTCAACCAGTTCTGGGGCAAGGTCCACTTCTGGGGATCGCTGGTCGCGATCAACGGCGTGTTTGCACCGATGTTCGTGCAGGGACTCGCGGGCGTGTCGCGGCGGCTGTATGACGGCGGCGCGCAGTACGCGCACGCGAAGCCGATCATTCACACGAACGTGCTCATCTCCGCCTCGGCGTTCGTCCTTCTGGCCTTCCAGTTGCCGTTCATCATCAACTTCTTCTACAGCATCTTCAAAGGACGCCGCGTCGGTTCGAACGTGTGGGATGCGACGACGCTGGAATGGGCGGCTACGACCTCGCCGCCGCTCGCGCACGGCAACTTCGCCGTCGCGCCGGTGGTCTATCGCGGGCCGTACGAGTACAGCGTGCCCGGACATCCAACCGACTTCTTCCCGCAGAACGAGCCGGAAGACGCGACACCGCCCGCACCGGCGGCCCACGGCGGCATGCTGCCCGCGGGCGCGGTTGCGCAGAAGGAGAGCTGAGACGAATGGATGCCCACGCGCACGCTGCCGATCATCACGAGATCGAGATCCCGTTCACCGTTCACCCGCGTCCCGACACGGGCCTGTACAACGGCAAGCTGGGGATCTGGCTCTTCCTCGCGTCAGAGGTCATGCTCTTCGGCGCGCTCTTCTCCACGCTGATTCTGCTGCGCACGTCCGCGACGGGATGGCCGCACGGATGGGAACTGCTGAACGTGCCGCTGGCGACGGTGAACACGTTCGTGCTCATCGCGTCGTCGGTGACGGTCGTTCTCGCGTGGGCGAACCTCCGGCTCGGCAATCTGAAGAAGGGGAAGATCTTCCTGTTCCTGACTTTGCTTTGCGGCTTCGGGTTCATGGGGATCAAGGCCATCGAGTACAGCACGAAGTTCTCCCACGGCCTCTTCCCTCGGACGAACAACTTCTACGCGACCTACTACGTGATGACAGGCCTGCACGGCCTGCACGTCTTGGGCGGCATGGTCGTGTTCGCGTATCTGCTGCTGAGCGCGGACAAGTGGTACGCCGAGAAACGCGACCAGTACACGAACCGCGTCGAGGTGACCGGCCTGTACTGGCACTTTGTCGATCTCGTCTGGATTTTTCTCTTCCCGATCTTGTATTTGTTGTAGGAGCGTGCGATGACTGAAACCGCATTGCCTCACGATCACTCTGAAGGGAACCCGGACCAGCACGCCGGTGGCCCTGCGCTCGAGCCGCTCAGTGAGAGCGAGCACCCGACGCACAAGCACGACCACGATCCGGCGCACGACAACAGCCCCGAGGCGGTTCGGAAAGAGATCCGCAAGTATCTGATGGTGTTCGGTGGGCTGGCCGTCCTGACGATCATCACCGTCGGGATCAGCCAGCTTCATCTGCCGACCTGGCAGGCGGTTACCCTCGCGCTCGTCGTCGCCACGATCAAGGGCTCGCTCGTCGCGGCGTTCTTCATGCATCTCATTTCCGAGCGGAAGCTCATTTACGCCGTGTTGGTGATGACGGTGATCTTCTTCGGTCTGATGATCTGGGGCCCATTGCACCACCGCGCCAATGCCGCAGACTCATGGCCGGGCTACGACATCAACGCCAACAAACCTGCACCAACCACGACCGCCGCACCTCACAGCAATACCGGTTCAGGACACTAGCCATGTCACTCCGCGCCTTCCACATCGTCTTCGTCATCGTGACCATCGTGTTGTCGCTGTACGTGGCGCTGTGGGGCATCCGCGAGTACACGCAGGAACAAAGCGTCAGCGCGCTGACGCTGGCTGTGTTATTCCTGGCGATGGCGGTGGGGCTGATGATCTACGGCAAGAAGGTGTTCGCGAAGCTGAGGGACCTGCCATGACCACCGGGAAGGTGCTGAGTGCTGCGTGCTGGGTGCTGAGTGTCATTCAGCGCCGGCCAGGCGGGACTCAGCACTCAGCACTCAGCACTCAGCACTTCGTGATCCTTCTGATCGCGTTCCTTCTGGCGCCGGATGCGTTGGGCTGTTCCGTGTGCTACGGCGCGCCGGGCGATCCGCTGGTGAAGGGCGCGAACAACGGCATCATGCTTCTCCTGGGGGTCGTCGGGTTCGTGCAGATCGGATTCATCGCAATGTTCTGGAGCTTCTGGCGGAAAGCGCGCGAGCAGCGGCGCTTCCGTGATTCGCTCCGAGTGATTGAGGGGGGACCGCGTTCATGAAGGAGTTCCTCGACCAGTACATGCCTCCGAACTACTCCGCGCACGGGGGCGAGCTCGATGCACTGAACGTGTACGTGCATTGGCTCATGCTCATTCTCTTCATCGGATGGGGACTGCTGTTCTTTTTCATGCTGATGCGCTTCCGCGCCTCGAAGCACAAGACGGCGTCGTACCACGGCACGACGTCGCACGCCTCGAAGTGGGCGGAGGCCGCCATCTTCGTCGTCGAATGCGTCCTCCTGTTCGGCATCTCCATCCCGGCGTGGTCGCGGTGGACTCGCCCCGAGGTGGCGAAGAATCCGCTCCAGATCCGGGTGGTGGGCGAGCAGTTCGCGTGGAACGTGCACTATCCGGGGCCGGACGGCATGTTCGGGCGCACCGACGCCCATCACGTCACGACCTCCAATCCGCTGGGCATCGATCCCGCGGATCCGCACGCGAAGGACGACGTCGCGACGCTCAATCAGCTCCACCTCCAGGTCGACCGCGACGTCGTGATCCGGCTGACCTCGAAGGACGTGATCCACAGCTTCTCCCTGCCGTACATGCGGGTGAAACAGGACACGATTCCGGGCATGATAGTTCCTGTACACTTCCGGCCGACGAAGACCAGCGGCACCGAGACGTGGGAGATTGCCTGCGCGCAACTCTGCGGCCTCGGCCACTACCGGATGAAGGGGCAGTACGAGGTCCAAACGAAGGCCGACTTCGACAAGTGGATGGCCGAGCAGGTTCCGGTGGTGACTTCGATCTCAGGATGACGGGCCAAAAGCCCGTCCTACGTCCAACCCAATGAAAGCCGTCGAGCCCATTCACCACGCTGTTCCAACTCCCGTCTGGCTGCGCCGCTTCACCAAGCTCGTCGCCTTCGCAACGCTGTTTCTCATCTTCGCCGGGGCGATGGTCACCTCCACCGGCTCCGGCCTCGCCGTTCCGGACTGGCCGAACACCTACGGCCAGTTCATGTTCTCGTTCCCGCTGAGCAAGATGGTCGGCGGGATCTTCTACGAGCACGGCCATCGCATGATCGCGAGCACGGTCGGCTTCCTCTGCATCATCCAGGCGCTCTGGCTGCAGTTCCGCGAGCCGAAAAAGTTCGTCCGCCGATTGGGCTGGCTCTCCCTCGCCGCGGTCATCGTGCAGGGACTCCTCGGCGGACTGACGGTGATCTTCCTCCTGCCGAAGGTGATCTCTGTCTCGCACGCGGCGCTGGCCGAGATCTTCTTCTGCCTCAACGTCTCGATCGCGTTCTTCACCTCGCGCTGGTACGGGTCGCTCTCTTCGATGGAGAAAGGCGACGCACCGTTGCGGATGGCGTGGGGCCTCACCACGCTCGTGTTCCTGCAGATCTTCGCCGGCGCGGTGATGCGTCACCTCGGCGCGGGCCTCGCGATCCCCGATTTCCCGCTCTCGTTCGGCCGCGTGATTCCTGACTTCGCGACGAAGGAGATCGTCTCCGCGTACGTGCACCGCGTCGGAGGCTTCGTGGTCGCCACCGCCGTCGTCGCGATGGCCGTCCGCTTGCTGCGTTACGAACGCAACCATCCGCTGCGCGGACTCGCGCAGTTGCTGCTCGTCGTCGTCAGCGCCCAGCTGCTCCTCGGCGGCTACGTGATCTGGAGCGGCAAGCAGCCGCACATCACCAGCCTGCACGTGATGCTCGGCGCGTCGACGCTGGCGCTGTCGGTGATTCTGACGTTGTCCAGTCGAACGCTCCGCTGGCGAGAGACCGCTGGGGGCGCGGGCTTCCAGCCCGACG
>DASYGV010000165.1:0-25207 GCA_035999335.1 Thermoanaerobaculia bacterium | reverse complement strand
CGCCTGCGAGCCAGCCGGCGAGGACGCCAGCGTTCCTGAGCTTGTACACTGATCCTGTGCGTCGGTTCCTTCTGTTCGTCTCCTGTGCGCTAGCGCTGCGTGCGCTTGCCGTCGACAACGATCGTCGCTTCGAGCGCATCGGCGCGGCGGAGGGACTGTCCGAGCCGTCGGTGCAGGCCATCGCGCAGGACCGGCGCGGATTCCTCTGGTTCGGGACCGCGGAGGGATTGAACCGCTTCGACGGCACGTCGATGGTCGTCTATCGCCGCAATCCCGCGAATCCGGCCACGCTGCCCTCCAATCGCGTCTCCGCGCTCCTCGTCGATGCGGGCGGCACGCTCTGGGTCGGCACGCGCGGCGGTGGTTTGGCGCGCTTCGACGCCACGACGGAGCGATTCGAGACCTTTCGCTTCGACCCGAACGACGCCGCGAGTCTGAGCCAGAACGACGTCGCGGCGATGGTGCAGGATCGCAAGGGACAGATCTGGGTCGGCACGATGCGCGGCGGGCTCAATCGCATCGACCTCACCAATCCCGCACGCCCGCGTTTCATCCGCCATGCGCACGACGCGAAAAACGCCGCGTCGATCTCCGACGATCGCACGCGTGCGCTGCTCGTCGACAGAAACGATCGCGTGTGGATCGCGACGATGAGCGGCGTGAACCGCTTGGAGAACGATGCGTTCCTGCGTTACTCGCTGACGGACAACGAAGTCTGGTCGATCGCACAGGATCGCGACGGCACGATCTGGGCGGGATCGTGGGGTGGAGGTCTGAGTCGACTCGACGGCGAGCGCTTCGTCAGCATCCTCGCCGATCCCGCGCAGCCGTTCAGCCTCTCCGACAACCGCGTGATGAAGATCCTCGAGGATCGCGACGGCACGCTCTGGATCGGCACGCAGTCGAAGCTCAACGAGCTCCTGCCGTCGGAGAAGCGAAAGGAGCATCCGCGGTTCATCCGCCATGGGTATGACTTCGACTCGCCGTACAGCCTCAGCGACAACTACGTGTCCGCCGCGTTCGAAGACCGCGACGGCGATCTCTGGTTCGGCACGTCCGGCGGCGTGAATCATCTCGATCGCCGTCACGCCGCGTTTCAGCGCCTCGATCCGGATCCGAACGATCCACTGCGCCTCAGTCCCGCGAACGGCGTGGCAACTGCGATCGAAGATCGCCGCGGCGTGTTGTGGCTGGCGACGTCGAAGGGGCTCGACCGCGTCGTGCGCAGCGGCGATCGTTTCGTCGCGGACACGGTCACGCATTTCACGCGCGACAACGACACTGGCTTCGCGGGTGAGTCGGCGTCGGCGCTGCTGGAAGATCGCAACGGCACGATCTGGATCGGCACTCTCGGCGGCGGCCTGCTTGCGATCTCCGCGGACGAGGCGCTGCAGCCACGGCCGAAGTTCCAGCGCTTCATGCCCGATCCCGCCAATCCGGCCTCGCTCGCCTCGGACGCCGTGCTCTCGCTGATGGAAGACGCGCGCGGCACGTTGTGGGTCGGCACGTATCGCGGACTGCACCACGCTCTGCCTGGTGGCGGTTTTGCGCGTTATCGCAACGATCGCAATGACGACGCGACGCTCAGTGCGGATTCGATCGAGAGTCTCGCCGAGGGGAGGGACGGGACGATCTGGGTGGGCACGTATCGGGGTCTCAACGCGTTCAATCCGAACACGGGCCGCGCGAAGCGTTATCTGCCCGATCCGTTGCGTCCGCGCAGTCTCCCGCACGAGTTCATCGACGACGTTCACGTCGACCGCAACGGCGATCTTTGGGTGGCGACGTGGGGCGGCGGACTCGCCCGATTGCGCAAAGGAAGCGAGGAATTCGATCTCTTCGGCACGCGCGAAGGATTGCCGAGCGAGTCGATCGAGCAGATCGCCGAAGACGAGAGCGGAGTCTTGTGGATCGCGACGTCGCGCGGACTGGCGCGCTTCGATCCGCGAAGGAATGCGATCCGCGTTTTCGGCGCGCGCGATGGCCTGTACGACGACAGTCTCAACTCGGTCTCCTGGCGGCGCGACGGCTCGCTCATGATCGGCGGCGGCGGCAGTCTCACGATGTTCGATCCCCGCCGCCTCGGACGCGATGACGCGCGTCCGCCGGTCGTGCTCACCGGCCTCCAAGTGCTCAACGAGCCGGTGGCCATCGGCGCCGGCATTTTGTCGAAGGCCGTCGGCTTCACCGAGGCGATCACGCTCGGACCGCGGCACTACACGTTCGCCGTCGACTTCGCCGCGCTCACGTATCGCAACCCGGAGAAGCTCCGCTACGCCTATCGCCTCGAAGCATTCGACCGCGACTGGATTCCGGCGAACGATCGCCGCGCCGCGTTCAGCAACGTGCCGCCGGGTCGTTATGTGCTCCGCGTGCGTGCGGCGAATGCGGACGGTGTGTGGAGCGATCGTCCGACCTCGATGCAGGTGACGATCCTGCCTCCGTGGTGGAAGACCTGGTGGGCGCGGCTGGCCGCGGCGCTACTGCTCGCGGGGGCGATCGTGTCGTGGCCGCTGCTGCGCCTCGCGCGCGAGCGTCGCCTCAGCTCGCTCCTGGAAACGAAGGTGCACGAGCGCACGGCGCAGCTCGAGGAGGCGAATCGCAAGCTCGACGAGGCGTCGCGCACGGACCTCCTCACCGGCCTGCCCAATCGACGGCACTTCCTGGAGAAGGCCGACGAGCACCTGGCCTCGTTCCGCCGCAACGGCCGAGCGTTCGCCATTGCGCTCGCCGACGTCGACAACTTCAAGTCGGTGAACGACACGCGCGGCCACGACATGGGTGACGCCGTGCTGCGCAGCGTGGCCGCGCTCTTCCGCGAGGCCGTGCGCGAGACGGATCTCGTCGCGCGGTGGGGCGGCGAGGAGTTCATCTTCCTCCTGCCCGAGACGGACGACCGCGGGGCGATCGCGGTCGCGGAGAAGGCGCGCGCCGCGGTGGCGAACGGGAACACGCCGCTCCCGATCACGGTGACGATCGGCGTAGCGTCGATCGCGCCCGATCTGCCGCTGGAACAATGTTCGATCCGCGCGGACGCGGCGCTGTACGAAGGAAAGCGCAGCGGGAAGAACAAGGTCGTGCAGTGGACGGCGGCGTGAACACGTCCCATGATGGTGGTGCCTGAATCGCTCGGGAGCTTCGCTCGCCTCAGTCCTTCTCGGCCTCGCGGAGTAGGTGGGCGGCTGAGACATTAAGAGCCACCGCGATGCGTGTGATCATGGTCAGCGTCGGATTTCGTTCGCCGCGCTCGATCCCCCCAATGTAGGTCCGGTGGATCTCGACTCGATCAGCGAACTCCTCCTGCGAGATACCAAGGCGCGTTCGCAAACGACGAACGGCAGTGCCGAAGGCAACACACTGATTGTTCTTCACGCAGTCGCTCTCTCGTTCGGATTCTTCGACCGCGCTACTTGACAGTCTACAGCTTATGAGTATCATGCTACTGATGAGTAGCGCAGAACCGAAGTACGGTCGAGCATGGAGAACGGCACAGGTGATCGCTGCGGGCGGCGGCGCGCAACAGTTCTCTGGTGATCCGGATGAGCTGGTGGCCGAGGCCGATGCAGCTCGCTTGATCCCATCGAGCGGTGTCAGCGTTCGGTCGATGTCGTGGTATCGCCGCGCGGGTCTGGTTGCTTTCGAATCAAAGGACGAATCTTATCGAATTGCGGATCTTCAAGAGTTCGTCGGTTCGATGCGAACTCCCGTCTCGCCTGGCGTCCGCGATCCGTCTGGATCTGATCCCGAGGAGAGACACCTAGAACTCTGGCGACTTCTGGACGGCGACATCTGAGCGATTAGGAATGGGCAATCAGCGGCCGGATCGGCATCGAAGGGGACATCAAGAGCGCCGTTCCGCCGGGGTGCGGATGGCAACCAGTCGGCAGGAGTCGTTGGATCGTGTGATTCCGCAGCGTTCTACGAGACGTGGAGTTGAGGGAGGTGGGTGACGTTTGGTTGAGTCAAACTCCCTGTTGCCTGAACGACGCGAGTGAGATGCCTCGGGACTGTCGATAAGATACGAAGGAACTCATGGTTAGACAAATTTCAGCCGAAGCGCGCAGAGTCGGCGATGATCTAGTCGAACGAGCAGGCGAAGCGAGCCAGATCGTTCGACTTTTCAAGGCGCCAGCTCCACGGGGCGTCGTGTCTGCGTCCGAGGAACCGGAGCAATTGCGGCCCTTTTTTGGGTACTACGGAGGGAAGTGGCGCGATGCTTTGAAGCACTATCCTTTTCCTCGGTTTGCCACCATTGTTGAACCTTTCGCAGGGTCGGCCGGATACTCACTTCGACATGCGCATCTGAAAGTAATCCTCTGCGAAATCGATCCCGCACTCGCGGAAGTATGGCGATATCTCAAGCGAGCCACGCAACGGGAAATACTCGCGCTGCCGGACCTTCCAGCGGACGGCTGTGTCGATGATTTGCGGATCATTCAGGAAGCAAAGTGGCTCATTGGGATGTGGCTCAATCGCGGTGTATCTACTCCGCGGAAACGGGCGTCGGCGTGGATGCGCCAGGGTATTCGTCCCGGATGTTTTTGGGGAGAGAAAGTTCGGGCGCGCATCGCAGAACAGGTCAGCAAGATACGGCACTGGAAGATCTACAACCGCAGTTACACGGACTGTCCAACTCCTTCGCGGGCAACATGGTTCATCGACCCTCCGTATCAGTACGCTGGGCGACACTACCGCTTCGGTGCCGATCTTATCGATTACTCCGGCCTCGCCGACTGGTGCAAGGCTCGTCGCGGACAGGTGATTGTGTGCGAGAACGAAGGTGCTTCCTGGCTACCGTTTCGAGAACTTGCTTCGGTCAAAACGACACGTTCGGAACAGCTGTCGAAAGAGGTCTACTGGACAAACGCTTTCGCGAAGCAACAACTTGAACTCGCACTGCCAGCAGTTGCACTTCGAAAGCGCTGATCCCGTTCGAGGTGTAGGTACGAATCGGCGGAAGAACTCTCCCGCCGATTCGGGATGTTAAACATCACCTCAGGACTGGGAAGCGCCTGCTGTCTGTTGCTCTGCGGCGGCCACGGATTTTCCTAAGTCAGCGGCGACTGGTGTGGACAGTGGCGCGCCATCTTCGCTCTTGAGCTTGGCTTCAAGCTCAAGCTCCGTCTTTGTCGCAAGAGCCAAGCTCTCTGCCGTAGCGCAGAGCAGATCGCGCACGCGTTTACGCTGCTCGTCGGGGAAATCGTCTTCGTCCACGAACTCATAGTTCAGCGTGAAAATCGTGTGTAAGATGAGTTTGATCTCGTAGCGTTTTACAAATTCATCGGCGAGGCTCTTCTTGGACATCCGGTGCCGTAAATCGAGGAAGGGAGGGAACTCGGCGTTGTAAAAGAGCTGAACCTTGCCCCCGACGGTACGCACTGAGAAACCGACCCGATGATGATCAGCGGGCCATCCGAGTGTGTTCCACTTGCCTTCTTCCTTCTTGACGGGCACTGCCTGCAGAATCGGAATCTCGACTTCAGAAAAGTCTTTCTTCCGAATCTTGACCTTGATTATCTTCTTGTCCTTCGAGTCGTCCTCGGGCTCAGTGGACGTGTCCTCTTTAGGCGGACGGATCTTCGGTTCCGGCTTCGCCACGACCTCGAGCTGAAGCCGATGCATCTTCGCCTCGCCGATCGCGTAGTCGAGTTGCACCTGGATGTACCCCTTCGACCCGACAGCCGCATTCACCGGACACTCGAAGTGGCAACGAACCCTCCCTCCCTTCATTTCACCGGCACCAGCGTAGGTGGCTCCGTGCGCCAACACGCGGATCTTCGACACGGTCTGGTCTTCCGGGTTCCAATACGCAGGTGCGGCGTCGGTCTCAAACAAGAAACTGTATCGCTGTCCAGGAAAGAGCTTCACGGTCGTTCCGACGAAGCGCCACCGTACGAACGTCGGCGGCTCCACGGCCTCGATTGGCGGAAGCTCCGGCCGTCCGACGTTGACTTCTTTCTCACCGTCCACCTCGACCCATTTTTCAACTTTCCGAGTGAGTTGGTCGAAGCTGATGCCAGCCGATTTAAGGTACTTCTTGATCAGGGACGAGATGGACTCTCCGTCGTCGGTCGGAGTTTTCACGTCAGCGGCCGCGAGTTGAACGTTCAGATCCTGCAACTTGCCGTCGAGGTTCAGGCGTCTGACGAGCTCTTCCAAGATCATCTTCTTGACCGGTGTTTCTTTCGCGTGCTCACGCGTGGAGGTGAACAACTCGTATTTCGCACGAGGGTCAAGACCGTTGCAGTCGATCTGTACAACCATGTAGCGGCCAACCGCCCACAACTTCGCTCCGTGCTGGCCCGTAATGATCGCCCGGCTCTCCTCCGCATGCGTCTGGCCGTCGAGTGTCATTAGAATGGTCTTGTCGGGGTCCACCCAGTTGCGCAGCACGTCTGAAGAGGACCGGCCTCCGGGGTCAGCTACCCAATACGTGATTTTGACGCGCCCAAGGTCCGCTGAGCCCGTGCGCCCTCCAAAATCCCAGGACGGTAGGACGTAAAATTCAGACGCGCGGTGAAGGATCTTCGCTCCGTCCGATATCGACTTCATCGGGACCGGCATGTCTTCAGCGTCATCCGGCACGTTCTCATTCGGGTCTTCATCGCTTGGAATCGCCATTCCCTTGAGCGCCGCGCGCCATGCGCGTTCCAGCACGTTAACAGTGCCACGGATGACGCGGCCATAGCGCCGGTAGCCTGGGAAGGTCGTGAGCTTTCGGGTCTTCGTCGCTATCAGGGAGTACATTTCAAACCACACTGGGAACAGCGGCTGAGAGAGAGAGCGCATCAGCAATCCATAAAGGCTGTTTTCACCGAATGGTTGTGAAAGGTCTGCGGCGGTGTATCCGATGTGGCGGACGAGTGTCCCAGCGGGGAAGAGCGAGTCGTTCACAGGAATCTCTGGCACCTTCCCGTCGATGGTGAAATACCGGTATGTTGGTGTCTTGGCTACAAGGCCGTCTGAGATATCCCAAGTGGCCTCGACGAGCGTGAATGCTAGAAGGTCCGAGTCCACTTTTCGTGACGCGATGAGCGTCAGATCCGAGTACTGATAGGTGCTCGATGCTCCTTGGCCGTGCTTTCCGGTGAGCCAAGGCTTCGTCTTCTTGTTGCCGCGATTCAACGATAGGATGGTGTGCGGCATCTCTGCCCCCGTGAGGCCGATGCCGTGATCTCTCGCGTCAAGAATGCAATCCTTCGTGTCCTTGGGATCGCCGACGAAGGCGGTGACCGTGACCGTGGACTTTGCCAGCTTCAGCGTTTCAGGCTTCTGCATTCCGCCGGTCAGAGCTTCTCCGTCAAGACCGAACCATTCCTCCGCTGCACGGGCGGGGGAGTTCGGCAAAGGCGGATTGCACTTCAGAGCTGCCCGTTCGAGATTTGCGTCGCCCTCGTTGGTCACACGTTCGATGAAGGCGCGCCCCGGATAGGCGTTGAGGCTCATCGGCCCATCATTGGATTCGGAGTCGTTGAACGCGCGCCAGCCGATCTCACCTCCGGTGAAGGTCTTTTCAAAGTGAGCGAGGCGCAGCCGGGCATCTCGCCAGCTTGAGAATCCTGACCAAGGGAGGCAGTAGTCGGCTCGTCCTTGCGCCGGGGTCGAAATCCCCAAAGCGAGGAAGAGTTCCTCGGGGGTTTCCGGCATCTTGGTGAGAGGAGGGAAGTCAGGTGTGACGGACTTCGCAGTTTTCGCAGGTACAGCGGTGGGTTGCCCGTTTGTCGGGGATGCCATTCTGAACTCCTTTTCTGCGTTCGGCGGACAGCCGCTACGCGGTGACATTGGCCCTGTCTGGGCCGAGTTACACAATCCGACGCCTGACTGGCGGAGGATCAGACGGTCGCGACACGCGATCCGTCGCCGAGGAGAATACAAGTCAACTAAAGGTGTCGTCAACGTGGGCATGTCAGGCCCTGTCAGGACGTGGCAGCCACTGACCGATGACGCTCCACTATTGCTGGGCGGGAAGAGGGCCGGTCGCCGAAAGTTGCCGCGGGTCAGTCAACGTCCTGAACGCAACGGAATACCGGTCAGCGTGAGCTACGACACGGTGTTCCGCCGACCAACGGGCAGCACCCGTCAAGACATACACCGACCGAGGCAGAATGCACTGCTGCACCTTCGGACCTGGGCAGCCCCGCAAGAAGAGCGTGGCAGATCCGGAGAAGGATGCGACAGCCACGGTATCGCCGAAGTTCGCATGATCGACGTGCCAACCGATCTCGGCGCCCGTTGGGTAGAACGTGATGAGCGCCTGGCGCAATGTCGCTTCCGGAACGCCGGCTATCGCGGCAGCGAGACGCCGGACGGGGTAAAGGTATTGCGGAATTGGTGAAGCGAGCGGCAGATTCAGCAAGTGCGGCACGAACGACAACCCGTACGACACGATCCGACGACGGCTCACTTGCCCTCGCATCCGAAGAGGGGCAAATGGCTCAGAAGCGATCATCGCGGCGATGGCGTCATGAGCCTCTGGTGTCACGATGTCCGGCTCGTAGGAGAAGCCTGAGATGCTCACGTGAAGGCGACCTTCCTACCGGTTTCTGTCCGCCCTTAGACCTTGGGCTTCATCCGCACTTTGCTGTTTTGCCGCAACGAGTTTCACCGCGAGTTCATCGGGAAGTGGTGCGTGGAAGAACTCGATCTGCTGCGGCACGCGGCCAATCGATGCTTCCTTTAGGCAGAGACCGTACATGTTGTATTCAGTCATGATGAGGAGCGCGCGTTTGGGAGCTGCGAACGAGGAAGAGCATGTCTGAGCGGAGCTTCATGACCGCTCCAGTTGCCCAATTGCCGCCGCTCGTTCGAGCGCTGCTTGTAGAGATTGTGGCCACGACGGTGCGATCGCGGTTCACGGCATCGAAGTCGAAGACGCCGCCAGAAGTGAGCTTGACGCGCTCACGAAAGAACGGTTCGCCAAAACGTTCTTGCATCCATGCACGACGCACCCAGTCCTCGCACTCGATCTGACACGTAGTGTCGGCCATGTTGGGATTCTACCCGGCGGAGACTAAGAGTCGTGCGCTACGACTGCGAGCATGGCATCGGCACCTCGAGCGACCTGACGCATCACGGCTTCGGCATCCCAGGGAGAGTTGGAGATGAAATGCTGGAGAGCTTGCTCGTTCGTGTCGGGAACGACCTGCTCCATCCGCTCCTGTTCCGCCGATCGGTCTGGAGGAGGCCGCGCAGATACTTCCGCGCGGTGGAGATCGACGGCCGAGTGGTCATGAAGAACCGATCGAAACGACGCGTAAAGGCGCCAAGCCTACGACTTATCGCTCGTAGGGAGCGCGTGGCATTGGCAAGCGTCCCTTTCGATTTACGTTCGTGGTGGGCCGTAGCCCATCGGTCATTCTCGCTCGCTATTCTAATCGTCTGCGCCAGTTTGAATCTGACAAAGTCGAACTATCCGGTGAAGGCCGTCTTCTCCAACTGCTTCAACCGGTTCGCCAGCAGTTCCTGTTCGCGCAGGTTCTTCGTCATTGCAATGGCGCGTTGGATTTCTTCACGTGCCTCGGAGAGCCTGCCCATCTTCATCAGCAGGTCTCCGCGAACGCTGGGAAAGAGATGGTAGCCGGGTAGCGCAGAGTCACCGGCGAGGGTGGCGGCTGCGTCGACTGCGTCGAGTCCTGCGGCTGGGCCTTGGACCATACCGACGGCGACTGCGCGATTGAGTGCCACGATTGGAGATGGATTGATTTGCAGCAAGGCGTCGTAGAGAAGAACGATGCGGTCCCAGTCTGTCTCTTCGGCGGTGCGGGCGCGCATGTGACATGCGGCAATGGCTGCCTGCAACGCGTAGGGTTTCGCGCCACCGCCTAGTCTTTGCGCTTGTTCGAGCGCGGTCATTCCTCGCTGGATCTGCGCGTAGTCCCACAAGGAGCGGTCCTGATCCGGCAATAAGACGGCCTCGCCGTCTTTGCCCCGGCGCGCTGCGTTGCGCGATCCCTGCAACTCCATCAATGCCACAAGTGCATGAACTTCCGATTCGCCGGGGAGAAGTTGCCCCAGCATGCGCCCCAGGCGCAGCGCCTCTTCGGAGAGAGCCGCCCGCATCCATTCATCGCCCGAGGTCGCGGTGTAGCCCTCATTGAAAATCAGGTAGACCACCATGAGCACGGACTCAACCCTGCGACGCAACTCGTCCCCACTCGGCGTCTCAAAGGGAACGTGTGCCTCCGAGAGGGTCTTCTTGGCGCGTGAGATCCGCTGGCCCAGCGTCTTTTCCGGCACAAGAAACGCACGCGCGATCTCCACCGTGGTGAGGCCGCCGATCAGGCGCAACGTGAGCGCGATGCGTCCTTCCACCGCAAGCACGGGATGGCACGCAGTGAAGATGAGCCGCAGCACGTCATCATCGATCACCTGATCGAGCGAGTGCTCCAAAGCGTCTCCAAGCCGCTGCTGTTCCCACTCCAGCTCGCGGGCAATCTCTTCATGCTTTTGGACGAGCATGCGGCCGCGCCGCAACGAATCGATCGCGCGCCGCTTCGCCGCCTTCATCAGCCAGGCCCCGGGATTGTCAGGGATGCCTTCCTCGGGCCAGACTTCGAGGGCAGTCACGAGCGCATCCTGCGCCAGCTCCTCGGCAATGCCGATATCGTCGGTGACGCGAGCAATCGCGGCGATGAGGCGCGTGGACTCGATCTTCCACACGGCCTCAATGGTCTTAGCTACGTCGCTCATTCGGGCCGGCACGGCCGGCTGCGCTGGTTGGCCTAGCCTTGGGCACGTGCGATCCCTCCGAGGCTAACTTCTGCCGCGCAGGCTCCTAGGCTACTACGTTCCGGTGCTCGAAGCCTTCGGCCGCTTTTTGAACGTCCTCGGGGAAGTCGGGCATCTCGTGAATCTGGCGAACTGCGATCATCTCGTTGTTGGACATGGGAGCACGCTTGGCCCATTCAATCGCCTCTTCGCGCGAGCGGACCTGGATGATCCAGTAGCCACCGATGACCTCTTTCGCCTCGGCAAACGGCGCCTCGGCCACCGTCGCCTTGCCGTCCGTGTAAGAGATCCGAGCTCCCGTGGAAGGAGGAAACAATCCATCCAGTGCGAGCAGGACGCCTGCTTTTTGCAACGCCTTCTTGTAGTCGATCATCTTCGCCACTGCTTCCGGGCTGGGCGCTCCATCCGGTGCGGCCGATCCATGGCCTTCAGGCATCACCATCATCATGAAACGCATTGCGCTGCTCCTTATGGTTGGTTCTTCAAAGGCCCAGCGACCTTGTAGGCATTCATCACGATGCCCGAGGGGAAAGCTTTCGTGCTGCCGAGCTCGAATGCGCGTGGCGGAATCCCCTCTGCAAAGAAGCGCTTTCCTTTGCCCAACAGCGCGTTCAAAAGTTCGCCTCGGAGCGACCGCGCGTGCCCAAGGCTAGGCCAACCAGCGCAACCGGCCGTGCCGGCTAGTCGGGTGACGGTTGGAAGAAGATCTCTCGCACCTCGACCTGCCCCCGAGTGGCGGCGACGCCTTTGCGCGCCCACGCCAGCGCCTCGTCCATGTCAGCGCATTCCAAGATCCAAAAACCGCCGATGTGTTCCTTGGTCTCGAGGTACGGCCCGTCGGTGATGAGGACTCCGCCATCGGTCTGCCCTCGCAGCGACTTCGCGGCCCCAAGGCCGCAAGCGAATTTCCTGACGCCGGCAGCAATCATCTCTTTGTTGAGCGCGTGGATCTCGCGGCCCACCGCTTCGTCCACTTGGGACGGGTCGAAGTCTTCGGGGAGGTAACCAGCAACCAAATATTGCGGCATTGTCTTCTCCTTAATAGTTCTTCAGGCGGGGTTCTCTGCCCGGCCTTCACGATGACGACGAACGGCCAGACCGGATTTCTACAAGCCGTCGGAAAAATTTAGTTCTGGGAGTTTTCTAGTTCTGGGTTGGCGACCTGAAGAAGGCTTGGCCAACCAGCGCACCCGGCCGGGCCGGGTGGTGGCGGTGACTGGAGTCGAACCAGTGACCTAGCGCTTATGAGACGCCCGCTCTAACCATCTGAGCTACACCGCCAAGTGAGGGGATCGGGATTGTAGGGGTCCCGGTCTCGACCGTCAAGGAGCGCTCGCACGCATCTCGAGAGCGGTCAGGATTACACTGGAACAGCGCTGGCGGCAGGATGATTTCGTGCGGCGCGGGACGGGAGAGCATGGCCGAGACGACCGAGCGGGTTTGCGTGAAATGCGGTCAGACCGACGAACAGGCTCGGCTCGAGCAGTGCCAAGTATGCAACCGCTTCTTCTGCCCCGACTGCGCGCATCGGGGCGGCCAGGGCCGGCGGTTCTGTTCCCCCGAATGCGGCCGCGCCTACTACTTTACCGGAGAGCCTGATGACGACGACGAAGACCTCGAGCCCGACGACTGACACGACCGGCACGCGCGCGGGACTCACGCGCCGGCCGCGCCGGCTGCGGCGCAGCGAGAGCATCCGCGCGCTCGTGCGCGAGACCATCGTGCGCCCCGAAGACCTCATCTACCCGCTGTTCGTCGTGCCGTCCACGCGGCAGCGCGCGGAGATCGGCTCGATGCCGGGCGTGTTTCAACTGCGCGTGCGCGAGGCCGTCGAAGAAGCGCGGCGCGCGTACGACGCCGGCATCCGCGCGGTCCTGCTCTTCGGAATCCCCGAGCGCAAGGACGGCATCGGATCGTCGTCGTGGGATCCGTCCGGTCCGGTGCAGGCGGCGATCGAGGGGATCAAGCGGCAGGTGCCGGGCATGACCGTCATGGCCGACGTCTGCCTCTGCGAGTACACCGACCACGGGCACTGCGGTGTGATCGTCGACCATGACGGTGTGAAGGACGTCGACAACGATCAGACGTTGCCGCTGCTGATGAAACAGGCCGTCTCATTCGCCGCCGCGGGCGCGGACTTCGTCGCGCCCTCGGACATGATGGACGGCCGCATCGGCGCGATCCGTCGCGCGCTCGACGAACGGGCGATGCCCGAGGTCGGGATCATGGCCTACTCGGCGAAATTCGCGTCGGGGTTCTACGGTCCGTTCCGCGAGGCCGCGGAGTCGGCGCCGCAGTTCGGCGACCGCCGCACGTACCAGATGGATCCCGCCAACGCGCGCGAAGCGCATCGCGAGATCGCGCTCGACGTTGAAGAGGGCGCGGACATCGTGATGGTCAAGCCCGCGCTCGCGTACCTCGACATCATCCGGCAGGCACGCGATCACTTTCCGCTGCCGATCGCCGCGTACAACGTGAGCGGCGAGTACTCGATGGTGAAAGCTGCCGCGGAGCGCGGCTGGATCGACGGGCCGCGGGTGATGAACGAGATCCTGACGTCGATCAAGCGCGCGGGCGCGGACCTGATCATCACCTATCACGCGCTGGAGTTCGCGACGGGGGCGTAGACGCATACAAGCGGAACGCTGGCGTCCTCGCCGGCTGGCTCGCAGGCGTCCCGCGCCTGCGTTCTGCGGAGGCGGCGAGGACGCCGCCTGGCCGGCCGCCGAGACGGCAGCGTTCCATTCACCCGCACCAGACGGCGGTCACCGCGTCCGGGTGATCGAGGAGGAAGCCGTCTTCTTCCGGATCGTACTGAATGACCGCGCCGTCGAGTCGCGAGGCCGCCATCGAGTCGAGCGCGATGGCCACGCCATCCACGTTCGTCACCTCGTCGTCTTCCGACGCCTCGGATGCGTAGCTCAGCCGATAGCCCGAGCCGCCGCAACCGGTCGTGAAAGCGATGCGCAGGATGCGGCCGTCCGCATCTTCGGCGAGGTGTTCGGCAGCCGCGGGGGTGAGGGAGATGTTCATGTTGAAGGTGAGCCGTGCACGATGCGCCACTCGGCGTCTTCGCGCTTCCACCAGTCGGGGTCGTGTTTGATGAGCTCGAGGTCGCGTTCCAGCTCGACGGTGTGCGCGCGCTTCACGGTCTCGATGAAGATCAGGAGATTGCGGTCCGTCGGCGCAGCCGCGGCCGTGAGCTCGCGCAGCTTGCGCTGCATGGTGCGCTCGCGCGAGATCAGGAACTCGGCCGACTCGCGGAAGGACATCTCGCCCTCGAGGATCTCGGAGAAGATCATGTCCGCGCCGAGGGTCACCTTCACGTGGCTGCCGGCAGTGTCGGAGATCTTCATCTCGATGAGATCGCGGTTCTCGCGCTCGTCGGCGGCGAACTGCTTGAACATCTTCGCCGACATCGGGTTCGGCAGGCTCTCCGCGAGCTTCTCGAATACTTTGTAGACCTCGACCGTGTATTGGAAGAGGAGGGCGAGGTTCTGGTGGGAGAGGCCGGACGGCGGGGCTTCGACTGCTGTCATTTGTTCATTCCTCGGACGTTCATTCGATCTTCGCTACTTTCACAACCACATCACCAATCAACTTCGCCTGGCACGACAGCCGGTACGGCGCTTCGAGCTCCTTGTAGGTCTCGTCGGGCGTGGGGGGCGTCAGCGCGTCCCATCCTTCCACGACTTCGATCCTGCAAGTCCCGCACGCACCGTCCCCGCCGCACACCTGGCTGACGCGAATGTCCAGTTCCCCTGCGATGGAAAGCAACGTCTTCCCCGCGGGAAACTCGCCGCTTTTTCCCGCATCAGCGAAAGTCACGCGCGGCATTGGGGGGCGATTCTATCCGAACGTCTGATGTCGCCGCCGGAGCGGCTAATGCTCTGTGTGCCATGTACGAGCTTCGCACCAGCGGCGCGCTTTCCACGTGATGAAAACCGAGCTCGCGCGCGCGGCGGCCGAGCTCCGCGAATTCCTCGGGGGTGTAGTAGCGGCGCACGGGATGGTTCTTCTCCGACGGCGCGAGGTATTGGCCCATCGTGAAGATGTCGACGCCGGCTTGGCGTAGGTCACGCGCGACCTCGAGGATCTCCGCTTCCGTTTCGCCGAGGCCGAGCATGATCGACGACTTCGTGAGCATGCCGTTCGTTTTTCCTTCGTGCGCCCAGCGCAGTACGTCGAGCGAGCGCTCGTACTTCGCGACCGGACGCACGGCCGAATACAACCGCGGCACGGTCTCGACATTGTGCGCGAGCACCTCGGGATGCGCATCGATCACGACGCGCAGAGCGTCGCGGTTTCCTTCGAGATCGGAGATCAGCACTTCGACCGCGGCGCCGGTGCGCTCGCGAACCGCGTGCACGGTTTGCGCGACGTGCTCCGCGCCGCCATCGGGCATGTCGTCGCGGTTGACCATCGTGATCACTGCGTGGCGCACCTTCATCCTCTCGACAGCCTCGGCCACGCGGCGCGGTTCGTCCGCATCCGCAACGAGAGGGTTGCCGCGCCCGACTGCGCAGAACGTGCAGCGCCGCGTGCAGATCTCGCCGAGGACCATGAACGTCGCGGTGCCGGCATGCCAGCACTCGAAGATGTTCGGGCAGCGCGCTTCCTGGCAGACGGTGTTCAGCGCGAGGTCGTTGAGCAGCCGTGAAACAGGGAGCTGCGCGAGGTCGCCGGGAACGCGGACCTTGAGCCATTCGGGACGGATGCCGGCGCGTTTGTTCATGACTGAGTTGCGAGTTGCGGGTTGCGAGTTGCGAGGCGCTCGATGGCCTCGCGATCGTCGCTCCACCGAATCCTTTCATACGCCTCGGCGAACGTAAACCAGCCCCACGTGTCGTGCTCGAGAGAGTCGATGCGAATCGGGAGACGCGAGTCGACGAGCACCTCGAACGCCGGCTCGCTGGCGATGACGGGCACGGGATGGCGCGACTCGAGGTATTGAGACTCGATCATGAACGACTGCGTGAGGTCGAGGCTGACCGGCTCGAGTTCGTGGCCGGTCTCTTCGCGCAACTCGCGGCGCGCGGCGTCGAGCGTCGACTCGCCGTTCTCGATCGCGCCGGTGATCGGCTGCCAGAAGTTCCCGCGCTCGGCCTTGCGATGGAGCAGCAACACACGCTCGCCATCGTGCACGACGACTTTGACGAGGCGAATCGTCTCCGCGCGCGGTACGAGCTCGCGGTTGAAGACCTCGGCGAATTTCACGGCGAGGATCTCGCGCACTTCGTCGAGCGGCACCCGGCGTCCGGTCTCGCGCTCGATCGACGTCACGCCCGTGCCGGTCAATCCACACGGCGTGATGAGGCGGAAGTGGTCGAGGTTCGTGGCGACGTTGAGCGCCCAACCGTGCGAGGTGACCCAGCGCGCGATGCGCACGCCGATCGCGGCGATCTTGTCGTTGCCGACCCAGATGCCGCGCTTGCCATCGACGCGCGCCGCGGTGATGCCGTATTCGGCGACGGTGCGGATCAGCACTTCCTCGATGGCGGAGACGTACTTGCGCACGTCGCGATTGCCTTCGCCGAGGTGGAGGATCGGGTAGCCGACGATCTGGCCGGGGCCGTGGTAGGTGATGTCGCCGCCGCGGGTGGTCTCGTAGAAGCGCACGCCCTGATGCGCGAGCGCCTCGGGGGTGGCGAGGAGGTTCGTTGCGTCGCCGCCGCGTCCGAGGGTGATGACGGGGGGGTGCTCGAGGAGGAGGAGCTGGTCGACGATCTCCTCGCGCTGGCGCATTTCGACCAGCTTCTGCTGGAGCTTCATGCCGTTTTCGTAAGTGACCAGGTGTAGGCGATGGATCTCGCAACGGCGCATTCGAGGTGCACAACGTGGAAATGGAGCGCCGGCTTCCAGCCGGCACGCTCTCGCGAGGAACCCGGGCCGCCTGGAAGGCGGCGTAGCGGCCGGCTGGAAGCCGGCGCTCCGCGTCATCGCGTTCGCAGTTCCTCGCGGAACTTCTTCGCGTCCCGCACGACTTGCGCGTCTTTGGCCACGAGCAGCAGCTCGTCCAGCACCTTGATCGCGTCGCGGTTCCTGCCGGTGTTCGCGAGGGCCACGGCGTCGTTGTACATCGCGATGTGGCGGTTCACGGCGGCGATGCTCTCCAGCGACGCGGCCTGCTGTTCGAGCTCACGGCGTCCGAGCGGGTCTGCGGTCGCGGCGGCGAGGTCGCGCACGATCTTCGCGGCTTCGTCGAGCTTTCCCTCTTTCGCGAGCGTGTTTGCGCGCGTCGTCTCGGCGACGAGGCGGACGTTCTTCGCGGCGAACGCGACCTGCTTGTCGCGCGCGTTTGCGAGCGCGTTTGCGTACAGCGTCTCCGCCTTCGCGAGCTGTTGCGATCGGAGGAGCATCGCGTAGAGATTCAGCGCGACGTCGCTGCGCCTCGGCAGGAGAGCATGCGCGCGCTCGAGCTGCTCGATCCCCGGCGCGAGCTCGGTCTCGACGAAGTAGGTCGTCCCGATGGCCGCGCGTGCCGCGCCTTCGTCCGCGCCGATCGCGAGCGCGCGCACGGCGAGGGTGCGCGCTTTGCGGAACTTTTCCGTGTCGCCTTCGGTGGGCTCGAAGATTCCCGCGAACGGGCCTAGCGCGGTGGTGAGCAGGGTTTCCGCATACGCGAGATGCACCTCGGGATCGTCGAGTCCCGCGGCGATGGCTTCTTCGAAGCGTCCGACCGCAGCGAGCGTCCGTGCGTGTTTCGGATCGAGCCGCAACGCCTCGGTGTAGTGCCTCTGCGCGTCTTCTTCCGCGCCGGCGACGTACGAGAGGAAGTGCCCGAGCTCGAAGAGCAGCGTCGCGCGATCGAGGCTCGCGGGCGCGGGGACTTCGCTGCGTGCGCCAACGAGCTCGATCTGATGTCCCGAATTCGCCGTCGCGCGAATGCCGACTTCCATGTCGCGCAGCGTCTTTCCGTAGTGCGTCCGCAGCGCATCGACGACCGGCGTGCCCTGTTCGAGAGCGTCCAGGAACGGGAAGAATCGCTCGCGATCGGTGCGCATCAGCCAGGCCACCGAGGCCCAGCTTTGCGCGTAAAACGCGGGCGTCATCGCCTCGTCCGTCTCCGCGCGGATGGTGAACATGTGGTCGAGCGGGAGCGGAAGTTTCTTCCGGACGAGCACCGCGTGCGCGCGGATTGGCAGACCGGCGGTGACCTTGCCGTCGCGAATCTCGCCGTTCGAGAAGTAATCGGCGAGGCCTTCCTCGATCCAGTGCGGCGCGTTGTGCTCGCTCTGCCGCAGCAGATCGTGCACGAGCTCGTGCATCGCCGTTTTCTCGATGCGCTGCAGGCGCCGCGAGGCGTCGATGAACATCGTCCCGCCGCCGGAGTGGCGGACGTAGAGGCCCGTCGCCGCGGGCTTGTCGCGGCCGAGGAGCAATTCAAAGTAGGGCTCGCTTTCCTTGCGGTCGGCGAAGACGAGCACGGTGGTCGGGACCGCCGCGGCGCGGAAGCGCGTCGAGGTCTTCGTGAGGATCGACGCGAGCGTCTCGAGGTCGCTGACGACGCCGCGCGTGTGCTCTTCGCCGGCGTTGCTCAGGACGTCATAGTGCGCGGAGCGAACGCGGATCCACGGCGTGCGCTCGTCCGGAAATGCGATCGGACTCTTGGCCTTGCGCACCTTGCCGTCGCGCTTGATGCCGATCGGCACCGGCGGGACGTAGACGTCCTGCGCGGCCGTCGCGGTCGCGAGCAGCAGGAGAAGGAGGACCCGGGGCATATCTCAGTTTATCCCGCGTCTTCGCGCGGGATAAACTGAAGAACCTACATCGTGAACTGGCCCTTCTCGATGATCTCCTTCACCCGCGCCATGAACTGATCCGCGATGGCGCCGTCGATGAGGCGATGGTCGAAGCCGAGGGAGAGGTAGCACATCGAGCGGATGGCGATGAAGTCGCCGTCCTTCGTCTCCACGACCACCGGGCGTTTCTTGATGCCGCCGACGCCGAGAATCGCGACCTGGGGCTGGTTGATGATCGGCAGGCCGAAGAGGCCGCCGAACACGCCGGGGTTCGTGATCGTGAACGTCCCGCCCTGCACGTCCTCGGGCGACAGTTTCTTCGAGCGTGCACGTTCGCCGAGGTCGTTGATCGCGCGGGAGGCGCCGAGGATGTTCAGCTCGTCCGCGTGCTTGAGCACCGGGACGATCAGCCCCCACTCGAGCGCGACGGCGATGCCGATGTTGAATTCGCGGTGATAAATGATGTTGCTCTCGTCCATCGACGCGTTGAGGATCGGGAACTCGCGGAGGCCGGCGATGACGGCCTGCACGATGAAGGGCATGTAGGTCAGCTTCACGCTGCGCTCGGCGTAGGCGTCCTTGTTTTGGCGGCGCAGCTTCTCGACGGCGGTGAAGTCGATCTCGAAGACCGTGTGCACGTGCGCCGAGGTCTGCTTCGACTGGGTCATGTGCTGCGCGATCCGCTTGCGCATCACAGTGAGCGGCTCGAGGCGGACGGTTGCGCCTTCGGCGAACTGCGGAGTGGGGCGCGGGGCGCGGGCCTGCGGCGCGGGAGCGGGTTCGGCGGCTGCCGGTTTTTCGGCGGCCGCGGGTTTTGGCTGCTGCATGAAGTCGAGGATGTCGTTCTTGGTGACGCGGCCGGAGACGCCGGTGCCCTCGATCCGGGAGATGTCGACGTTGTTCTCCGCGGCGATCTTACGGACGAGCGGGGAGGACTTGGTGCGGCGGCGCTCGTCGAGGGATGTAACCTTCTCTTCGGGTTCCGCGGAAGCCACGTCGTCGGTGATCTGCGGGTTGACGGTCTCCGCGTCGTCAGTGATCTGTGAGTTGACCGCGGTCTCCGCCGTCGCCGCCGGTGCTTCGGGTTGTTTGGCAGGTGCGGCCGGAGCCGGGGCGGCCGCTTCACCGTCCGCGGCGATGCGCGCGACCACGGCGTTCACCGGAACGGTGTCGCCTTCCTTCGCCATGATCTCGACGAGCGTGCCCGCGGCGGGCGAGGGGATCTCGGCGTCGACTTTGTCGGTGGAGATTTCGAGCAGCGGCTCGTCGCGATCGACTTTGTCGCCGACCTGCTTGAGCCATTTGGATACGGTCCCCTCGGCGATGGACTCGCCCATCTGGGGCATCACGACGTCATGTGCCATGGATTTCTAAGCTCCTGGAACTGCGAGCGCTTTGTACATGCAAATGCGGCGCGCGAGCAAGTTGGCCGGAACGCCGCCGTCTCGGCGGCTGGCCCGGCGGCGTCCTCGCCGCCGACGCAGAACGCAGGCGCGGGACGCCTGCGGGCCAGCCGGCGAGGACGCCGGCGTTCCTAGTACGCCATCAACTCGCGGGCAGCCGCGAGCACCCGAGCCTTGTCCGGCAGCGCCGCGGCTTCGAGCGGCGGGGAGTACGGCGTCGGCACATCCATCGCGCCGATGCGTTTCACCGGCGCGTCGAGATAGTCGAATGCTTTCTCCGCGATGCGCGCGGCGAACTCCGCGCCTGCGCCGCCGGTGAGCGGAGCCTCGTGGAGGATGATCACGCGGTTCGTTTTGGCGACCGACTCGAGGATCGCTTCCTCGTCGAACGGAATGATCGAGCGGAGGTCGACGATCTCGACCGACACGCCGTCTTTCGCCAGCTCGTTCGCCGCTTCCTCGGCGAGGTAGATCATCGCACCCCAGGTGATGATCGAGAGGTCTTTGCCGCGGCGGCGAACGTTCGCCTTGCCGATCGGCACGATGTAGTCCTCGTCGGGCAGGTTTTCCTTGATGCGGCGGTAGAGGTACTTGTGCTCGATGTACAGCACAGGGTTGTCGTCGCGGATCGCGGCCTTGAGCAGTCCCTTCGCGTCGTACGCGGTGCCCGGCGCGACGATCTTGAGTCCGGGCCGGTTCATGAACATCGCCTCGGGGTTCAGCGAGTGATACGGACCTCCGTGCGTTCCGCCGCCGGCCGGTCCGCGCACCACGATCGGACAGGCGCGCCCGAAGAGGTAGCTGTTCATCGCCGCGAAGTTGACGAGCATGTCGTAGCCGCAGGTGATGAAGTCGATGAACTGCATCTCCGCGATCGGCCGCATGCCCATGAGGGCCGCGCCGGACGCCGCGCCGATGATGGCGATCTCCGAGATGGGCGTGTCGATCACGCGCTCGGGGCCGAAGCGATCGATCAGGCCGTAGCTGGTCTTGAACGCGCCGCCGTAGGCGCCGACGTCTTCGCCGATGAGGAAGACGCGCTCGTCGCGCGCCATCTCTTCCTGCATCGCCTGGGTGATGGCCTCGATGTAGGTCGTCTCAGCCATTCCAGTATCCGTCCTCGATGTACAGTCCGCGTCCCGCGTCGGCGGGGTCCGGCATCGGCGATCGTTCCGCTTCGTCGGTCGCCGCGTCGATCTCCTGCTTCACGCGCAGCTGGATCGCTGCGAGTTGCTCCTGCGTGGCGACGCCGCGCTCGACGAGCATCTTCTCGAAGCGCACGACCGCGTCCTTCTCCGCCCACTCCGCGAGCAGCTCCTTCGGCACGTAGGCCGCGTTGTCGTGCTCCGCGTGGCCTTTCATGCGAAAGGTCTTCACTTCGATGAGCGTGACCCCGCCGCCGTTGCGCGCGTGCTCGACGGCGCGCTTCGTTTCGTCGTAGACCGCGAGCACGTCGTTGCCGTCGATCGTCACGCCGGCGCAGCCGAATGCGTAGGCCTTGTCGGCGAGCGTCTTCGCCGCGGTCTGCTTCGCGGTCGGCGTCGAGTAGGCGTAGCCGTTGTCCTCGACGATCACGACCATCGGCAGCTTCTGCACCGACGCGAAGTTCATCCCTTCCCAGAACGCGCCGGTCGACGAGCCGCCGTCGCCGATGAAGGCGAGGGTGACGAGCTTGCGCTTCTGCATGCGGCCGGCGAGCGCGATGCCGGCCATGACCGGGATCATGTCGCCGAGCATGGAGATCTGACCGATGAAGCCGTGGCGCGCGGGATGTCCGAAGTGGATGTTCAGCTCGCGCCCCCGGGTCGGGCCGTCAGCCTTGGCCATGTACTGTTTGATGATGTCGGCGGGCTTCGCGCCGGCGACGAGGATCGAGCCGATGTTGCGGATCAGCGGCTGCACAACGTCGCCCTGTTTGTAGTCGAGCGCATACGCGGCCGCAACGGACTCACCTTCTTGTCCGAGGGAGCGATAGAGACCGCCGATGACCTTCGCCTGACGGAAGAGCGCGACGAGGCGTTCCTCGAGCGTCCGCGTCAGGCGGAGGAAGTAGTCGATCTCGAGGAGCTGTTCGGGGGACAAACCGTACGTTGCTTCAGTCGTCATTTTTCAGTGCTGGGTGCTGAGTGCTGGGTGCTGAGTGAGTTCGCGCCGGGATGGGCGGGACTCAGCACTCAGCACACAGCACCCAGCACCTTCTTCGTCAGTAGTGAATCGCGTGCCCGTGCACATCCTCCGCCGCTTCCATCAGCGCCTCGGAGAGCGTCGGGTGTGCGTGGATGGTCTTCATGATCGATTCGCTGGTCGCTTCGAGCTCGAGGGCGGCGCAGGATTCGGCGATGAGCTCCGTGGCTTTCGGGCCGACGATGTGGACGCCGAGGATCTCGTCGTACTTGGCGTCGACGACGTACTTCACCAGACCGTTGGCGTCGCCGATGATCTTGCCCTTCGAGTTCGCGGTGAAGGGGAACTTGCCGACCTTCACGTCGTAGCCGCGCTCCTTCGCCTTCTTCTCCGTCAGCCCCACCGACGCCACCTCGGGCTCGGTGTACGTCGCGTTCGGAACGTGGTCGTAATTGATCGGGCGCACTTCCTTACCCGCGATGTGCTCGACGGCAAGGATTCCTTCGGCCGACGCGCAATGTGCGAGCGCGGGTGTCGGGACGATGTCGCCGATCGCGTACACGCCCTGCTCGCCGGTGCGCATCAACGGATCGACCTCGATGAAGCCGCGCTTGTCGAGCTTCACGCCCTTCAAGTTCTCGAGGCCGCAGTTTGCGGTGACGGGACCGCGGCCGGTCGCGGAGAGGACGATCTCCGTTTCGATCATCAGCTGCTTGCCCTTCGCTTCGACGACGGACTTCACGCCCGTGTCCGTGACTTCGCAAGACAGCACTTTCGCGTCGACGAGGACGTCGATGCCCTTCTTCTTCATGATGCGCGTGAACTCTTTCGAGATCTCGTCGTCTTCGATGGGGAGGAGCTGCGGCATCACTTCGACGATGGTCGTCTTCGTGCCGAAGCGGCTGAAGATCGATGCGAACTCGCAGCCGACCGCGCCGGCGCCGATGACCAGCATCGATTTCGGGATGCGGTCGATGCTCAGGATGTGATCGGAGTTGATGATCTTCTCGCCGTCGGCCTTGATGTGCGGGAGGTCTTTCGGGACCGAGCCCATGGCCAGGATGATGTTTTTCGTCTTCAGCTGCTTGCCATCGACGTCCACAGTGTTGCGGTCGACGACCTTGCCGAAGCCGGTGATCCTCTCGACCTTGTTCTTCTTGAAGAGGAACTCGATGCCCTTGGCGTTGGCGTCGACGACGCCCTGCTTGCGCTTCTGCACGTCCGACCAGTTGATCGTCACGTCGCCGACGGTGATGCCGAAGTCCTTCGCTTTCTGGATCTTCCCCCAGACGTCCGCGTTCTCGAGGAGCGATTTCGTGGGGATGCAGCCGCGGTGGAGACACGTGCCGCCGAGGAAGGGGTCTTTCTCGATGACGCCGACCTTGAGGCCGAGCTGTCCGGCGCGGATGCCGGCGACGTAGCCGCCCGGACCGCTGCCGATGATGAGGACGTCGTACTGAGTCTGGTCTGCCATAACGGCGCGCATTATATGCACGCCGCGCAAAGTCAAGGCGCCAGTCCAGGGCTACTCGGGCACGACCAGCGTGACTTCGTTCGTCGACCGGTTGGTCATGCTCAAGAAAGCCCAGAAACGCATTCCGGGCTCCACCGGCGTGATCTCGAGGTTCACGCCGTACCGCACGGCGAGGTTCAGCTCAGGGAACGCGGCAAGGAGGTCGTTGATCTGCAGGCCGCCAGGGTGGATGGGGCCGTAGGGTGGCGGACTGTCGCTGCTCTCCGCGCGATGAGTGGTGACGATCCTTTCGCCGAAGGTTTGGGAGTCGTCGAAGAACCGCAGCCGGAGTTGCAGTCCGCCTCGATTGCCGTCTTCATAGATCCGCAGCGTTTGGGAAAGATGCGGCTGGAGCGTGATTCGCAGCAGCACGATTCGATCCGACGTGAACTCGTGCGAGCGTACGGCCGGGAGTTGCATGCCTCCGTCGTACGCCGGCTCGGTTCGAGAAAAGTGCGACACGCGCGCGCTGATGTGCACGGAATCAATCGCGTCTTTGGGGAAGTAGATGAATGCGCCGGGAGTCGGCAGATCGCTCGGCATCGTCAGCAGAATGGGCGCGACGATTTGTCTCGGTTGAATGCGTGGAGCCGAACACGTGTACGGCGGACGAGGGATGCAGAACGTCCGATACGGATAATACGGAACCGGAGTCGTGCCGCCGTTGTAGAACTGAATGATGGTGCCCCATTGGTTTGCCAGATATCCCTGCTGCCCGACGGGGAGCAGCACACGTTCCTGAGGTTCTTGTGCAAGGAGCGGGGAGGCGAGGACGACGAGGAGCGGGAGCACGAGGGATCGGGGCATGATGGAGATGTACGGACGCGGATTGCGTACCGTCGTTCACGATCGGCAGGCTTCCGCATCTTCATGAACATGAGATTGCTTCTGCTCGCTCTTGTTCTGCTCGCCGCGAACGCGGCATCCGCGCATCCGCCGGTCAGCGTCGTCATCGACGCGCGCGGGAACGTCTACTACTCCGATCTCGCGCAGGTGTGGCGCCTCGCGCCCGATGGCACGAAGAGCGTCGCCGTGCCGAACGTGCACACGCACGAGCTCTACCTCGACGCGCAAGGGAATCTCTTCGGCGAGCACCTCTGGTACGAGGGGGAGCGGACGGACAAGTGGGGACACTACGTCTGGAAGCGCGACGCCGCGGGTCGCGTGTCGACGATCAAGCCTCGCACGCAAGGCTTCCTCACGAACTACAGCTTCGTGCGCGACGCGGCGGGGAACATGTACTGGCCCCAGCGCGACAAGGGTGAGATCCGCAAGCGCGCGCCGAACGGCGCGGTCACGCGCGTCGTCGGGGAGCTCAAGCAGATGCGCTGGTTGCACGCGACGCCTGCCGGGACGCTGTACGTCATCGACGGCAGCGATCTGGTCCGGGTGAAAGACGGCCGCGCGACGCGTCTCGCGCGCAATGTGGTCAAAACGAGCCTGCTTCGTCCATTCGCCTCGTATCAACACGCGATCATGGGCATCTGGACCGACCGCGCGGAGAACGTCTATTTCGCGGACTATGCAAACGGCGACGTGAAGCGCGTGACGCAGTCGGGACATGTGTCGAGGTACGCGGACTCGACGCTGCCGTGGTCGCCGGTCGGCGGCACGTTCGCGCCGAATGGCGACCTGTGGATCCTCGAGACAACGATCGCGAACGCCATTCGGGTGCGGAAGGTGGCGGACCGCCGCCG
>DASYGV010000164.1:0-12682 GCA_035999335.1 Thermoanaerobaculia bacterium | reverse complement strand
TGAACGATGAGCGATGAACCGGGAGCCTTTGTTCATCGTTCATCACTCATCGTTCATCGTTCCAGTTTCACTCCCCCTCGTTCGGGTCCACCGTCGCCGCTGCCGTCAACTCCTCCGAAGCGGCCGCGTACTCAGGCAGCTCGGCGTTCGTGGAGATGTACTTGTCGACGAGGTCGCGCGTCTTTAAGACGGCGAGCTTCTCCATCAGGAATTCGAACTTCTGCTCGATCGCCTCGATGATGGGGCCCTTCGCACTCGCGTCGAGCTCCCACATGCGGCGCTTGAACGGACCGATCGCTTTCTTGCGCGTCTTGTAAACGAACTGCTCGTCCGTTTCATCGCTCTTGCGCTCGTCGGCGCACTGATCGAAGCAGAACTTACGAATCTCTTCCTTCATCTCTGCCGGAAGCGTCGGCGCGTCGAGGATCATGTTCTGGAAGCCGGTGGCGAGGTGGATCTCTACGGCGTCGTTCTCCGGGAACTTGTTGAACACCGCTTCCGGAAGCGTCGACGCGCCGTGCTGCACGGAGCCGGCGATGCCGTACTCCTCGCGGCAGATGCGCGTCGTCTCGCGGAGCACGTCGAAATCGATCTCCGCCTCGGCGATCGTGCCATCGGCCTGCGGAACGCCGCCGTGCGATGTCCCGGTTTGCACGGAGATCTTGGCCATGCCCGGATCGCCATTCAGCTGGCGGCGCACGCCGTCGATGTAGGCGCGTACTTCGTCCGGCTGGGTGTTGTACTTGCCGACTTCGCCGATCTCACCGCCGATGGAGATGTCAATCCCCCGCGGCTGCCGTGCGCGGATGTACTTCGTGAAGTGTGCGGTGTAGGTGTAGTTCGTGCGCTGCTGTTCGTCGCGCGTTTCGAAGGAAAGATCGACCAATGTGGAGGTGTCGATGTCGATGTTGTAGAACTCCGCGGCGATGGCCTCGTCGATCAACGACTCGAGCGCCTTGATCTCCGACGCCTTCCCTTCCTCGGCGGCCCATTTCTTCGCGCTGGCCTGGAAGTGATCGCCCTGGATGAAGACCGGTCCGCGATAGCCTTCGGCAATTGCGGCGCCGAGGACGCACGCGGCGTATTCGCCCGGACGCTGTTCGGTGTAGCCGATCTCGGAGCGGGCGATCTCGAAGATGAACGGACCGACGTCGTGGCGCATCGCGGCGCGGAAGAGAGCACGCGCGACGTCGTAGGTCAGCGCGCGGATGTTGAACGCGGGAACGGTGAACGGCCGCGCGATTTCGTTGCGTCCGATGGCTTTGTAGAGCGGAGAGATCGACGCCGGAACGGCCCCCGCGCGGCGTGCACGAAGATGGATCTGCTTGCGCGCTTCGGCCTTCGTCGCGGCGTCGCCGCTGAAGACGGCGGTGTAGACGAGATCGTCCACGGAGCGCGCGTCATTGAGGGAGCTGAGTGACTCGTGAATCACGGGTGTGGCCTCCGGCGGCGAACTTTATCAGAGGGTTAATTCACGTGCCGGCGGATCATCTCCACGAGCGCCGTCACGTCGAACGGCTTCATCACTGCGCCCGTGGCGCCGAGGCGGCGGAGCTCGTCTGCATCCATCGGCTCGCCGGTGAGCATCAGCACCGGCACGGACGCGAGCGCGCCGTCGGAGCGGATGGCGGCGATGACTTCGTCGCCGCTCATGCCGGGCATGTTGCGGTCGAGGAGCACGAGGTCGGGGGTGCGCCGCTGCGCTTCTTCCACCGCCTGCCGGCCGCTGGCCGCGGTGACGGGATCGAACCCGAACTCGCGCAACAGATTGCGCATCAGAAGGAGGATCGGCGCGTCGTCGTCGACGACGAGGATGACCGGACGCTGGGACATTGGACGAGGGCGGAGTGTAGCAGACGTCTATCACGCCCTCGGGATAGACTCCCCTCGTGGCAATCCGGCACGATCGCAAGGTCAGCATCCTCGACGTCATGGGTCCGGTGATGGTCGGGCCGTCGAGCTCGCATACCGCGGGAACCGCGCGTCTGGGGCGTGTCGCGCACGAGATCCTCGATGACGATCCGGTGTGCGTCCGTTTCTTTCTCCACCCGCCGCTGGCAGCGACGTATCGCGGACACGGATCGGATTTCGCGCTCGTGGGCGGCGCGATCGGATTGAACGTCGACGATTCGCGCATCCCCGAGGCCATTCGCATCGCCGAACAGATGGACGTCGACATCACCTTCACCGAGGAAGACCTCGGCGATGTGCATCCCAACACGGTGCGCGTCGAGATCGAGAGTGCGAGCCGGGAGGTCGAGATCGTCGGCTCGTCGGTCGGCGGTGGTGTGATCGAGGTCTTCAAGATCAACGGCTTCCAGACCCGCTTCAAAGGCGACTCGCCGACGCTGCTGCTTTTCTACCGCGATCGCCCGGGCATGATCGCCGAAGTGGCGAACATCATCGCGGACGAGGGAATCAACATCGCCTCCCTCTATTGTTCACGTAAGCAGCGCGGCAAGGATGCGTTCATGCAGGTGGACGTCGACTCGCCGCTTTCGACGTCGGCGCTGCAGCGCATCGGCTCGCTTCCGGACGTCGCCGACGCCCGGTATCTGGATCGCATTCCCTGAAAACAAAACCATGATCGAATCGTTCAAGCAGCTCGAAGAACTCGCCGCAAATCGCGACGTCGCCGACGTCTTTCTGGAGAGCGACGAACAGGAGCACGCGGTTCCGGCGGAACAGATTGTCGAGGCGTTGCGCAAGCGCCGCGCGGTGATGCGCGATTGCGTCGAGCGCGGCAGACGCAGCGACGGCGCGTCGATGGGCCGCCTCGTCGGTTCCGAAGCGCGGCTGTTGCAGCAAGCTTTCGAGGAGGGGCGGACGTTCCTCGATCCGCTGACGGTCAAGGCCGAGATCTACGCGCTGGCGGTGATGGGCGAGAACTCGCGCATGGGCGTGATCGTTGCCGCACCGACGGCGGGTGCCGGCGGCATCGTGCCGGGCATGCTGCTCGCGCTCGAGGAAGAGCGGAACATCGATCCCGAGAAGACCGTGCGCGCGCTCGTCGTCGCGGGCGGAATCGGCTCGATCATCGCGCTGTCGGCGAACATCTCGGGCGCCGCGGGCGGATGTCAGAACGAGGTTGGCGTGGCCGCGGCGATGGGTGCCGCTGGTGTCGCGTACATGGTCGGAGGAAGCACGCGCCAGTGCATCCACGCCGCCGCAATCGCGCTGAAGAACACGCTCGGACTGGTCTGCGATCCGGTCGGCGGGCTGGTCGAAGTACCGTGCGTGAAGCGCAACGCGCTTTTCTCCGTGCACGGCCTCACCGCGGCGCAACTCGCGATGGCCGGCGTCGAATCGGTGATCCCGATGGACGAGATCGTCGAAGCGATGGTGCGCATCGGGCGCTCGCTGCCGCGCGGCCTGCGCGAGACCGCCGAGGGCGGACTCGCGACGACCGAGACCGGTACCGCGATCGCGCTGCGGCTGAAGGAAGAAGCGAACCGCCGCCGCGCGGAACGCGCCGCGGAGAGGGAGCGAATCGCGGAAGAACGGAAGAGCGGCACGACGTAAATGTAGGGTGTTAGGGGTAGTACCCGCGGATCGTTTTCACCTTTCCTTCCGCCACCTTCACCGTCAACTCGCGCCATTTGCCGCCGGGCTTCACCGACGGGTAGAAGCCGAGGACGTATTGCGAGCGGAGCTCGTTATGGATGTCCGCGTAGATCTGCGAGAGCTCGTCGGCGCTGTCGATGTAGTACGACGAGCCGCCGGTCTCGGACGTGATGCGATTGAGCTTTCCCTTCACGTCGAGTCCGCGGATGCCGATGCCGATCGAGTACACCGGCACGGCAGCACGCTGTGCGTATTCGAGCGTCTGCTCGAACGTGAACTTCGAGACTGTGTCCTTGCCGTCCGTGACGAGCACCAGCGCCTTCTGTCCCTTCACGCCGAGGAAGTTGTAGAGCGCGTAGACGATCGCGTCGTAGAGCGCGGTGCGTTCCTCCGCACGCATCTTCGCGAGACCGGAGTGGATCTCCTTCAGATTCGGCGACCATTGCTGCACCAAGTGCGGCTGCGAGTCGAATGCGACGAGGAAGGCCTTGTCGCCTTTGCGCAGCACGTTCTGAAAGAACGCCGCGCCGGCATCGCGCGCGGTCGCCATGCGCATCTCCATGGATCCCGACGTGTCGACGGCCATTCCGATGGCGAGCGGGAGGTCCTTCACGTGCTCGAACCTGGCGATCTTCACCGGCTGCCCTTCGTCGAGCACCTTGAATGCGCTTTCACTGAGGCCGTTCACCGGCTTGCCCGAGATCGTGACCGTCGTCGGCAGCTCGACGAGATGAACATCGAGCGTCTCCATGGATGCGGGCGTGTTCACCATCACCACGTCTTCGACGGGATCGATCTCCGGATCCTTCAGCGTCGCCACCGCGCGGATGTAGCCGACGCCATCGGTGCGCGGAACGGTCACGGTCTGCACAAACGGCGGATCGAACATCGTCGCGACGCGGGTCTCGTTCCAGTAAAACTCCACGCCGCCGAGCTCCTTGCCCGCGGGCACGCGTACGTCGACTTCCACCTTCACCGGTCCGCTGAGCTTCGGCGCGACGCGCGGCGACGCGATGCGTACGCGGAACGGATCGGTGCCCGTGTTCACGACCACTTCGTCGCCGGTGATCGGCTCATCGTGGGAATCGAGCGCGACGACGCGGATGCGCCGCGATCGCGGCACGGTGCCGAAGTCGAGGTCGAGCTTGTAAGGTGGCGAGCGTCGCGTCGCGACTTTCTTTCCGTCGAGCCAGAACTCGACCGCGTGCACGCTGCCGCTGACGATCGTATCGATGGTCTGCAGTCCGCTGATGACGTTCTCGGAAAGCGGCACGATGCGCAGCTTCGCGCGCGACGACTGCATGTCTTCGCGGATCGACGCGAGTGCGATCGTTTCCGATGAAGGGGGTCCTTCGCCGTCTACGCGGCTCAGGATGACAGGCACCGTGAGCTCGCTCACGAGCACCGTCTGTGCGCCGCTCGCGGGATCGCTGATCTTTACGCGTGACGTGTACGCCGCGGGACGCAGCGTCCGGTCGATGACGATCGGCAGCTTCTCGTCTGCGATGTCTCCGGGAAAATCGAAGCGGTAGCGATACTTCTCCCACATCTTTCCGTCGCGCAGCACTTCTCCGATGACGTCGAGCGTGTACACGGACGCGATGCCGGTGCTGGTCGTTTTCAGCTCGGCGCGCGGAACGAGGATCGTCAGCTGTGCGTCGGTCTTCGCACCGTCGCCGGAGGGGAACGCGATCGCGATCTCCGCGCTCAACCTCGGTGCCTTCTCATCGGCGATGACGACGGAGCGGAGGATCGCGCTCGCTTCCTCCGCGTCGACGGGCGGCGGCTCCATCATCGTGTGCGTGCGCAGTCCGTACAGCGCCATCGAGCGCATCGCCGAGCCGATGACCTGGGGGTCGCAGTGCGCGATTTTCCGGCGTCCGAGGGCCGTTGGATCGACGGCGAGGTCGCTCATCGCCATCGCGGCGGCTCGTCCTTCGAGCGCCATCCAGAGACGGTACTCGCGCCGGAAGCGCGGGATGTAGAAGAGCAGCTCGACGTCGTGGCCGAGGCCTTCGAGATACGGATAGCCCCAGACCTGGATCGGCTGAAAGTTCGGGCAGTCGACGTCGACGACTGCGGCCGGCGGTCCTTTGAGCAAGTAAATGCGTCCGCGATCGGAGAAGACGCTCTCGAAGTTTTCCTTCACGTGGACGAGCCGTTCCATGTACTCGTCGCGCGCCGCGTAGTTCGTGAAACCGCGCGCGCGGTCGCGTCGGCGCCAGAACTCGGTGATGAAGACGTCGCGCTGCGCGTCCGTCTCGAGCGCAAGGTAGGTCTGGCGCTCTTCGCGCGACATGATCGGCTCGACGTCGATGAGGAACTGCCGGTGCGCCTCGGGGAGCGCGGCGACGCGATCTTTCTCCTCTCGCCGCGACATCGCAGCGACGGCGGGTAGCGAGACGAGAAGAAGGAGGACCGCGATTGTCTTTCGCATGACTTCCACAAATGTCATCCTGAGCCGCGCAGACGGCGAAGGACCCCCTGCGGTTTGCGAAGCCCGCGCACGAATCAGGGGGTCCTTCGCCGCGCTGCGCCGGCTCAGGATGACAGCGAGAGCGGCGCTCTTAAGGGTAGTACCCCCGAATCGTTTTCACTTTTCCTTCCGCGACCTGCACCGTCACTTCGCGCCAGGTGCCGCCCGGTTTCACGTCCACGCCGGGGTAGAAGCCGAGGACGTACTGCGAGCGGAGCTCGTTCTGGATGTCTGCGTAGATCCTCGACAGCTCGGTCACGTTTTCGATGTAGTACGAGCTGCCGCCGGTCTCCGTGGTGAGGCGGTTCAGCTTCGACTTCGTGTCGACGTCGAGGCCGCGGATGCCGATGCCGATGGTGTAGATCGGCACCGCCGCGCGCTGCGCGTACTCGAGCGCCTGTTCATACGTGAACTTCGACACGGTGTCCTTGCCGTCCGTGACGAGCACCAGCGCCCTCTGTCCCTTCACGCCGAGGAAGTTGTAGAGCGAGTAGACGATCGCGTCGTAGAGCGCGGTCGATTCCTCGGCGCGCATCTTCGCGAGACCGGAGTAGATCTCCTTCAACTCCGGCGACCACTTCTGTACCAAGTGCGGCTGCGAGTCGAATGCGACGAGGAACGCCTTGTCGCCTTTGCGGAGCACGTTCTGGAAGAACGCGGCGCCGGCGTCGCGCGCGGTGGACATCCGCTCATCCATCGATCCCGACGTGTCGACCGCCATCCCGATGGACAGCGGCAGGTCCTTCACGTGCTCGAACTTGGAGATCTTCACGGGCTGTCCCTGGTCGAGCACTTTGAACGCGCCCTCGCCGAGGTCGTTCACCGGCTTGCCGTTCCGGAGCACCGTCGTCGGGAGTTCAACGAGGTGCACATCGACCGTGGCCATGTACTCGGGCGTGTTCACCATGACCACGTCCTCGACCGGATCGGCCTCGGGGTCCTTCAGCATCGCGACCGCGCGCAGGTAGCCGACGCCCTCGCTGCCCGGGACGTTCACGGTCTGCACGAACGGAGGATCGAACATCGTCGCGATCCGGGTCTCGTTCCAGTACAGCTCCACGCCGCCGAGCTCCTTCCCCTCGGGCACGCGCACTTCGATCTCCACCTTCACCGGACCGCTGAGCTTCGGTGCGACACGCGGGGAAGCGATGCGCACACGGAAGGGATCGGTGCCCGTGTTGACGACGACTTCGTCGCCCGTGATCGCTTGCCCGTGCGAGTCGAGCGCGACGACGCGGATGCGCCGCGAGCGCGGGACGGTGCCGAAATCGAGATCGAGCTTGTACGGCGGCGAGCGGCGCGTCGCGATCTTTTTCCCATCGAGCCAGAACTCGACCGACGCGATGCCTGAGCCGGTGACGAGCGTCTGGATCGTCTGCAATCCACTGATCACGTCCTCGGACAGCGGCACGATGCGCAGCCGCGCGCGCGCGGACTGCACGTCTTCCTGAATCGCCGCCAGCGCGGTCGTTTCCGACGTCGGCTTCGGCGCGGTTGCGGCCATCTCGGGAACCGCGAGCGGCGTCTCGAGGATGACCTGCGCGTTCGTGGACGTGTCCGTGACCTTCACACGCGACGTGTACGCCGAGGGGCGCAGCGGGCGGTCGATGACGATCGGCAGCTTCTCGTCCTGAATGTCGCCGGGAAAATCGAAGCGGTAGCGATACTTCTCCCACATCTTGCCGTCGCGCAGCACCTCGCCGACGACGTCGATGGTGAAGACCGCGACGTCGTTCACGCTGGTCGTTTTCAGCTGCGCGCGCGGCACGAGGATCGTCAGCTGCGCGTCGGTCTTCTGCCCGTCGCTGGAGGGATACGCGACCGCGATCTCCGCGTTCAGCTTCAACGCCTTCGGGTCGGCGATGACCGAGGAGCGAAGGACGCGGTTCACGTCCTCCTCGTTCACCGGCGGCGTTTCGTAGACCTTCATGATGATGTTGTCGCCGTTGTGGTTCATGTACGCGATGGCGCCGCCGAGGACTTCGCCGTCGCGACAGTCCATGATGAGGTTGTCCGGAAGGCGGCCCGTCGACTGGATGTCGTCGCTCATCAGTTCCTTGATGCCCTCGAGACGCGGGGTCCACAACCGGAACACGCGATCATTGCGGCGCCGGAAGAACAACAGGCGCACGTCCCGGCCGATCCCGGTGATCTGCGGGTAATACCAGACCTGAATCGGGACGAAGAAGCGCGGGCAGTTGATGTCGATCATCGCGCCGGGCTCGCCGTGCAAGAGGTACACGCGTCCGCGGTCGGACATCACCTGCTCGAATTTCTCGCGCACGTACTCGAGTCGCTCGAAGTAGTCGTCGCGCGCGGCGTGTCCGGTCGTTCCGCGCAGGATGTCGCGGCGCCGCCAGAAGTCTTCGATGAACACATCGCGCTGCGCGTCGGTCTCAAGTTGCAGGAACGTGTCCCGCTCCACGGTCGAGATGATCGGCTCGACGTCGGCGAGGAACTGCCGGTGACGCTCGGTCAGCTTCGCGGTCCGCTCCTTGCGCTCGGAGCGGGACAAAGGTTTGGTTTCGTCCGCGATTGCGGGGACGGCGGCGAGCAGCGTGAGGAGGATGATCGCTAGCCCTCGGATGAGGGTATGCGCCGGAGGCGCTGCAGAGGATAGCCGGTGGCGAGCGCGAATGCGCCGCCACCGGAATGACGGCGTATTGAAATCCGCCCCGGTAGGGGCGGAAGACGCCCTCTCCCGCCCCGGCCGGGGCGGATCTTTCACGGCCCACGTTTCCGGTGGCGGCGCGTTGCGCTCGCCACCGGCTACTCTCTGCAGCGCCTCCGGCGCATGACCTCGAATCACGGGAAATACCCCCGAATGGTCTTGGCCTTCCCTTCCGTCACCTGCACGTTCACCTCGCGCCACTTCCCGCCCGGTTTGACGTCGGGGCTGGGGTAGAAGCCGAGGATGTATTGCGAGCGTAGTTCCTGCTCGATCTCGTCGTAGATTCGCTGCAGTTCGCGAGCCTGCTCGATGTAGTAGATCGAGCCTCCCGTTTCCTGCGACATCTTCGAGAGCTTGAAGCGCACGTCGATCTCGGTGGCCTTGATGCCGATGCCGATCGTATAAATCGGGACGCCCGAGCGGCGCGCGTACTCGAGCGCCTGGTCGAACGTGAAGTTGGACGCGGTGTCTTTGCCGTCGCTGATGAGGATCAGCGCCCTCTGTCCGCGGATCCCCTGAAAGTTGTAGAGCGCGTACACCACCGCGTCGTACAGCGCCGTCGTCTCCTCGGCGCGCAGCTTCGCGAGTCCCGCGTGCATGTCCGCGACCTTGGTCGACCACTTCTGCACGAGCTGCGGATCGGTGTCGAACGCGACGAGGAACGCTTTGTCGCCGCGGCGGATGATCTTCTCGAAGAACTGTGCGCCGGCCTTCTGCGCCTCGTCCATCCGCGGCTGCATCGAGCCCGAGGAGTCGATCGCGAGTCCGATGGAGAGCGGGAGGTTCTTCACGTACTCGAACTTCGCGAGCGAAACGGGCTTGCCGTCATCCGTGATCTTGAACGCCTTCTCGGTGAGATGGCTCGTCGGCTTCCCGTTGACCACCACGGTCGTCGGCAGCTCGACGAGATGGACGTTGAGCTCCTCCATGTACGCCGGCGTGTTGATCATCACCACGTCTTCGACCGGCGGCATCGTGTCGCCCTTGACGGTGGCCACCGCGCGGAGATACCCGACGCCGTTGGTCGCGGGGATCTCGACGGTTTGCACGAACGGCGCGTCGTAGAGGGTCGCGAGACGGGTGCTGTTCCAGAACAGCTCCAGTGTGTTCAGCTCTTCGCCCTCGGGGATGCGGACATCCATCTCCACGCGTGTCGCTCCCTCGAGATGCGGCGCGATGCGCGGCGATTTGATGCGCACGCGGAACGGATCGGTCCCGGTGTTCACGACCACCTCGTCGCCTGTGATCGGAACGTTCTTCGCGTCGAGCGCCACTGCGCGGATGCGTCGCGTGTGCGGCACGATGCCGAAGTCGAGATCGAGCGAATACGGCGGCGCGCGCCGCACCGCGATCTTCCGGCCGTCGAGCCAGAACTCGACGCCCTTGACCGCGTCGCCGGTGATCATCGTCTCGATGGTCTGGATGCCGCTGACGATCTCGTCGCTCGGCGGCACGATGCGCAGGCGTGTTTCGCGGACGTCGAATTCGTCTTTGAGCTGCGCTACGTTTTTCGCGGGAGCACTACCCATGTTATCGACGCCAGGCGTGGACGCGATTTGGGGCGGCTCGTCGGGCTCGGGGAGGAAGATTTCCGGCACACTGAGGTTCGACTCCACGACCGCCTCTGCGCCGGTGTTCGCGTCGACGACTTTGATCCGCGACACGTAGTCCGCGGGACGCAGCAGCCGGTCGATGACGATCGGCAGCTTTTCGGCGTCGACGTCGCCGGGGAAATCGAAACGATAGCGGTACTTCTCCCAGAGGTTCCCGTTGCGAAGGATCTCGCCGACGACGTCGATGGTGTAGACCTCGGCGCCGGCGACCTGCGCGGGCGTGATCTGGTCGCGCGGCACGAGTAGCATCATCTGCACATCCGTGCGGCTACCCTCTTTGGTCGGGTAGCGGACGCTGAACTCCGCGGTGAGCTTCGGCGCATCGGGGTTCGGGATGACGACCGAGCGAAGCAGCTTCTGTGCGTCCTCGGTGCTGATCTGCGGCGGCTCGAAGAGCTTCATCAGGTCGATGCGCGACTGCACCATGCTCGTGATCGCGCGCATGATCTCGTCGCCGTCCTTGCACTCGAGCTGGATGCGGCTGACGTACGCGTACGGGCTCGCCGACTGATCGATCGCGTTCCGCGCGGCCGCGCTCTCGGCCGACGAGAACGCCGCCGATTCCTCCGCGACGAGATCGGACAGTGCCATCGTGCCGCCGAGCGGACTCCAGAGGCGATATTCGTTGGAGTGGCGCGGCTTGTAGAAGAGGAGACGTGCCCCCGATCCGAGCATCGGGATGTGCGGGTATTTCCAGATCTCGATCGGCTGGAGGAATCGCACGCACTCGGTGCGCAGGACTTCCGAAGGCGGGCCCTGGATGAGGAACATCTTCGCGCGGTCGGAGGTGACGCGCTTGAACTGCTCCTTCGCGACCTCGAGGCGCGTGTAGTACATGTCCTTGAACGCGCGGTTCGACGTTCCCGCATAAGCATCGCGCCGGTTCCAGAAGTCTTCGACAAACGCGTCGCGGTGCGCGTCGGTCTCGAAGGTGAGGAAGGTGTCGAGCTCGGTGCCGAGCATGATCGGCTCGACGTCGGTCACGAAATCCTGGTGGCGCACTTCGAGTTTCTCGATCCTGGCCGCGCGCTCTCGCTTGGAGAGCTTGCGCACGCGATCGGGCGGCGCGGCTTTTTTCTCGTCTGGTTTCGGGCGCGGAGTCGGCGCCTGGGCGAGAATGGTGGCGGCAAATGCGAAGATCAGGGCAGCGGCGAGCGCTTTCATTGGTTTTCTGAAGAGATGCGAGTCTATCTCGACAACAACGCGACTACCGCGATCGATCCCGGCGTCCTCGCCGTCCTCGAGGACGCGATGCGTGAGTTCTACGGCAATGCCTCGTCCATTCATCGAGAGGGCCAGACCGCTCGGCGAGTCATTGAGAACGCGCGCGAGTCGGTCGCGCAACTGATCGGCGCGACCGCGCGAGAGCTCGTGTTCACCAGCGGCGGGACCGAGTCTAACAATGCGGCCATTTTTGGAGCCGTCTCATCGGACGGTCGTTTCCACATCGTCACAACCGAAATCGAACATCCCTCGGTGGCTGAAGCGGTTCGCGAGCTCGAGCGTCGCGGACACGAGGTGACCCGAATCGCTCCTTCGCGCAGCGGCGAAGTATCGGCCGAGGCTGTCATCGCGGCGATGCGCGCCGAGACGCGGCTGGTCACGGTGATGATGGCGAACAACGAAACCGGAGTCGTGCAGCCGGTCGCGAAGATCGGCCCGGTCTGTCGCGAGCGCGGCGTGCACTTTCACGTGGACGCGGTGCAGGCCGCGAAGAAGATTGCGGTCGATGTCGATGAGATCGCGTGCGACACGCTTTCGCTCTCCGCGCACAAGCTGCACGCGCCGAAGGGTATCGGCGCGCTGTACGTCCGCCGCGGCGTGACGATGAGCTCGCACATGCATGGAGGCGCGCAGGAGCGCCGCCGTCGCGCGGGCACGGAGAACGTGCCGCTGGCCGCGGCATTCGGAGCCGCGGCCGCGCTGCCCGATGCGTCATCGCGAATGGCCGCGCTGCGGGATCAGCTGGAACAGGACCTGAAGTCGATGGATGTGACGATCAACGGCGTCGATGCGCGCCGCCTCCCGAACACGTCGAACGTCACGTTCCGCGGCGCCGACGGCGAGGGCATCGTGATAGCTCTCGACCTATCCGGCGTCGCAGTTTCCACCGGTTCCGCCTGCTCGTCCGGCCGTGTCGAAGCGAGTCCCGTGCTGCTGGCGATGGGTCTTGCGCCCGAGGACGCGCGCGCGACGGTGCGGTTCTCGTTGTCGCGGTTCACGACCGCCGGGGAGATCGATCGCGCAGTGACTCTGGTTCGCGAGCTTGTCCCGCGATGCGTGAAGTCCTGAGTTCTGAGTCCTGAATCCTGAGACGGTTGGGCGGGACTCAGCACTCAGGACTCAGCACTCAGCACT
>DASYGV010000158.1:0-6399 GCA_035999335.1 Thermoanaerobaculia bacterium | reverse complement strand
GAGCCCTCACGATGCATGAACCCAACTCCTCGTGAGGGCTCACCGGCCCCTTCGACTCGCTGCGCTCGCTCAGGGTTCACGGAGGCGGTGCTCTTCCATGATCGTGCTCAGCGAAGCTCCGTCGATGTCGAGGTAGAGATGCCGCTCGGTCACCGAGAGCGACATGCGCACGCGCCGTTCCAAGCGCTCCGCCAGTGATTCGACGAAGCCGCGTCCGAACGTGTAGATCGGGATCTCCGAGGCGCGATGGATCCTTTTTCCTTCGAGCTGTCCGAGGACGTTGCGAAGGTCGCGGTGCGTGTAGACGGCGACGCGGTCGGCGAGCTTGCTGGCGCGGTGTAAACGCTCGGCATCCGGCGCGCCGACTTCGATCCATCCGTTGATCCGCCCGGTCAGGTCGCGGACCACGATCGCCGGTTCGTCGCCATTCGATAGACCCGCGGTGAACTCGATTCCCTCGGCGTATTCGAGGCAGTAGGCCAGCAGCCGCGTCGCGAGGTAGCCGGGCGATTCGGAGGGATGCATGGCCAGCCTCAGTTCCAGGCTCTCGTACACGCCGCGATCGACGTCGGAGAGCTCGACCGAAGCGTTATAGATCGTGGAGGTCAGCGCCATTGGCGGGCGGATGGTATCGCGCGACACCCTTGCGTCCGCGGCGATCGTGCCTTACATTGCCTCTCGGCGGTGGTCCACGCCGAACCTCGGTTGGCTTTCCCCCAGCGAAAGTCCTCGTCGAGGCAAAGGGGGGCATACTCCCGGATCGGTATGACGAACCTTCGTGCGCGGCAGCGCTGCTGGGGAGCACTTGCTCGCGTGTGAACGAAGGAGACCGTGATGCCGAAGCAGAAGGACCTCAAGCGCGTCGTCCGTACGCGTATGCAGAAAACCGGTGAGTCGTACACGACCGCCCGCCTCCATCTCGTCCGCAAAAATGAGCCGGAGCCGAATTACGCCGAACTGGCCGGCCAGAGCGACGCCGCCGTCAAGAAAGCGACCGGCCGCGATTGGCGCGAATGGGTCGCCATCCTCGATGCGGAGAAGTCCGCCGAAAAACCGCACCGCGACATCGCGCGTTACGTCGCGTCCCTCGGCACGCCCGACTGGTGGAGCCAGACCGTCACCGTCGGTTACGAGCGCATTCGCGGATTGCGCGCCATCGGCCAACGCCGGGGCGGCGGCTACGAGGCGAGCAAAAGCCGAACGTTCCCCGTTCCACTGTCGAAGCTCTACAAGGCGTTTTCGACCGCGCGTCTGCGCGCGCAATGGCTGTCGGAGAAGGTCACTGTCCGCGGCGCGACCGTCAACAAGCGGATGCGCATCGCGATGGCCGACGGCACTGTCGTTGGCGTCGAGTTCATGGCGAAGAGCGAAACAAAAAGCGCCGTGGCGATCCAACACACGAAGCTGCCCGACAAAGCGACCGCTGACAGGATGAAGGCGTGGTGGGCGGAGCGGTTTGACGCGTTGTCCGAAATTCTTGGTTGAACGATCGCGGGAGCCGGCGCAAGCCGGCTCCCCTCGATCACTGCAAAGGCGAACGCAAGACAACGACACGGCTCTCGGTTGAGCAGGCGATCACGATATCCCCGGCGCCATCGTTGTCCAGATCCGTGACAGCTAAACCAATCGGGCGGCCACAGGCTTGAATCATTCGCGGGGTCGATGTTCGCGAACCGATCACCGCGATGTCGCTGCCTTCCCACAGGCCGACTACGATGTCCTCGATATCGTCACCGTCCAGGTGACCCACGGCGACCGCCGTCGCTCCAGGCAAACGAACCGGCGACCATGACGCCGCTGTGTACGTATCAGGGCCCTCGAGCCAGACGGACACGGTATCGGTCTCGAGAACGACGAGATCGGGCTTGGTGTCGCCATTGAGTTTGCCCGCCGTCACGAGCCATGGCTGCTCGCGAGTGGCAATGACGAACGGAGCCAGGGCAAAGGCGGAACCGCTTTTTGTGATGGCTCGGACGGTTCGATTGCGGTGCCCGGGAACGAGAACGTCGACAATCCCGTCTCCGGTCACATCCGCCGCGCCGAGCTGAGAGTACGGCATCGTACCAACGGCGATCGGAAGGATCGAACCGAACCCGCGCTCTCCGCCAAGCCGAAGGCGAACCTCCTGCGTGTCCGCGCTTTCGACAGCGACATCCACCCAGCCATCTCCGTCGAAATCCGCCGCATTCACACTGTGAATGTGAGGGCGCGCTCCGGTTTCGAACGGCGAGCCAACTGCTGCCGCAAACCGGCCTTTGCCATCATTGTTCAAGAGCGTGAACGTCGAGGTCTCATGGTTTGCGATCACCAGATCGAGATCGCCGTCGCGATCGACGTCGCTGGCTTTGATGTCGCTCGGCTCTTTTCCGGCAGGGAAGGTTTCACCCAGGCGAAATCCCCGCGGCCGTCCGAGGAGGAGGGAAACTGTGCCGTCCCCCGAGTTGGCCACTGCGAGATCGACGGATCGATCCGCATTGAAGTCCGCGACGGCAACGGAGCGCGGATGCAACCCTACGGTGTAGCTCTCGGGAGCAGTGGGGCGGCGTGTTTTCGTAGGTGTCGCACCGTCAGCGGCACAGCCACTCAGCGTGAGCAAAATCATCGCGGACAGGCTCAATGGTGCGATTCGCATGTCATCGATCGTCCATTCTCGACCGCGATCTGTCAGTCGGCCGCACCTCCACGCTGTAATCGCGCTAGGATCGCCTCAGCTCGATCCTTCGTGAGCTCGTCCTCGACCACGATCATGCCTGTAATTTTCGTTCGGATGTGGGGCGCTGAGATTAGCCGGCCATCCAGAAAGACGCCGAGCTGTTTCTCCAGATTCGCGGACGTCCATGTTCCCAATAGCCGATCACCTTCCGGCGTCGTCTCGATCGGCACTACATGTGTGCCGGCTCGACCTTCGTCCACCTTCGCGGTGCGTGGATCAAGATGCCGGAGATCCATGATGCGTGTGGTCGGGTTGTAATACACCGTCTGCCCATGGACGGTTGCCGCGGTGAGGCCCGGCCCTGGCGCGGTCGATACCGGTCGAAGAATCAGGTAGTCCGCATCGGCGATTGCGACTGGCGCACCTCGAGGCTTGTCGATCCGGACTTCGCCGACGAAGCCATCGCAGCCGAGAACGAGCAGGACAACAAGGAGAGCGCCCAGCGTCTTCTTCATGGCGATTGTCGATCCATTTCTATCGGTAGCAGGGTCCATCATAGCTCCTCGCGAGGCGCGGCGACCTTGCGCACCAGCTCATCCCGTTTTACGATAGAACTGATCGATCGGCATGAGTGGGTGACAGATGGGACGAACTCGCGTTTCTCCGAAATATCAGGTGGTGATCCCCAAAGACATCCGTGAAAAAGTGGACGTCCGGCCGGGGCAGGAGTATCAGGTCATCACGAAGGGCGGAATCATCAGCTTCGTGCCGGATCGGCCGATTGCTTCCATGCGCGGCTTTGTCAAAGGCATTCGAACCACCGGGTTTCGCGAGAAGAAGGACCGGTTTTGATCGTTCTGGACTCTTCCGGGTGGCTCGAGTTTTTCAGTGACGGCCCGCACGCTGACGAATTCGCACGCCGGTTGCGGCAGCCTGCGAATGTCCTGACGCCGACGATCGCGATCTACGAAGTCTACAAGTGGATCAAGCGGGAGCGGTCGGAGGACGAAGCCGTATACGCGGCTGCGACAATGAGGAAGACGCAGGTCGTCGATCTCTCAGACGAGATCGCGCTCACGGCCGCGGACCTGAGCCTCGCTCACAAACTTCCGATGGCCGACGCAATCATGCTCGCCACAGCTCGCGCCAAAGGTGCCGAGTTGTTCACGACCGATTCTGATTTCGCGGAAATCGTAGGTGTTACCGTCTTCTCGAAAAAACCAGCGAGCGGTTGACGGTTCGGTGCGTGGGCGCTCCTGATTTCACAGCGCGTCGGGTGGCATCGGCACATCGAGCGGCAGCGCCGGTGCTGGAGATTCCCGCGCAACGATCGCGCTCTGTCCCCGCCGCACCGCCGCGCAGACGTGTCCGTACACCTCGCGCGCGCGTTGCTTCCGGAACGAGCCGAAGCGCAGCACCGCTTTCGAGCGGCGGCCGAACACCGTCACGACGTCGCGGCCCATCATCGCGCGAATGAGAAACGCGAGGAAGATCGCGAAGCCGACGAGGAAGAAAGGCAGCGCTACCGGCCATGTGTCCGTGTCGATCGCCACGATCAGGATCGCGATGCCGAGGAAGAACATGCCGAACACGCCGGTCACGATGAGGTATGCGGCGCCGCGCTCGTGATGCAGGGTCACGAGGTTCACGTCGTCGAAAAACACGCGCCGGCGCACGACCTCGTAGTTCTGCGTCGAGTCGACGTCGATGCCGTCCGGCGTGAGGAACGCCGCGTCGCTGCCGATGAGCGTTCGCGTGCGCCGAAGGAGCGTGCGCTCACTCATGACGTCCCTCCAGTCACGATCCCGATGATGAGCAGCGTGACCCCGGCGAGCAGGCCGAGCGTCTCCAGCGATCCGAGGATCATCGCGATCACCGGACCGGCCACGCCCGAGCCCTCGGCGCGCCGTTGGCGCACGCCTTTGAGGCCCCAATACACCGCGAACGGCCCCACCGGCAGGATCGAGCAGAGCAGACCGACCACGGCCGCGGAGATCGACATCGTGGCATAGTCGCGATAGCGCGTCCCGCCTCCCTCGACCGCGCTCTGATCGCGCATGCGATCGAAGCACGACGGGCAGTACGAACCCTCACCGACGTTCATGTCACACAGCGCGCAGATGAACAGTCCGCAGCGCGTACAACTCGTGACCGCAGCGTTCCGCGCGTGATTGGCGCACGCGGCGGCGATGCCGTCGGGCGTTTCCGTCACGACCTGCACCGCGCCGTGTTGCCGCCCGCGCGGCTGAAACGGCGTGGCCTCGAACTGTTTACGGCAATGCGGACACTCCAGCACGCCCGCGTGAAGCGTCGCCGCGTCCAATGGCCCATTGCACGAAGGGCATTGCGGTCCGGAGTAGATCGCGCTCACTTCCTAATGGCTCTCCACGACGCGCGTTCCCGCGACCATGTCGTGCAACGTCGTCTTCTCGTCGGTGAAGAAGTAGGGGATGTAATCGACGATCGCCAGGCAGCCGAGGACCAGACGCATCGCGGCGCGGCCCCAGGCCTGTCCCGTAGAGATCGGCGATCCGTCGGGACGGACCACGCGCAGCCGCAAGGCCATCTTCCCGACGGTCTGTCCGTTCTTCATCGACAGCATCAGGGCCTCGTAGAGCACGGGGAAAACGTACAGCGGGACGTACGCGAGGATGATTGCCGGACTGGGCTCGCCGTTCTTCTGCATGGTCATCGCCGCGCTGAGCAGGACGGCCATGAAGATCGCGTAGGCCGGAACGCCGACGAGCAGTCCGTCGATGATCTGCGCGCCGAAGCGCGCCCAGAAGCTGCCGTACACGAGGCGTGTGCGATCGACGCCCGAGCGGACGTCCATCAGCTGCTCGGTCTTGCACGTCGCACAGAAGAGCTGGTTCTGAATCGGGACCAGACACTGCGAACAATACGAGCCGCCGCAGCGCGAACAACGGCGCACTCCTTCCGCAACGTCGACGTGATTGCGACAGATCATTTCGCTACGCTCCTCAGGACTTCACAATCCTACCGTACGTCCCCGCGCGGATTGAGCAGAACGGCCGTGAGCCGAGCGACTCCCTCTTCGACGTCGATCTTGCTCGCCAGGAGCCTGCGCGGCAAAAGTCCGCCTCGGAGCGACCGTACGTGCCCAAGGCTAGGCCAACCAGCGCCGCCGGCCGTGCCGGCTAGTAGCTTTCCACGACGCGGGTTCCCACGACCATGTCGTGCAGCGTGGTCTTTTCGTCGGTGAAGAAGTAGGGGATGTAATCGACGATCGCCAGACAACCGAGGAGCAGACGCATCACCGCGCGGCCCCACGCCTGTCCCGTGGAAATGGGCGATCCGTCCGGGCGGACTACCCGCAGCCGCAAGGCCATCTTGCCTACCGTCTGTCCGTTCTTCATCGACAGCATCAGCGCTTCATAGAGGATCGGGATCATGAGCGCCGGGATGTATCCGAGGAAGAACCACGGACTCGGCTCGCCTTCGGCATTGAAGCCGCTGAACAGCAGGATCACGCCGAAGATCGCGTAGATCGGGATGATCTGGATGACGTAGTCGATGACGTACGCGCCGAAGCGCGCCCAGAAGCTGCCGTACACGAGGCGCGTGCGATCGACGCCCGAGCGGACGTCCATCAACTGCTCGGTCTTGCACGTCGCACAGAACAGCTGGTTCTGAATCGAGACCAGACACTGCGGACAGTACGAGCCGCCGCAGCGCGAGCAACGGCGCACTCCTTCCGCAACGTCGACGTGATTGCGACAGATCAT
>DASYGV010000131.1:0-50821 GCA_035999335.1 Thermoanaerobaculia bacterium | reverse complement strand
CACGCATGTTGCGGATGCGGCGTTGAAGGTGAGGATCACGGAGAGGCATCCGAGAAGGGGGATTGTGGGGAGGTAACTGACTTTGCTACGCCCGGAGCTGCCGGCAGTGGACCACGGCCTAGCGGTAACTAGGAATTATCGTGCAGCGAACGCGGGCGACACTGCGGTTGATCCGGCCATATTCATCGAGCCTCGCGATCCTATCGATCCTCGTGCCTGTATTTGTGAGGACCAGAGATCTGGCGTTGAGTATCGAAAGAGCCGTGCCGCTCCTGTTTGGAGCCATGTGCACCTACATACTCAACGACCTCGACGATCTCGAGAAAGACAGAATCAACCATCCGAATCGTCCACTACCGAGCGGACAGGTCTCGACTGCTTTTGTCGCAGTCCTCTACTACGTGTGCCTGGCGCTGGCCCTGCTGACGACTCATTTCTACGTCGGCCGCACCAAGAGTGCATTTCTGTATTACGTCGGTTTCTCGGCGTGCATCAGTTACCGATATGTCGTCGAGTACCTTCCGGCGTTCAAGCCATCGTATGTCGCCGCGACAACGACCATTCCAATTCTGATCCTGATGACGTTTTACCCGAACGACGCTTCGTCTCTGGCGCAAACAGGAGTCGCGCTCTTTCTGTCGATGATGGGCCGCGAATTGTGCAAAGACTTGCCGGATCGTCCGGGCGATCCGGTTTCATTCCTCCACAAATTCGACCCGACGGCCGTCGCACGTTTCGCCTTTGCGATGCAGGGACTGGCCGTGATGATCCTGTGCTGGCAAATTCGAGGGCTTGCGTCGTCAATCTGTATGCTCGCAATGGTCCTGGTCCTCGCGATGGCTTACGTCTGCTGGTTTCATCAGAATCGTCAGACCGTCGCGCTGGGGCTGATGAAAACCGTTGCGCTCTTTGGGCTGTACTTTCTGCTATGACTGGGTTGCGTGTCAGCTGATCCAGGAGAAACTAAGTGAAAGACACGATAGCACCAAATGCCGCAGCGGATCCAACAGCAGGAGCTCCTGGCTCTCTATGGTTTGATGCGGATGTGGCAGCAATCAAGGAACAGTTGCCGGTCAGTGAAGCAGATCAGGTCAAGCTTCTAGCCGAGAGCCGTGCTGAATTCTATCAGGCGCTAGTCGTCTATTACTCCCAAGTCAAGTATTCAACATCAAGTATCTTCGCTATTCTCGCGGGCGCCTTTGCCATACTGAAGTTCTCGCCGGATAGTCAGGGCAAGTCGCTAGCCTTCTCAGGCGTTCTAACCCCAATCGGCCTTTTACTCGGCGCGTCACTCTGCATATTCTTCGTGGTAGCCGCAGGCGGGCAATACTCGCTGTACGTCTCCGCCGTCATCTTCTCGGCGAAGCTTCACTTCGCATGCGGCATCACCGGCCATCCATGGTTTGAGTGGGCCAGAGTCTACGCAGACCCGCCGGCGAAGTGCGGCGATGACATCATAAGGAGGTGGATGTATTCGTGGACCAAAGGTCGGCCGGCGAAAATGATGCCAAACACCTTCATCATGTATGCCGCCGTAATGCTCTTACTTTGCATATCCTGTCTCGTTGGCTGCGCCTACCTTCTTGTCGTCCGTTTCCAAACGCCACAGTAACTAGCGACTCGCTCAGCGTCCGTCGCCAGATGAGCCATCTGTTCTTCTATTTCGTTGCTAGCGGATGGTCACTGTCTTCTCCCGTCGCGGGCACGTCTTCTCGGCCGTGGTTGCTACTGTCGTCGACAACCTGTGAAATTCTTCCAGAACTTTATGTCCGGTATGTCACTAAATCGACCCGACCTGACCTCGTTCTGGCGTCAATGAAAACACTGTCGCCGGGCCGCGCCGCTCTATCGTCGAACGTGACTGCGGTTGCGGAGGCGATGTGGCTCCGCGCATCAAACCGCGGCAGACGACTTCAGGCAGGCCATTGTTGTTCGCCCGCGATCACACGGGGGTTTTGCGGCAGAAACGTCGGCAAGAATCGACATCGCAAACAACCACGGAAGTAATTTGAAGCGTACTCTCTTGGTGTAATCCGACCAGGCTTCGCCATGAGCGGATGCCATCATTACCTCTTCGCGATTCGCCTGCCCGACATTGACCGTCAAGTAAACGAGCACGAGGATTACGCCGCCGCTCTCGACCGCCAACTCAAACCCCAGAAGTGTTACAGCGTTTCCAAGATAGGCGGGATGTCGCACCATGGAATACGGCCAGGCCACAACCAACCTTCTTGATGGCTGCGCAGCTGCGGATGGAACGTAATTCTCACGCAACACAAGACGCGCGACACTAGAAAGTGTCGCGCCAAACAGAGCTAGCACCAGCCCGACGTAGCGCAATGCCGTTGGTCCGTGATATCGAGAAGGGTCCAGATGAAGGAGTTGAAGCGCGACGATGGCTAATAGAGCCACTTCTGCGCATACGATAGGAAGCCGCACGTTCGAAGTCTGCAACCTGGCTAATACGCTCTTTCGTAGTCGGATCGCATAGCCGATTGCGATTGCGAAACCTAGAATGATCTCGATCATCAGGTTTGGCTCCTCACCGATGGCGCGAATCTGGCGCAGTCATAGGCTCGCGCTCGCCGCTCGTCTTTGCGCAGTTATAACGCGACCACGCCTACGAAGTACGCGATCTTGGCCACCAAGCCATACACTCGGGCGGCACGAACCGACCGGCAGATAACGACTCGTACAGCCACGGTGCAAAGTGGCGCCAATAGTAGCACGATGGAAGTGCCGGCAATTAATCTAATCCAGGAGCGGCTGTACGAGCATGATCAGAACGGTCATGCCGATGGGGAGATCGGCGAGCGTGAGTTGCAGACTGTATCGCATCTCATCGCGATAGAGCTTGTCGAACTCCATCAACTTACGCCGTTTCTCGAACGGACTCAGCTCTTCCTTCTGCAATTCGACTTTTAGAACTTCCAGTTCGACATCGATCGACTTGTCGTAGATCTTGCGCAGCACTACGCGGGGAAAGAAGTTGAAGAGGACGAGCACCGGTGTGGCAATCACAGCTCCGAGCAATAGAAATACCTGCGCGCTCTTCCCGATGAATCCGTCGTACAGGAATGGCCCGTAATAGTAACTACGAACGGTCAGGTAAACGAATACGACAGTCAACGTGGTGGCGACGTGGACCGCCGTGTTGATGACGTCGAGCACATGATCGCGAAACAGATTCTTGGTGACTTCGATCTTCATCAGTGAATGGAGCATCATTCCTGCGTAGCGCAACTTCCTGCCCACATAACTGCCAACCGCCCACTGGGCACAGCCACCGACCAACAGACATGTTTCTCCTGCGCCGGAAAGTGGGAAGTGACATAGTGTGAACACCACGAAGCCGGCAATGATCATTTGCGATGCGAAGGCGATTGTTCGTACGGCGCTGAGGTATCCTTCTTTCTGCTTGAAGTACTCCGTCCGCTCCAGCTCTTCAGCGCTGAAAGCCTTCTCGATTGCTTCAGGGATGACGTGTTGCGAAGCGCGTACGATGAGTGCCGTACCGACGATGAGTCCCGACGTAACCAGCATGTTGAATCGCCCGATGTACATGACGAGGAACTGCTGGGCGCCAGACTTGCCCTCAATCGCGTACACGACTACGGCTGCGCAGATCGCATAGGCCAGACCTGCGACAAATCCCCAGAATGCAAGCCATACCAGACGTAACGGCGAGTGTGTTTGCACGATAATTCCTAGTTATCCAATCAGTTGGCTACGGCTGCTGAAGTCATGCAACTAAGGAGTGACGGGCTGAGCATTTTCCCTACCCCGAGGTAGGCCGAGCCCCAGGAGGCGCTGCTGAGATGTCTTCGATGAAAGGGTGAGCTACCCCCGCCCGCTCCTCCTCACCGCCAGGGCAATCCGAGGCTGTGCAAAGGCGGATGCGACGCGACAAAGAACTTCTTCACTTCATCGCTCCGGCGATCTCGGCGAACCCCGCCTCCTCGCGCAGCACATCCAACCGCGGGTCCACCTGGAAGAACACCATCCACGCCGAACGGTCCTCCACCGCCGCGTGCAACTGCGCGAGCGCGGAAGCGGTGTCGCCGAGGCCGGCGTGGGCGATGGCGATGTCGTACGGGGAGATGTAGCGGGTCTTTCGCTCGTATTCGAGGTCTACGAGCAGCTCGAGTGCCTCGGAGCGGTTGCCCGCGATGGCGTGGGTGTGCGCGAGCATGGCGGTCAGGATCGAGATGCGGTCGACTTCGAGTGCGCGATGGAATGCATCGATTGCCTCGGCGTACCGGTGCTGCTGGCCGAGGGCCATGCCTAGCCAGCCGTGGGCGGGGATGAAGTTCTGGTCGAGCTCGAGCGCCTTGCGGAAGCGGCGGATCGCGGACTCGTAGTCGCGCGCGAAGTAGAACGGCCAGCCGGAGTGCACGGCGATGATGAGCGAGAGCGGATCGAGATCGCACGCTTTGTTGAACTGCTCGATCGCTTCGTCGAAACGGCCGCGCGTGGAGAGGAGCATTGCGTAGCCGTCGTGCGCGAGCGCGTAGTTCGGATTGAGCTCGATCGCGCGGCGGTAGGCTTCCTCCGCCCCTTCCCAGTCCCACTCGAACCACCAGCGCACCGCGCCGAGGGACGCCCATGCGTCGGCGAGCGTGTCGTCGATCTCGATCGCCTTCATCGCCGCGGCCTTCGCCTTCGGCATCGTCTCGCGCGGCGGCAGCGGGATGTTCGTGGTCAGCGTGATGAAGCAGTCCGCGAGACCGGCGTACGCACTCGCGAACGACGGATCGCTCTCGATCGCCTCGCGGAACAGCGCAATGCCGCGCCGGATCCCGTCTTCGGTCCGCTTGTTCCACTGATAGCGGCCCTTCAGATAGAGCTGATACGCCTCCGTGTTCTCCGTGCTGCGGCGGCGCAGCTTCTTCTTCTCCGCGCCGGTGAGGCGCACGCGCAGCTTCTCGGCAATCTCGCGCGACATCTCGTCCGGCAGTTTCACGAGGTCCGCGAGCGCACGCGTGTACGTTTCGCCCCAGAGCTGCGAGCCGTCGGTGGAGTCGACCAGCTCGACGGCGATCTGCAACCGGTCGCCGACCTGCTTCACGACGCCGGTGAGCACGGCGCGCACGCGCAGCTCGCGGCCGATCGCGAGCGCGTCGGCGTCGCGGTTGCGGTAGCGGAAGACGGTGCTCCGCGCCATGACCTTCAGCTTCGGCAGCTGCGACAGCCGGTTGATGATCCCTTCGGTGATGCCGTCGGTGAGGTATTCGGCCTGCGGATCGTTGGTTGCGTTCGCGAGCGGCAGCACGGCGATGGAGTCGATGCTCTTCGTGCGCCGTCTGGTGATCTTGCGAATGAGGTCGACTTTCTCCATCGCCGCGCTCGAGCCGATGGCGCGCAGCGTGAGCGCGAGGTCGCGCGCGGACTGGAAGCGCATCGACGGCGTCTTCTCGACGCAGCCTTCGATGATGCGCTGGAACTCGGGCGGGACCGACGAGGTGAGCGGATCGCGCGGGAGCTCGTCTTTCAGGATGGCCGCGATCGTGGCCGCGCCGGACTCGCGATGAAACGCCTTCTTCGACGTGACCATCTCGAAGAGGATGCAGCCGAGGGAGAAGATGTCGGCGCTGGCGTCGACGGTCTCGCCGCGGAGCTGCTCGGGCGACATGTAGCCGAGCGTGCCGATCACCGTGCCGGGATGGGTCTGGAACCACTTCGTGGTCGGGATCTCGGATTCTTCGCGGTGCGAGAGAAGGGGATCGGTCTGCGCCAGTCCGAAGTCGAGGATCTTCACGCGTCCGTCGGCGGTGATGAAGACGTTCTCGGGCTTGAGGTCGCGATGGACGATCGACTTCGCGTGCGCGGCCGCGAGCCCCTCGGCGACTTCCGCGCCGATCTCCACGGCGCGGCGCCAGGTCATCGGCTCGCCTTGGATCTGATCGCGCAAGGTGCGGCCTTCGAGGAGCTCGGTGACGACGTAGAAGTCGCCGCGCTCGCGCCCGACGTCATGGACCGCGACGATGTTCGGATGCGACAGCGCCGCGATCGCCCGCGCCTCCCGCTCCAATCTCGCGATGGCCTCGGCGTCCTGCGACGAATCGCGCGCGAGCACCTTGATCGCGATCTCGCGTCCGAGGCGCGGATCCCTGCCGCGGTAGACCTGGCCCATGCCGCCCTCTCCGAGCAGAGAAATGACCTCATAGGGTCCAACTCGAGATCCGGCGGAGAGCATGGGCCGCTCATTGTAGAATTTCCAGCGCCCATGGTCCTCATCAACAAAGCGATCAACGAAGTCACCGTGAAGCTCGTCTACTACGGGCCGGGTTTGTGCGGGAAGACGACGAATCTGGAGAAGATCTACGGCAATCCGAAGCTCGAGAACAAAGGGAAGATGATCTCGATGTCGACGGAGACGGACCGGACGCTCTTCTTTGACTTCATGCCCATGGAGCTCGGTACGATCGCGGGGCAGAAAGTGCGCGTGCAGCTCTACACCGTGCCGGGGCAGGTGTTCTACGACGCGACGCGCAAGCTCGTGCTGCGCGGCGCGGATGGCGTGGTGTTCGTCGCAGACTCGCAGGACACGATGAAGGAGTCGAACCTCGACAGCCTCGCGAACCTGAGGACAAACCTGCGCATCAACCGCCTCGATCCGGACAAGGTCGCGCTGGTGTTCCAGTTGAACAAGCGCGATCTGCCGAACGTCGCGTCCGTGGAGGAGATGAAAGAGTATCTCCAGCCGGGCGACGCTCCCGTCGTCGAGGCCGCGGCGATCACCGGCGCAGGTGTGACGGCGACGCTACGCGCGGCGGTGGCGCGGATTCTCGACAACCTGAAGAACCACGTCGATGCGACGCTGCACGAAGAGCCACCGCTCGCCGCGCCGGACATGTCGCAGAAGGCCGGTGTCGCGCAGCATTCCGCGGGGACGCCGAAGCTAACGATGAAGTCGGAGGCGGCACCCGAGGCGGAGCCGTTCGATACCGGCGAGCTCGCGGTGCAGGTGGACGAGGACCCGTTCGAGGCCGTCGTCGCTGAGGCGGAGCCGGAGCCGGTGCACATCGAGTTCGAGGACCCGTTCGCCTCACCCGTCGCGCACGAAGATCACGAGCATGCGGAGCTCGAGGAGCTCCTGGCGAACGCGCGCGCGATCGTGGCGACGCTGGAGACGGCGCTGCAGCGGGCGCGCGAGAGCGAGCGCATGCTCGCCGCGCAACTCGCAACCCGCAACTCGCAACGATAGACTCCGCGCCGTGGCGTGGTACCAGGAGTGGTTCGGCGAGGAGTACCTCGAGCTTTATTCGCATCGCGACGAGCACGAGGCGCGGCGGCAGGTTGCGTTCTTCCGCGAGCAGTGCGGGCCGATCGACGGGCCGATCCTCGACCTGGCCAGCGGCATGGGGCGGCACATCCAGGAGCTGCAGTCCGATGGATATCACGCGGTCGGCTGCGATCTCTCGTACATGCTGCTCCGCACCGGCATCCGCGAATACGGGCCGATGGCGGTCACGCGCGCGGACATGCGTCATCTCCCGTTCGGCGACGGAGTCTTCGCGGGACTCGTCAACTTCTTCACGAGCTTCGGCTACTTCGCGACCGAAGATGAGAACCAGCAGGTCGTGCGCGAGATGGGGCGCGTGCTGAAGACGAACGCGCGATTTCTGTTCGACTACCTGAACGTGCACCGCGAGCTGGAGAAGCTCGTGCAGCGCGAGACGCGCGAGACTCCGATGGGAGAAGTTCGCATCGAGCGCTGGTTCGATCCGTCCGACCGCTCCTTCAACAAACGGATAACGATCGGTGAAAAGCGTTACCTCGAGCGCGTGCGGGGATACGATCTCGACGAGATTTCGGCGATGTTTGCGTCGTGCAATCTGTCGATCCGCTGTGCCTTCGGGAACTTCGACGGCTCGAAGTTCGATCGCACCTCTCCACGCCTGATCCTCGTGGGGAGCAGGGAATGAGGGTACCGCTCGCGCAGTACCCGGGGATGAACCGCTTCGTTCTCGACTGGATGAACGGGGATGAACGGTTTTTGAGCCGGGTCGCGCCGGCTGCCAGCCGGCCGGTCCACCGGCCGCTGGCCGGTGTCGCCGACGCGTTGAAGGAATCCAACAAACATTGGGGCATCTTTGCCAGCGACGCGCTGAAGACGTGGGCGACCGGCGAGACGCTCACGATCATCGCCGGGCAGCAAGTCGGCTTCGCCGGCGGGCCTCTCTACACGCTCGCGAAATTGGCGACGCTGGTCCGCTTCAAGCGCGACATGGAGAAGCAGGGCATCCCGGTGACCGCGTTCTTCTGGCTCGCGACCGAGGACCACGACTTCGACGAAGTCGCGACGTTGAACGTCCCTGTCGCCACGCTGCCGAAAGAGAGGAACGTCAACCGGCAGCTGGATCTCCTCTGTATGCGCGCGATCCGGATGCACGCGGTCCAGACAAGGGACTCGCGTACCGTCGTCGGATCGCTTCCCGTCCCCGAGGCGCTGATCAAGCAGCTCCTCGCGCTCTATGACATTCCCCGACCCACCTGGCTCCGCGAGGGCATCACGTTTCGCGATTCCTTCGCGGAACTGATCGGCACCGTGTTCGGCAGCGAGATCATCCTCGTCGACGCGCTCCTTCCCGAGCTCCGCCGCGCCGGCGCGCCGCTCTTCGAGCAGATCGACCAACGCCGCGATGAGATCCAGCGCGTGCTCCACGACCGTGCGCAACGGCTCGAAGCCGCCGGCTACAAGGAGCAGGTCGTTCCACGCGACGACAACGAATACACGTTGCTCTACGAGCTCGACGACCGAGGAAACCGAAACCTCGCAACTCGCAACTCGCAACCCGAGCTCACGTCCACGACGGCGCTCACGCGTCCGCTCCTGCAGGACTTCGTCTTCCAGCCCGACATCTTCATCGGCGGCCCCGCCGAGGTCGCGTACTACGCGCAGATCTCCCCGCTCCACCGCCTCCTGGGCATCCCCATGCCCCGCGTGGCGCTGCGCGGGCACGTGCTCGTCGCGCCGAAGCGGATCGAGCGCGCGTTCGAGCGCTACGGCATCGAGCCCGCGGAGGTGTTCCAGTCGGCGGACAAGGTTCTGGCCGACAAGGAACCGGAGGCGGTCACGCGCGTGCGCGCGATCGCCGAGGCCGCGAGACGCGATCTGATGACGCGCATCGAAGACATCAATGAGCTCGCGCTTCCCGCCGATCACTCGCTGGCCGGATCGATCCAACGCTCGATCGGACATCTCGAATATCACTTCGACAAACTCTCCGAGCGCGCGATCAAGGGAATCGTGCGCAAGGACCGTGAGCGTTACGCCGCGACGCACGAGCTCGTGGCCACGCTCTATCCCGACCGCCACGTGCAGGACCGCGTGGTGAGCTGGTTCTCGTACTGGTGCCAGTACGGCAACGTGCTCGTCGACCGCATGGTCGAAGAGGTGGAGCCGGATTCCCCGTATTTCAAGGTCGTGGGCTTATGAACATAGACATCATCTTCTTCGGTGCCCATCCCGACGACGTCGAACTCTCGTGCGGCGGGACGGTCGCCAAGTGCGTGAAGGACGGTCTACGCGTTGCGATCGTCGACCTCACTCGCGGCGAAATGGGTACGCGCGGCACGGTGCAGACGCGCAAGCGCGAATCCGCGAACGCCGCGAAGGTCCTTGGCGCTTCCTTCCGTCAACAGCTCGACTTCGGGGACGGCAATCTACAGACCGGCCGCGAGCAGGAGTTGCAGATCATCGAGATCCTCCGCCGCGCGCGGCCGCAGCTCGTCGTCGCGCCGTATCCGGACGACCGCCATCCCGACCACACTCGCACCGGTCGCATCGTCACCGAGGCGTCGTTCTACGCCGGGCTACGTGCCCTGGAAACCGGCCTGCGAGCGCATCGGCCGCAGACCGTGTTGTATTACCTGCAGAACTACATGATCACGCCGTCGTTCGTGGTCGACGTGACGAAGCACTGGAAAACGAAGATGCGCAGCGTGGCCGCTTACAAGTCGCAATTTCACGACCCGAAGTCGAAGGAGCCGCAGACCTTCATCTCCGACCCGAAGTTTCTGGAGATGATCGAAGCGCGCGGCAAACACTTCGGAGCGCTGATCGGCGCCGCGTACGGAGAAGCGTTCGTGACGAAGCAACCGCCGCGCGTGGACGATTTGATCGGAGCGTATTCGGGCCGCGAGGTATGAAGATCGGCATCACCTGCTATCCCACCTTCGGCGGCTCTGGGGTCGTCGCGACGGAGCTCGGCCTCGCGTTGGCGAAACGGGGCGATGACGTGCACTTCATCAGTTACGCGATGCCGTCGCGGTTGAACGTGCTGTATGAGCGCGTGCACTTTCACGAAGTGAACGTCACGCCCTATCCGCTGTTCGATCCGTATCCGCCGTACACGCTCGCACTGGCGACGAAGATGGCCGAGGTGGCGGCGTACGAGAAGCTCGACATCCTGCACGTCCACTACGCGATCCCGCACGCGATCAGTGCGTATCTCGCGAAGCAGATCCTTCGCTCGAGCCTGAAAGTCATCACCACGCTGCACGGCACCGACATCACCCTCGTCGGCCGCGACGAGAGCTACCTGCCGATCACGAAATTCGGCATCGAGGTCTCGGATGGCGTGACCGCGGTCTCGCGTTGGCTGAAGGAAGAGACCGCGGAACACTTCAGCACCGACAAGCAGATCGAGGTGATCCCGAACTTCGTCGATCCCTCGCGGTTCCGGCGCACGTCGCCGAGCATGTTTGCGGCGCCGGGCGAGAAGCTGGTCTGCCACGTGTCGAACTTCCGTCCGGTGAAACGGATCATGGACGTCTGCGAGACGTTCCGGCACATCGCGGAGAAGGTGCCGTCGAAACTGTTGATGCTCGGCGACGGACCGGATCGCTCGCGCGCCGAGGCGTTCGCGCGCGAGCACAACCTGCGCGACCGCATCGTCTTCCTCGGCAACGTCCCGAACCTCGAAGAGATCCTCGGCGCCTGCGATCTGTTCCTCCTGCCGTCGAACGCGGAGTCGTTCGGCATGGCCGCGCTGGAGGCGATGACGTCCGAGGTCCCGGTGGTCGCGACGCGCGCGGGAGGTCTACCCGAGGTGGTCGAAGACGGCGTGACCGGCTACCTCCTTCCCGTCGGCGACGTCGAGGGAATGGCCGCGCGCGGGATCGAGATCCTCGGCGACGACGAGCTGCGCAGGAAGATGGGCAAACGCGGCCGCGAGCTCGCGGTGGAGCGCTTCGACGATCAGAAGATCGTGCCGCTGTATCGGGAGATGTATCAGCGGGTGCTAACGTAAGGGGTGCGGGCTTCCAGCCCGCACAGAGTCTCGCGCGGGCTGAAAGCCCGCGCCCCCTTCAGTAAATCGCCCGATACCGCTCGTACGAATTCATCACCTTGTTCACATACCCCTTCGTCTCGTCGAAGTTCACCGCGGTGAGGAAGTAATCGTCGCCGGGCGCGGACTGCATTCGGTTCCAGAGCGCGACCTGCCGCGGTCCGGCGTTGTATGCGGCGGCGATGCGATAGCGGTTCCCGTCGAATTCCTCTCCGAGCTCGCTGGTGTATTTCGCGCCGAGGCGGATGATCACGCGCGGGTCGTAGAGGTCTTCCGGGTCGAGGTCGACGAGTCCGACGTCACGGCCGATGTCGCGCGCGGTGGTGATGATGAACTGCAGCAGGCCGCGCGCGGCGGCCTGCGATTTCGCGCGGGGGTTGAAGCGCGATTCCTCGCGCATGATCGCCAGCAGCAGCGTCGGATCGGTCTCGAAACTCGCTGCATCCGCGGCGATGAATCCGTAGAAGTAGCGCGGGTAGAGCAGGCGGCTCACGAGCTCGGGGAGGAGGTCGGGATGGAAGTCGCTCGGGACGGACTTCATCATTACCTCGATCGCGTAGATCGATGGCTTCGACGCGCCGGCGAGATGCAGGGCATAGGCGCGTGTGAGCGCGTCGGATTGCGGACGCAGCCCCCAACGGTTTTCGATCGCAGATATTGCTTCGTCGTGCAACCCCATCGCCATCAGCAAGGCGTCGGGATCGTCGGCTTTCACATTCGGAAAACGCGGCAGCGCGGCGGGCTTCAGGTCGAGCATGGCGGCGTAAGCGGGGAGCTGGCGATAGATGTTCTCGAGGATCTTCAGTTGCTTCGCGTCGGGCGAGAGCAGCACGCGGTCAGTCTGGATCCGCTTCGCGAGCTCGAACTTCTTCGCGGCGATGAGGTTCTTCACCTGAGCCTCGCGCAATGTGAGATTCGCGTTCTTGACGCGTGCTCGCGCGAAATACGCGAAGTGGGACTGCGAGCGGAGCACGTCGAGATACGCGTCTGGATCGGACTTCGCGCGTGCACGCCAGTAGGCGAGCTCCGGTTCGTTGGACTTCACAGAATTGAGCGCCGACAGCGCGGCGGCGTTCTTGCCCGCGGCGAGCATCCCGGTCGCGTACGCGAGCGAGCCCTCGAGCACCGCGCGATCCTTCGGCGCGATCTTCCGCAAAAGCGCGAGATCGCTGCCGGCCTCGGCGAAGCGGCGCGCTTTCAAGCGCGTGCGCAGACGTTGTGTGAGCGCCGGCAGCGTCGCGGGGTGCGTCCCTTTCACCGCGATCGCCCGCGTCATCAGCTCCTCGGCGACGCGATCGTCGCCACGCAGTTGCGCCGCGCGCGCAGCGTGCCAAAAGAACGTGCACTGCTGCTCCGGTTTCTTCGTGATCCCCGCGCCGCGCAGATACGCCGCCTGCGCCTCGGTGTATTTCTCCGCGCCGAAGTAACTGCGTCCGAGGGCGAACTGGAGGTCGTCCGAGTACGCCTTCTTCAGCGCGAGAAGAAGCAGCGCGATCGCGCGGTCGTAGTGGCGATGCGCCTGAAACGTCTCGCCGAAGAGCGCGAGCTGCTCGACCGACAACTTCGCGAGCACCTCCGGCTTGTCGAGCGCACGCGCGACGCGATCCGCCGCATCGTCGCTCGTGCCTGCGTTGAGCAATCTCAGTCCGCGCTCGAACGACCCCGTCGCCTCGACGATGCGCGCGCTGATCTCGCGCCGCCGCTCCGTCGACGCCGACGGCGCGATCTTCTCCGCGAATGCGGTCAGCGCCTCCGCGTTGTCCGCGAGATATTCGATTTCCTCGTCGATCGCCTCGTCGCGATACGGCGAGTCGCGATGCTCGAAGATCAGCACATTGCGGAAGCGGCTGGCCTCGGCACCTTCGGCGATCGACGCGCGGTGATACAGCGCGCGGTCGCGGAACGGATGTGCTTTCGCGAGGAACGGCGCGAGTTTCGCGGCGGCCGCAGTCGTCTCGTTCTCATCGACGAGCGCACGTGCGTGCAGATAGGCGAGCGACCACTTCGCGTAAAGATCTGGATGCTTCTGCTCGATCGCTTCGAGCAGCTCCACGAGCTCCTCGCCCTGAAGCTGCTGAAACGTCTCCGTCCACTGCTCGACCGGCGGGACGCCGCGCATCGGCGCGGGCTTCGCCTCACCCGCGGCGGGACGAAACACGCGATGACGCCGCACGCGCTGGCGCTGCAGGACCAGCGCGACGATCGCGAGGAGAAGGAGGAAAGCGGCGGCGGAATAAAGAGCTAAGCGTTTGCGGGCCAATGCTCATCTTCGGCCAGCGTCCCCGACTTGATCGCCTGAGGAGCTCGCCTGAGGATCTCGGCGCGTGCAATCGCATAGCCAAGGATGGCATCGACGAGCATGCGCCTACCGTCGGTCGACAAGAGGATCAGGATCTTTTCCTTCACCTCGCGCACTTCCACGATGTCTTCCCAACGCATCCAGTCACTGTGCTTGCCGAACCAGGCCAGGAGGCGGTTCTCGTACTTCACGCCGAGATCGCTGAAGTAAATGTGGTCGCCGTACTGCAGCACCATCGCCACGAGCGTGCCGAGGAAGAGCAGGACCAAGCCGATCATCGGCAGGGCCTCGTAGTCGGTCGGGTGCTCGGCGAGATACATGAAGAAGATCGCCGCCGAGCCGAACGCCGCCGCGCAGGAGACGATCCGCTGCACCGGCGGACGCTCGAACACGAGGAGGTGCTGGTCTTCCATCGCTCTGCTCCTGTCATAACACACGCAAACGCGCCGTCTATGTCACAGTTGGGGCGGACGAGTGCTGAGTGCTGAGTGCTGGGTGCTGAGTGCTGAGAGCCACCACCCGGTCGGGCGGGACTCAGCACCCAGCACCCAGCACCCAGCACTCAGCACCCTCCGTCCCCCCGCTGTACAATCCCGCGCCTTATGCGCTGGTCTCGCTATTTCATCAATACCCTGCGGGAAGTCCCCGCCGACGCCGACGTCATCAGCCAGAAACTGATGATGCGCGCCGGCCTGATCCGCAAAGTCGCCGCGGGCATCTACACCTACCTCCCGCTCGGACTCCGCTCCGTTCAGAAGCTGGAGAACATCGTCCGGCAGGAGATGACCCGCGCCGGCTCGACGGAACTGCTCATGCCCGCGATTCAGCCGGCCGAGCTGTGGATGGAGTCGCGCCGCTGGGAGCAGTACGGGAAAGAGCTCCTGCGCATCAAAGACCGTCACGACCGCGATTTCGTGTTTGGGCCGACGCACGAGGAGGTCATCACCGACACCGTCCGCGACGTGATCAGCTCGTATCGCCAGCTCCCGGTGAACCTCTACCAGATCCAGACCAAGTTCCGCGACGAGGTCCGTCCGCGCTTCGGCCTGATGCGCGGCCGTGAGTTCATCATGAAGGACGCGTACTCCTTCCACGCGAGCCGGGAATCGCTCGACGAGGCCTACGACGCGATGCGGGACGCCTATACGCGAATCTTTCACCGCTGTGCGTTAGACCACGTACCGGTCGAAGCCGATACCGGGAACATCGGCGGGTCGGCCTCGCACGAGTTCATGGTGCTCGCCCAGTCGGGCGAGGACGCGGTCGTGAGTTGCCCGAATTGCCGGTACGGCGCCAACATCGAGAAGGCAACGTCGAAGTTCTTCGACGACGAGATCGAGCCTGCGCCGTCGGATGCAATTGCCGAGCTGCACACGCCCGGCACGCAGTCGATCGACGACGTCGGAAAGTTCCTCGGCAAGCCGACGTCGCAGCTCGTGAAGACGCTCGTCTTCGACACCGACCTCGGCGCGGTGATGGTACTGGTCCGCGGCGACCGCGAAGCGAACGAGGTCAAGATCAAGAACCACCTCGGAGCAACGCGGCTCGAGCTGATCGCCGAGGCTCGATTCGAGGAGGCAACGGGCGGCGTGATCGGCTACTGCGGGCCGGTCGGGACGAAGTGCGCGCGCGTGCTCGCCGACTCCTCGCTCAAAGGCCGCAAACGCTGGATCGTCGGCGCGAACAAGCGCGATCACCATCTCGACTACGCCGTCCCCGGCCGCGATTTCCCGGAGCCGGAGTTCGCGGACGTCACTACGGTGTTCGCGGGCGACGCGTGCGTCCGTTGCGGCACGGCGCTGCAGATCTATCGCGGCATCGAGGTCGGCCACATCTTCAAGCTCGGGACGAAGTACTCCGAATCGATGCATTGCGAATACATCGATGAGTCGGGCAAGCGCGTGCCGATGATCATGGGCTGCTACGGCCTCGGGATCGGACGCACGGTGGCGGCAGCGATCGAGCAGAGCCACGACGACGACGGGATCATCTGGCCGATGCCGATCGCGCCCTTCGAGGTGATCGTCACGATCATCGGCAAGGAAGAGAACGTGCACGCCGCCGCAAACGACGTATACGAGAAGCTCGTCACCGCCGGTGTGGACGTCCTGCTCGACGACCGCGACGAACGCCCCGGCGTGAAGTTCAAGGACGCCGACCTGATCGGCTTCCCGCTCCGCATCGCCGTCGGCGCAAAGAGCCTCGCGAACGGCCAGATCGAATGGAGCTGGCGGAAGGACCGCGCGAAGCAGTTGGGAGCGTCCGAAGAAGTCGTGAACGCGATCGTCGCGGCGGTGCGGGCGGCGCGAGTCTGACGAAGTCCTGAGTCCTGAGTCTTCGAGTCTTCAAGTCGTCGAGCACTCCTTGACGACTCGACGACTCGACGACTCGTCGACTATCCTGCGTGCATGCGAAAGCTTCCGCTCGCCATCATCGCGTTGATCACCCTCGTGTTCCCACTCGCCGCGCAGAACGTCGACATCGAGGCGCTCGCGGGTCTGCAGTTCAACTTCGGCAATCCCGGCGCACGCTCGCTGGCCATGGGCGGCGCGTTCCTCGGCCTGGCGGACGACGCCTCGGCGGCGGAAGCGAATCCGGCCGGCCTGACAATCCTGCGCAAGCCGGAGGTCTCGATCGAGGCGCGCAACTATCTCGAGCAGCAGATCTTCACGACCAGCGGTACGTTCCCCGACATCGAGCGCACGCCGTTCTCGCACCACAGCGACCGAGTGAACGTCACCTTTGCGAGCGCGGTCCTGCCGATCAAGAACAAGTTCACCATCGGCGCCTACTTTCACGAGCCGCTGAACAACGAGGGCGGTGGTGTCGTGGCACCGGTGTTCGACGAGTTCACCGGCGACCTCAAGAAGACCGTTCCGAATTTCTATCTCCCGACCGAGATCCGCAACAACCAGGCCTTCATCGTCGGTGAGCCGATCAGCAAGGCCGCTTGCGAGCAGCGCCGCCGCGACCTGAACAATCCCTTCACCTGCCTCGAGTTCCGCATCGATCCGTTCGTCTCCGTCGTCTCGGTGCGCCAGCGGACGTTCGGTCTCGCGGGCGCGTGGCAGATCCATCCAAAGTTCTCCATTGGGGCGAACGTGCGCCATCAGCGGTTCCAGGAGTCGGCGTTCACGTTCCGCTTCACGCAGCAGCTCGATCAGAAGCAGGTGCTCGTACAGGCCACCGCCAAGGCGAGCGGTGCGGACGTGGAGCTCGTCGAGGCCACGGACACCACGTTCGGCTTCGGCTTCAAGTGGTCGCCGACGGATAAGATCAGCGTCGGCGGCGTCTACAAACAGGGACCGGAGTTCGAGACGTCGCTGTTCTATGCGGACACCGCTTCACAATTCAATCTCAGCGAGGTCGGCCGGCCGACGTTCCACATCCCCGACATCGCCGGCCTTGGCGTCTCGATCCGCCCGATCCCCGTGTTGACGATCAACGTCGACGCGGTGCAGGTGAAGTATTCGAATCTCGCCGACAACCACGTCACCGTCTATCAGTCCGTCGGCACGCTCGACGAGCCGTTCAAGATCGAAGACGTCGTGGAGTTGCGCGTTGGCGCGGAGTATTTCTTCGCGACGAAGGTGCCGATCGCGCTCCGCGCCGGCTTCTGGCGCGATCCAGCGCACTCCGTGGAGTGGAACGGACCGCTCACGCATCCGGACTTCGTGGCTGAAGCGATGCTGTTCCCGGAAGGCGAAGACCAGAACCACTTCACGGTCGGCGCGGGCCTCGCGTGGCCGCGGTTCCAGGTGGATGTGGCCTACGACACGTCTAAGCACTACAAAGTGGGCTCGATTTCGATGGTGACGCGCTTCTAGCGCGTCACGTCATCCAAACTCAAATCCAGCAACTCGAACCTCTCCCATCCCTTGAAGTCGTAATGCCACCATTCCGAGGGGAGCGGCTCGAAGCCGTGCTTCGCCATCAGGTCGCGGAGCAGCGCGCGATGCTCGAGCACTTTCTTCGGCAGTTGCTCGTAGTCGTGCCGCGCGCGCTTCGAGAAATCGTCGTACGGCGTCGGCATCGCCAGCGTGTCGCCCGGATTCAGGAAGATGAGCGTCAAGTCGACCGCGGCACCGCGGTTGTGACGTGAACCGAGCGCGGGATCGGCGACGTAGTCCGGGTTCTTGATCGGCTCCCACATCGCCTCGGTGATGCTGTACGGGCGGTACGCGTCCCAAACCTTGATCCCGATGCCCAACGGCGCGAGCTCCTTCTGCACCTCGACGAGCGCGTGCGCCGCGGGCGAACGCAGGAACGCGCGCGCCTCCGGGTAGAGCTGGCGCTTCATGAAATTGCGATCCGTGGCGTAGTGGATCTGCAGCGGGATGCCGAGGGTCGCGAGATCGACGAGCTGCTTGTCGGAGTCGCGCTGAACCTGCTCGCGGTAGACGGCGGGGTCGGTGACGACTTTCAGGCGTTCGCGGTTGGTTGGAGGAGCGGTCGCGCAGGATGCGAGGAACAGCATCAGCGCGACAAAGTTGATCGTCCGATTCATGTCGCCTAATGTAGTGCGCCTCGATGGACCTCGACATCTTCTTTTCCATCTGCCAGACCGAAGTGCACGGCTACCTGCCGAGCGAGCGCGTGATGTTCGAGAATTTCTTCGAGCAGATCGAGCTCGCGGACGAGCTGGGCTTCGGCACGGCCTGGGTCGCGGAGAGCCATCTCTCGACGGAAGTTCAGAAGACGAATCCCGGCGCGGTCATCCCGCACTTCGTCGGCGAGATCGGCCTCAACACCGACATCCTTCAGCTCGCGCACCGCGTGTTCGCGCGGACGAAGCGCATCGGCGTCGGCTCCGCGATCATGAACATCCTTTGTAACGGCGGCCCCGTCGCCGCGGCGGAGCGGATCAAGACCTTCCTCGCGCTGCATGGCCTCGACGAGGACGAGAAACGCATCCTCACGATCGGCTTCGCATCCGGTCGCTTCCCTTTCATCAACGTCCCCTACGGCATCGTGCCGCGCAATCCCGTCGAAGCCGCGGCGTGGCCGGTGGTGAAGAACAAGATCTTCGAAGAGGCGACGGAGATCTTTCTGCGATTGCTCAACGGCGAAACGCTCAACTCGCAAAAGGTTGCCGCTCGCTCGCTGAAGCGCTCGGACTTCCGCGGCGACGCCGACTGGCAGCGCGTCGTCGACGCCTACGGACAGTACACCGACGAGATCCCGATCGAGCCGCGCTGGCGCTTTCCGAACCTGAAGATCGTTCCGCAGGAGTCGCGCATGGATCTGCTGCGCCTCTCGATCGGATCCCACGATCCCGCGACGCAGATCTTCGCGAACACGATCCTCCCCGTCGGCGTGTTCAACCTCTCGATCACGCCCGGCGACGAGATCGAACAGACCAACGTCCGCATGCGCCAGCACTACCATCCCGACGGCGGCCCATGGCAACGCCGCCTGATGCCGCGCACGGTGCTGGTCTTCATCAACGACGATGCCGGGCAGGCGAAGGAGGAAGCGCGCGACGCGCTCTCGAACTACTGGCGCGCGCTCGAAGGAACGCTGGACGAGGAGAAAGTTCGCCGCGCCACGAATAACGCGTTAGTCGGCGACGCGGAGACGATCGTCGCGCAGGCACGCCAGCGCTTCGATCCCGAGGACCGGCTGATGCTGTGGTTCGACTTCAATAATCATGACTCGAAACGAGTCATGAAAAACATGCGCGATTTTATGGAGCGAGTCGTTCCTCGCTTAGGCGCTCAGAGCGTCCACTCATAGAGCCCTCGCCCGTGCGTCGCTGCCCGCAGCAGCCGCCGCGACGGATGGATCTGGAGATCGAACACGGGCGCATCGGGAAGCGCGTTCGGAAGCGGCTCCCACTTTTTCCCTCCGTCTGTCGAGCGCCATACGCCGATGTCGGCGCCGGCGTAAACGTGGTTCTTGTTCATCGGATCGACGGTGATGGCGTTGTGCTCGACGTCGAGCAAGTTGTTCGCGTTGGCCGGTCCACTGCGCGCTTCCCATTTCGTGCCGTTGAAGCGCCAGACATGCCGGTAGTCGCCACTGCCGCCGAAGGCGATATAGATGGACTTGCGGTTGGCATCCGACCAGTCAACGGCGATGTCGCTGATGGGCCCGCGGAGGGGGAGCGGCCCCGCGGCGAGATCGTCGATTCGCGTGGCCTTCCACTTGCTCGTGCCTTTGTCGATGCGATAGACGTCGCCCGCCGTGGTGCCGGCAAAGAGGCGCTTCGGACTGGCGAAGGTCAGTGAGTAGATCTCGACGTCGGGGATGGTCACTGCAATCGTCCACGTGGTACCGAAGTCGTTCGAGACGTACACGGTGTCGACAGCGGCCAGCGCCGCGATCTTCCCTTCGATTTTCTTCGCCAGATTCATCGGGCTTCCGACGATCGGATAGGTCATCAGCCGGAATCCGAAATCGCTTTCGGTCCAGCCGCTGGCGCCGCCAGTTGTCGATCGATAAACGCTGCCGTTTGCGTAGACCAACACCTGCATCGGGTCGGCCCAGTTGATCAGGCAGTAGCCGCCGTCGCCGCCGGTGACGCGCGTCCATACCGTGCCGCCGAGCGTACGCGCGGTGCCATTGTCCTGCAGACCGCAGAAAAGGATGTTGGGATCGGTCGGATGTTGGGCGATGAAGTTTGGACAGAGGCAAGCCAGACCGTTGTTGCGCGCGGCGAAGATGCCCGAGCCGCGCGGATCGCGGTTGAGGAATACTCCGCCGTCGCATCCCGTCCAGAGCGCATTCGGATCGCCGGGCGTATGGACGAGCACGTGCACGTCGGCATGTGCGTTCACGCCGATCGATGCCGAGGTAATCGATCCGTTCGCGGAAACGCGGCAGCGCCAGATCGACGCGGGATACGGGGAGACATTCGCGTAGCTGCCGCCGAGGTAGAGGATCGCGTCGTCCGACGGATCGACGGCGATGGCCAGGTCGTAGCTTCCCTGTGCGGATGGGAGGATCACCGGCGGATTGGAGAGCTTCTTCCACGCCGACGTGGCGAGGTCGAGGCGATAAACGCCCTCCAGCGCACCCTTCGTCGTGGCCACGAGCGCATAAACGACGCGCGGATTCCCGGATTGAGCTGCGAGCGCGATGCGGCCCGTATTCGTCGCGGGGAACCCTGTGCCGATCGCACTCCAGGTCTTCCCGTCAGCGGACTGAAAGACTCCCACGCCCCACTCGGAGGCGTAGAAGCGCACGGCATTGCCGCTCTTCGTGACGATCACGCTGGCGTGGATGTTCGGCCGTCGCGATACCCACTCGGGCTGTTGGTCCGCAGCGATCACGCGCTCATAGAGTCCGTCGGTCGTTGCCGCGATGACGTGCTCGGCGTCTTTCGGATCGACGGCCAGCGCGAAAAAGGCCTTGCCCGCGAGCTCCGCCGACCCCGCATTCGTGCGCTCGAGGACCCATGTTTTGCCACCGTCGTCGCTGCGAATCGGTCCGATTCCGCGATACGCAGGCAGCGCGTGCACGATTCGGTGCTCGAACATGCCATGTGTGTCGCCTTCACCTGTGCCGACGTAAATCCGATCGGGGTTCGCGGGGTCGATCGCGATTGCACCGCAGGCGAGGCTCGTGCTGGCGAAGTTCGTCGGGTCGACATCGAATGCATCCATCAACGAGAGCCAGGTCATCCCGCCGTCGTCCGTTCGGAACACGCCGCCGTTCGCGCTCGCGGCGTAGAGACGCATCCCGTCCCCGGCCACGGCGAGTCCGGCGATGCGGCCGCCGACAGGCGGATTTCCCTGAGCCTGCCCGTTCATGACCACGCTCGGTCCGAGCGGCGCCCAGTTCTGACCTCCGGGGACGAATGCGCCTTCGAGTCCCTCTCCAGGCGTCGCCGCTGCAGGTGGAGCGGCCGCCACTTTGCGTCGCTTGTATTCGGCCAGGCGATCGACCCAGAGATCCTGGGCCATCGGCACCGCAACGGCCGCCTCGAGGGCCGCGCCGATCGGCAATTCCGCACCGACCGTGCTGCGCGGGACGAGGCGTGCGTATGTTCCCAGCCGTTGCGCGACCAGCCATTCCTTGGGTCCGCCCTCTTTCTTCGTCCGGGGCGTCCGCGCCGGCTTCTGTTTGGATGCGCTCTTCTTCTGACCTGCCGCCATGCTATTCCTCCCGTATGTGTATTGATGTTAGAGGGCTCACTCGTGAAATGTCCCGGAAGTTCTAGAATCTCGACCGCACCATGACTGTCACCGACGAACGGAAGACCGCGACATTCGACGAAACGGCCGCTCCCAACTTCGCCCGGGCGATGCCGAACTGGCAGCCGCTGGTCGAATATCGCCGCAACGGCGTCGCGGAGAACACGATTCACGGCGCGGTGTCGTGGGTGACGGGAAAGAACCTCCTCTACTCCTTCGGCGGCAACGTCGAGGTCTACGGACGCTCGATGACCAAGCCGATCATGATGAAGGTGTTCGCGAAAGATTTCGCGAATGCGTTGACGGGCGAGCAGCAGGCGATCTCCGTCGCGTCGCACAACGGCGATGCGGAGCACGTCGCCGCGGCGCGGTCGATCCTCCTCGAAGGCGAGTGGGGCCTGATGCAGACGCCGCTCGACGTGCCGCTCGTGCAGTTCGGGCGGCAGGTGCGCCGTCCCCGCCGTTGGTATCACTGCTGCTCCGGCGAGCACGCGGCGATCCTCCGCGGCTGCAAGCTCCGCGGCTGGCGGCGCGTCGGCTATGTCTGGCCGCACCATCCGTTCTTCCAGGAGTACCTCCGCTACATCCGCAGCGTCCTCGGACCGGAGTGGAAGACCGGCACAATCGCGAAGGACGGCTGCGGTCTGCCGACCGTGTCGATGACCGTCACCGATCTCGCGAAGCTCTTCGCGAATCTCGTCACGGAAAAAGAGCGCGACTGGATCTGGAACGCGATGATCACGCATCCCGATCTCATCGGCGGCTTCAACCGCCTCGACTCGACGGTGCTCAAGGCATGCGGCGGCCGCGTGCTCGCAAAAGAAGGAGCCGACGGACTCCTCGGCCTCTCCATCGAGCATCCCGAATTTCCCGAAGGCCTCGGCGTGGTCGTGAAGATCGCCCACGGCTGGAACCCGCAGGCGACGTGGTACATCGCCCGCTACATCCTCGGCGTCCTCGGCTTCGAGTTCCGCAACCCGTACAAGCTGCGGCGGCAGAAAGCCTTCATCGTGCCCGAGGTCATTCCGCCGAATTTGCGGGAACGGATGGCGGCGATCGTTCCGTGGGACTCCTGGGATCCCGACATCGATCGCTGGGAGTTCGACCCAGATCATTTCATCCTGAGCGGAGCGAAGGATCAGGGGAGCCCTCACGGCTGACGCGCCATGAACGACGAACGCACGATCCTCGAGAGGGCTCCCTTGACTCTTCGCTCCGCTCAGAGTCGGAAGCTGCAGAACTTCATCGACGGCGCGTTCGTGCCGCCCGCGTCGGGTGAGTACTTCGACGACGTCAATCCCGCGACCGCGGAGACGATCGCGGAGATCCCCGACAGCGATCGCGAGGATGTCGATCGCGCCGTGCGTGCGGCGAAGAACGCGTTTCCCGAATGGTCGCGGACGTCCACGGAGCAGCGCTCGCGCGCACTCCTGAAGCTCGCGGATGTCATCGAACAGAACTTCGAAGAGCTCGCGCGCTGCGAGAGCCAGGACAACGGCAAGCCGCTCTCGCTCGCGAAGCGGATGGACATCCCGCGCGCGATCGCGAACTTCCGCTTCTTCGCGACCGCGATCCTGCATCACGCGAGCGAAGCGCACGTCACCGGCACGACCGCGCTGAACTACACGCTGCGCCAGCCGGTCGGCGTCGCTGGTCTGATCTCGCCGTGGAACCTGCCGCTGTATCTCCTGTCGTGGAAGATCGCACCGGCGATTGCCAGCGGGAACACGTGCGTCGCGAAGCCGTCGGAGCTCACGCCGCTGACCGCGCATCGCCTCGCGGAGCTCTCGCTCGAGGCGGGGATTCCTGCGGGCGTCATCAATATCGTCCATGGCGCCGGACCGAAAGCCGGCGCCGCGATCTGCGAGCATCCGGACGTCCCGCTGATCTCGTTCACCGGCGGCACGCTGACGGGCGCGAAAGTCGCGGCCGCGGCGGCGCCGATGTTCAAGAAGCTCTCGCTCGAGCTGGGCGGCAAGAACCCGAACGTGATCTTCGCGGACGCGGACCTCGACGACGCGATCGCGACCTCCATCCGCTCGAGCTTCTGGAATCAGGGCGAGATCTGCCTCTGCGGCTCGCGCATCTTCGTCGAGCGCGCGATCTACGACGCGTTCGTCGAGCGTTTCGTCGACGCGACGAAGAAGTTGCGCATCGGCGATCCGCTGGACGCGCAGACGGACGTCGGCGCGCTGATCAGCGAAGCGCATCTGGAGAAGGTGACGCGCTATCTCGCGCTGGCGAAGGACGAAGGCGGCACGATCGTCACCGGCGGCAACCGCGTCGACCGCGCGGGCTGGTTCCTCGAGCCCGCTGTGATCACCGGCCTCGGATGCGAATGCCGCGTCCTGCAGGAGGAGATCTTCGGCCCGGTCGTCACGATCACGCCCTTCGACGGCGACGACGAAGCGGTACGCTTCGCGAACTCCACGCGCTACGGTCTCTCTGCGACGGTTTGGACGCGCGACCTCGGGCGCGCGCATCGCGTCGCCGCGGAGCTGCACGTGGGAACGGTGTGGATCAACTGCTGGCTGCTGCGCGACCTGCGCGTGCCCTTCGGCGGCATGAAGGACAGCGGCGTCGGGCGTGAAGGCGGGTTCGAATCGCTGCGGTTCTTCACTGAAGCAAAGAATGTCTGCGTGAAGCTATGAGCAAAAAAGGCGAAATCATCGGCGGTCTCCTCGCTCCCCACCCTCCGCACATCGTGTACGGCGACAATCACTGGCGGAATGAGCCGAAGTCAGAGTGCGGCTGGGAAGTGCTGCGCTGGGGCTACGAGCGGGCGCGCAAGCATTTTCTGGCGAAGAAGCCGGACGTGTTTCTCGTCCACTCGCCACACTGGCAGACGGTCATCGGCCATCACTTTCTCGGATTGCCCGAGTTCCACGGACTGTCCGTCGATCCGATCTTCCCGAACCTGTTCCGCTTTCAGTACGACCTGAAGGTCGACGTCGAGCTGGCGGAGCTGATCGCCGAGGAGGGGAAGGAGATGGGACTCATCACGAAGATGATGCGCAACCCGAACTTCCGCGTCGACTACGGGACGATCGTGTCGTGTCACATGATGAACCCCGAGTGGGACATCCCGATCATCGGGATCTCGTCGAACAACTCGCCGTACTACTTCTCGAACGAGATGGGCCAGGCGCAGATGATCAAGCTCGGCCAGGCCACGAAACGCGCCATCGAAAAGAGCGGCCGCCGAGCGGTGCTGCTCGCGTCGAACACGCTTTCCCATCGGCACTTCACGACCGAGCCGGACATCCCCGAGGACATGTCGCGCGAGCACGTGTACGAACATTCAGGGTATCTGTGGGACATGCAGGTGATCGACCTGATGCGCACCGGACGGACGAAAGAGCTGATCGCCGTGCTCCCGGAGTTCATGGACCACGCGGTGAGCGAGGTGAAGGCGGGATCGCTGGCGTGGATGCTGTCCGCGCTCGACTTCCCTGACTATCCGGGCGAGGTTTACGGCTACTGGACGGTGATCGGAACGGGGAACGCGGTGGTGGGGTGGGATCCGCAGTTGCGCGAGCAGGCGGTGTCGCATGCTTCTTCGAAGAATTGAAAATTGAAAATTGAAAATTGAAAAAAGAGAGGGCGAGGCGCATGGAGCATGGCAAAGGGGCGGACATTCGGGAGCGTGCCTTCGAGTTTGCGTGCCGCGTGCTAGAGATGCATCGGTTCATCTACAAACGCGAACCTTCGCTGCGCGATGCCAGTCGTCAGGCTTCGTCGGCTGGGAGCTCGATTGGAGCGAATCTCGAGGAAGCCGATGCGGCGCAGAGTCGTCCTGATTTTATTTCCAAAACCAACATCGCTCTGAAGGAAGCACGCGAGGCGCGGTACTGGCTGCGGATCCTGGCTCGCTTCGTCGTTCCACGACGGATCGCACCGCTCATCGCGGAATCGACAGAAATCATCGCGATCCTCACGACGATTGTCCGGAAGAGCCGGGAGCACGCATGACACGCGAAGCGTTTTTCAATTTTCAATTTTCAATTTTCAATTCAAGGATTCCAGAGTGATCCTGAAAGCGTATTTGGTCCCGGGTCAGCCGCATCCTCTCCTCGCCCCGGAGAAGAACGAGGGATGGGCGTCCCTGCGTCGCAGCTACGAAGCAGTCGGTCGCGAGATCGAGCGTTCCGGCGCTGAGCTCATCCTCGTTTACTCGACGCAATGGTTCTCCGTCATCGGTCATCTCTTCCAAGTCGACCCCAAACCGAAATGGACTCTTGTCGATCAGAACTGGTACGAGCTCGGCGAGATCCCTTACGAGTTCCGCATCGACCCTGAGTTCGGGAAGTTGTACGCGCGGCTTTGCAAGGAGCATGGGATGCAGGCGGCGACGGTGGCGTATCACGGGTTTCCGATCGACACCGGCACTGTGGTCGCGTTGAAGCTGCTCAATCCGAACAACGCCATTCCGGCCTCGATCGTGTCCTGCAACATCTACGCGGAGCGCGAGGAGACGCGCGCCCTCGGCTTCGCGGCTCGCGCGGCGATCGAAACGTATGGGAAGAAGACGATCGTCGTCGTCGTAACGAACCTTTCCAATCGGTATGAGGTCGCGGAGATCGATCCGGCGCACGACCGGATCTCTTCGCAGAAGGACGACGAGTGGAACCGCAAGATCCTGGAGATGCTCGGCGAGGGGCGGCTCGAGGACGTCGCGCAGGTGGCGCGCGACTTCGCGCGCGAGGCCAACGCGGACATGGGCTTCAAGGCGATCTGGTGGCTCGGCGCGGTGATGGGGGAGAACAACAAATACGACGGCAAGGTGTGGGATTACCAGCCGGTGTGGGGAACGGGCAACGCGATCGTCGAGCTGACGCCGAACGAGCGGAAGCAGATGGATTGGGAGAAAGAATTCGATGAAGGACCGGTGCCCACGTTCGCGACGTCGCCAACGAGCGGGACGGGTCTCGAGACGCACAACGTCCTCGCAGAAGAATCACAGATCATTCGCACCGAAAACGCACCGAAGCCCGTCGGTCCCTATCCGCACGCGCGGCGCGTCGGCGACATGCTCTTCCTCTCCGGCATCGGCCCGCGCAAGCCGGTGACGGGCGAGGTCCCGGGCCTCCTCCGCGACGGCGCGGGCAGCGTGATCGGACACGACATCGAGATCCAGACCCACGCCGCCATCGCGAACGTGAAGTCGATTCTCGAGGCGGCGGGAAGTTCGCTCGAGAAAGTCGTCGACGTGGCGGTATATCTCACCGACATGCACGGCGACTTCGAGAGATTCAACAAGGTGTACGCGGAGTACTTCGGAAAGATCCAGCCGACGCGCACGACCGTCGGCGTCGACTCGCTTCCGACGCCGATCGCCGTGGAGTTGAAGGTGATCGCGACGTTATAGGAGTGCGGTGGTGTAGGGTGGGGAATGGGGGAGCCGCCGCTCTGGTACGTTCAGCGTTGCACGACCGCCCCACCAGAGCGGTGGCTCCCGCCCAGCCGCCCACCCTCCGCCACCGCACTCCTAGATTTTGTAGGCTGCGATGAGTCGCGCGGCCGCGCGGTCGTAGCTGAATTCGAGCGAGCGTTCGTAAGCATCCCTGGGTGGGTTCGCAAGCAATTCCGCCGCGGTGTTCGCCAGTGCGGAAGGGTCGTTTGACGGCGCGATCCATTCGCGCGGTACGAGTGCGTCGACGCCGTCGATCGGCATCGTCGCGACGGGGACGCCGCAGGCCATCGCCTCCAGCACCGCGCGGTGTCCTTCATCAGAGCCGCGCGCCGTGAAGAGGAGGAGGCTCGACGCGCGATAGTGTTCCGCGAGGTCGTCCTCGTGGTAGCCGGCCCAGATCACGTCGTCCGCGACGCCGAGCTCGTGCGAGAGCGCTTCCAGTGCGGAACGGTGCTCGCCGTGACCGATGATCATCATCCTGCACGACGCGAGGCGTCGCAGTGCCGCGAACGTCTGCAGCGCCTCCTCGAAGCCGCGGCGCTTCGACAGCTTGCCAATCACCGTGATTAGCGGCCCTTGGATCTCGACCTTCGGACCATGCGGGTGGAACTGCCGGTGATCCACCGGCGGCGGCGTGAACACGGTGCCGGGAACGTCGAACGCGCGGTTGATCACGAACCGGTGCCGCGTCGCGCGGACGAGCGATCGCGAGAGCGGATCGTTGCGGAGCACGCGGCGAGAGTGGAACGTCCGTGCGATCCGCACGCCCGGATGCTCGCGCGCGGCGAGGCGTGCGAGCCAATGGTCGTACGTGAGATGCGCGTGCACGACGTCGAAGCCGTGTAGGTGGAGGAGCCGGTAGACGGCGTTGATGCTGCGCACGAACGAGACCGGGTTCTGCGCCTTCTCGATGATCGGATGGGCGAAGTCGTGATGGCCGATCTTCGCCTGCAGCTTGTAGCCGCCGACGTAGGCGTAGTGTGCGTCGACACCCGCCGCGCGCAGCGCCTCGACTTCCGCGAAGGCCGGTGCGGCGGCGCCGGTCCAACGATTTCCAGCAGCGAGGTGGAGGATGCGCACGGACGACTATGCTATGTTTCGCGCGCGATGGCTGTCGACCAGGAACTGCTCGAAATTCTCGCTTGCCCGCTTTGCAAGGAAGAGGTGAAGCTCGTCCCGCTGGCAGAGGCGCGGCGCACGTCGATCCGCGACAAATTCCGCGAGAAGTTCCGCGGCGAAGAGCCGGTCGTCGAGCAGGGACTGCAGTGCGTCAAGTGCCGCAGGATCTATCCGATCGTGAGCGACATCCCGGTGATGCTCGTCGAGGAAGCGTTCGAAGAATAGCGATGAACGATGAGCGATGAGCGATGAACAAAAGCTGAGGGGCTCATCGCTCATCGCTCATCACTCATCGCTCGTAACAACCGCCGCCCTCATCTACCTCCTCCACACCCTTCTCATCGTCAAGATCGCGCTGGCGGAGCTGACGGCGTTCGGGGCCATCTTCCTTCTCGGGTGGGCGATCGCGCGGAAAGAGGCGCGGTTCTCGTTTCACATCCTCTACTTCCCGCTGTTCGTGTACGGGCTGGCGTCGACCGTGTCGGCGATCTTCGCCGAGGAGCGGATTCATCAGGGATACGAGGGCGTGTTGTGGTTCAAGATGCTCATCTTCCCCTGCGCGGTCATGCTCTACCGCGAAGTGCCGCGGCTGCGCGAGCTCGCGACGTACGCATACGGCGTTGTCGCCGGCGGCGGCGCGCTCTGGGGGCTGCTGCAGTTCGCGTTTCTCGACCGCCGCGATCTCGAGCATCGCATCAGCGGACCGGCGTCGCACGTGATGACTTACTCCGGCGTGCTTTTGCCGGTGTCTGTGATGATGCTGTTCCTCTGGTGGCGGCAGCGGAAGTGGTGGCAGGGCGTGGCGTGCGTCCTGTCGACGTTCACGCTTCTGCTGACCTTCACCCGCAGCGTGTGGCTCGGATGGACGATCGCGGCGCTGGTGGTGATCCTCGCCTCGCGCGCACGGATCGCGTTCTACGCGCTTCCGGCCGTGATCCTCTTCATCACCTTCATGCCCCTCGACCTCTTCAGCCGGCTGATCTCGCCGTTCGACCTGAAGCAGTCGTCGAACTTCGACCGCGTCCGGATGATCGAGGCCGGCGTCGAGATGATCCGCGACCACCCGCTCCTCGGCGTCGGTCCGGCGAACGTCAAAGAGGCCTACGCCCTCTACCGCAAGCACGACGCGCCGAGGCCGCGGCCCCCGCACCTGCACAACAACGTCATTCAACTCTGGGCCGAGCGAGGGATCCTCGGCCTCTCGGCGTACCTGCTTCTCCTCGGGCTCTTCCTGCGCGAGTGCGTGAAGGCGTGGAACGGACCTCAGCGCGTCTGGGCGGAGGTGGGAGTGGCCGTGGCGGTCAGCCTCACCGTGGCGGGGCTGTTCGAGTTCAACTTCGGGGACACCGAGGTGTTCTACATGATGCTGAACCTGTTCGCGCTGGTGGTGGTCCAGCTCGAGCGGCCTCTGCCCGAGGCGAATGAACCCGCCCTTGCCCTTGTTCCAGCGTGATCTAGGTGTGTGGTGGCGCGGGAGTGGGGCGGGAGGGAGCCACCGCTCTGGTAGGCCCTCGCGATACCAGATCGGTGGCTCTCCCCCGTCCGCCGCCGCGCCACCGCACTCCTAGAAGAACCTTTCGTCCATGTCCGCGTCCAAGAGCCGAGAACCAGGGGAAATGAAACACCTGAGCGATCAGGACCTGATGCGTATCGTTCAGGCGGGTGACTACTCCCCGGCGTCCGAGATATACGACCGTTACAGCGGGAGGATCTACAACTTCGCGTTTCGATTCCTGAAAAACGCCGAAGCGGCCGAAGACGCCACTCAGGAAGTTTTCGTCAAGATGCTGAGGCACGCGAACCAGTTTCACGGAGATGCAAAGCTCTCCACATGGCTTTTCTCGATCACGGCCAACTGGTGCCGCGATTACCTGAGAAAAGCGGACAACAAGAGCAAGGAGTCGGACGACGTGCTGGTCACGCTTCCGGCGTCGTCGGAGCATTCGCCCGACCGCACGCTCGAGCGGAGAGAGAACGAGCAGCGCGTCCGCCGCGCGCTCGCGACCCTCACGGCCGAGCAGCGGGAGGCGATCCTCCTCTCCCGATATCAAGGACTTTCGTACGCCGAGATCGCACAGATCGCCGGCTGCTCCGAGGGCGCGGTCAAGACCCGCGTCTTTCGGGCCATGGAAACACTGAAAAAGACGCTCGCCGGCGAGGTGCGCGGAGGTGAACGATGCCTGAATGTAGTGCAGTGAGTGAAAGCATGCCGCTTCTCCTGACCGAGTCGCTCGACGCGGCGCGGCGCGAGCTCACGCATCAGCACATCGAAAGCTGCGCTCTCTGCAGCGACGAGTGGAACGCGTACAAGGAAACATGGTCGGTCATGGGCGACCTCCCCGAGGTCGACGTGCCGGCTCGGGTGAAGGCACAGTTCCTCGATCGCGTCGGACTCGCGCCGGTGGAAGCCGAGCTGCCGAAGAACGTCGTCCCGTTTCACAAGAGGACCGCGTTCAAGTGGATCGCGCAGGCCGCCGCGGTAGCGGTGCTGGTCGGCGGCGGATACTTCCTCGGCGACCGCCAGAAGCCCGCGTTCGTCACGCCGGCGACCGCGACGCTCGCGAGCGGCAACGACTCCATCCACCGCATCTCCACGCTCGCCGAGACCCGCGTTCTCGACGCCGAGGCGCTGAGCCCCGTCATCGAAGGCCGTCCGAACATTTCCAACATCCAGTTCGTCGACGCTGACGCTTCGGACGAGAAGATCGCCGTCTCGTTCGACGTCACTTCGCACTGGACCGTCAACGGCAACCCGCGCGACAAGAGCATGGTCCGCCTGCTCTCGTACATGCTCGAGAACGAGGCGGCGATGACGCCGCGCTCGAACACGCTGGAGTGGGTGCGCCAGACGTACTCCGATCCGCAGTACGCCGATCCCGAGATCGCGAACGCGCTCGCGAAAGTCCTGCGCAACGACACGCACGAAGGAGTGCGCATCCGCGCCGTCGACACGCTCACGACGCTGCCGCCGACGGTTGGCTTGCAGGCGCGCGACGCGCTCATCGAGGCGCTGAAGAGCGATCCGAATCCGGCCGTCCGCATCAAGGCCGTCGAAGCGTTGGCGAACATGGCCCGCAACGGCGAGACGCTCGATCAGGCGATGGTCGACACGCTGCGCCAGAAGGCGTCGCAGGATGACGAAAACCTCTACGTCCGCGTGAAAGCGGCGGAAGCATTGAGCAATATCAAACCGTAAGCGTGCGAATGAAACCCCGAGTCCTGACAGCAGCGATCGTCCTTCTGGCTTGCGCGCCTGCGTTTGCGCAGCGCACAGTGTCGCGGACGTTCAGCTCCGACCAGACCTTCGGCCTGGCGGCCGGCGGCACGTTCTATCTGGAGAACCCGGTCGGCAACATCGTCATCTACGGCAAGGACACTCCGAACGTCGAGGCGATGCTCTTCAAGACCATCGAAGGCGCGGACAAGGATGCGGTCGAGGAAGGCCGGCGCCAGACGACGCTGATCGTCGGCGGCGACGACAATGGCCGCAGCGTACGCACCACCATCGCCGCGGGATCGACGCGTGGCTGGACGGCATCGGTCGCATGGCGCATCGGCGTTCCGCGCACCGCGAACGTGCGCATCCTCACGCGCGCCGGCGATCACATCAAGATCAGCGGCATGCGCGCGGGCGTGCAGGTGAAGAACTTCAACGGCTCGATCCACCTCGACGACGTCATCGGCGCCGCGATCGTGGAGAGCGTCAACGGCTCGATCTTCTACCAGTCGCCGCAGCTTCGCGGAAACGTTCTCCTCTCGACCGTGAACGGCGGAGTCACCGTGACGGTGCCGCCGCAGGCCGGATTCCGGTGGGTCGCGGAGACGATCAAGGGCGACATCCGCACGAACCTTCCGGCGCGCGGTACGTTCTTCGGCAACACCTTCCGCGGCACCGTAAACGCGCCCGGCGGTCCGACGATCTCGACGGGCTCGCTGATGGGGAACGTGCAGTTGTTCGCGGAGGGACGTCCGGTGCGGACGGCGCAATCCGTTCGCAAGACCGCGCCGATTCAGACGATGGCGATGCGATCCGGCCCGACGCAGCCGGTCGTGCGCGGCAGGTTCCAGTTCGCGACGAGCCTCGGCGACGTCCGCGTCCAACAGATCCTCGGCGACGCCGACATCTTCACCGGCGCCGGCGAAGTGCAGCTCGGCGCGGTCAGCGGTGCGTGCCGGATCGTTTCGAACGGCGGTCCGCTGCAGCTCGGCGAAGTCTTCGGTCCGCTGGACCTGAAGACGCGCGCCGGCGACATCCTCGTCGACACCGCACGCCGCGGCGGACAGATCGAGACCAAGGGCGGGACGATCCGGTTGCTCTATACGAGCGGACCGACACGACTCATCTCCGGCGGCGGCGACATCACCGTGCGCCAGGCGGCCGCTGCCGTCGATGCGGACACCCTGTCCGGCGACATCACCATCGCCGTCGACTCCACGTCGAAGTCGCAGCGCGTCGATGCGAAGACCGCGAAGGGGAACGTGATCCTCACTGTGACGCCGCAGTTCGCGGCCGACATCGACGCGACGATCCTCACCTCGGATCCCGAGGCCGATACGTTCCTCTCCGACATCCCCGGACTCTCGGTGAGCCGCGATCAGGTCGGCGGCAAGACCCGCGTCCGCGCGACCGGCAAGATCAACGGCGGCGGCGAGAAGGTCGTGCTCCACGCGACCGACGGCGACATCCGCATCTCCACGGGCCCGGTTGCGCCGACGGTCGTGACGCGGAGATAGCCGGGGGCGCGGGCATCCTGCCCGACGCCATTGCTGCGGGCTGGAGCCCGCGCCCCTTTTCTTGGTATAGGATTCGCGCCCTGAACCAGATGACCCAGGAGGAACGAGCTTGAAACTACTCTTACACGGCGTTCTTGTCCTCGCGCTTGCCGCGTGCACGCAGACCGGCAACAGCGACACCGCCAACGCGCAGACCGACTCCACGACCACCACCGCCGACTCGACGGCTACCGACACCGCGGCGCCGATGACGTCCGCCACGAAGCCGACGGAGGAGAAACCGATGAGCCATTACGAGAACAAGATTGCCGAGGTGCACACGACCGCCGGCCAGTTCAACCTTCGCTTCTTCCCCGACGTGGCTCCCGGTCACGTGAAAAACTTCATCGACCTCTCCGAGCAGGGCTTCTTCAACAATACGAAGTTCCACCGCGTGATCCCCGGATTCGTCATCCAGGGCGGCGACCCGAACACGATCTCCGGCAACCCGGCCACGTGGGGCACCGGCGGCTCGCCGAAGAATCTCAAGGCCGAGTTCAACGCCATTCCGCACAAGCGCGGTATTCTCTCGATGGCGCGCTCCGGCCATCCGGACAGCGCGTCTTCGCAGTTCTTCGTCTGCGTCGCCGACGTGCCGTCGCTGGACAACCAGTACACGGTCTTTGGTGAGGTCACGCAGGGCATGGACGTCGTCGACAAGATCGTGAACGCGCCGACCGGTCCCGGCGACCGTCCGGTGAGCCCCGTCGCGATCACGAAGGTGGTCGTGCGCGAGGCGCAGACGGACGCGGAGAAGGCGCCGACACCGAAACCGTAAGTGTCCACGCTCCCGCTCGAAGCAGCCCGGTACGTCGACCAATGGCTCGGCGAGGGCTGGTCCGCGGCGGCGCTCGCTGGCGACGCGTCGGTCCGCGCGTACTACCGAATCACGGCCGCGGACGGGCGCACGTACATGCTGACCTGGTATCCCGAGGAGGTGCGCGGGCAGCTCGCGCGCTTCCTCGGCGCGTACGAGGCGATCGCGCCGCACGGGCGCGCTCCCGAGGTGCTGCAGTCGTGCGACGTGGCCGTTTTGCAGCATGACGTCGGCGATCGCACGCTGTACGACGTCCTGCACGAGGACCGCGAAGAAGGGATCCGGCTGTATCGCGCGGCGATCGAACTGCTGGTCGCGTTTCAGAAGGCGCCGGACCGCGGTCTCAACGCGGCGTTCACGGCGGAATTCTTCTTTCGCGAGCTGGAGATGGCGCGCGAGTTCTACGTCGAGAAGCTCATGGACGGCAACGTCGCGTCGATCGTGCCCATGCTGAAAACGCTTTGCGAGAACGTGGCGCATCATCCATACGTGCTATGTCATCGCGATTTTCATGGCCAGAATCTGCACATTTTCAATGACACTGTATATCTGATCGATTATCAGGATCTGCGCATGGGGCCGGATACGTACGACATGGCCTCGCTCCTGCGGGACCGCGGCGTCGCGCGGATCCTGGGCGACGCCGTGGAGATCGAGCTGCTCGAATCTTACGGCGCGCCGCGTGCGCGCTACTTCGAGACGCTTCTACAGCGCTCGATCAAGATCCTCGGCACGTTCTCGAAGCAGCCCATCGTCCGCGGGCGCATGCACTACCTCGAGTTCATCCCGGCCACGCTCGAGAGCATCCGCCGTTGCCTCGAGGAACTACCCGAGTATGCCGCGCTTCGCGATATCTTCCCGCTCGCGTTCAACCCCGCCTTCGCGCGGAAGCGCGCACAAGAATTGAACACGAGGTAAGCATGGCGAAACACAAAATTACCCTCCTCCCCGGCGACGGCATCGGGCCGGAAGTCACGGCCGCGGTCGTCCAGATCATCGAGTGCGCCGGCGTGGAGGTGGAGTGGGAGAAGTTCTTCGTCGGCGCGGAGGCCCTTTCGCGCTTCGGCGATCCGCTTCCGCCGGACGTGCTCGAGTCCATCGTGCGCAACCGGGTCGCGCTCAAGGGACCGGTGACGACGCCGGTCGGGACTGGGTTCGCGTCGATCAACGTCCGCCTGCGCAAGACGCTCGATCTCTACGCGAACCTGCGTCCCGTAAAGTCGATGCCGAACATCATCACGCGCTACGAAGACATCGATCTCGTCGTCGTGCGCGAGAACACGGAGAGCCTCTACGCGGGCCTCGAGCACGAGGTCGTGCCGGGTGTCGTCGAGTCGTTGAAGATCATCACCGAGAAGGCGTCGACGCGCATCGCCCGGTTCGCGTTCGAGTACGCGGTCAAGCATGGACGCAAACGCGTCACGGCCGTGCACAAGGCCAACATCATGAAGTTGTCGGACGGCCTGTTCCTGCAGTGCTTCCGCAATGTATCGAAGGACTATCCGAACATCGAGGCCGACGACAAGATCGTCGACAACCTCTGCATGCAGCTGGTCACGAACCCGAATCAGTTCGACATCCTGCTGCTCGAGAACCTCTACGGCGACATCGTGTCGGACCTCACCGCGGGTCTCGTCGGGGGACTGGGTGTCGTGGCCGGCGCGAACATCGGCCTGAACGGAGCCGTGTTCGAGGCCGTGCACGGAAGCGCGCCCGACATCGCCGGCCAGAACAAGGCCAATCCGCTCGCGCTGCTGCAGTCCGCGGTGCTGATGCTCCAGCACATCGGCGAGATGGACCCGGCCAAGCGCATCAAAGACGCGATCACCAGAGTCCTCGCCATGGGCCCGGAGTACCGCACCCGCGACATCGGCGGCGAAGGCTCGACGACGGACTTTACCTCAGCGATTTGTGGGGTGCTGCGGAAAGGCACTCGGGCGACGGATTGAAACGAGTGATGAGTGATGAGTGATGAGAGATGAACATTCAGGCGAGGGTGGGCGTTCATCGTTCATCGCTCATCACTCATCGCTCGCCTCCGGCATCTCCCTCTTCAACAGCCATCAGTTCTGGCACGCGCACGAGGCCTGGGAGCGACTCTGGCTCGAGGCGGAAGGGGACCTTCGCCGCTTCCTTCAGGGACTCATCCAGCTCACCGCCGCGTATCACCATGTCCAGCGCGGAACGTTTCGCGGCGGTGTGAGGCTTTTCGACGCCGCGTTCGAGAAGCTCTCCGGCTTCCCAGAGGGCTTCCTCGGCGTAGATCGCACAGAAGTCGTTGCACATGCAGCAATCCATCGCCAAAAGATCGCTCGAGGCGAGCACATCGACGAGAAGGACTTCCCGAAGTTCCGTTACAATTGAGACCTCTTCACCGCCCCAACGGAATCTTCGCGACACCGAGGGTGAAATGCAGGAAATGGACAACCGGGATCGGGAGCTGCTGGGCGCTCTGCAAGGTGAGATTCCGCTCGTTTCCACTCCATACGCGTTTCTCGGACAGACGCTGGACATGTCCGAGAAGGAAGTCATCAAGCGCACGGAACGCCTCAGGCGCGACGGCGCGATCCGGCACCTCGCCGCGCAGTTCGACGCGCGTGCGCTCGGTTACCGCTCGTGTCTCGTCGCCGCGCGCGTCCCATCGCCGCGCATCGACGAAGCGGCCGCGGCGATCAACGCGCATCCCGGCGTGACGCAGAACTATCGGCGCAACAACGACCTCAATCTCTGGTTCACCGTGTTCGTCTCGCCGCAGTCGAAGATCGGCCTGGAGAAGACGATCGACGTCCTCGGCCGCGAAGGCGACTGCGAGATCGTGCGCGCGCTGCCGACGCTGAAGCTCTACAAGAGCTCGAGCTCGGACGGCGAGAGCCACGGCGAAAACGGCGCGCACGGCGAGTACACGCCGCTCACTCCCGCGGAGATCGAGTCGGTGCGGCTGCTCCAGCAGGATCTGCCGCTGCAGCCGCGGCCGTTCGACGTCCTCGCGCGGAACACCGGCATCGGCGCGGACGAGTTGATCGTGACCGCGCGCTCGCTGCAGAAGCGCGGGCAGATCCGCCGTTTCTCCGCGACGATCGCCTCGCGGAAGCCTGGATTCGTGGCGAGCGCCATGGGCGTCTGGGTCGTGCCGCAGGAGAAAGTGGACGAGTTCGCGGCGAAGCTCGTGCAGCATCGCGCGGTCTCGCACTGCTACCTCCGTCCGGTCTACGACGACTGGCCGTACAACCTCTACACCACCGTGCACGCGCGCTCCGTGGACGAGTGCGAGTCCGTGATCCAGGACCTCGCCATCGACACCGGGATCTCGCAAAAGCAGGCCCTCTTCCCGACCAAGGAGTACAAGAAAGTGCGCGCGATCTTCTTCTCGCAGGAAGAGGAGGAGTGGGAAGACGCGCACGGCGATGCGCGCGCGGCCGCGGCAGGCTAGGCCGCCGGCACGGCCGGCAGCGCTGCTTGGCCTAGCCTTCGGCACGTGCGGTCCCTCCGAGGCTGACTTTTCGCCGAAAGCACGCCGAAGGCTTGGCCAATCAGCGGTGCCGGCCGTGCCGGCTCAGGAAGACGGATCTTCCGCCTTCGTGACCGCCGCTATCGCGCCTTGAAAGCCGATCTTCGAGTGAGTGCCGTCGCAGAACGGCTTCGTCGTCGATCCGCCGCAGCGGCAGAGCGCACGCTTCACGAGAGGGACTTCGTTGCCGTCGGCGTCGACGAGCGTGAAGTCGCCTTCGACGACGTACGGCCCGTTGTTGCGAATCGTGATCTTGACGCTCATGTCCGGGCCACCTCAGAAGATCGGGTTTTCGTAGTAGTGCCGGAAGTTCCAGTTGTACGTGAATCCGGGAAATTTCACGGGCACGGTGTACTTGACCTCGATCCGCACGTATTGGTTCGCGGTGCGCTCGGCGGAGACGTCTTCCGGCTTGACCGGCAGTTCGAGCTGCTTGGCCTTCTCGAGAAGGTTCTTCCGGACGATCTCGGACATCTTCTCGTTCGGGTGACGCCCGGCGGATTTCGCTTCGTCGATGACGGCGTCGCGCATCTCGGCGGATTTCACTTTGACGGGGATCAGCTTGTATGCGACGAGGCCTGCGATCAGAAGCAGAACCAGACCGACCAGACAACCGAACTGTCCTTCACCACGCTCGCGGCGATTCCTCGACATGCAGACCTCCCGAATTGCGGGGAGATTAACAGGTCACTCGATCCATTTGAAGAGACGGGCTCGCTTTGGGCGGATCTCCTTCGTCGGATGCGCGGGCTGCGCGGAAGCCGGATCGAGCTCGTGGGTCGACGACCAGAGCACCATCCGCGCGCGTCCGATGACGTGCGCGCGCGGAACGACGCCCCACGCGCGGCTGTCCAGTGAGTCGTCGCGATTGTCGCCGAGGACGTAGTACGAGTCCGCGGGGATGACCTGCGGCTCGATCGCGCCGCTCGCCGCCGCGCTCATCACGTACGGCTCGGGGAGCGTGTGGCCGCCGAGGCGAACGCGTCCGAGCCGGCTGTCGACGAGATCGCCCGGAAGGCCGATCACGCGCTTGACCATCAGCTCGTCCGTGCCGGCCGTCGAGCGGAAGACGATCACATGACCGCGATCCGGCGCGGACCGGAAGTAGCGCGTGACCACGATCTGATCGCCCGGCTCGAGCGTCGGCGCCATCGAGCGCGACGGGATGGAGTAGATGTGCACCGCCGCGCGCGCGACTACGGCGAAGGCGACGGCGAACGCCATCGGCTCGAGGATCGTGCGGAGAAGAGATTTCGTACGCGGCATCCGGCTGTCTTAGAACGAGTGAGGCGGGGGAAAAGTTCCGGTACGCCCTACGTTTACGACAGGTTCCCCGTGATCCCCGGGTGTGCCGCATAGGTGCCTGAGGTCGTGTTCCGCTTCATCGCGGGCGAACTCTTCACCGAGTACACCGGCATCTTCTGTTGCAGCCCCTTCAGTGCGAACTCGCCGAGGGACTCCGTCTCGAAGCTGCCGATCACGCGGTCGAGGGTGTTCTGCGAGATCACCAGCTGCCCCGGCTTGGCCACGCCGCTCTCGAGGCGCGAGGCGATGTTCACCGAGCTGCCGAGGACGGTGTAGTCGACGCGCTTCTCCGTCCCGACGTTCCCGACGACCGCGGGACCGCTGTTGATGCCGATGCGGATCCGGACCGGAGGCAGGCCTTCGCGCTCGCGCTGCTCGTTCCACTGGTCGACGCGTTCCATCAGCATCAGCGCGGCCATGATCGCGCGGTCCGAGTGGTCTTCCTGCGGGATCGGTGCGCCGAAAAACGCCATCACCGCGTCGCCGATGAATTTGTCGAGCGTGCCGCCGTACGCGAAGATCGCGTCCACCGCGGCGGAGAAGAAGTTCGACAAATACGCAGCCACTTCCTCCGGGGCTTTCGTCTCCGAGACCGTGGTGAAGCCGGAGATGTCGGCGAACAGGATCGACACGTCGACGATCTTGACCTCATCCTCGGCTGCGGCGGCGGCGCCTTTCACGATCTCGTCGATGACCGCGGGTGAGTGATACCGCTCCATCTTCGAGCGGATCTTGCGCTCCTGTTCGATCTTCTCCGCCAGCTGCGCGCGCTCGATCGCGACCGCCGCGAAATTTGCGAGCGCGGTAAGGAGGTCGAGGTCTTCCTGCGTGAAGCGGCCGATGTGGATCGGCGAGTCCACCTGCACAGCGCCGATGACGTGCTGCCGGTTCCACAGCGGAACGCACATGGCCGAGCGGATGCCGTGGATCGCGATCGATTTCCCTCCGAGAAGGCGCGCGTCTTCGAGCGCGTTCGAGGTCATGAGCGAGACCTGCTGCTCGGCGACCATCTTGAGGATCGTGCGCGAGATCGGGATGTCGCCCGCGTCCGCGCCTTCGATGAACTTCGTCAGCTTCGGGATCGGATTGCCGGCTTCGTCGAAGAGGATGATCAGCCCGCGCTCGACCGGGAGGTACTTGAAGATCATGTCCATCACGGTCTCGAGCAGGTCCGAGAGCTCTTCGGTCTGCAGCAGCGACTTCGCGACCTGGACGAGCACTTGGAAGATCTTCTCGCGCGTGACCTGCGGCGGCTGCCCCGGCTCCGAGGGAGGGCGGACGGCCTGCTGGGCGACCTCGCCGAGGTCGAGGCCGAACTCGGAATTGAAGTCGGAGATGCGGCGGATGACCGTGCCCGAGGGGTTGTCGAACATCGACTCGCCGGTGAACTCCACGCTCGGCATCGCCTTCACGTCGAGTTGAACCGAGCCGATCAGGATCTTGTCGCCCGCGCCGACCTGCGCCTCGGAGATGAGCGTGCCGTTTACCTTCACGCCGTTGGTCGATTTCAGATCGACGATCCACCAGTGCGTGTTGCGCGCCTCGATCCGCGCATGTTTGCGCGAGACCGAGGGGTGGTTGAGCACGAGGTCGTTTCCCTCCGTGCGTCCGATCGAAAGCTCCGAACGCACGTCCGTTATCCGAGGCACGCCGAGATCGACGTAATGGATCTGGAGCTGTTCCATCGAAGGCACGATTATAAGTGCTGAGTGCGGAGTGCCGCGCACCCGGCACCGTCCCTATGTCTATAATGTCCACTCCGCGTCATTTATGGGGTTCAGCTCCATGAGCGAGCAAGCATCGTCCGAGTCCGTTCCTCAGCGCCATCTCGTCATCCGTGCGGTTCTCCGTACCGACGTGGGATTGGTGCGCTCGGAGAATCAGGACTTCGGGATGTACACCACCGCGGATGAAGAGAAAGAGAGCCATCCGGGCGGACGTCTGATGATCGTCGCCGACGGCATGGGCGGGCACCGCGGCGGAGCAACGGCCTCGCGCCTCGCCGCCGAGACCGTGAAGGCGCAGTACCTCGGCAGCGAGACCAGTGACATCCCAGCGGCGCTGCGCGAGTCGCTCGCACGCGCGAACGCGCGCATCTTCTCCGAGGCGCAGTCGAATCCCGAGCTGCGGGGCATGGGCACCACGACCTCCGTGCTCGCGGTGCGCGGCGATCGGGGCTGGCTCGCGCACGTCGGCGACTCGCGCATCTACCTCGTGCGCAACGACGACATCCAGCAACTCACCGACGACCACTCCCTCGTCGCCACGATGGTGCGCGAGGGGTTGCTGACCAGCGCGGAGGCGGAGACGCATCCGCGGCGCAACGTCCTCCAGCGCTCGATGGGCGTGGCCGAAGAGGTCGAGGTGGACGTGCGCGGCCCGATCGAGCTGCACGAGGGCGATACGTTCATTCTCTGCAGCGACGGCCTGCACGGCCTGGTCAAGGAAGCGGAGTTGAAAGAGATCGCCCGCAACCCGATCGACGCGGCGGCGGACGAGTTTCTCCGCAAAGCACTCGAGCGCGGCGCGCCCGACAACGTGACGGTGATCGTCGCGCGTGTGGAAGACAGCGAGGCCGGCGACGAGACGATCACCGATAAGCTCGACGAGACGCATCCGATCACCGATAGGCTCGACGAGACGATGAAGATCACGGCGCCGCTCCCGGCGATCATCGACAACGCAGTCCCAGGTCCCTCGACTTCGCTCGGGATGACCGGTCAGAAATCGTCGGCGCTTCTCAAATGGATCGTCGTCTTTGCGCTCGCCCTGGGCGCGGCGGGGGCGTGGGTCTACTGGAACCACCAGCAGGCGATCGCCAAGGAATCCTCGACCCGCTGACCCATGTCTCGCCCCCGGCATCTGCTCTCGATCGTTCTCCTCGCCGCGGCCGTTGCATGCCGCCGCGACGTCGCGCAGCAACTCGACCGCGGCGATAAGCCGCTCGACAGCATTCAGAAGATGGCTTACGGCGTGAAGCCGGCCGTCGTGCGCGTCAGCGCGTACGCGACGGCGGACTTCCGCTATTCGCACGACACGATCAAGGACCTCGAGGCCGCGCTCGGCGTCACCGCGCGCGATCTCGATACCGATTCTCGAGGGGCAGAGAACCTCGTCGAGACCGGCGCCGGCGGTTCCGGCTCCGGATTCATCATCCATCCCGACGGCGTGATCCTCACCAGCGGACACGTCGTCGCGCCGACGCGCGACGCCGCGGCGCTCGAGCGCGAGCTGCGCCGCAACGGTGCGATCTCCGCGCTCGTCCGCCACTTCCCGGTCGACACGCTCCGTTCGATTCATCGCAGCGACACGCTCGAACGCTACGTCGCGCCGCTTGCCGAAGCGGGAACGGTCGACAACGAGCGGGTCGTCAATCAGATCGAGCTGTCGAACGGCGAGACGCTGCCGTTCACGATCCGCCGCTACTCCCCCGCTCTGCACGAGCGTGGGACCGATCTCGCGATCCTGCAGATCGATCGCAAGCGCCTGCCTTCGATTCTGCTCGGCGACTCCGACGCGGTGCACGTCGGCGAGTCGATCTGGTCGGTCGGTTATCCGGCGGTGGCCAGCAGCAACGACGAGGTGATTGGCGGCTGGCTTTCGCGCGACAGCGATCTCGAGGCGACCTTCAACCCCGGCACGATCACGGCGATCAAGCGCAACGTCGCGAACCTGCCCGTGTTCCAGTCGAACGTCGCGATCTACCGCGGCAACTCCGGTGGACCGGCGGTCAACAGCAAGGGCGAAGTCATCGGCATCTCCACGTGGGGTCACACGAACGCGGAGCAGATCAAGTTCCTCGTGCCGGTGAACGTCGCGCGGCAGCTCCTGGTGGAAGCGAAGGTTCCGGCGAATGCGGGCGGCGAGTTCAATCAACACTACCGCGCGGCGCTCGAGGCGGCGGGCGACGGACGGTGGATCGAAGCGAAGAAGGACCTTCTGCGCGCGACGACGCTCTTCCCGAAGTCGCCCGATCTGATGCGCTTCGGCAACGACGCCGATCGCGCGATCCGCGGCCTTCCGTTTTGGCGTCTCTACCCAGCCGCGACGATCGTCACACTCTTCGCGGCCCTCATGGGCGTCGCCACGGCCACGTACTTCGTCACGCGATCGCGCCAGCCGCGTTTCGCCGCCGAGTTGCTCGAGGCCCCGACGGTCGAGACGGTGGTTTCGCCGAACGGCGCGGCCGCGGGGCTGCAGTCGATGCTCGGCAAGTTCACGATCCTCAACGGCACGCGCGCAGGCGAGAAGCTCGGCCTCGGCGGATCGGGCATCCGGATCGGACGAGAATCGACGATTTGTGAGATCGTATTGGAAAACCCGAAGGTTTCGCGGCTCCACGCCGAGGTCGTCTCCATCGACGGGAAGACACTGCTGATCGACAGGAATTCGTCGAACGGGACGTATGTCAACGATCAGAAGATCGACAAGAGATTCCTTCAGGACGGAGACATCATCTACTTCGGCGGCCGGAACGCCGTCGCTGTGGCATTTCACGCGTGAGGGTGAACGTGGCTGACAAGCGGTGCGAGAACGGGCATTTCATCGACGAGAACTGGGACATCTGTCCGTACTGTCCGGTGGACCAAAGCGAGCCCGAGATTCCGGTCGTGCGTCCGCGCGCGGTGGAGCCGTCGCCCGCGCGATCGCTCGCAGTGGCCAGTGCGGCCGCCGCGCCTGCGGCAGCGGACCAGACCGGCCGCGGCGGCCACCGCCCGACCAGTTCCTCGCCCGCGCTCGCCGCGGTTCAGGCTCCTCCGATGGAGCGCACCGTCGCCGCCGCGCAGGCCAACGCGCAGAAGCGCTACGTCGTCGCGTGGCTCGTCGGCCTCAGCGGCGCGTCGCGGGGCGAGTCCTTCCCCGTGCGCATGGGCCGCAACGTCATCGGCCGCGACCGCCGTTCGGACATCGTCATCCACGACGAACAGGCCTCCGCGCATCACGCCGACCTGGTTTTTCGCCCGGAAGAGAAACGTTTCATCCTCATGGATCACAACTCTACGAATGGGACGTACGTGAACGAGATGGAGATCGAGCCGCGACGCGACCTCTCGGCGAAGGACGTCATTCGGATCGGGGCCCAGCGGTTCCTCTTCACTCCGCTCTGCCATGACGGTTTCCACTGGGATGACGAGGGCCTCCTGAAATGATCGGCACGATCATCGGGAATTACCGCATCGAGCGAGAGATCGGCGAAGGCGGGATGAGCCACGTCTACATCGGCCGGACGCAGGCCGCAACGGACGTCCTGCCGGTCGATTTTCCGGTCGTGCTCAAGGTGATGTCCGACGAGCTCGCGGGCGACGTGACCGCGCGCAAGCGCTTCGTGAAGGAAGCGCAGATCCTCTCCAAGCTGCGCCACCGCTACATCACGCGCTTCTACGAGTTCATCAACAACGCCAACGGCGCCGTGCTCGTGATGGAGTATGTCGAGGGAACGCCGGTCGACCTACTCCTCTCCGAGAAAGGCTCGCTGACGCTGAGCTCCGCCATCGGCATCGCGCAATGCCTGCTCGAGGCGCTCGTTTACGCCCACGGCAAAGGCATCGTCCATCGCGACATCAAGCCCGCGAACCTGATCAAGGAAAAGACGGGCACGGTGAAGGTGACGGACTTCGGCATCGCCAAGATCAAGGAAGGCGCCGGCTCGACGGGACAGACCGTCCTCACGAAGTCCGGTTTCCTCCTCGGCACGCCGCACTACATGTCGCCCGAGCAGATCCGCGAGCCGAAGGACGCCGGTGCGAAGAGCGACATCTACTCCTCGGGTGTCGTGCTGTACGAGATGCTCACCGGCGCGCTGCCGTTCAACAGCCGCTCGCTCCCGAAGCTGATCGACGCGATCTATCGCGGCGAGAAACAGTCGCCGAGCTCGCTGCGCGCCGAGGTCGACAAAGAGCTCGAGCAGATCGTGGTGAAGGCGATGAGTCCGCGCATGGACCAGCGCTTCGAGACCGCGCGCGAGTTCTTCGAGGCGCTCGAGGAGTACACCGCGCGGCAGCCGATCGCGCCGACGGGACGCCAGAAAGTCGTCGAAGCGCCCCCCCCCCCGCCGCCGCAGGTGGACGTGGCCAGGAACTGGGCGCTGGTGAACGTGAAGCCGGAGACGAACGAGAAGCACACGATCAGCGGCGACAGCGTGATGGTCGGCCGCGACCGCACCTGCGCGATCGTCCTGTCGCATCCGGCCGTCTCGCGCCGCCACGCGCGCATCACCCTCGCCGGACTCGCGCCCGTGCTCGAAGACCTGCAGTCCGCGAACGGAACGTACGTCAACAATGCGCGCGTGGATCGCGCCGTACTGAAGCCGGGGGACGTCGTCCGCTTCGGGGCGGATCCCGCGTGTAGTTATGTTTTGCGTGATCATTGACGGAGAAAAGGTCAAAGAGAAAAGAGAAAAGATGAAAGCAGGCGAAGCCACTGTTCTCTTTTCCCTTTCCTCTTTTACCCCGGAGAAACCATGAGCCAGCAGATCAATTGCCTGAAGTGCAAGCAGCCGATTGATTCGGAGTACGACCTCTGCCCGCACTGCGGGGAGAAGGTCACTCTCTTTCAGAAGACCTATGCGTCACGGCTGCTCGATGGGAAGTACCAGATCATCGACCGTCTCGGCGTCGGCGGCATGGGCGAGATCTTCAAGGTCCGCCACATCCATCTGAACGAGCTCCGCGTGATCAAGATCATGCGGCCGAACATCGCCCAGGACGATCAGGCACTGCAGCGCTTCCTCCAGGAAGCGCGCACGTCCACGATGATCAAGCACAAGAACCTGGCCATGCTGTACGACTTCGCGCAGCTCGAAGACGGCTCGTATTACATGGTCTGGGAGTTCATCGACGGCACGAACATCCAGAAGTGGATCGCCACGAACGGGCCGATGCCGCCGCGCCTGACCGTCGAGATCTCGATTCAGGCGCTGCACGGGCTCGAACATCTGCACTCGATGGGACTCATCCATCGCGACGTGTCGCCCGAGAACATCATGCTGTCGCAGGACCATCACGGAAAACTGCTCGTGAAGGTCATCGATTTCGGCATCGCCAAGCAGCTCCAGGAAGGCGGCGAGTCGGGCGGCCACGGCCTCACGCAGACCGGCATGTTCCTTGGGAAGCTGAAGTACGCGTCGCCCGAGCAGGCCGGCTTTCTCAAGGAAAACGAGCACATCGACCCGCGCTCCGACCTCTACTCGTTCGGCATCGTGATGTACGAGATGCTCTCGGGCCGCGCGCCGTTCCAGGCCACGAACCCGCACGGCTACATCCTCAAGCACGTCACCGAGAAACCGGCGCCGATCGGCGAGTTGAATGCAGCGGTGAACGTTCCGCCGCATCTCGAATCGCTGATCATGCGCTCGCTCGAGAAGCAGCGCGACAGCCGCTTTACGAACGCTGAGGAATTCGCGAACGCGCTCGAGAACGTCCGCAGCTCGGTCGCGCCCGATCAGAAGTACGGCCTCGGCGAGAAGATGATCACGCTCTCCGGCGCCCAGACGCTGGCGGAACTGCCGAAGATCACCGGCACTTCGCCGCAAGTGACGGCGAGCGGGGCGCAGGCGACGCAGCAGACGTTCACGGGCGGCACGGTGCCTGGCGGGACGATGCCCGGCAGAACGAGCACGGCGAAGACGATCGGCAGCAACGAGGCGACGGTCGTGGAGCGGCTGGGCACAGTGGCGTCGCCCACCGTGGCGGAAAAGAAGTGGTCGGCGCAGGCCGAGGCGACGCAGCTCGAGCGCCAGATCGACCTGGCGCCGACGAAGAAGAAGAACGTGGCCGTGATCGGCGCGATCGCGGCGGTGCTCGTCCTGGTGATCGTCAGCGTGGCCGTGATGATGATGCGCGACAAGCCGGTGAATCCCGATGGTCCGATCGCGTCGACCGCGGGGACCGAGCTCACCGCGACCGGCACCGCCAGCACGCAGCCGATCCCCGGCGACCAGGGACTGCTTCTCCTCTCCGCGTCGCCGTGGGGTGAGCTCGACCGCATCGTCAACAAGTCGGATCAGAAGGAAGTCCCGCTCGGGGACGAGGTGCGCTCGACGCCCGCGCGGATCGTGCTGCAGCCGGGCGAGTATCGCGTCACCGTCAACGGCCCGCAGGGGCAGAAGACGATCGACGTGCAGATCGAGGCAGGCAAACCGACCACCCGCAACGTTCCGATGGGCGGCGTCGACGTCGACGCGCTCACGGATGAACTGACCCACACCGAGCCATGAACCGAGCACGCACACTCGCCGCATTTCTCCTCACGCTCGCGCTGGCGTCGACCGCGCACGCATCGTGGTACGACGATTACGACGCCGGTGTCGCCGCCGCGCGCGCCGGCAACTGGAACGTCGTCATCACGAAAATGTCGGCCGCGATCCAGGGCAATCCGAAAGAGAACAACAAGTCCCGCACCTACGGCTCGATCTTCATCAACTATCACCCGTACTACTACCGCGGCGTCGCGTATCTGAACGCCGGCAAGTACGAGCAGGCGATCTCCGATCTCGAGCGCACCAGCGGTCCCGGTCCCGAGAACCTCGGCTCGATCGGCGAGCTTCTCGATCGCGCGAAGCGGCAACTCGCGGCTTCGAGCGCGTCGGACCCGGAGCCGGTGCGTCCCGATCCGACGCCGGTGAGGCCGCCGGTCGTCACGCAGACCACGCCTGCGCAACCGGCCGCGCCGCAGATCGATCCCGCGCTGCGCCAGCGCGCGTCGGCCGCGCTCGGAGCGGCGAAGCAGAAACTGCAGCAGGCGCAGCAGCGCCGCGCGTCGGGCTCCGCGCAGTACACGCAGGCGATGACGATCTACTCCGACGCGATGACGCACAACACGTCGGCGAAGAACAACGATGACTTCAACGCCATCATCGCGATGGCCGAAAACGCGGGCGACCTCGCGGAGCTGGCGATGCCGCCGAATGTCTCGGCGCCGACACCATCGATTCCCGCTCCAACACGGCCCGCGATCGTCACGGACGCGGTGCTGTCGGATTACAAGCAGCAGCTCCGCCGCGCGCTCGAGGATTACTTCAACGGCGAGTTCGACGACGCGTCGCGCCAGTTCGCGGACCTCACGCGCAAGCTGCCGACCAACGGCTGGATCTGGGCGTTCCTCGGCGCATCGCAGTATTCGCAGTACGCGTTCGAGGCCGACGAGAGCTACCGCACGCAAGCGCTGCGGTCGTTCCGCCGAGCGAAACAGTTGCGCTCGTGGAAGGGCGGATTGCCGGACAAGTACTTCTCGAAGCGCATCCGCCGCGCCTTCAACGAAGAGGGATGATTTGGAGTGCGGAGGCAGCGCCTCCGCTTTCGAATGCGCGGCAGGATCGCAGAGGTTGCGCTCTTGCCGCGTGATTCAAAAGCGGCGGCCGTGCCGCCGCACTCCATACCCTAACTCTCGCTGGTGCCGCCACCATCGGTGGTGCCGGTATCGCTCGCAGGCGCCGGAGCCGGAGCCGCAGGAGCGGGGGGTGGTGGCGGTGGCGCCGTTGCGACGGGCGGCTTCGCCGGAGCCTTGCGGGCCGGGGCGGCCTTCTTCGCCGGAGCGGCCTTGCGAGCCGGAGCCGCTTTCTTCGCAGGCGCCTTCTTCTTCGCGGGGGCCTTCTTCGCGGCAACGCGCTTCGGAGCGGCCTTCTTCGCGGGAGCCTTCTTCTTCGCTACGGCTTTACGCTTCGGAGCGGCCTTCTTCGCGCTGGCCTTCTTCGCGCTCTTACGCTTCGGGGCAGCCTTCTTCGAGGCGGCCTTCTTCTTCGTGCCGCCTTTTTTGCCGCCGGTCTTCTTTTTCGCGGCGGTCTTCTTCTTAGCAGCCATTTTAGTTTTCTCCTACGCAACCCGGTGTGTGAGTTGCACGAAAAACAATGTAGACGAACATGTCACGATTGTCACGCCGTGCTCTTCTCCTTCGTTGGATGCTGCCGTTCTTCATCGCGATCTTCCTCGCGATGTGGGCGTTGTCGTTCTACGTCTTCGCGATGAACCGGCGCATCTCGCGCGAGCTGGAGACGCACAGCTGGCGCGAGCCGACGACGATCGTCTCCGCCGCCAACGGCAAATCGCGTGAGGTCATGCGCGTGTATGGCAGTGGATGGCGGGTCACGCCGCCGGTGCTCATCGGGAAGCTCCCGCGCCACATCGCCGATGCGTTCATCGCCGCCGAGGACGTCCGCTTCCGCCGCCACATCGGCATCGATCCGATCGGCATCGCGCGCGCGACGGTGGCGAATGTCCGCGCCGGCGGCGTCTCGCAGGGCGGCTCGACGATCACGCAACAGATCGTGAAGCAGCGCTTCCTCACGAACGACCGCACCTGGCGGCGCAAGTTCCTCGAGGCCATCCTCGCGGTCGTGCTCGACGCGCGCCTGTCGAAGGACGAGATCCTCGAGCTCTACCTCAACGACGTCTACCTCGGGCATCACCAGGGCGCGCCGATCCTCGGCATCGACGAGGCGGCGCGGCTCTACTTCGACAAACCGCCCAACCATCTGCGCGTCGACGAGGCGGCATTGCTCGCGGGAATGATCCGCGCGCCGAATCAGCGGCGTCCCGAGATCGCGCGCGCGCGCCGCGACTCGATCCTCGTCGTGATGCACAAGCGCGGCTGGCTCGACGAGCGCGAGTATCTCGACGCGCTGTCGCATCCCGCCGACATCGTTCGCGGCTCGCTGCCGCAGACGCCGTATCCGTATTACCTCCGCGCGCTTCGCGCCGAAGTGCTGAAGAGAATCGGCGAGCGTCCTCTGCTCGGCGGCGGACTGACCGTCGTCTGCGAAATGGATCCGAAGGCGCAGCGCGCGGCGGAGCTGGCCGCGCGCCGTGGAGCGGCGTCGCTCGAAGCGCGCTTTCGCTGGATCCGCCAGCAGTCGCGGGCTGATCCGCTGCAGGTCGCGATCCTCTCCGTCGATCCGCGAACCGGCGGCATTCGCGCGCTGGTCGGCGGCAGCGACTTTCAGCGCTCGCCGTACGACCGCACGTCGCAGATGCGCCGCCAGCCCGGCTCCGCGTTCAAGACCTTCGCCTATCTCGCGGCAATCCTGTCGAAGCGCTTTACCGCGTCGTCGCTGCTGCTCGACGCGCCGGTGAAGATCGAGCTGGCGAACGACGAGACCTGGGAGCCGCAGAACTACGACGAGAACTTCCGCGGACGCGTGACGCTGCGCGAATCATTCGAGCGCTCGCTGAACGTGCCGACGGTGCGCCTCACGAACGACATCGGCGCGCGCCGCGTCGTGCGCGTGGCCTCGGACCTCGGCATCAGCGACGTGCGCAACGTTCCGGCGCTACCTCTCGGCGTCGGCGAGGTGTCGATGCGTGAGCTCACCGCCGCGTACACGGTCTTCCCGAATCTCGGCGAGCGCGTGGAGCCGTTCCTCCTCACGCGGGTGAAGGACCGCGGCGGGAAGGTGCTGTTCGAAGCGAAGGTGCAGCGCAAGCGCGTCGTCGATGCCAGCGCGACGTACGTCGTGCACACGCTGCTGCGCGGCGTCGTCCGCCGCGGCACGGCCACGCGCCTGAAGCGCTACGGACTCGGCTCCGTCGCCGGCAAGACCGGCACGACGAACGACTACCGCGACGCGTGGTTCGTCGGCTACACCGCCGACGTCGTGACCACGGTATGGGTCGGTTTCGATCGCGGCGCGCCGCTTCGGTTGTCGTCCTCGGAAGCCGCATTGCCGATCTGGGGGGCCTATATGCGCGAGACTCCGCACCTGACCAAACAACCCGATCCGCCGGCCGGTGTGACGTTCCGCGACATCGATCCTGAGTCGGGAATGCTCTGGCGCCGCGGCTGCCCCGGTCCGATCCGCGAGGTCTACCTGAACGGCACCGCCCCCACCCGCTACTGCCCGACCGGACTCATGGGCCGCATCGTCCGCCGCGTGCTCTTCGACGACGAGCATTTCGACGAGCCGCCCGCGATCACGTTCGACAAGTTCCGCCGCTGGGCGAACGACGTCGACCGCAACCGCCAGGAGGTGGAAGGCGTGCTGGAGAAGTTGCGGCGGATCTTCGACTGACCCGGAACGCCGCCGTCCCGGCGGCTGGCCCGGCGGCGTCCTCGCCGCCTCGCAGAACGCAGGCGCGGGACGCCTGCGGGCCAGCCGGCGAGGACGCCGGCGTTCCCCTTCACCGCCGCACGGAGCGTCGCCGCCCGCCCGGCATTTCGAT